>NZ_JBVIGV010000002.1:279093-598574 GCF_055570615.1 Streptomyces sp. NPDC031121
CGTCCCCCCCCCCCCCCCCCCCCCCCCCCCCCCCCCCCCCCCCCCCCCCCCCCCCCCCCCCCCCCCCCACCCCTGTGCCGCGGCCTGCCTCAGCGAGGCGCCTTGGCGTCCTGGTTCCGCTCGGACAGCTGGGTGGCCAGGACGGCGGCCTGGACGCGGCGCTCGACGCCGAGCTTGGCCAGCAGGCGGGAGATGTTGTTCTTGACGGTCTTCTCGGCGAGGTAGAGGCGCTTGCCGATCTCCCGGTTGGTCAGGCCCTCCCCCACCAGGGCGAGGATGTCGCGCTCCCGCTCGGTGAGCCCGGCGAGCCCCGGCTGCTCCTCCTTCTGCGGGGCGCCGCCCCGCAGCCGGGCCATCACGCGGGCGGTCGCGCCGGGGTCCAGGAGGGACTGCCCGGAGGCGACGGTGCGCACGGCCGAGACCAGGTCCGTGCCGGTGATCTGCTTCAGGACGTATCCCGACGCACCGGCCATGATCGCGTCGAGGAGCGCCTCCTCGTCGTCGAAGGAGGTCAGCATCAGGCAGTGGAGTTCCGGCATGCGGGAGCGCAGTTCGCGGCAGACGCTCACGCCGTCGCCGTCGGGCAGCCGGACATCCAGGACGGCCACGTCGGGACGCAGGGCGGGGACGCGGGCGAGGGCCTGCTCGGCGGTGCCGGCTTCCCCGACCACCTCCAGGTCGGGCTCGGCGTCCAGCAGGTCGTGCACGCCGCGGCGTACCACCTCGTGGTCGTCGAGGAGGAAGACCTTGACCGGTCCTCGCGTCGGTACGCCGGCGGTCGTGTCCGTCATCATGCAGCTCCGTCATTCCTTTTCCGGCCCCGGGCTCGGGGTCCCTCCAGCAGCCTGCCCTCGACCGGGGTCGGAGGGCCAGGGCCGGATGGCCCTCCTTTTCGGATGCTCGGTCCGGGCCGGGCCTACACCTCCGGTGCCCCGTAGTAGGCGGTTCGCATGATCTCCTCCATGTCGTCGAGCATGGGCATGCGCGGGTTGGCGGGGGCGCACTGGTCCTCGTAGGCGTTCAGGGCCTGGCGCGGAAGCCCGGTGATGAAGGCGGTCTCGTCGACGCCGAGCGCGCGGAACGAGGGTTCGATGCCGACGGCGTCGCGCAGGCGCTCGACGGCGGCGGCGTAGGAGGCGACCCCCTCCGCCGGGGTGGCGGCGGGCAGGCCGTGGGCGCGGGCGATGTCCTGGAAGCGCTCGGGCGCCTGGTAGCTCTCGTATTTCGGCCAGCCGGTGAGCTTGGTGGGGACGGACCCGTTGTAGCGGATGACGTGGGGCAGGAGGATCGCGTTGGTCCGCCCGTGGGCGATGTGGAACGTGGCTCCGAGCGTGTGGGACATGGCGTGGACGATGCCGAGGAAGGCGTTGCCGAAGGCCATGCCGGCGATGGTGCCGGCGTTGTGCATCTTCTCCCGCGCCTTGCGCTGCCGGGCGCCGCTGCCGGTGACGGATGCCTCCAGGTTCCGGAAGACGAGTGCGATGGCGTGCAGTGCGAGGCCGTCGGTGAAGTCGTTCGCGTAGACGGAGACGTACGCCTCCGTGGCGTGGGTGAGGGCGTCGAAGCCGCTGTCGGCCGCGAGCGACGCCGGGAGGCCGGCGGTGAGCACGGGGTCGACGATCGCGACGCTCGGGGTGAGGGCGTAGTCGGCGAGGGGGTACTTCTTGCCGGTCGCCGGGTCGGAGATGACGGCGAAGGGGGTCACCTCGGCGCCGGTGCCGGAGGTGGTGGGGACGCACACGAGCCGGGCCCGCTCTCCGAGCGCGGGGAAGCGGAAGGCGCGTTTGCGGATGTCGGAGAACTTCTGGCGCATGTCGGCGAAGTCGACGTCGGGGTGCTCGTAGAGCAGCCACATCACCTTGGCCGCGTCCATCGGGGAGCCGCCTCCGAGGGCGATGATCGTGTCCGGCCGGAAGTCGCGCATCAGGGCGGCGCCCCGCTGGACGGACTCGATGCTGGGCTCGGGCAGGACGTCGTCGATCACCTGGACGGTCACGGGCTCCGGCCGCTGCGCCAGGACGCGGGTGACGCGGTCGACGTAGCCGAGCCGGGTCATGGTGGAGTCCGTGACGACGGTGACCCGGTGCACACCGGGCATCGAGGCGAGGTAGCGGACGGCCTGCGGCTCGAAGTAGATCTTCGGCGGCACCTTGAACCACTGGAGGTTGTTCTGCCGTGTCGTCACGCGCTTGATGTTGAGCAGCTGGGCGGCCGAGACGTTGTCGGAGACCGAGGTGCTGCCCCATGAGCCGCAGCCGAGGGTCAGCGAGGGCAGGAGGCGGTTGTAGATGCCGCCGATCGCGCCTTGCGAGGAGGGGGAGTTGACGATGATGCGGACGGTCTTCATGCGGCGCCCGTAGCTTTCGGCCAGGGCCGGGTCGGCGGTGTGGATGACGGCGCTGTGGCCCTGCCCGTGGAAGGCCACCATGTCGGCTGCCAGGTCGAATCCGGCCTGTTCGCCGGTCGCGCGGAGGACGGTGAGGACGGGGCAGAGCTTCTCGCGGGTCAGCGGCTCGTCCGGACCGACGTGGGGTGCCTCGGCGAGGATGAGGGAGGTTTCGACCGGCACGGTGAAGCCCGCCTGCTCGGCGATCCACCCCGGGTTCTGGCCCACCGCCGCCGGGTTCACGCGCCCTCGGCGCCCGTCCGGGCCGGGCGGGAAGAGGTAGCTCTCGAGCTTGTGCTTCTCCTCGGGCGTCGCGAGGTACGCGCGGAGGGCGCGGAACTCGTCCAGGGCGTCGTCGTAGATGTCGGAGTCGAGGATGACGGCCTGCTCGGAGGCGCAGATCATGCCGTTGTCGAAGGACTTGGACAGCACGAGGTCGTTGACCGCCCGACGCAGGTCGGCGCTTCGGTGGACGTAGGCGGGGACGTTGCCCGCGCCGACGCCCACGGCGGGCTTCCCCGCGGAGTAGGCGGCCTTGACCATGGCGTTGCCGCCGGTCGCCAGGATCAGCGCGACTCCGGGGTGGTGCATGAGGAGGCGGGTCGCCTCGACGGAGGGCGACTCGATCCACTGGACGCAGTGCTCGGGAGCGCCGGCGGCCACGGCCGCGTCCCGGACGATCCGCGCGGCCTGCGCGCTGCACTCCTGTGCGGAGGGGTGGAAGGCGAAGACGACCGGGTTCCGCGTCTTCAGCGCCAGCAGCGCCTTGAAGACGGTGGTCGACGTCGGGTTGGTGACCGGCGTGACCGCGCACACGACGCCCACGGGCTCGGCGATCTCGATGACGCCGTCGACGTCGTCGCGCGAGATGACGCCGACGGTCTTCGAGCGGGACATGCTGTGGGTGACGTGCTCGCACGCGAACATGTTCTTCGCGGCCTTGTCCTCGAAGACGCCCCGGCCGGTCTCCTCCACGGCGAGCCTCGCGAGGGCGGTGTGCTGGTCGAGAGCCGCCACGGACGCCTTGGCGACGATGCGGTCGATCTGCTCCTGGGTGAAGGAGTCGTAGTCGGCCAGCGCCTTGGAGGCGTTGTCGACCAGCCGGTTCACGGCGACGGCGGTGTCGGACGGGGCGTTCTGTGCGAGGGTCCGCGAACCGCTGTGCGGCTTCGCCATGGGAGCTCCCTGGTTCGGTGGGGCGGGGGACGGTGTCGGTGCGGCGTGCTGTTCAGTCGGCGCGCAGGCCGCGGGCCCGGAACCGCTCCTTGACGCGCTCGACGAGCCCCGCGTCGGGCGCGGGGGTCGAGCGGAGGGGGAACGGGATGCCCAGGGCCTCGTACTTGGGCGCGCCGAGCGTGTGGAACGGCAGGACGTCCACACGCTGCACGCTCTCCAGCCCGGCGGCGAAGGCCGCCAGGCCGTCGACGGCCTCCTCGTCGTCGGTCCAGCCGGGAACGAGGACGTACCGGATCCAGGTGGCGACACCGAGGCGGTTGAGGCGTGCGGCGAAGGTCAGAGTGGGGGCGAGGTCGCCGCCGGTGAGCCGGCGGTACGTCGGAACGTCGAAGGACTTGATGTCGAGGAGCACCAGGTCGGTGTCGGCGAGCAGGCCGTCGTCGGCACGTGCGCCGAGGAGGCCGGAGGTGTCCAGTGCGGTGTGCAGCCCCAGCTCCTTGCAGCCCCGCAGGATCCGGCCCGTGAAGCGGGGCTGGAGGAGCGGTTCGCCTCCGCTGAGGGTCACTCCCCCGCCGGCCGCGGTGAGGAACGGGCGGTACGTCGCGATGTCCGCCACGACGTCGTCCGCGGTGGCCGTGCGGCCGTCGCGCAGGTGCCAGGTGTCCGGGTTCTGGCAGTACAGGCAGCGCAGCGGGCATCCGCTGGTGAAGAGCACGTAGCGGGTGCCGGGCCCGTCGACGCCGGTGGACAGGTCCCAGGAGTGGACACGGCCTGTCACACCGTCGGCGGCGGGGCGGCCCGGCCGGGGCCGGTCGGGGGGTGCGGGGTGCCGGCGGGTCATGTCGCCTCGTGGAAGGTGCGGCTGATGACGTCCCGCTGCTGTTCGCGGGTGAGCCGGACGAAGTTGACGGCGTATCCCGACACGCGGATGGTCAGGTCCGGGTACTTCTCGGGGTGCTCCATGGCGTCCTCCAGGGTGGCCCGGTCCAGGACGTTGACGTTCATGTGGAAGCCGCCGCAGGACGTGTAGGCGTCCAGCAGGCCGACGAGGTGGTGCACGCGGTCCTCGGCGTGGCGCCCCAGGCCGTCCGGGGTGACGGTGGAGGTGAGCGAGATGCCGTCGCGCGCCTCGTCGTAGGGGATCTTGGCGACCGACAGCGCGGATGCGGCCATGCCGTGGAGGTCACGGCCGTTCATGGGGTTGGCGCCGGGCGCGAAGGGCCGGCCGGCGCGGCGGCCGTCGGGGGTGTTGCCGGTGTGCTTGCCGTAGACGACGTTGGAGGTGATGGTGAGCACCGACTGCGTGTGCTCGGCGTCCCGGTAGGTGCGGTGGCGCCGCACCTTGGCCATGAAGGAGCGGACCAGTCCGACCGCGATGCCGTCGGCGCGGTCGTCGTTGTTCCCGTACGCCGGGTAGTCGCCTTCGACCTCGTAGTCGACCGCGAGTCCGGTGTCGTCCCGGATCACCCTGACGCGTGCGTGCCTGACGGCCGAGAGGCTGTCGGCCGCCACGGACAGGCCCGCGATGCCGCAGGCCAGGGTGCGCTGCACGGGGTGGTCGTGCAGCGCCATCTCCAGGCGCTCGTAGGCGTACTTGTCGTGCATGAAGTGGATGACGTTCAGGGCGTTCACGTACGTCTCGGCCAGCCAGTCCAGGACGCGGTCGTAGGCGGCGGCCAGCTCGTCGTGGTCGAGGTACTCGCCGGTGAGCGGCGGGGCCGGCGGGGCGACCTGCTCCCCGGTCATCTCGTCGCGGCCGCCGTTGACGGCGTACAGCAGCGCCTTGGCCAGGTTGACGCGCGCCCCGAAGAACTGCATCTGCTTGCCGACCGCCATGGCGGAGACGCAGCAGGCGATCGCGGTGTCGTCACCGGTGCGGGGGCGCGTCAGCTCGTCCGATTCGTACTGGAGGGAGCTGGTGTCGATGGACGCGCGGGCGCAGAACCGCTTGAAGCCGTCGGGGAGCCGGGGGGACCAGAGGACGGTGAGGTTGGGTTCGGGGGCGGGGCCGAGGTTGTAGAGCGTCTGGAGGAAGCGGAAGGACGTGCGGGTGACCAGCGGCCGCCCGTCGGTGCCCATGCCGCCGATGGACTCGGTCACCCAGGTCGGGTCGCCGGAGAAGAGCTCGTCGTACTCGGGGGTGCGCAGGAAGCGGACGATGCGGAGCTTGATCACGAAGTCGTCGACCAGCTCCTGCGCGCGGCTCTCGTCGATGAGCCCGGCGGCGAGGTCCCGCTGCAGGTACACGTCCAGGAAGGTGGAGGTGCGGCCGAGGGACATCGCTGCGCCGTTCTGCTCCTTCACCGCGGCCAGGTAGCCGAGGTAGAGCCACTGCACGGCCTCGTGGGCCGTCGCGGCGGGCCGGGAGACGTCGCAGCCGTAGCCGGCTGCCATCCGGGTGAGCTCCTGCAGCGCGCGGATCTGCTCGGCGAGTTCCTCGCGGTCCCTGATGACGGGTTCCGCGGAGGGCAGGGCGTCCAGGGCGGCACGCTCGGCACGCTTGGCCGCGATGAGGCGGTCCACGCCGTACAGCGCCACCCGGCGGTAGTCGCCGATGATCCGGCCGCGGCCGTAGGCGTCCGGCAGGCCGGTGATGATGCCCGCCTTGCGGGCCGCGCGCATCTGCGGGGTGTAGGCGTCGAAGACGCCGTCGTTGTGGGTCTTGCGGTAGGTCCCGAAGACGCGGGTGATGAAGGGGTCGGGCTCGTATCCGTACGCGCGCAGGCTGTTCTCCACCATGCGCAGGCCGCCGTTGGGCATGATCGCCCGCTTGAGCGGGGCGTCGGTCTGGAGGCCCACGATCAGCTCGCGGTCGCGGTCGATGTAGCCGGGGGCGTGCGAGGTGATGGAGGACGGGGTGGCGGGGTCGACGTCGAGGACGCCCTTGCGGCGCTCCTCGGGGAACAGCGCGGTGATCTTTCCCCAGACCGCAAGGGTCCGCTCGGTCGGTCCGGCGAGGAAGTCCGCGCCGCCCTCGTACGGGGTGTAGTTGGCCTGGATGAAGTCGCGCACGTCGATCCGCTCGCGCCAGCGCCGCCCCTCGAAGCCGTCCCATGCCGGGCGGGCGACGTGCACGTCGCCGTCTGCCACCACGGTCATTCCTGCCTCCGTACGGTCCGCGGGGCGTCCCGGCGGATCCGGTGACGCCTTCCTGATCCGATCCTCGCCGCGGGGCGGAGGGGGGCGCAGGGGCCGTCGGGGTGCGGTCGCCGTGCCGTACGGCCTTGCCGGCCGCCCTCGGCAGGGCCGTTGGTCCCGGTCGCCCGCACGCCGCACCGCACATGCGCCGGTGCCGACGGCCGGGTGGGGGCCGTCGGCACCGGGGCGGGCGGGCGTCAGTCGTGCGGTACCACGGCCACCGGCGCCGAGCAGTGGTGCAGCGCCGCGTGCGTCACCGATCCGATGTGCGCGCCGATCCGCGAGCGCCGGTTGCGGCGGCCCACCACGACGAGCCCTGCGCCGCGGGCCGCCTCCAGCAGGGCGGGGACCGGCCGGCCGAGCCGGCAGTCCTGGGTGACGGCGACGTCGGGGTACTTGTTCCGCCACTGCGCCAGGACCTCGGTCAGCGCTCCTTCCTTCGCCGCGGCCACCTCGCCCTGCAGTGCGACGACGGCCGCCGTCGGCTCCGGGCTGGACAGCGGCGGGAACTGCCAGGTGTGCAGGACGTGCAGCGGGACCCGGTGGCGTTCCGCGTGGGCGAAGGCGAACTCCAGGAGTTCGTCGCACGGGTGGTCGATGTCGACGCCCAGGACGGCCCGGCCGCGCCCCCGCTCCGTCCGGGGCTTCGGTGCGGGCGCCGGCACGGGCGGCGCATCGGCCCGGACCAGTACGACGGGGTGCTCGCTGCGGGCGACGACGGACAGCGCGACGGAACCGACCATGAAGCCGGTGAAGGCGCCGAGTCCGCGGGAGCCGAGGACGAGCAGTTCGGAGTCCCGGGCGGCCTCGCACAGGGTCCGTGCGGGGTCGCCGCACCGCTGCGCCGTCTCGACGGCGATGTCCGGGTGGTCCTTCCGGACCTGCTCGGCGGCGGTCCGCGGGGCGCGCTCGGCCCAGTGGCGCCGGGTGTCGGGGCCGATCAGCGGTGTGTGCACATCCGGTTCGAGGTTCCACACGTGGAGCAGCCGCAGGGGGAGGCGGCGGCGGCGCGCTTCCTCCGCGGCCCATTCGACCGCGGCGAGGCTCTCTCGGGACCCGTCGAGACCGACGGTGACGAAGCGGGACATGGGGACCTCCGGGTCGGGTGCTGGTGGGGTGGCTCGTTCAGAGTGGCGATCGGCGATGCGCCGTGGGAGGGGCCGTATGTCCCTGCCGGAGGGCCCGGAGGCCCGGTCCGGGTGCGGACGCCCCGGCGGCCGGAGCGGCGGCGGCCTCACGCCGGTCGGCTGAAGCGCGCGGCGGTGAAGCCGAGGAGGCCCACGGCGGCCGCTGTGCCGGCCCCCGCCCAGCCGAGCGGTTCGGTGTGCAGGACCGCCTGGAGGAACGGCAGGTGGAGTGCCGCGGCCGCGAGTGCGGCCGATCCCGCCACGGCGGCCGGGAGGAAGAGGTTGTCGCGGCTCAGGAGCCGGTCGCGCAGGCCCAGCACCACACCGAGCTGTGCGGCCAGCAGGGCGAGGAACAGCACGCTCTGCCATGGGGCGCCGAGGGTTCTGGCGGCGGCACCGGCGGCGAGCGACGCGCCGGTCACCACCGCTCCCAGGAAACAGATCCGCTGCCACAGCCCGTCGCCCAGGACGTGCTGTCCGGGGGGCCTGGGGGGCCGCCGCATGGCCCCGGGCGAGACCGGCTCAGCGCCCATCGCCACTCCGGTGAGGCCGTGCGTGAGCAGGTTGATCCACAGGATCTGCCCGGCGCGCAGGGGCAGCGGCAGGCCCAGTGCCGGACCGGCGAGCATCACGAGGATCTCCGCGGTGCCGCCGGCCAGGGCGTAGAGGAGGAAGCGGCGGATGTTGTCGTAGACGCGCCGGCCCTCTTCGACCGCGGCGACGACGGTCGACAGTTCGTCGTCCGTGAGCACGAGGTCGGCCGCCTGGCGGGCGACCTCGGTGCCCCGTTGGCCCATGGCGACGCCGATGTCCGCCTTGCGCAGCGCGGGACCGTCGTTGACGCCGTCTCCGGTCATGGCCGTGACGTGGCCGCGCGCCTGCCATGCCTGCACGATGTCGAGCTTCTGCTCGGGGTTCGTGCGGGCGAAGACCCGTACGCCGGTGGGATCGGGCACCTCCCCGGCCGCCAGTGCCCGGCCGGTGGCCACGGTGTCCGCGTCGCCGGCGAGGCCGACACGGGCGGCGATCGCCCCGGCCGTGGCCGGGTGGTCGCCGGTGATCAGCACGGGCGTGATGCCCGCCGCCCGGCAGTCGGCCAGGGTCTTGCGCGCCGCCGCCTTGGGCGGGTCGTCGAGCGCGGCGAGCCCCAGCAGTCGCAGCCCGCTCTCGGCGTCCCGCGCCCGGGCGGGCAGCCTCTCGCGTCGGCCCGACGCCACGGCGAGCACCCGGTAGCCCTGGGCGGCCAGGGCCGCCGCCTGCTCCCTCGCACGGTCCAGCAGGTGCGGGGCCTCGTCCAGGACGGCGGGGGCGAGGACCGCTTCGGGCGCGCCCTTGAGGCAGACGAGCACGTCGCCCTCGGGGGTGCCGTGCACCGTCGTCATGCGCTTGCGGACGCTGTCGAAGGGTTCCTCGTCCCTCCGGGGGTACGGGGCGTGCAACTCCTCGCGGCTGCGGCATCCCGCCTTGGCCGCCGCGGCGAGCAGGGCGGCCTCGGTCGGGTCGCCGAGCGCCGACCAGGAGGTGTCTCCGGAGCCGGGCTCGGGCGGCTTGAGACCGGAGTCGTTGCAGAGGACGGCCGCGGTGAGCAGGTCCCGTACGTCGTCCAGGTCCGCCTCGTCCCCGCCGGGTGAGGTCCTGCGGACCTCACCCTCGGGCTCGTACCCGGAGCCCGTGAAAGCGGTTTCGCCCTCCCCCGGCGTCCACACCCGTTCGACCACCATCCGGCCCTCCGTGAGGGTGCCGGTCTTGTCGGTGGCCAGTACCGTCACCGAGCCCAGGGTCTCGACGGCTGGCAGGCGCCGCACCAGGGCGTGCCGTGCCGCCATGCGGCGCGCCCCCAGAGCGAGGGCCAGGGTGACGACGGCCGGCAGGGACTCCGGAACGGCCGCCACCGCGAGGCTGATCGCGGTCACGGCCATGATCCCCGGGGCGGTTCCCCTTGCCAGGCCGAGAACGAAGAACACCAGGCACAGGCCCACGGCGACCACGGCCAGCACCCGTCCCAGGGCGGCCAGCCGGTGCTGGAGCGGCGTCGGCTGGGGGCGGGTGTCGAGCAGTTCGGCGATCCGGCCCAGGGCGCCGGCCGCTCCGGTCGCCGTCACGCATGCCACTCCCCGGCCGCGTACGACCACGGTGCCCGCGTGGAGCGCCGACTCCTCCTGTCCGTCCGGTCCTGCGGCCTTGTCCACGGGCACCGACTCACCGGTCAGCATGGACTCGTCGACCAGCAGGGACGCCGCCCGCAGGAGCCGGGCGTCGGCCGGGACGATGTCGCCCTCGCCGAGCAGCAGTACGTCGCCCGGCACCACCGCCGAGGACGGGACCTGCCGCTCGGCACCGCCCCGGCGTACGCGGGCGGTCGGTGCCGACATGGCCGTCAGCGCCGCGACGGCCCGGTCCGCACGCACCTCCTGGACGACACCCACGGCCGTGTTCACCACGATCACCAGGGCGATCACGGCGGAGTCGGTGTAGTCGCCGATCGCCACGGTCAGGGCGATGGCGCCGAGCAGCACCATGATCAGCGGATCGCGCAGCTGCGTCAGCACGCGGGCGTACAGGGGGACGGGGCGTGCCGTGGCGACCGTGTTGGGGCCGTGGGCGAGGAGGCGCCGTGCCGCCTCGTCGTCGGTGAGCCCGGCCTCCCACCGCTGCGGCGGCCCGTCCGCCGGCGGCTCCTGCCCGGTCGGCGGCTCGTCCCGCCCGGCCCGTGGGCGCGCGTCGTCCACGCCCGCAGCGGTGTTCGTCATGAATCCTCCTCGCGCGCCCGGCAGCCTTCGCGCCGCGGGCGGTCGCTCCCCACGCTGCCATCGGGGCGGCGGGCGGGGCAGGGCCGCCGAGTCCCGGAACGAGACCGAAGGTCCCGGCCTCCACGGCCGGGCCGGCGCGAGGCCCGCGGCGGGCCGGGCGGGTGAGGACGGCGACGGCGGTGTCACGCGAAGGTGAGGACCTCGGCCACCGGCCGGCGCGGGGTTGCCGTACCGGCGGGGCCGTAGCCGAGGCGGAACACCATGTCGACGAAGCCGATCGGGGCGGCGGGATCGCGGGCGGACGACCGGAGTTCGGGCCATTCGAGCGGCTGCGACATCAGCGAGGTCGCGAGGCCGTCGAGGGTGGCCTGCAGGAGCACGCGCTCCATGGCCTGCCCTGCCCGGAGCCAGTCCGCGGGCGTGTCCTCCACGGTGCCGAGCAGCGCGATCTGGGGGTGCTTCTCGTAGACGGCCGCGGTCCGGCCGGCGACCTGGCGGTCGGCGTCGAAGTCCCGGACGGGGGCGCTGACGTCGTACTGCCGCGGCCCGAGCGCGGAGGCGGGGATGCCGTCGGCCGGTGACCCATCCGGCCTGCCCGTGCGCGTCCAGTGGGCGATCTCCGCGCGGACGGCGTCGTGTGCGGCTTCGAGGAACCCGGCGTCGTGCACCAGGTCCATCACCGTGGTGGCGTGGAGGGCTCCGGGCGTGATCAGGCGGCAGCCTTCGAGCAGGGCCGCCGAGCAGAGCCCGTCGAGGATCGGCTCGGGGATCTTCTCGTCGGAGAACGGGAAGCGGCTGGTGTGCCGCCGCCGCAGCGCGGGGTGGAGGTCGGCGAGCGCCTGGTCCGGGGTGCCGGACCGGTGCAGGAGGACGTCGGCCAGGTGCCAGGGGTCGCCGGGGTCCGGCAGCAGCCGGGCGTCGGCGGTCCATCCCCGGTGGGCGGCGGCAACGCGCAGGTTGAACAGGGCGGCGCCGCACCCCAGGTGCAGCGCGCGGAGCTCGGGGTCGCCGTGGGGAAGGGTGCGCTCGGGATCGCCGTACAGCGCCAGCGAGCCGCTGCCGGTGCGGTGGACGAACTTCCAGGGCTGGGCGTTGTGCATGGAGGGCGCCGTCACGGCGTCCTCGACCAGCGCCGTCACGAGCGCCGCGTCGGGTTGTTCTGCGGGGGACACGGTTCCTCCTGGCTGCGGGAAACGGGCGGTACGGACAAGGGGCCTATACAGAGCATGCCGCGCGCCGCCCCGCCGGTGCGGGATACGCGAGCCGCCGCTCCGGCGCCGTTCGGCCGCGCTGGCGCCGGCAGCGGGGCGGCCTTCGCCCTCGCGGCCCGGCGCACCCCGGCCGCCGCTGGTGGCGGGCTCCCCGTACGGTGCGGACGGCACGGTCCGGGTGGCGGCCGGCGGGGAGGTCAGCGGAGCCGGCGCAGATAGGGGTCGTACGCCTGGGCGGGTGCCAGCCGCAGGCGGACGTCGACGACGTCGATGCCGTCGGGGCGGGCGATGACGGGGTTGAGATCCGCTTCGGCCAGCTGCGGAAGGTCGCCCGCCATCCGGGACAGCCGCGACAGGAGTCGGCCGAGGCCTTCCAGATCGACCGGTCGGGCGCCGCGGTGGCCGAAGAGCAGGGGGGCGCATCGGGGCGCGCCGACGAGGTCGTGCACGTCCCGTTCGGTCAGCGGCGCCAGTCGGGCGGCGTGGTCGGCGAGCACCTCGGTCGCCGTGCCGCCCATGCCGAACACCACCAGCGGCCCGAAGACCGCGTCCTGGACGACACCGGCGAAGAGCTCCACCCCGCCGGGCGCCATGGGCTGCACGAGGACGCCGGCGAGCCTTTCGGGGGAGCGCTCGGCCAGGTCCCGGTAGGCGGCGGCCACCTGGGCGTCGTCGCGCAGGTCGAGCCGGACGGCGCGTTCCTCGCTCTTGTGGACGAGCCCCGGCCAGTACGCCTTCAGCACCGCCCCGCCGTTCCCGCGGCGGAGCCGGCGGGCGGCCAGGACGGCATCCGACTCGTTCCGCGCCCATGCCCACGGGATCTGGGGGACGCCGTAGCAGTCCAGGAGGACGGCGCAGGTGTCGGGATCGGTCCAGCCGCCGTCGGGGTGGGCGGCGAGGTACTCGGCGACGGCCCGGGTCGCGCGGGGGGTGTCGACGCCGCGGAGGTCCGCCGGGGTTCCCGCCGGGCGGGCGAGCCAGTCGGTGCGGTCCGCGGCGTGCGCCAGTGCCTGCACCGCGGACCGCGGGTCGGCGTAGGCGGGCACGGTGACGTCGTGGCCGGTCAGGCAGCGGGCCGATTCGGCCTGGCCGGGCAGCACGACGGCAAGGGGGAAGGGGTGTTCCCGCGCGGTGCGGACGACGGAGCGGAGGAGGTCGTCGCCCGTGGCGGTGGCGACGGCCGTGGGAACCAGGGAGACGATCAGGGCGTCCACCTCTCCGCTTCCGATCAGCAGGGCCAGGCACCGGCGCATCTGGTCCTCGGAAACGGCAGCGGTGGTGTCGACCGGGTTGTCGGCGGCGGCGCCGCCGGGGAGGGCTCGGAGCAGCCGCCCGGCCGCCTCCGGCGACAGGGCCGGTACGGCCAGCCCGGCCTCGACCGCGGCATCCGCGGCGAGGACGCCGGTGCCGCCGGCGTTGGAGACCACGGCGACCCGCCGGCCGGCCGGCAGCGGCTGGGAGTGCAGGAACGCGGCCGTGTCGAGGAGTTCGGCGACACTCCGGGTGGAGGTGACGCCGGCCTGCCGGAAGAGCGCCTGGCGGGTCATGGTGGGCGTCGCCGCGGCCGCCGTGTGCGAGGCGGCGGCCCGGCGGCCGACCTCCGTGCGCCCGGCGTCGACGGTCAGCACGGGGACGCTGCGGGTCACCCGGCGGGCGGTGCGGGAGAAGGCACGGGCGTTCCCGAACGACTCCAGGTGCAGCAGCGCCAGGTCGGTCCGGCCGTCGGTCTCCCACCACTGGAGCATGTCGTTGCCGCTGACGTCGTACTTGTCGCCGAGCGAGACGAAGGTCGAGACGCCGATGCCCAGCCGGGACAGTCCGGCCAGCAGGGCGATGCCCACACCGCCGGACTGCACGGCGACGCCGGCCGTCCCCGGGCTGGGCAGGTCGGCGGCGAAGGTGGCGTCCAGGCGCACGCCGTCCTCGGTGTTGGCGAGGCCCAGGCAGTTCGGGCCGACGAGCCGCATCCCGTACCGGCGGCATGCCGACAGCAGGCCGCGCCCCTGGTCGCGGTCCATACCGGCCGACACCACCAGCAGGGCCCGCACTCCGTGCCTGCCGCACTCCTCCGCGACGGGCGGGACGGCCGCGGCCGGCACGGCCAGGACGGCGAGGTCGGGTGGCCCGGGCACGTCGGACACCGAGCGGTAGGTGGTGGCGCCGAGGACGGCGGGTGCCGCGGGGTGCACGGCGTACAGCCGGCCGTCGAAGCCGCCTCGGAGCAGGTTGCGCAGGATGGCGCGCCCGACGGAGCCCGGCCGCCTCCCGGGCCCCACCACCGCGACCGACCGCGGCCTGAGCAGCGGCTGGAGGCTGGCGACGTCCGCCGTCCGGCCGCGTGCCTCGACGGCGGACAGGTACGTTTCGTCGGCCTCCAACCGCACCAGGCAGTGGACCTCCGGCCCGTCGAAGCGCCGCGTGACGCTCAGCCCCAGGTCCGCGAAGACCTTGAGCACGTCGCGGTTCTCCGACAGCGCGTCGGCCGCGAACGCCGTGATGCCGTCGCTCCTCGCCGCGGACGCGGCATGCTCCAGGAGCACCGTCCCCACGCCCCTGCGGTGCCAGCGGTCCGCGACCGCCAGCGCCAGGTCCGCCTGGTCGGTGCCCGGCAGCCGGTCGTACTCGACGAGCCCGATCGCCTCGCCCGCCGCCTCGGCGATCAGGGCCCTGCGCCCCGGTCCGGCCGGACGGCACACCCGGTCGGCCGACTGCTCCGCCGAGTGCCGGTTCGCCGTGAAGAACCGCAGGCGCAGGTTCTCCGGCGACATCTGGTCGTAGAACGCGGCCACCTCCCGCAGGTCCTCCTGCCGGACCGGGCGGACGGACACGGTCGCCCCGTCCGCGAGGAGGACGTGGACCTCCCGCGGTGCAGCAGCCGCCGTCGCCATGGCCGCCTCCTCCGAAACCGTGCCGGGGATCCGCGCCTCCTCCCATCGTGGCCCTCCCGGCCCCTCCTGTCCTCGGCCGCCGCGCCGCCCCGCTCCCTGGGGCCGTTCGGACCCTCCGCCGGGGCCCACAGGGCCCCTCCTCGCGCACGGGCTCCGGGTGGTCAGATGGAGGAAGGGTTCGACCCGGCCTGCGCGGGCCCACGGGCTGCCGCAGGTCCTATGACCGAACACGGCGAAGGAGCCGGTCATGCCCGCATCCCGCTACACCGTCAGCGACGTCATGACGCACACGGCCGTGGCCATCGGCCGCGAGGCGTCGTACAAGGAGATCGTCGAGCTGATGAACGAATGGAAGGTGAGTGCGGTTCCCGTCCTGGAAGGCGAGGGCCGCGTGGTCGGCGTCGTCTCCGAGGCCGACCTGCTGCCCAAGGAGGAGTTCCGCCGCGAGGAGCCCCGCCTTCCGGAGCAGTTGGAGGAGGCGTCCAAGGCCGGCGGCGTACTCGCCGAGGACCTGATGTCCAGCCCGGCGATCACCGTCCACCCGGGCGCGGCCATCGCCGAGGCGGCCCGCATCATGGCCCGCAGGCACGTCAAGCGGCTGCCGGTGGTGAACGACGTCGGCCTGCTGGAAGGCGTCGTCAGCCGCAGCGACCTGCTGAAGGTGTTCCTGCGGCCGGACGAGGAGCTGGAGGAGGAGATCCACCGGACCGTCCTGGCGGAGGTCGCGCCCGGCGTGTCCGTGGACCTCTCCGTCCGGGACGGTGTCGTCACCGTGCGCGGACCGCTGCACGACCGCGCCCTGGTCCCCCTCCTGGCCCGCGCCATCCGCACCGTCGAGGGGGTCGTCGACGTCCGGATGGAACTCGACGGGGCGGTTTCGGCCACCGCGTAGCCCGACGCGCGCGCTGCCCCGGCAGCGGGTATGACGGATCCGGACCGGCCGGCCCCCTCGGGGCCCGGCCGCAACGGCGGAAGGAGAAAGCGGTGAGGCACAGAGAAGTGGGCGAGCTGATGACCCGCGAGGTCGTCACGGTCCCCCCGCACGCCACCTTCAAGGACCTCGTGCGCGCCCTCGGCGAGCACGGGGTGTCCGCGGTGGCCGTCACCGATGCCGCGGGGCACCCGCTCGGCGTGGTCTCCGAGGGTGATCTGCTGCCCAAGTCGGCCGACCAGGGGGACTGGTACCGCTCGCTGCCGCGTTCCGAACCATGGGAGAGCGACAAGGCCGCCGGCACGAAGGCGGAGGAGCTCATGTCGGCGCCGGCGGTCTGCGCGCGGCCCGACTGGACCGTGGCGGAGGCGGCCCGGCTCATGGAGAGCCAGCACGTCAAGCGGCTGCTCGTCGTCGACGAGTCGGACGTCCTCGTGGGCGTCGTCACCCGCGGCGACCTGCTGCGGATCTTCCTGCGCGACGACGACGCCATCCGGCACGAGATCACCGGGGACATCCTCGACCGGACTCTGCACGTGGAACCCTCGGCCGTGTCCGTCGAGGTGGCGGACGGGCAGGTGACCCTGCACGGCGTGGTGCGCTTCCGGAGCCTCATCCCCGTCGTGGAGCGGCTGTGCCGCACCGTCGACGGCGTCGTACGGGTCACCGAACAGCTCGCGTGGGAGACCGACGACACGGGCACGGGTCGCTGAGCCAGGGGAAGGAGCCCGACGATGAAGGTGTCCGCGTCCATGTCCGCGCCCGCCGTGGCCGTCACCGCCACGGCGACCATCGGTGAAGCGGCCCGCCGGATGGGGGCTCACGGCGTCGGCTGCCTCGTCGTGACGGAGGGCGGCGTACTGCGCGGCATCGTCACCGACCGCGACATCGCCCTGCGCGCGGTGGCCTCAGGCCTCGACCGCGACGATCCGGTACGGGAGGTCATGACCACCCCGGTCGTCACCGTCGGAGCGGCCGACGACATCCACGCGGCGTACCGGATCTTCCGCAGCAGCGGCGTCCGGCGCCTTCCCGTCCTGGACGGGCAGCGTGTCGTGGGTGTGCTGACGGTCGACGACCTGCTGATGGACGTCTTCCGGAGGGTGGCGGACCTGCTCGGCCCGGTCGCCTGGAGCGTCCTGGAGGAGCCTCCCGGGCCCCGCGACGAGATCGGCCCGCGCGCACCGGCGGGCGGAGGGAGTCCGCCGGCCGCTCCGGGATACTGACTCCGGGATCCTGATCGGGGGCCCGGCCCGCTGAGGCCGCTTCGGGAGCGGCTACCCCCTCTCGCCGTGCCTTTCGTGCAGGTGCCGGACGTGGGCGTCCGGACCCGGGAAGAACACGGACGTACGGCCGGTGTCGGACCAGCGGACGTCGTACGGAGGGGTTCCGTCGGCGTGGTGGAGGGCGATGACCTCGCCGTCCCTTCCCGGTGTGCCCACGGTGGGCCCGCCCACGACGATCTGGTCGCCGACCTCGGCGTGGAGGCCGGGGCCGTGTTCCGATGCGAAGGTGTTCATGATCATGCCTTTCCGCGGAATGCTCCCCGCAGCAGCCGGGCGGCCGCGAAGGCCGCGAGAGCGGCCGCGGCCGCGAGCTGGACACCGGTCCAGCCCACGGGCTCGGTGTCCAGGAGGGACCGCAGGGCGGGGACGTGCAGGGCCGCCATGGCCAGTGCGGCGGCTCCGGCCACGGAGGCCGGAAGGAAGAGGTTTTCCCTGGTCAGCAGGCGGGAGCGGAGGCCGAGAGCGACGCCCAGCTGGGCTGCGAGGAGGGCCAGGAAGAGCACGCTCTGCCAGGGCAGGCCCATGGCCGCGGCCGTGACGCCGGCGAGCAGGCTGACCGCCGTCACCGCGGCGGCCAGGATGAGCAGGCGCTGCCACACGCCGGCGGCGAGGATGTGCCGGTCCGGGGGGCGGGGCGGGCGCCGCATGGCCTCGGGTGAGACGGGTTCCGCGCCCATGGCCACGCCCGTGAGGCCGTGGGTGAGGAGGTTGATCCACAGGATCTGTCCCGCGCGGAGCGGCAGGGGCAGGCCGAGCACCGGGCCGATCAGCATCACGAGGATCTCGGCGGTTCCGCCGGCCAGGCCGTAGACGAGGAAGCGCCGGATGTTGTCGTAGACGCGGCGCCCTTCCTCGACGGCCTTGACCACGGTGGAGAGCTCGTCGTCGGTGAGGACGAGGTCGGCGGCCTGGCGGGCCACCTCGGTGCCGCGGGCGCCCATGGCGACGCCGATGTCCGCCTGGCGGAGGGCGGGGCCGTCGTTGACGCCGTCGCCGGTCATGGCGGTGACGGCGCCGCGGGCCCGCCAGGCGCGGACGATGTCCAGCTTCTGCTGCGGGTCGGTGCGGGCGAAGATCCGTATCCCGGTCAGGTCCGTGTCAGGTGCGGCGGCAAGCTCGGGGCCGGTCATCACCTCGGCGGCCTCCCCCTCGCGGACGAGGCCGGTGCGCTCGGCGGTGGCGCGTGCCGTCTCGGGGTGGTCGCCGGTGATCAGGACCGAGGTGATGCCCGCCTCCCGGCAGGCCGCCAGGGTGGCGGCGGCAGCGGCCTTCGGCGGGTCGCTGATGGCGATCAGGCCGAGCAGGTGCAGCCCCTGCTCGGCTTCGGCGGCCGGCAGGTCCCACAGGAGGCGCTCGGTGCCCGCCACGGCCAGGACGCGGAACCCGCGGGCGGCCAGCGCGGCGGCCTCCCGGCGGGACCGGTCCAGCACTGCCGGCGGGTCCGCCAGCACGCGGGGCGTGAGGACGGCCTCGGGTGCTCCTTTGAGGCAGACCAGCACGTTCCCGTCGGGCAGGTGGTGCACCGTCGTCATCCGCTTGCGCAGGCTGTCGAAGGGGGCCTCCGCGATCCGGGGGCAGTCCCGGCGCAGCTCGGCCGCGGTGGGGCAGCCGGCTTTCGCGGCGGCTGCCAGCAGGGCGGCCTCCATGGGATCGCCCACCGCGCTCCAGGTGTCCGCACCGGACCCGGGCGGTTTGAGGCTCGCGTCGTTGCACAGCGCCGCGGTGGTCAGCAGCTCCCGCAGCGGGCGGAGCTCGTCAAGCGTCATCGTGCGGCCCGCGCGCGTCAGCTGCCCGTGCGGCTCGTAGCCGCCGCCCGACACGTCGGCGGCGCCGGACGGCGTCCAGAGGTGCTGGACGACCATACGGCCCTCGGTGAGGGTGCCGGTCTTGTCGGTGGCCAGCACGCTCACGGACCCCAGGGTCTCGACGGCGGGCAGGCGGCGGACGAGCGCGCCCCGCGCCGCCATCCTGCGGGCTCCGAGCGCGAGGGCGAGGGTCACCACGGCGGGAAGGGACTCGGGCACGGCGGCGACGGCCAGGCTGACGGCCGTGACGGCCATCGTGCCCGGCGGGAGGCCCCGCAGCAGGCCCAGGGTGAAGACCAGCAGGCACAGGCCGAGGGTGACGACGGCCAGGACCCGCCCGAGGGAGGCGAGCCGGCGCTGGAGCGGAGTGGGGTCGTGGCCGCCGTCGAGCAGGGCGGCGATGCGGCCGAGGGCGCTCGCCGGGCCCGTGGCCGTGGCGGTGGCGGTACCCCTGCCCCGTACGACGACGGTGCCCGCGCTCACCGGCCGGCCCGGGGCCTTGTCGACGGGCACGGACTCGCCGGTGAGCATGGACTCGTCCATCAGGAGCGCGGACGCCTCGGTGAGGTCGGCGTCCGCGGCGACGATGTCGCCCTCGCCCAGCAGCAGGGTGTCCCCCGGGACCACGAGCGCCGCTGCCACCTCGTGCGGGGCTCCGTCGCGCAGCACCCGGGCGTGCGGGGCCGAGAGGGCGGAGAGCGCGGCGACGGCCCGGCCCGCCCGGACCTCCTGGGCGACGCCCACGGAGGTGTTGACGACGATCACCAGTCCGATGACGACCGCGTCCGGGTGGTCGCCGATGGCGATGGTGAGCACGGCGGCTCCGAGCAGCACCATGATCAGCGGATCCCGGAGCTGGGCGAGCACACGGCGGATCAGCGGCGTCGGCGGGGGCGGCGGCACCTCGTTGCGGCCGTGGCGGACCAGCCGGCGTTCCGCCTCGGCCTGGGACAGCCCCCGGGACTCCGGGGACCGGACAGGCTGTGCGGCGGTCGTCCGGCCGGTCATGTCGGCCTCAGCCCTCCCGCCCCGCGAGGGGGCCGATGCGCCCGAGGAGGTCGTGAGCCCCTTCCCGGGGGCCGCTCACGGCCGGCTCCCGCCGGTGCCCGCGCGCGGGATGAGGAGCACGGGGCAGTGGGCGTGGTGGACCACGCCGTGCGTCGCCCTGCCCAGGGTGCGGCCGATTCCGAGCCGGGCGGGGGCCCTGCGGCCGCCCATGACGAGGAGGTCGGCGTGGCGGGACGCCTCGACGAGGACTCCGGCCACGGAGACGCTCTTCGTCGTGTCGCTTTCGACGGCCAGGTCGGGGAAGTCCTCGCGGACCGTCGCCGCGACGGCCTCCAGCGCCGAGATGTGCCGGCCCGCGATCGCGTCGGCGTCGAGGAGGGGCGCCCCGTCCCCGAAGGACCGGAGGACGTTCCACACGTGCAGCAGGCGCAGGGACGCCTTGCGCAGTTCGGCCTCCCGGGCGGCGTACCGGGCGCACGCGAGGTCGTGCTCGTCGCGGACGGCGGCGAGGACGGTGCCGCGCTCCTCCGCGGCGTCCACTCCGCGGACCACGATGACCGGGGTGCGGGCACCGGCCGCCGTGTCGAGGCCGACGGATCCGAGCAGGAGCGAGTCGAAGCCGCCCAGGCCGCGGCTGCCCACGACAACCGTGCCGTGCGGGCCGCCGGCGCGGTGCAGGCTGGTGACGGCGTCCGCGCGGCTGAGCTGGGTGGTCACGGGCAGGCCGGGGTATTCGGCGGCCACGGCCTTCGCCGTGTCCTCCAGGAGCTCCCGGCCGGCTGCCCGGATCCTTTCGACGGTGTTCGCCGCCATGTACAGGGCCCTGCCGTCGGTGTCGGCCCCGTGGACGATGTGCAGGGGGCGGCCGCGGCGTACGGCCTCGCCCGCGGCCCACAGGGCGGCCCGCCGCGCGGGCTCGGAGCCGTCCACACCGACGATGACCGAGCTGGTGTCCGGGGTGCGCGGGGTGCTGTGCACGCTTGCTCCCAACCGAGAAGGCGAGGGTGACACTCTCCACGCTGACACCTGCCGTGCGACGGCGCGAGGGCCGCCCGGGACCCCGCGTCGGGCCGAAGGGCCCATTCCGCGGCGCCGGCCCCGGTCCGCCCCGGCCGAATGGCCCCTCCGGCCCCCGGTCGGGCCCGTTCGGCCCTCGTTCCGCCCCGCGCCGCGAGCGGAGGGTGGGAGAGGCAGACAGAGGACTTCCTGAGCGTGGCGGCACGGCACGGGAAGGAGCAGGCCATGGAGCAGCTGCGCACGGTCGGCGACGTCATGACCCGCGGCGCGGTCTCCGTCGCCCACGACACCGCCTTCGGGGACATCGTGGAGACGCTGCGGAGGTGCAAGGTCAGGGCCCTGCCCGTGCTGGCCCGGGACGGACGGGTGGTCGGCGTCGTCTCCGCGGCCGACCTGCTGCTCACCTCGCGGGACACCGACCCGGAGTGCGCGGCGACCGCGGAGCGGTTGATGACCCGCCCGGCCGTGACGGTCACGGAGGATACCGCCCTCCCCGCCGCGGCCCGCCTGATGGCTCGCCGCCATCTCAAGCGCCTGCCCGTGGTCGACGGCGACGGCGGCCTGATCGGCGTCGTCAGCCGCGGGGACCTGCTGAAGGTCCACCTGCGCCCGGACGCGGACATCGGCGCCGAGATCCGTGAACTGGTCACGCACAGGCTCGTCCCGCACGGCACTGCCGGGATCCGGGTGGATGTCGCCGAGGGCGTGGCATACCTGTACGGATCCCTGCCGGATCCCGCGCTGGAAGACGCGGTGGTCCGCGCCGCCGGCACCGTGCCGGGGGTCGTGGACGTCGAGGCCGACTTCACGGCCCCGGTGTCCGCGTGACAGGGAAGCACGACCCGGGCCCTCGGCGGAGCCCGGAAGCAGCCGAGTACCCCACCGGAGGAGGAACACCATGTCGAGCCGTATCACGGTAGGCCTGGACGGATCGGGCGCAGACCGCGCCGCCGCCGACTGGGCGGCCGCGGAGGCCGAACTGCGCGGCGCCGACCTGGACCTGCTCCACGTCGAGGACTGGCCGGAGCACGCGCCCTTCGCCACGCCGCTTCCCGAGTCCCGCAGGCGCTGGACCGGGGACCTCCTGGCTGGAACCCGCGAACGGCTGGCGCGTGAGCACCCCGCCCTGGCCATCGGCACCCGCAGGATCGACGGCGTCGCCGTGTCGGACGCCCTGGCGTCGGCCGCCGCGGACGCCGACCTGCTCGTGCTCGGCTCGCGCCGGCTCGGCCCGGTCTCCGGGTTCTTCGTCGGTTCCACCGGAGCCGGCACCATTCCCCTCACCGAGACGCCCGTCGTCCTCGTACGCGCGGACGCGCGGCCCGACGCCGGTGCCGGGCAGGCGGGTGGCGGCGGGCCGGTGGTCCTCGGCGTGGACCTCCGCAGCAACTGCGACCGGCTGTTCGCCTTCGCCTGCGAGGAAGCCCACCGGCGGTCCTGCCCTCTCGTCGTCGTCCACGGCTGGTCACCGCCGCCCATGTTCGCCTACGCTCCCGCCCTGGACCCGGGCGTCGAGGACGAGATCGCCGACGACCTGGAGGCCAGGCTCGGGGAGATGCTGCGTCCCTGGCGGTCGAAGTACCCCGGGCTGGCCATCCGGGCGGGCGCCGTCATCGGACAGCCGGCCGTGCAGATCCTGGAGGCGGCATCCGGCGCGGCGCTCGTCGTCGTGGGCCGGCGTATCCGCCGTCGGGCACTCGGCACGCACATCGGCCCCCTCACCTACGCGGTGATGCACCACGCCACCTCCCCCGTCGCCGTCGTGGCCCACGACTGACGGCTCACCGCCGGGGCGTCCCGGCCCGGCGCCGGGACCAGCGGCGGATCTCGTCGGTTCCCCAGACCAGTACCGGAAAGGCCGCGATGAGGAGGACGGCGTCCGGCGGGAGGGCCGCGGTGCCGAAGAGGTCCTGGAGCGGCGGCGCGTAGACGAGGGCGGCGGTGAAGGCGAGTTCGAACGCGATGCCCGCCAGCAGCAGGGGGTTGGTGAACAGGCCGATGTCGCGCAGGGCCGCGTGGTCGGTGCGGGCGGCGATCGCGGTGCCGACCTGGCAGGTGACGATGCCGGCGAAGGTGGCGGTGGTGGCGGTGAGATAGGCGTCGTGGAGCGGGGTGCCGGGGCCGGTCGGGTCGCCGGGCTGCCATCCGGCGCGCCACAGGACGTAGAAGAACGCGGCCATCACCAGTACGGCGGAGACGGTGCCGAGCCAGCCCCAGCTGCGGACCAGCATGTCCTTGTCGATCACGCCTCGGGTGCTGGGGCGGGGCGGCCGGGTCATGACTCCGGGCTCGGCGCGTTCGCGGCCGAGGGCGAGGGCGGGGAGGGTCTCGGTGCCGAGGTCTATGGCGAGGATCTGGAGCACGGTCAGGGGCAGGGGCACGGCACCGCCGGAGAGCGCGAAGACGAGGAAGGGGACGACCTCGGGGGTGAGGTGGGCGAAGATGTAGACGATGAACTTCCGGACGTTGTCGTAGACCCTGCGGCCGGATTCGACCGCGGTGACGATGGTGGCGAAGTTGTCGTCCGTCAGGACCATGGTCGCCGCCTCGCGGGCCACGTCGGTGCCCGACCGCCCCATGGCCACGCCGATGTGGGCGCGGTGCAGGGCGGGCGCGTCGTTGACGCCGTCGCCCGTCATGGCGACGATCCGCCCGTGGCTGCGCAGGGCGTCGGCCACCTTCAGCTTGGTCTCCGGCGAGGACCGCGCGAAGACGATCTCGGTGTCCCGCTCCCGGAGCAGGTGGTCGAGGTGGTGGTCGTCGACCGCCTCGGACTGGGCGATCACGCGCAGCTTCGGCACCCCGATGCCGACGGCGCGGGCGATCGCAGCGGCGGTGGCACCGCTGTCGCCGGTCACGATGTGGACGGTCATGCCCGCCTCGTGGCAGCGCCGGACAGCGGCCGCGACCTCCGGGCGCGGCGGATCGTAGAGGCCGACCAGCCCGATCAGGTGCAGGTCCCGCTCGGCCTGCCGGCGCCGCGCCGGGGGCCGGGTGCCGGCCGGCAGGTCCCGCACCGCGACGGCCAGCACCCGCATGCCCTCCGAGGCCAGCGCCTCGGCGGCGTCCCGTGCCTCCGGGACCGGTTCGCCTTCGCCCAGCAGGGGCAGGACCGCTTCCGGGGCGCCTTTGGCGATGACGCGCAGGCGGTCGTCGCCCGTCGCATGGACCACCGACATCAGGCGCAGGCGGGGGTCGAAGCGGAAGCAGGCCCGGCGGCGGGCGTCCCGGTCGGCGGGGTCGACGGGTACGGCGTGCTCCGCGGCTCCCTCGGCCAGCGCGACCTCGGTCGGATCGCCGTGCAGTCGGCCGTCGGCCTCCCGGACCACGGTGGTGCACAGGGCCGCCGCCCGGAGGAGTTCGGCGCTCCGCGGCCCGGCTTCCCCGCGCTGCTCGGGCGTCCAGAAGCCGTGGAGGCGCATCTCGTTCCGGGTGAGGGTGCCGGTCTTGTCGGTGCAGATGACGTCGGTGGAGCCGAGGGTCTCGACCGCGCTCAGCCGCTTGACCACCGCTCCCTGCCGGGCCAGGACCCGGACGCCCACCGCGAGGGCGAGGGTGATGGTGGGCAGGAGCCCTTCGGGCACGTTGGCGACGAGCAGGCCGATCGCGAACATCAGCGAGTCGGTCAGCGGCAGGCCGACCGCCACGCCTGCCACGAGGAACACGGCTCCCATCGCGACGGCGGCTGCCGCGATCAGCCAGGCGACCTTCTTGACCTGCTTCTCCAGCGGGCTGGGCTCGCGGCGGGTGCGCTGGCTGAGGGCGGCGATCCGGCCGAGTTCCGTGTGGTCGCCGGTGGCGAAGACGATCGCCCGCGCCTCTCCTCCGGTGGCGCTGGTGCCGCTGAAGACCAGGTTCGGCTCCTGGAGCACCGGTACGGCCTGGAGTCCGGGACCGGCCAGGCGTTCGACGGGAGTGGACTCGCCCGTGAGCATGGACAGGTCGGCTTCGATGCCGCCCTCCGTCAGGCGGGCGTCCGCGGGGATGCGGTCGCCTTCCCGGAGGACGACGAGGTCTCCGGGGACCAGGTCACGGGCGGGAACGTGCAGGGGCCGGCCGTCGCGGACCACCTGGGCCTGCGCGGGAAGGTAGCGGGCCAGCGTCTCGACGGCCTTCTCGGCCTGCCGTTCCTGGGCGAGGGCGAAGCCGGCGTTGACGAGGACCACCGCGATGACGGCCCAGCCGAGCACGGCGACGCCGGCGGTGAAGGCGAGTGCGGCCGCCGCCCACAGGAGCAGCGCGAGGGGGTGCACCAGCTGCCGCAGGAGTTCCCGCAGGATGCCCGGTGGCGCGGTGCGGCGGACCTCGTTGGGCCCGTAAACCGCCAGGCGGCGCTCCGCCTCCCGGCTCGACAGGCCGAGCGGCCCGGTGTGCAGTTCCCGGCGGAGGAGGGGGAGGGGCTCGAGGGGGTCGGGGGCTGGGTGCGGGTCGACGGCCCGGTCAGCCATCGTCCGCTCCCCGACCGGGGCGCAGACGGCCGCTCCAGAGGGGCTCCACGGCTTCCCACTCGGATTCCCATGCCCGGGCGCTGCGTGCGTCCGTGATCCGCAGGCCCAGGCGGAGGAAGGCCCCTGACGCGAGCAGGATGCCGGTGGCCGCAACGGCGCCCAGGCCGGCGGACCTGCCCAGGAGTTCGGCCGTACCGGGCGGCGCCGCGGCGGCCGCGCCCCGGTCGTCGACCCACACGCGGACGGTGTCCCCCTCGCGGGTGCCGGCCGGGACGGGGACGGTGCCGGTGCGGGCGCGGTCCGGGGGGTAGTGCCACGTGGCCGGGGCGACGGTGGTGGCCTGCGCGCTCGGCCGGTCCCCGGCCCGGTAGCCGGTCGCGCCGACGGTGGTGGCCGTCACGGCGTGCCGGTGGCTCGCGATCTCCTCGGCCGCGCGGCTGCTGTCCGCCCAGGCGGCCCGTCCGACGGCGACACCGCAGACCACGGCGACCAGGCAGGCGGCGGCGAAGGCGACGCGCAGGCAGGTGCGGGTGCGGTCGGCTGCCCGGCGCAGCGGGTTCGCCGCCGGTCTCGTCGTCCGGTTGTCCATGGTCGCCTCCGCACTGCGCTCGTACCCGGCCGGCCGCGCGTTCAGGCGGCGGCGAGTTCGGCGCTGATGTGGTGGGCCCACGTCCGGATGCGGTCGGGGTCGCGGAAGTCACCGCCCTTCCCCTGGCGGAGCATGGCCCGGGTGAGGAGTCCGGGAGTGCGTGCGGTGAGGCTGCCGCCGAACGTCTTGTGCTCTCGCGCGCCGATGAGCTGCATCTGCCGCGCGACGGCGGGGACCGGGGGGATGTCGCGCTCCTCGGCGGAGTGGTCGAGGGGACCGCTGCTGAAGAGCCAGACCGGGCGGTGCCGGAGCGAGTCGGCGTGGCGTTCGGCGCAGCGCTTGGCCTTGCCGCTCCAATGGCCGGCGTAGAGGGCACCGCCCAGGACGACGGCGTCGAAGTTGCGGACGTCCTCGACATCGTCGGCGGGGACCACGACGGCATCGAGGCCGTCCTCGCGCAGCGTCTCGCCGATCTGTTCGGCGATCCCTGCCGTCGCGCCGTGCTTGGTGCCGTAGGCGATCAGGACTCGCTTGCTGGCCATGGCCGGGCCTCCTTCTTCTCCTCCGGGCGGGCTGATGCCACTGTCACGCGGCCGGCGGCCCCTGCCCATGGGTCGGACGGTTCCCGGCGGGGACCATTCGGCCCTCCCTGCCCCCGGTGCCCGGGCAGGCGGCAGCCGCCGGCGTCAGGCATGCCGGACGGCGGCCCCCGCGGGGGCGGAGTGCTTCCGGATCACCTGGAGGCGCAGATCGCCTCGACGAAGTGGCCCACCTGTTCGTCGGAGAGGTGCCGAGCGAGATCCGCTTCGCTGATCATCCCGACGAGCCGGTGGTCGGCGATGACCGGGACGCGCCGGATGCGGTGGCCCTGCATCGTGGCCAGGACCTGGTCCGCTCCCGCGTCGGCGTCCACCGTCACGGGCTTGCCCTGCGCAAGCTGACCGGCCGTCATGTGGCTCGGGTCCTTGCCCTTGGCCAGGCACTTGATCACGATGTCACGGTCGGTGATGATCCCGTGCAGGCGGTCGTCGGGACCGCAGATGGGGAGCGCTCCCACATCCAGCTCGGCCATCCGCCGCGCCGCGTCCATGAGCGTCTCCGTCTCCTGTACGCAGGCGGCACCGGAGTGCATGATCTCCCGCGCTGTCTTCATGACTGCCTCCTCACCGCGCCCCCTGTCCAGTCTGGCCTCAGGCGCACCGCCCCGCGCGCCGGGCACGGTGGCCCGGGGTGCGGACCGCCGCGGCCGGCCGGATCATCGGCACGCGGGCGCGCCCTTCCCGGGCGGCGCGGGACGGTGTCGCCGCCGGGCCGTCCGCGGAGAGGGGGTCGGTCACCGATGGACGCGTTCGCCCCTGCGGCGGTCATCGGCATCGGCAACGGGTTCCGCAGGGACGACGGTGTCGGACCGGTGGTGGTCGGCCTGCTGAGGGACCGGGCCGCGCGGCGGCGGCTGCCCGCGGGCACCGTCCTCGCACAGTGCGACGGGGACCCCGGCCGGCTGATCGGGCTGTGGGACGGGACCGCCCTGGCCATCGTCGTCGACGCCTGCTTCCCCCCTTCGGCGCAGCCGGGGCGGACGCACCGGTGGGACGGCGCCGCGGACGGGGCGCTGCTCACGGCCGCCGCCGGACGGCACAGCACGCACGGGCTCGGACTCCCCGACGCGCTGCGTCTCGGCGCCGTGCTCGGGCGCGGTCCCGGCCGTCTGATCGTGTACGCGGTCGAAGGGGCGGACCGTTCGCTGGGGACCGGCCTCACCCCGTCGGTGGCTCGCGCGGTCCCGCGGCTGGTCCGCCGGATCGAGGCGGACATCGAGGAGCACCGCGCCTCCTCGGATGCCGGCCGCACCCGGACGGCCCCGTTCAGCGGGACTCGCCGGGCCGGATGCGCCGCCCGCGAAGGCCCCGCCTGACACCCTGTCCGTGCGCACCTGTGCACCGTCCGGCTTCCCGCCGGCGGACCGCTGGTGCCCCAGGAGCGGCGGGGCACGGAGGAGAGGGCGGACGATGAGCGACCCCGAGGAAGCCGGCCGGACGGACGGCGGCCCGGCCGAGGCGGTGCTCGACCGCGCCGGCCTGGACGCTCTCGTGCAGGTCCTCAGGCGCCGCGGCCGTACGGTGGTCGGCCCGACCGTGCGGGACGCGGCGATCGTCCTCGACGAGCTGGAGTCCGCGGCCGAGCTGCCCTTCGGGTGGGGGGTGGAGCTGGAGGCGGGACGGTACCGGGTCCGCCGGCGTGAGGACGGGGCCGCGTTCGCCCACAGCGCGGGCCCCCAGTCGTGGAAGTCGTTCCTGCACCCCGAGCGGGTCCGCCAGTGGTCCGCGGAGCGCGGGCCCGGCGGCGGGCTGACCGTGCAGGAGGAGACGCCGGAGCGGGTGTCGTACGCGTTCCTCGGTGTGCGCCCCTGCGATCTGCGCGCCATCCGCATCCTGGACCGGGTGATGTCCGGCGGCCGGTACCGCGATCCGGCCTACCTGTCCCGCCGTACGGGCGCCTTCCTGATCGCGGTCGAGTGCACCGAGCCCGGAGCCACCTGCTTCTGCGTCTCGATGGGCACGGGACCGGCCGCGGACGCCGGATACGACCTCGCGCTCACCGAGGTCGTGGACGGCGGCGGCCACCGCTTCCTGTGCCGGAGCGGCACCGCGGAGGGCGCCGCGGTCCTCGCGGAGATCCCCCGCCGCGCCGCCGACGGCGCCACGCGCACCGCCGCGGCCGAGGGCGTGCGCCGGGCCACCGAGCACATGGGCCGTTCCATGCCGCCGGTGGACCTGCGCACACTGATGCGGGACACACTGGAGGCGGACCGCTGGGACGACGTCACGGCCCGCTGCCTGAGCTGCGGCAACTGCACCATGGTCTGCCCCACGTGCTTCTGCACCACCACCGAGGACGTCACCGACCTGACCGGCGACCACGCCGAGCGGTGGCGCCGCTGGGACTCCTGCTACGACCTCGACTTCTCGCTGCTGCACGGCGGCCCGGTCCGGGCGACCCCCCGCAGCCGCTACCGGCAGTGGCTCACCCACAAGCTGGGCACCTGGCACGACCAGTTCGGCAGTTCCGGCTGCGTCGGCTGCGGCCGCTGCATCGTCTGGTGCCCGACGGGCATCGACCTCACCGAGGAGGCCCACGCCCTGCACCGGGAGGCCGCAGGGCGGGAGGGCACGCCATGACCGCGGATCCGGGCCCCGCCGACTGCGAGGGGCTGCTCGCCGCCCTGCCGGCGGAGGAGCGCGCACGGCTGATGGACCTGGCCCGCGACACCGTCCTGCCGGCCGGCACACGGGTCTTCGAGGAGGGCGGGGAAGCGGACCGCTTCTGGGTCCTCCGCTCGGGCTCGGTCGCACTCGACGTCCAGGTGCCCGGCCGGGGACGTGCGGTCGTGGAGACCGTGGGCCCGGGCGGCCTCCTCGGCTGGTCGTGGCTGTGCCCGCCCCGGCAGTGGCACCTCGGCGCCGAGACCCGGGAGCCCACCCGCGCCTGGATGTTCGACGCAGCGGCGGTACGCGACCTCTGCGCCGTACGGCCCGCGCTGGGACTGGCCCTGGTCACCCTGGTCGCCGAAACCATCGGAGAACGGCTGAGGGCCACGCGCACCCGGCTGCTCGACCTGTACGGGACACCGGAGAGCGGGCGTACCCCATGACCCGGGTGCCGCTCCCGTACCGCGTGGCGGAGCGCCGGGAGGAGACGCGCGACACGGCCACCCTCGTCCTGGAGCCGGTCGGCGAACCCCTGGCTCCCTTCGCGCCCGGCCGGTTCGCGATGGTGTACGCGTTCGGTGTCGGGGAGATCCCCGTCTCCGTGTCCCGGATCCTGCCCGGCGGCCGGCGGCTGGCGCACACCGTACGGGCCGTCGGCGCCGTCTCCCGGGCGCTGCACGGCCTGGGGCCCGGCGCGCAGGTCGCGCTCCGCGGACCGTTCGGCACCGCGTGGGACACGGGCGCCGCGCGCGGCGGCGATGTCCTCGTCATCGCCGGCGGCATCGGCCTCGCACCGCTGCGCCCCCTCGTCCACGCCGTGCTGGCCGAGCCGGGCGCGTACGGCCGGCTCAACGTCCTCGCCGGCGCGAGGACCCCCGGCGATCTGCTGTACGCGGACGAGATCCCCGGCTGGCGGCGGCCGTTCGCGGCCGTCACCGTCGACCGTCCCTCCGACGGCTGGACCGGCAGGGTGGGGGTGGTCACCGCGCTGCTCGGCGAGGCCCGGTTCACCGCGGCGGACACGACCGCCTTCGTCTGCGGCCCCGAGGTCATGATCCGCGCGGCCGCGCGCGCCCTGGTCCACCGCGGCGTGCCCCCGGCGCGCATCCAGGTCTCCCTCGAACGCAACATGCGCTGCGCCACAGGCCACTGCGGCCACTGCCAGCTCGGGCCCCTGCTGCTGTGCCGCGACGGCCCGGTCGTCGGCTACGACCGCGCCGCTCCCCTGCTGGCCATCCGGGAACTGTGAGGAATGACGACCCCCGACGCACACCCCCAGCCCGCCCGGCCCCGGCTGGGCGTGTTCAAGTTCGCCTCCTGCGACGGCTGCCAGCTGACGCTTCTCGACTGCGAGGACGAACTGCTCGGCATCTCCGCCGAGCTGGACATCGCCCACTTCGCGGAGGCGTCCGGTGACACCGCACCGGGTCCGTACGACCTCGTGCTCGTGGAGGGCTCCGTCAGCACCCCCGAGCACCTGGACCGGATCCGGCGCATCCGCGCCGAGGCCCGCCACCTCGTCACCATCGGCGCCTGCGCCACGGCGGGCGGGGTCCAGGCCCTGCGCAACCACGCCGACGTCGACGGGTACCTCGCGACCGTCTACGCCCGGCCCGACTACATCGCGACCCTCGCCGCCTCCACCCCCGTCTCCGCCCACGTGCCCGTCGACTTCGAACTCCGCGGCTGCCCCATCGACCGCGGCCAGCTCCTGGAGGTGATCAGCGCGTTCCTCGCCGGACGCAGACCCGGGATCCCGAACCACAGCGTGTGCTTCGCCTGCAAGCGCCGCGGCAACGTCTGCGTCACCGTCGCCCACGGCACACCCTGCCTCGGCCCCGTCACGCACGCCGGCTGCGGAGCACTGTGCCCGACGTACGGGCGCGGCTGCTACGGCTGCTTCGGGCCGGCCGGAACGACCAACCTCCCGGCGCTCGTCCCGCTCCTGCACCGCGACGGGATGAGCGAGGAGGACGTCGGCAGGTTCCTGCACACCTTCAACACGGCCGCGTTCACGGCCGTCGAGGAGCAGGGGCCCGGTGTGACGGGCGGGGAGGGAGCCCGGTGAAGGAGCCCGCGCCGCGGTCCCGGGTCCTGCGCATCCCCGCCCTCACCCGCGTCGAGGGCGAGACCGCGCTCCACCTGCGGATCCACGACGGCACCGTCCTCGACACCCGCCTCGCGATCTACGAGCCGCCGCGGTTCTTCGAGGCGTTCCTCCGCGGCAGATCCCACACGGAACCCCCCGACCTGACCTCCCGCATCTGCGGGATCTGCCCCGTCGCCTACCAGCTGAGCGCCTGCCGTGCCGTCGAGGACGCGTGCGGCGTCGCCGTCGGCGGACAGCTGGCCGCCCTCCGCCGCCTGCTGTACTGCGGGGAGTGGATCGAGAGCCAGACCCTGCACATCCACCTCCTGCACGCCCCGGACTTCCTCGGCCACGACGACGTGTTCGGCCTGTCCCGCGACCACCGCGGGCACGTCGAGCGCGGGCTGCGCCTGAAGCAGACGGGCAACGCGGTGGTCGAGCTGCTCGGAGGACGCGCGATCCACCCCGTCAACGTCCGCCTCGGCGGCTTCCACCGCACCCCCGCACGCAGCGAACTGCGGCCGCTCGCCGAGCGGTTGCGCGGCGCCCTCGACGACGCCTGGGACACGGTGCGCTGGGTCGCCGGCTTCGACTTCCCCGACGCCGCATGCGACGCCGACTTCTTCGCCCTCGCCGAGACCGGCACCTACGCCATCGAGTCCGGCGTCCCCACCGTCCTGCCGTACGACGAGCCCTCCGCACCGCGCACGTTCCCCCTGCGGGACTTCTGCAACCACGTCACCGAGACGCAGGTCCCGCACTCCACGGCCCTGCACTCCCGGCTGGACGGCCGCAGGCACCTCACCGGCTCACTCGCCCGCTGGGCCGTCAGCGGCCACCTCCTCTCCCCCACTGCCCTGGAGGCGGCCCGGGAAGCCGGGCTGGGCGACCCCCCGGCGCCGCCCGGCGTGAGAGGCGGCGGACGCGGCACCGCCTGCCGGAACCCCTACCGCAGCATCCTCGTCCGTGCGGTGGAAGTCCTGTACGCGGTGGAGGAGGCGCTGCGCATCATCGCCGCGTACGAGCCGCCGCCCCGCCCGTACGTGGAGGTCCCCGCCCGGGCCGGCACCGGGCACGGGGCGACGGAAGCACCCCGGGGCCTGCTGTACCACCGCTACACGCTCGACGGCGCCGGCCGTGTCACCGACGCACGCCTCGTACCGCCGACGGCGCAGAACCAGGGCGCCATCGAGGAGGACCTGCGCCGGATCGTCCAGGCCGGCATCGACCGCGGGGTGGAGTCCGAGGACGACCTCGCCCGGCTGTGCGAGCGCGCCGTCCGCAACCACGACCCCTGCATCTCGTGCTCGGCCCACTTCCTGGACGTGGACATCGAGCGGGTGGGGGAGAGCGGCGGGCCCGCCGTGTGAAGGGCGGCTACCGGTCAGCCGCCGTCGGCCGGACGATGGTCACGGGGCACGGCGAGTGGAGCGCCGCCTGCTGGCTGACCGAGCCGAGGAGCGCCCGGCGGAAGCCGCCGCGGCCCCGGCTGCCCACGACCAGCATGTCGGCCCCCTGGGCCGCGTCCACCAGGACCTCGACCGGGTGGCCGTGGACCAGGCGCTCGTGGACCAGGGTCACGCCCTCCTCGCCGAGGACGGAGCGGACCTCCTCGACCAGGCGCCTCTGGGCCTCCTCCTTGTCGAGCGTCGCGTCCACGGCCGGCGCCGACCACGACGCCTCGCCGGGGACCTCCCAGGCCATGACCGCCTCCACCCGTGCGTCGGCGAGGCGGGCGTACCGAACCGCCCAGTCCAGTGCCGCCCGGGACGAGGGCGATCCGTCGACGCCCACCACGATCCGGCGGGCCTCCCGCTGCGTGTCCATGCTCTCCGTCCCTTCGCCAGACCTGTCTCCAGCGTGTGTGAGGCGGGTGGCCGCCGCCAGGCGGGGGCGGCCGGCAGTGGACGGCCGGCTCAGGCGGCGCCGCCCGCCCGGCCGCCCCGCCCCGTCGGCAGGCGGAACCACCGCTCCTGGCCCGCGGCGACCTGCGCCCGCCGGCCGCCGGGCAGGACCAGGGGCAGCGGGCCGAGGAGCGACGGCGGGACGCGGACGCCGAGCCGGCCCGGGCGGTACCTGATGCGGACGTCCCGGTGTCCGAGGTACGAGACCGCGAAGTCGCAGCCCGGGATCTCGGACAGCGGCACCGGGTCGACGTGCAGGCCGTCGGGGCCGGGTTCGAGCCCTGCGATCCCGCGTTCCACGAGGTCGAGGGTGCCGGCCATGGCGCCGAGGTGTATCCCCTCGCCGGTGGTGCCGCCCTGGACGTCGGTGATGTCGCCCAGCAGGGCCTCCTGGCAGTAGCGCCAGGCGTGCGGGCCCTGCTGCCGGGCGAGCACCCAGCCGTGGACGAGGCTGCTGAGCGTGGAGCCGTGGCAGGTCCGGCGCAGGTAGTAGGCGACCGTCCTGTCCCAGAGCGCGTCGTCGAACGCGTAGCCGAGGCGGGTGAACAGCCGGGCGAGTTCGGCGGGCCGGAAGAGGTAGCCGAGCATGAGGGTGTCCGCCTGCTTGGACGCCTGGTAGCGGTTGGGGGTGTCGCCTTCGGCCTCCAGGATGCGGTCCAGCCGGCGGATGTCGTGGTAGCGGGCGCGGTACGCGTCCCAGTCGAGTTCGGCGAGGTCGCCGTAGCCGTGGAACTGGCTGATCACGTCCCGGTGGAAGGGAACGTACAGCCGGCGGGAGATGTCCTCCCAGCCGCGGAGGGCGTCCGCCGTGAGGCCGAGTTCCGCGAGGAGCTCGGCGCGCCGGGCCGCCGGGAGTCCGGCGTACAGGTCCAGGGCGCGGGCGAGCACCCAGGCCGCGGTGACGTTGGTGTACGCGTTGTCGTCGATGCCGGGCGCGGCGGCGTCCGGGTACGCGTCGTGGTACTCGTCCGGGCCGACGACGCCGCGGAGGCGGTAGCGGCGAAGGCCGTCGTCCCAGGTGGCGGCGCCGGCCCAGAAGTGGGCGATGTGCAGCAGGAGGTCGGCCCCCGGCCCGTGCGCGAAGCCGGTGTCGCCGGTGGCGAGGCCGTACTGCCAGGCGTTCCAGGCGATGGCCGATCCGACGTGCCGCTGGAGGCGGGAGTGGTCGGGAAGCCACCGGCCGGAGCGGGGGTTCAGGTGCAGGCGCTGTGTCTCCTCGGCGCCGGAACTTCCGCTCTGCCAGGGGAACATGGCTCCTCGGGCACCGGCCCTGCGGGCCGCCTCCCGGGCCGCGGGCAGCCGCCGGTGCCGGTACATCAGCAGGGCGCGGGCGGTCTCGGGGAAGTGCAGGGCGAGGTGGGGCAGGACGAACAGCTCGTCCCAGAAGACGTGGCCCCGGTACGCCTCCCCGTGCAGGCCCCGGGCCGGAACGCCCGCGTCGAGTTCCGCGGTGTGCGGCGAGAGGGTCTGGAGGACGTGGAAGGCGTGGAGGCGGAGGATCCTGCCGGTCTCCCCCGCCGCCCTCGACTCCCCCTCGCTCCAGATCCGCGCCCAGCACGCCTGGTGGCCGGCCAGCAGCGTCGGGAAGCCGGGGGCGCGGGCGGCGTACTCGATGCTGCGCCGCAGGGGGTCGGTGAGGGGGCGGTCGAGCGAGCTGGTCAGGGCGGCGGTCTTGACGACGACGACCGGCCGTCCCCGCCGGATCGGCAGGACGGACGTCTGCGTCGCGGTGTCGGCCGTGCAGGCGCTGTCGACGGTCGCCAGGGGCCGTGCGGAGGTCCGGACGGCGAGCCCGATCCGCACGCCGGTGGCGGATGTGGTGAAGGCCAGCCAGGCGGTGCCTTCCGCCCGCACTCCGGCACGGTGCCCCACGAGGTGGCGGCCCGCGAGCGCGCGGTAGCGTTCTACGCCCGCGTTGGCGACGGCGCCGTCGAGCACGGCTGCGACCTCGATCCGGCCGGTCCAGCCGTACGCGCGGAAGACGGTGCGCTGCGCGGCCAGGTGCGGATCGCCCATGTGGACGAGGCGGGTGTGGGTGACGCCGAGGCGGCGGCCCGCGGTGTCGTGGAAGAGCATCCGCCGGGTGAGGGTTCCGGCGCGGAGGTCCAGGGTGACGCGGCAGTGGCGCAGGGTGGGGTGGTCCGGGGTGAGCCAGTCGCCGGGCGGCGCGCCGTCGGGGAGCAGGCGGTAGCGCAGGGCGGTCCAGTCGGGCAGCCGGACCATGTCCTCGTTGGCGACCGTGCGCCCGGCGACGGCGGAGGTGAGGCGGTTGTAGCAGCCGGCCAGGTAGGTGGCCGGGTAGTGGACGGCGTCCGCCGTGCTCTCCGGGGCGGATCCGCGGGTGGCGAAGCGGCCGTTGCCGAGGGTGCAGAGGGACTCGACCAGCCGCTCGGTCTTGGGGTCGTAGCCCTGGTACTCCCACCGCCAGGCCGGGCTCACGGCCGGCGGCCTTCGAGGGCGGCGGGCCCGCTGCCGGGGCGGGGCAGGGCGGGGCGGGCCGCGGGCGCGGCAACGGCGGAGGCGGGTGCCTTCATGGAGCGGCCCTCCTTCTGCTCCGCGGAGGTGTCGACGCCAGGGTGCCCCTCCGCCCCGGCGCGGCGCTTGGGCCGACCGGGCCCCCGCCGTGGACCGGTCGGGCCCGTCTTCCAGGGTGTCGCGGACGCGCGCCGCCGCAACCGGGCCGCGCCGCCCGGACCGCACGGGGCCGAGGGCGTCGCCGACGTCCCCTGCCGCCCGCAGGCAGCCGCCGGGGAAACGGCAGGGGACGGCGTGACCAGCGCGGGTCGTCAGTACGATGAACCGCCCGGCACCCGCGGGGCCGGTGAGACGGGGAGGCAGGCCAGCGCCATGACGGACGGACAGAGAGACGGATCCGGGCAGTACTCCCGTCGGCGCGGTCAGGGAGAACTCGAGAACGCGGTCCTGACCGCCCTGGGCGAGGCCCCCGGACCGGTCACCGTCGCCTGGGTGCAGGAGCACCTCGGCGGCGAGCTGGCGTACACGACGGTGATCACGATCCTGACCCGGCTGCTCGCGAAGGGCGCCGTGACCCGGGAGCGCGTGGGCCGGTCGTTCCAGTGGACGCCCGTCGCCGACGGAGCGGGCCTGGCGGCCCTGAGGATGCGGAAGGTCCTGGACAGCGAGGAGGACCGGCACGCGGTACTCGCCAGCTTCATCACGGCCCTGCCTCCGGGAGACGAGCGCATGCTGCGCGATCTGCTGGCCCAGGCGGGCGAGGAAGAGGAAGACTGACGCCATGGGGGTCTTCGTCTTTCTGCCGCTCGTCCTGCCGCTCACCGCCTGGCCGATCGCACGCCTTGCGGAGCAGCATCTCGACCCGCGCACCGCCACCCGTCTGCTCACGGCCATCGCCGCAGTGCTGGCATGCTGCAGCACCCTGTGCCTGGCCCTCGTCATGGTCGTGGGTACCGCGCAGCTCCCCGGGAACCCCCTGCCGGACGGCTGGTCCGACCCGGAGGTCCGGGCCGCCCTGCCGTACGACGAGGTCGCCGGGCGCCTGGCCATTCCGGCGCTCATCGCCGTGCTGGTGTCGTGTTCGACCGCCGCGTGGCGGCACCGGCTGGTCCGCCGGCGGGCCGAGGGAGCACTGCGCACGGCCCGGCCCGGGCCGGTGGCGGTGCTCCCGGACGACGCCCCGTACGCCTACGCCCTGCCGGGCCGGCGCGGCCGGGTCGTCGTCAGCACGGGCATGCTCGCGGCCCTCTCCCCGCGGGAGCGGCGGGCCCTGTTCGCGCACGAGCGGGCCCATCTGCACGGCCGCCACCACCGCTTCCTGCTGGCGGTCCGGCTGGCGGCACAGGCCAACCCCTTCCTGCGGCCGCTCCGTACGGCCGTGACCTACACGTCCGAGCGCTGGGCCGACGAGGAGGCCGCCGCGCACATCGGCTGCCGGCGGACCGTGGCACGGGCGATCGGCAAGGCGGCGCTGGTCTCCCGCGGGGCCCCGGCGGGGGCCGCGGCCCACTTCGCGGTGGCCGGGCCGGTGCCGCGGCGGGTCGCCGCGCTGCTCGGGCCGGCACCGGGCGGCCGCGCCTGGCCGCCGGCCTTCACCACGGTCGGGCTGGCGGTCTGGGCGGCAGCGGGCGGGGCGACGGCGTCGGCGCTGTCCTCCGCGAACGCGGCCGTCACCCTCTACTTCATCCTCCACGCCGCCACCTTCTCCGCCTGACCGGTTCCCTGCCCGGTCAGGTCGTCTCTTTCGGATCCTGCCGAGGCAAGATCCGGAAGAGACGGCCAGGCCCTGGCGGGCGGTCAGGCCTCGTCGTCGCCCTCGAAGAAGTCCCCGATCTCGTCCACGGCCTCGGCGGCGGCCATGCCGCCGACGACGCCGACCGCGAGCCCGGCCGCGCCCGCGGCGGCGACCGTCCCCATGCCGGGACCGGAGCGGTGGCCGGCGCCGTGCCCGTACGCGTCGTGGCCGTGTGAGCCGCGCGCACCGTGCGCCTCGGCCAAGGCGCGGATCCAGCCGTCGACCTCGGCGTCCCAGTCGGCGCCGGCCACCTGGTCGTGGGACACCGAGTGGCGGGCCAGGGCGTCGTGGCCGCCGGAGAAGAGGCCGCCGCGCTTGTCGGCCTCCAGGACCACCTCCATGCCGGCCGGCGACGCCAGGAAGGTGACCTCGATCTCGTTGACCTGGTGGGCGTACTGGGGAGCGGGGCTGAGCTCGATCTCCTGGTAGAAGGGCAGCTGCTGGCCCGTGCCTGCGATGCGCCCGTACTCCAGGTCCGCGGACCGGAAGCCGAAGCCGAGCCGGCCGAGGGCATCCAGGACGGCCTCCTGGGCGGGGAGCGGGCGGACGGACAGGGCGTCCAGGTCCCCCTTGTCCTTGGCTCCGGCCACGCCGAGTTCGGTGCGGACACCGAGGACGATGCCCAGCGGCTGCCCGTGGAGCTCGGTGACGGGGGTCTCCCAGGGCAGCGTGACCGCGAACGGCATGGTGCGCTGCTCACCCTCGCGGAGGCGGAAGCCGCCGCCGACGGTGAAGCGCTCGAAGACGACGGCGCCGTCGTGCTCGCCGTGCCCGGTCTCGGCCTCGACCCGGGCGACGAGTTCCAGGGTGATGTGCTGGATGTCGAAGTCGGCGCGGCCGCCCTTGAGTCGGACCTCGCCGGACAGACTGCCGCCCGGCACGGCGCCGACGGGGTCGAGGACCGTGTCGACGGTGGGACCGCCGACCCCCATCGTGCCGAGCAGTCGCTTGAACACCATCGTGGCGTTCACTCCTTCGTTCCTGGTTCGTGAAAGGGTGCCGCCCCGGCGGCCTGCCGCCGGGGCGGGGGTGCGCCCGCGGGCGCCGGTGCTACTTCGCGGCGTCCAGGGCGGCGAGCGCCTGGGCCCAGCGGGCGAACTTGAGATCGGCGAGGTCGGCGACGGTCTTGACGCCGAACGCCTCCCGCAGCAGCTCGCCCTGCCGCTCGCTGACGCCCTTGAGGGCGTCCACGGGCGCTGCCAGCACCTCCGTCACGCTCTTGTCGGCCCACGCCTTGTCGAGCACCTTGCCGAGATCGATCGAAGCCATTGCGGTCCCTCCCTGGGTTGCGAACGAGCAGACACGTGTGTGCCGCCAACGGGCTTTCCGCGCACGCCGATTGGCGGTCCGCGGGGAGCGGGCCGCTCGGCGTGCGAAGATCACCGAGGGCAGAATCTACACGCATGTAGAAGCATAGGAGTAGCGGGGCCGCCACGAAGCGCGGTCGCCGAAACAACACAAAGGACCACGCATCGCCGCCGCCAGGGGCGCGGCGGGACGGTGCCGCGATTCCGTGCACGCCGCTTGTCCGGCAGGACCGGGCGCGAGTATGTTCAACAGCGGTGTGCCGGGAAGCCTGGTCGGCGGTCAGGGGCCGCGTGCCCGACGTACCGACACAGGAGGCCGGCATGGTCTCGCACGCCTTCCACACCCAGTCGCTCACCAAGCGGTACGGCCGCGTCCTGGCCCTGGACGGGCTGGACTTGAGCGTCCCGGCCGGCGAGGTGTTCGGTTTCCTCGGGCCCAACGGCGCCGGGAAGTCCACCACCATCCGGCTGCTGCTGGGACTCGCCCGCCCCACCTCCGGCCGCGCATGGATCTTCGGAACCGACGCCGCCGACGTGGCCGCCACCCACCGGCGACTCGCCTACGTACCGGCCGATGTGGCGCTGTGGCCGCAGATGACCGGCGCCGAGACCCTGGAGCTGCTGGCGCGGACCGGCCCCGGCACCGACCGGTCCTACCGGGACGAGCTGGTCGAGCGGTTCGACCTCGACGTGTCCAAGCCCGGCCGGGCGTACTCGACGGGCAACCGGCAGAAGGTGGCGCTGGTGGCCGCGTTCGCCACCCGGGCACCCCTGCTCGTGCTGGACGAGCCGACCAGCGGCCTGGACCCGCTGATGGAGCGCGAGTTCCGCCGCGCGGTGCGCGAGGCCCGGGACAACGGGCAGACGGTGTTCCTCAGCTCCCACATGCTCGCGGAGGTCGAGGCCGTCTGCGACAGCGTGGCGATCCTGCGTGCCGGGCGGCTCGTCGACGTCGCCACCGTGGCGGAGCTGCGACGCCTGCACCGCACGGAGGTGACGGTGTGCTTCGACGGAACGCCCCCGGACCTGAGCCGCGTCCCCGGTACGGAGGCGGTCGAGGTGACCGGATCGGCCTCGGTGAGGTTCACCCTGACCGGCCCGCCCGGGGACGCACTGCGCGCGCTGGCGGCGGCGGACGTCGTCAGCCTCGCGGTGCGCGAACCGTCGCTGGAGGAGATCTTCCTCGGCTACTACGGCGGGGAGGAGCGGTGACGGCCCCGGCCTCTCCGGCCGCGCACGCCGACCGCGGCGCTTCCGCGGGGCGGGCGGTGACGGCACTGGCCCTGCGCCTGACGTGGCGGGGGGCACTCGTCGTGATCGGCCTGATGGCCGGGATGTCGGCGGTGGCCGTGGCCGCCTACGCGAGCACGGTCAAGGACCCGGCCGACGCCGCCGCCCTGGAGGCGCTGGCGGGGAACCCGGCGATCAGCACCCTGTTCGGCGAACCGGTCGCGCTGCACGAAGCCGGAGGGTTCGCCGTGTGGCGCACGGGGACGGCGCTGGCGGTGGTGCTCTCGGTGTGGACGCTGCTCGCCGCGACACGGATCACCCGGGGGGAGGAGGACGCCGGCCGCTGGGATGTGCTGCTGGCCGGGCGGGTGCCCGTCACCTCCGTGGTGGCGCGCCACGTCGCGGTCCTGGTGGCGGCTTCGCTCGCCGCGGGCACGGCCGCGTTCGCCGGTCTGGCCGCGGCGGGTGCCGCCGTGGGCGGCGCCGCGGTGCACGGTGCCGCGCTGGCGCTCTGCGGGGTGTTCTTCGCCGCGGCGGGCACCATGGCCGCCCAGGTGTTCGCGCCCCGGGCGGCCGCCAGCGGCGCGGCGGTGGCGCTGCTCGGCGTCAGCCTGCTGCTGCGCATGGTCGGGGACGGTGTCGCCGCCCTGGGGTGGATGCGCTGGGTGTCGCCGTTCGGTCTGATGGCCCTGGTCCGCCCGTATGGCGGGGACCGGCTCCTGCCGCTGGCGGTCCTGCTGGCCGCCTGCCTCGCGCTCGTTGCCGGAGCGGTTGCCGCCGCCCGGGGCCGTGACGTCCGCGGCGGATACCTGCGCACCTCCCCGCGCCGGACGCCGCGCACGCGTCTGCTCGGCTCGGTCCGCGCGTTCGCGGTACGGCGCCTGGTGCGGCCGTGGGCTGCCTGGTCCGCCGGGGTCGGCGCGTACTACCTGCTCATCGGGGTGCTGGCCGTTTCGATGACGGACTTCCTCCGCGAGAACCCGAGGTTCGCCGAACTCGCCGCGCAGGCGGGCTTCGCCGGGCTCGGCACCGTCCAGGGGTACACCGCGGCGCTGTTCGCCCTGCTGGCCGTTCCGGCCGGCGCGTTCGTCGCGGTCCGGCTCGCCGCACTCGCCGCGGACGAGACCGGCCGGCGCCTGACCCTGCTGTACGCCCAGCCCCTCACCCGGACGACCGTGCTCACCGCCGAGGCGGCTGCCGTCCTGGGCGGCGTCATCGGGCTCACCACCGTCGCCGGCGCCGCCACCTGGATGGGGACGGAGGCCGTCGGCGCCGGCCTCGGCCTCTTCGACGCGCTGTCCGGGGCCTGGAACGTGCTGCCCGTGGCGTTCCTCTGCCTCGGCTGCGCCGTACTCGCCCTCGGCTGGGCGCCGCGCGTGGTCGCCGCGTTCGGAGCGCTCCCGGCCGCGGGCGGTTTCCTGCTGAACGCCGTCGCCGAAACGTCCGGACTGCCGGCGTGGATCGGCCGGCTGTCGCCGTTCGCGCACCTGGCCGCCGTACCAGGCGCCCCCGTCAACTGGCCCGCGGCGCTGCTGATGACCGCCATGGCGGCACTGGCCGCGGTTGCCGGCGCGCTCGGCTACCGGCGGCGGGACCTCCGCGGCTGATCCGCGGGGGCGTCAGGCCCGCCCCGCCTCGCCGTGATCGCGGGCGTAGGCCTCGAAGACCTCGCGGGCCGACCCGCGGGTCCGCAGGAAGCGGCTGTCGAGGATGGCCGCGAGGTCGTCCAGGGCGGCCCGCAGGACCGCCGCCGCCGTCCGGACCTCGGGGTGCCGGGCGGCGGAGGCCTGGTCGGCGAGGTCGAGGGCCGCAGTGATCTGCCGGGCGAGCGAGATGTGGGCGTCCCCGTCGTGGAAGTAGTAGGACTCGGCGTACTGCATGAAGTCGACGGAGACCACGGACACGCTCGCCGCGAGACCGTCGAGGACGGCCGCGCCCGTGCCGGCGTCGATGCGGTCCGAGGTGGGGTGGGTGCGGGCGAGGTGGGAGATCCGCAGGGCGAGGGCGCGGCGGCGGGCCAGGGCCGGGAAGAGGCCGAGCGTCCAGGCGACCGTCGCGCTGAGCAGCGCGAAGCCGACCAGGGCCTCCATGGGCGCGACGATCCTGAGCCACCCTTCGGTGGGGGCGATGTCGCCCAGCCCGAGTGTGGAGATGTGGACCAGCGAGACGTACACGGCGTCTTCGAATCCGGCGTGGTCGGCCGGCCGCAGCTCCGACGGATAGGTGAAGGAGTCCGGCATGGACGGCCAGTAGACGAGGGCCCATCCGACGACGGCCGTCAGGGACCACGTGGCGACGACCATGGCCATCGCCACGGGGCCTGCGAGCCCCGCGGCACGGCGGCGGGGCGTCGCCTTCGCCACGCGCCACACGGCGGTCATGAGCAGGCGGCTCAGGCCTCCGTGCCGGGTCGGGTGCCAGAGGGTGTGGAACACGTCCCGGAGGACGAACAGCACCAGCGCCGTACCGGTGGCGACCGCGAACCAACCCATGCGTCTCCTCCTCGTGATCGCGGAACCGGGCCGGTGGGTTCGGCCTCGCCTCGCCGTGCACCCTCCCCCGCGACGAGGGGCGGGCAACCCTCTCCTGCCCTGGCTACCAGCGGGTATGGCGGTGACCGCCCGTGGCGCGCCGGACGGCCGAACCGCGCGTTCGCTCAGTGGAACCTCAGATCCGGATAACGATCAGGTCACCGAACCAGGGCAAATGCCGCGAAAATCTGGAGCTGTGAGATGGGTCACCCATGACCGCATCAAGGGCGTGCTAGGAATACGCAACTCCGCTTCGGCCCACCCCTGCCGGAGGTCCGGAGCGGCGGCCCCCACCCGGCCGCGGCAGTACCAACCTGTTCCACCAGCACGACCAAGGCGCCCTCTCCGGTCCGAGTCCGCGGACCGGTGGCGTCACGGGTCGCCGAACGGACAACGGCGTTCGCTCAAAGCCCGCACTTTCACACCGGCCCCGCACAGGCCCGGTCTGCGCCATCGAGGTTTTGCCACATGTCACTCGACTCCTTCACCGACTCCGTCGACGAGGCCGTCAGCGGATTCTTCGAGCCCATAGCCACCTGGCTCGGCGAGGTCGTCTTCTACTCCGTCCCTGTCGCCGGCACCAAACTGCCGCTGATCGTCGCCTGGCTCGTCGTCGCCGGCGTCGTCTTCACCGCCTGGTTCGGGGGCGTTCAGATACGCAAGTTCCGCCTCGCGGTGAACGTGGTCCGCGGCAAGTACGACGAGAAGGGGTCGGCCGGCGAGGTCAACCACTTCCAGGCGCTGACCGCCGCCGTCTCCGGCACCGTCGGCCTCGGCAACATCGCCGGTGTCGCGGTCGCCGTCTCCATCGGCGGCCCCGGCGCCACCTTCTGGATGATCCTCTGCGGCCTGCTCGGCATGGCGACGAAGTTCGTCGAGGTGACCCTCGGTGTGAAGTACCGCGAGGTGCACGCCGACGGAACCGTCTCCGGCGGCCCCATGCACTACCTGCCCAAGGGCCTGGCCGCCCGCTTCGGCGCCCGCGGCAAGAGCCTCGGCAAGGTCCTCGCCGTCCTGGCCTCCGCCTTCGTGCTGTTCTTCGGCCTCTTCGGCGGCAACCTGTTCCAGGTCAACCAGTCCTACGCCCAGCTGGTGTCCGTCACCGGCGGCGAGTCCGGCGCGCTCGGCTCCTCCGCCGGCGCCCTGTTCTTCGGCATCCTGATCGCCGCCCTCGTCGGCATCGTGCTCCTCGGCGGCATCCGCTCCATCGCCTCCGTCACGAGCAAGCTGGTCCCGGCCATGGCCGGTATCTACATCGCCGCCTGCCTCGTCGTCATCCTCGTCAACGTCACCGAGCTCCCCGCCGCGGTCGGCACGATCATCGAAGGCGCGTTCAACCCGCAGGGTGTCGCCGGCGGTGTCCTGGGTGCGCTGATCATCGGCTTCAAGCGGGCCGCGTTCTCCAACGAGGCCGGTCTCGGCTCCGCCCCGATCGCCCACTCCGCGGTCAAGACCAAGCACCCCGCCAGCGAGGGCCTGGTCGCCCTGCTGGAGCCGTTCATCGACACTGTCGTCATCTGCACCATGACCGCGCTGACGATCGTGATCGCCAACCCGGCCAGCTGGGGCGAGGCCCGCAAGGGCGAGTCCATCGGCGGCGTGACCATCACCTCCGACGCCTTCGCCACCGTCATGCCGTGGTTCCCGTACATCCTGACCATCGCGGTCATGCTGTTCGCCATCTCCACGGTGCTGACCTGGGGCTACTACTGCATGAAGGCCTGGACGCACCTGTTCGGCCGCAGCAAGGCCAGCGAGGTCACCTTCAAGGTCATGTACACCCTCGTCGCGGTGGCCGGCTCGCTGCTGACGCTGCAGACCCTGATCGACATGGCCGACGCGGTGCTGTTCATGCTCGCCGTCATCAACATCATCGGCCTGTACCTGCTGGCCCCCGTCGTCAAGCGGGAGCTCAACACCTTCCTCGAGTTCGTCCGCCGCCGCGACGCCGGCCTCGACACGGACGGCGACGAGGACACCGACCAGGAGCCGGCGAAGACCACCGTCTGACCGCATCCCCGCGGCCCGGCCCCTTGAGGGCCCGTACCCCCCCTCGCGCCTTGGGGGTGGGTACGGGCCCTCACCCCTGCCCGTGACAAGCATCACCGCACGTCAAAGCCCCCCTGGCGACATCCCGCCCCTCCCGATAGGGTGTAAAGAACGCGTCAAAGTGCCGGTGTACCACCGGGCGGACGCGGGGTGTGCCGGGAAGTCTGGTCGGCGTCCTCGGGGCCGTGTGCCCTGCCACTGCCGACGCCCGGAGGTTCTTCTGCCATGACCGCTGCCCCGCCGCCCGAGCGCTCCCCGTTCCTCGGCCTCCTGCCCTGGCCCGAGCGCCGCGCCATCGCCGAGGCCCTGCGCACCGAGACCATCGGCGGCATGGTGCTCCTGGCCGCCGCGGTCATCGCGCTCGTCTGGGCCAACAGCCCCCTCGGCGACCTGTACGAGCAGGTCCGGGACTTCCACTTCGGCATACCCGCGCTCGGCCTGGACCTCTCCGTCGGCCACTGGACCGCCGACGGCCTCCTCGCCGTCTTCTTCCTCGTCGCGGGCATCGAACTCAAGCGGGAACTCGTCGTCGGGGAACTCCGCACCCCGGCCACCGCCGCGCTGCCCGTGGTCGCCGCCCTGTGCGGCATGGCCGTACCGGCCGCCCTGTACGTGCTCACCGCGGCCACCGCCGGCGGCAGCCTGGACGGCTGGGCCGTCCCCATGGCCACCGACATCGCGTTCGCGCTGGCCGTCCTCGCCGTCATCTCCACGCACCTCCCGGCCGCGCTGCGGGCGTTCCTCCTCACCCTCGCCGTCGTCGACGACCTCGGCGCCATCCTCATCATCGCGATCTTCTTCACCGCCGACCTGAACTTCTGGGCCCTCGCCGGAGCCTTCGCCGGACTCGCCGTCTTCTACACCCTCCAGCGCTTCCGGGTGCGCGGCTGGTGGTGGTACGTACCGCTCGGCCTCGCGATCTGGGCGCTGATGTACAACAGCGGCGTCCACGCCACCGTCGCCGGCGTCGCCATGGGCCTGATCCTGCGCACCCGCCCCGACAAGGGCGAGGACGCCTCCCCCGGAGCGCGGGTCTCCCACCTCGTCCACCCGTTCTCCGCCGGTGTGGCCGTCCCGCTGTTCGCGCTGTTCGCCGCGGGTGTCAGCGTCTCCGGCGACGCCCTCGCCCGGGTCTTCACCACGCCCGAGCCGCTCGGCGTCGTCGTCGGCCTCGTCGTCGGCAAGATCCTCGGCGTGTTCGGCGGAACCTACCTCGCCGCCCGCTTCACCCGCGCCCGGCTCAACCCCGACCTCGCCTGGGCCGACGTGTTCGGGCTCGCCGTCCTCGCCGGGATCGGCTTCACCGTCGCCCTCCTCATCGGCGAACTCGCCTTCCCCGGCCAGGCCGTCACCGAGCAGATCAAGGCCGCCGTCCTCATCGGCTCCGCGATCTCCGCGGCCCTCGCCGCACTGCTGCTGCGGCGCCGCAACACGGTGTACAAGCGGCTCTACGAGGAGGAGACGCTGGACGACGACGCCGACGGCATCCCCGACATCTACCAGCGTGCGAGCGCCGCGGAGCGCTGACCGGTTGATGCCGGTGACCGGCAGTGAAGGGGGCGGGGTACTGCCGTCTTGAGCCCGTCAGAGCAGCGTAGGGAACCCGTAAAGTACTCGGTGGTGTGCCGGGAAGCCTGGTCGGCGGTCCAGGGGACACGTGTCCGCTCTCGCCGATCGGGGGGTTTCTTCCATGGTGCTCGTTGCCGTCTTCGGGGTCGTACTGCTCGCCGCAGTCCTGTTGTCCGGGCTCGCCGCCCGGACCGTCCTGTCCACCTCACTGCTGTTCCTGCTGGGCGGTGCGCTCGTCAGCGACGGCTTCCTGGGGCTGATCCACATCACCCCGGACAGCGAGATCGTCGCGGTGACCGCGGACCTCGCCCTGTTCGCCGTGCTGTTCACCGACGGCATGCACGTCTCCTTCCCGGCGCTGCGCCGCAACTGGAGGAACCCGGCGCGCGCGCTGGGCCTGGGCATGCCCCTCGCCCTGGTCGGCATGGCGCTGGTGACCCACTACCTCGTCGGGCTGGACTGGACGACCTCGTTCCTGGTGGGAGCCGTCCTGGCGCCGACGGACCCGGTGTTCGCCTCGGCGATCGTGGGCCGCAAGGAAGTGCCTGCCAAGCTCCGGCAGCTGCTGAACGTGGAGAGCGGCATCAACGACGGCCTCGCCCTGCCGGTCGTGCTCGTCCTGATCGCCGCCGCCGGCCCCACGTCGGGCCACGCGGAGGCCTCGCTCGGCAAGATCGCTCTGGAGCTGGGGCTCGGGCTGGGGCTCGGCGTGGTGCTGCCGCTGCTCGTGGCGGGACTGGTGCGGGTACGGCACCTGGGCGCCGAGTCGCGGCTCCAGCCCCTGCTGCCGCTGGCCACGGGCATCATCCTCTACGGTCTGTGCCACCTCACCCACGCCAACCCCTACCTGGCGGCCTTCTCCGCGGGCGCGGTCCTGGCGAGCGTCTCGCCGGAGGCCAAGGAGGTCTTCGAGCCGCTGGGCGAGGCGGTGGCGGAACTCGCCAAGTTCGCCGCGCTGCTGGTCTTCGGGGCACTGCTCACGCCGGCGCTCTTCGGCGACCTGTCGTGGGGCGGCTACGCGGCCGTGGTGCTCGCCATCGTGCTCATCCGGCCCGCCTCCCTGCTGGTCTCCCTGCTCGGCACGAAGTTCGAGATGCGGGAGAAGCTGGTCGCGGCCTGGTTCGGCCCCAAGGGATTCGCGTCGGTGGTCTACGGCCTGCTGGTCCTCCAGGCCGGCATCCCGCAGGGCGAGACCGCGTACACCCTGATCGCGGTCTGCATCGCCTTCTCCATCGTCGCCCACAGCAGCACGGACGTCCCGGTGGCCCGCCTGTTCCACGTCGAGGGCGACGGCGACGCCCCGAACGGCGACGGCCCGAGCGGCGTGATCCCCGCGGCGGCCGGACCGGCCGGCGAAGCGCACGACCGCGTCCGGACCTGAGGACCCCGCCTCTCCGCCATCACCGCTCCTTCTGCGGCCAGTCCAGCAGCCGGGCCCCTATGACGGCCGTCTGCAGGGTGTAGCGGTGGCGCGGATCCCCCGGATCGGCCCCGGTGAGCTTGTGGATGCGTTCGAGGCGGTAGGTGAGGGCGCGGACGCTCAACGACAGCATGCGGGCCGCCTCGGTGGCCACACAGCCCGCCTCGAAGTAGGCGTGGAGGGTGTCGACCAGCGGCCTGGCACCGCCCCGGGCCTCCCGGAGGGGCCCGAGGACGGTGCCGACGAGATCGGCCATGGCCTGCCGGTCCCGCCCGAGAACCGGGTAGACGAGCAGGTCCGCCGCGTGCAGGACCGGCCCCTCCAGGTTGATGCGGGGGGCGAGGTCGAGGGCGTTGAGGGCCTCCTCATAGGAGTGGACCACTCCCCCGGCGCCCGGGTGGGCCCTGCCGATGGCGACAAGGCCGCCGTCGGTGGCCGCGTACGCCTGCTTCGCGAAGTAGGCGAGGACCTCGGGCTGGTCGCCGGGCGCGACGCAGATCAGCCGGCCCTCCTTGGTGGTCAGCAGGATGCTGCGGTTGCCGAAGCGGGCCAGGACGGCCGCCTCTATGCCCCGCACGATGCTGTAGCCGTCCCCGTACGGCTCGGGACCCTGGGCCACCGCCACCGCGTGGGCCTGCGACAGGCGCAGGCCGAAACGCTCGGCCCGCTCCGCGAGCCGGCCGAGGTCGCTGCCCCCGTACAGCAGGTCGTCGATGAACTCCCGCCGCGCCGCCTCCTGCTGCCGCACCGCCTGCTGCTGGGCCCGCTCGTACCCCTCCGCGAACGCGTCGACCGCGTGCTCCAGCGCACTCAGCAGATAGGGCAGCACCCGTGCGGGGAGCTCCGGTTGGATGTCGCGGGCGAGGGCCAGGTGGGCCCGCACCAGGTCCCGCAGCCCTATGCCGGCCTCGGCGGCCCGTTCGCCCGCGTCGCGGCGGGCCTCCAACTCGGCGCGGGTGAATCGGCGGCCGGTGGCGCAGGCCTCGCGCAGGAGCTCGGCACTGCCCTCCAGGTACTCGTCCGCCGTCCGCTGCTCGTCGCTCACCCTTCGCCCCGCCTCTTCGTGCACGTCACTGGCCGAGGGTCAGCCTGCCATGTCCCGTGCACGTGATGCTCCGCAGGTCGGGCGCCCGGCCGCGGCCCTCCGCTTGAAGGCGCGGCGTTCGCCCGGGCGCGGGGCGGGAGAGCGGCGGACAGCCGTCACGCCTTGGCGAGTTCCGCCGCCCCGAAGGAGACGTCGAAGCGGTCGCACCAGATCGCGACGCTGGTGTAGTCGGCGAGGTTCACGTCCGCCGGGATCTCGTAGTTCTGGTCGCCCTTGTTGCCCTTGAGCTTGCCGAGGCTGACGTACTTGCCGTCGTCGAACACCCGCCAGCCCGCCACGCCTTCCTTCACCGGAGCATCGGTCAGCCACACCCGCAGGTCGGGCCCGTTGCTCGTGTCCAGGCCCTCCAGCCGGAGGACGTGGGATCCGTCGGCCAGCCGGACGACCTGGGCGGTGCCCTTGGTGGCGTGCTCGTGGCTGATGAAAGAGCCGCGGGCCAGGGTCCGGGGCGCGGCCGGTGCCGCCGGGGCATCGGCCCCCGAGGGGGTCCCGCTCGGCGCCGCCGGCGGGGCGGCGGGCAGGGCCTCGCTGACCGTCTCGTCCTGCCACAGCTTCCACGGCTGGAACAGGTAGAGCCCCACCACCAAGGCGACCGTCACCACGGCGACGAGCGCCCCCACAAGCGGCCGGCGCATCCCACGACCCAGCTTCATCCCATCACTCCCTGCTCCGCGCCCGACGGGCGATGTGTTCACGAGCGCATTCAACTGGATGCCGGGGCCGCAGGCCACATCGGGGCACGAGGGGACGGGCTCAGGTCTCGCGGACGGCCTTCACGAGCCAGGCGGCCGACGCGTAGAGGACGCCGTCCGGCTCCTCGTGCCGGGCCGTGGACCGGCGCAAGGCGTCCAGGGCGCCGGCCCGCCCCTCCGCGTCGAGCCCTTCGAGCATCCAGCCCAGCAAGCCGCTCACGAAGCGGTGCGCGGCATCGGCGTCCGCCCCGAACCACATGGGGGCGCTCTCGTCCCGGATGGCGACTTCCGTGAATCCGGCGTCCGCCAGCACGGTGCGGATACGGTCGGGGTCCGCCAGGGCGAAGGGCCCGGGAGCCCCCGGCGGCGGCGCCGGCATGGTGCGCCCGGCGGCCATGGCGTCCCGGAAGTCGCGGAACCACTCGTTGCGGGCCGGTTCCTGCCACACGAGCTGCACGAACCGGCCACCGGGGCGCAGTGCCGAGGCGATGTTGCGGAAGGCGGCCACCACGTCGGCGAAGAACATCGTCCCCGTCCGGCTGACCGCCACGTCGAACTGCTCCCTCGGCATGGGGTGGACCTGGGCGTCCGCCTGCTCGAAGACGACGTTGTCCAGCTGCTCGGCGGCCGCGCGGCGCCGCGCCTCCCGCAGCATCGCGGCCGAGAGGTCCATCCCGACCACCCGGCCGTCCGCAGCGATGCGTGCGGCGTCCCGCGCGGTCTGCCCCGTTCCGCAGCCGATGTCCAGCACCGCCTCCCCCCGCCCGATGGCCGCCGTCTCGAAGAAGGCGTCGCGGTAGGCGAGCAGCGCCCTGTCAAAGACGTCGGCGTGCTCCGCCCAGTAGGCCCCCTCGTCGCCGTCCCATGCCCGGGCCTGCTCCGCGTTGGCCGGATCGGCCCTCATCACCTCGGACATCCCGCTCACCACCTGAGGCCTATACTCCCCATGGGACTACTTGATTCCGGCATACGCCCCAGAGGCCACCATGTCAACCAATCCGACCCTGACCACCACGTCCTACGCCATCCTCGGCCTGCTGGCGGTCCGGCGGTGGAGTACGTACGAGCTCGCCCGGCAGATGGACCGGAGCCTGGGGCGGATCTGGCCCCGCGCCCAGAGCAAGATCTACGAGGAACCCAAGAAGCTCGCCCGGCTGGGCCTGGCGGAAGCCGGCCGGGAGGCGGTCGGCCGGCGCCCCCGCACCGTCTACGGCATCACCCCCGACGGCCGGCGCGCACTCGCCGCCTGGCTGCACACGCCCGGGCAGGGTCCGGTCCTGGAATCCGAGCAGCTGCTGCAGGTCTTCTTCGCCGACTCCGCCACCAGGACCGACACCCTCGCCACGCTCCGGGCCGCCCGCGTCTGGGCGGAGGAGCGCAACGAGGACAACCTCGCCGCCATCGCGGCCTACCGGGCCGGGACGGGCCCCTTCCCCGGGCGGGCCGCCCACACCATGCTCGTCGGCTGCTTCCTCACCGAGTACTACCGGCTCGTCGCCTCCTGGTCCGACTGGGCCGTCGGCATCGTGGAGGACTGGCCCGAGGACCCGCGCGCCGCCGAGGCTCCCCCCGCGGAGATGGACCGGATCGAGCGGCGGGCGCACTGGCCCGAGCGGTTCGGCAGCGCGTGATCCGCCCGGACGGGCACCCGCCCCGCCCCGGACGGGCACCCGCTCGGCCCCGGACGGGCACCCGCTCGGCCGGGGCGGGGCCGCAGGCCGTTGTGGGCCTGCGGCCACGCCCCGGCGGTGGGTCAGGACGGGTCGCCGTACTGGAGGCCTCGTCCGTTGGTGCCGACGTAGACGCGGCCGAAGGCGTCGGGGTCGCCGGTGATGACGCCGGTGCCGCCGATGCTGCCCCACTGGTGGGCGTCGTCGTTGACGCGGAGCCAGGTGGCGCCCTTGTCGGTGGAGCGGAAGACGCCGGTGGCGTCCTTGACCGTGCCGATCAGGTAGAGGGCCTGGTACGGGGCCCCCGGAGCGGCCTTGCCGAAGCCGACGGCGGAGGCGGACTTCACCGGGGCGGTCCGGGTGAAGGTGCGGCCGCCGTCGGTCGAGTGCAGGAGCCCCTGGGCGCCGCCGGCGATCCACAGGTGCCCCGCCACTCCGGGGACCGCCTTGAGCCGGCCGTCGGCGGGCAGGTCGGCGGCCCGGGCGGTGAAGGTCGCCCCGCCGTCCGTGCTGGCGTACAGGGTGCCGCCGGCCAGGGAGTAGAACGTCCCGGCCGAGGCGCGGTCGGCGACGACGGCGGCGCCGCTGCCCAGGCCGCTGACCTTCGACCAGCTCGCCCCCTTGTCGGTCGAGCGGTACGGGGCCTGGCCGGCCTGCGTCCAGACGATGGCGGAGCCATCGGCGGAGAGCGCCACCCGTCCGCTGTCGGCGCCGGCGACCGGTTCGGACGCGAAGCCGTTCCAGCTCCGGCCGCCGTCTGTGGAGTAGGCGCCGTCCTGGGCGCCGCCCCGGCCGACGCGGACCATCACCGAGGGGTTGGACTGGGCGAAGTCGATGGATGTGCTGTTGGTCATCATCGGGTTCTTCAGCCGCCCCGGGGGCACCTCGGTCAGGGAGTCGTGGCGGAATCCGCCCAGGTCGCCCATGGCCGTGACGACGTGGGCGCCGCCGGGCGGGGCGATCGCGTCCAGCAGGGCGGTCTCCTCCAGCCCGCGGGCCCCGACGCTCCAGTGGCTGGTGCCGCCGCTGTCGGAGGCGTGGGCGTCCTTGCTGCGCAGGATGCCGCTGCCGGTGCCGTACAGCACGTGCCCGGAGTCGAAGGGATCGATGGCGAGGGCGGTCATCCAGTGCCCGGTGCCGGTGCCGACGTACGGCGCGGCGGAGGCGTCCCGCACCGATTTGTCGGCCAGGGCCTTCCAGGAGGCGCCGCCGTCGGTGGTCCGGTAGATCTCGTCCTCCGGCCACCAGCGGCCGAGGGTGGTGACCATCACCGTGGAGGGCTTGCGCGGGTCGACGGCCAGACCGGAGAACCCGTAGTTGCCCTGGGACGGGGAGATGTTCTTCCACGTGCCGGCCGCCGGCGTGTGCTTCCACACCGAGCCTCCCGTCACGCCGTTGGGGCCGAGGGCGTTGGTGTACGTCAGGTACAGCGAGCCGTCGCCGGAGATCACGCCGTGCTGCGGCATCTGCCCCGTGGGCTGCCCGGGCACGGCCTGCCAGGTGCTGCCGCCGTCGGTGGAGCGGTAGAGGGAGGTGGTCTTGTCGGCGACGCCGACGTAGACGGTCTTGCTGCCGGCCGGTCCGTACGTCACGAAGGAGATGCCGGCGCCGCTGCCCGCCCCGTCCTTGACGGGGAACGAGGAGACCTGGCTCCATGTCGCGCCGTGGTCGGTGCTGCGCCACAGGCCGTTCTTGCGTGTGCCCAGCAGCAGGGTGCCGTTGTCCGCGGGGTTGACGGCCAGCCGTTCGCCCGCCCCGCGGCCGTCCTCGTTGCCGCCCAGCTTGAAGGGCAGGTCGGTGCGCTGGAAGGTGCGGCCGCGGTCCTTGGAGCGCAGGATCGCCCCGTTGCCCGCCCAGTTGTTGGTGTAGGTGCCGGTGGCGAGGTAGAGCCGGCCGGGATCGACGGGGTCGGTGGCCAGCGCGTCGATGCCCAGCAGGTTCCAGTCCTTCTCGCCGATCCAGTCGGTCAGTGGGATCCACTGCTCGGCCCCGGTGTCCCAGCGGTAGGCGCCGCCCATGTCGGTGCGCGCGTACAGCAGGCCCTTCTCCCGCGGGTTGAACACCAGTCCGGTGACGTAGCCGCCGCCCACCACCTGGGCGTTCCGCCAGGTGTACGGTCCGGATCCGGACGCCTTGTCCCCGGTCGTCCTGACCAGTCTCCACTGCTGGTTGGTGCCGCCGTGTCCGCGGTACTGGATGACGGCCGCGCCGTCGGCCGTGGAGCCGCCGGAGACGTCGAGGACCTGCCCGCTCCTGCGGGAGGTGAGGACGACGGCGTCGGAACCGCTCACGTCGTCGATCCGCCATTCCTGCGAGGTGGAGGGGCCGTCGGTCTGCTGCTCGGCTGGGGCCGCCTGGGCGGTCGAGTCGCCGGCTATGCCCAGCACCTTGCCGCTGTTGCGGTTCACCAGCTCGTAGTAGCCGTCCCGGGTGGGTCGCAGCTTCCACTGCTGGTTGGCGGTGTTCTGGTCCGTCCACTGCTGGATGCGGGTGCCGTCGGCGGTGGAGAAGGCGTTGACGTCCAGCGCCTTGCCGCTGCGTACGGAGACCAGCCGGTAGTAGGCGTTGCCGTCGACCGTCGCGGCCTGGGAGTCGTCCTGCACGTACAGGAGGTACGGCACGAGGACGGCGGGCACGCCGAGCAGCAGCCCGGTGCCGGTCCAGCGACGGCGGTGGCGTCCGCGGCGCGCGCCGTTCGTGGGGTTCTTCATGGGGGGTTGTTCTCCTTGCGTGGTTCTGTGGTTCGGAGCGGGTCAGCGCTTGAGGGTGAGGAGGCCCGGCCGGTACGGCAGCCGGTCGTAGGGGCCGCCTGCCGCGGGCGCCTTGCCCTGGTAGAGGAACCGCAGGTTGCAGGGGTCGACGGTCATGGTCTGGTCGGGGTTGTCGCGGACCAGGTCGCCGTGGCTGATGTCGTCGGTCCAGGTGGCACCGCTGTTCGCCTTGCCCGCGAAGGGGTTGCTCTCGCTTGCGGCCTGGGGGGTCCACGGGCCGTCCAGGCTGGTGGCCGTGAACGAGCGGAAGTAGCGGGCCTGGTTCGTGCCCCTCGCCTCGACGATCATGAGGTACTGGTTCTGGCCCTGGACCCTGTAGACCTGCGGCGCCTCGAACAGCTTCTCCGGGGTGTCGCTCATGACCGTCGTGTACGAGGAGCCGAAGTTCCCGGGGAAGTTCCCGATCGGCATGCTCGCCCGGTAGATCCTGCCGTTGTCACCGGCGAAGAAGAGGTGCATGTTCCGGTCGTCGGCGATCAGGGTCTGGTCGATCGGGCCGGTCGGGGACTCGGTCCGGGGGATGCTGCCGGTGAACAGCGGCTGCGGCGCCGACCAGCCGTCGGGGTTGGCCGGGTCGCTCGACGTGCGGTAGGCGAAGGGCCACTGCCCCCACTGGTACGCCAGCACCCAGATCTTCTTGGGCGCGAAGTAGAACAGCGTGGGGGCCACCGCGGCCTGGCCCATCCCGGTCTGGCGGGCCGACGCCATGTCCGGCCAGTTCGTGAAGGGCCCGGACATCATGGAGCCGTACGAGGATCCCGAGAAGTTCGAGCCGTAGACCAGGTGCTTTCCGTTGTACGTCACGTGGGTGAAGTCCTTCAGCGAGGCCCACCCGTTCGCCGGCTGCGCCAGCGCACCCGTCGAGGTCCACCGGTAGGTCGACGGAAGAGGGCACGTGCCCGTCGGGGCGGGCGCCGCCGCGGCCGGCTTCCCGGACGGGCCGGTCCACTTCTGGTTGCCGCCGGACCAGCAGGAGTGCAGCTGGATGCCGGTGCGGTTGGCGGTGGCGGCGCCGACGGCGTCGAGGCACAGCCCGGACCGGACCCCGGAGATCGTGCCGTCGGTGTTGATGTTCCACTGCTGGCCGTCGCCGCCGTTGCAGTCCTCGATGACCACCGCGGTGCCGTTGACCGTGCCGTTGCCCCTGGCGGCCAGGCACTTGTTGCCGTAGACCACCAGCTGCTTGCCGGAGGTGTGGGTCCAGCGCTGGTTGGTCCGCCCGTGGCAGTCCCACAGCTGCGCCTGGGTTCCGTTGGCGGTGGTGGAGCCCTTGATGTCGATGCAGCGGCCGGAGGCGACCCCCTTGATCGTGCCGGTCCCGGTCCCGGGGCTGGTGCCGGATGCTGCCTTGAAGGCGTTCACGACCGCGGTGTACGCGGGCTTGGGGTTGCCGTTGTCGTCGAACAGCAGGGGGTTCGCGCCCGTGCGCCAGGAGTCGCTGTCGCGGATGCCCCAGACCGTGATGCCGGTGCACCGGGCCACGGCCAGGCAGGCCTTCACCGTGTCGGCGTAGTGGGTCGGCGACGCCTGGGCGATGTCCAGCTCGGTGATCTGTACGTCGACGCCCAGGGCGGCGAAGTTGGCGAGGGTGGTCCGGAAGCTCGCCGGGGGGCCGCCGTTGCCGAAGTGGCTCTGCAGCCCGACGCAGTCGATGGGCACGCCGCGGGCCTTGAAGTCCTTGACCATGCTGTAGACGCCCTGGGTCTTGGCGTCCGACCAGTTCTCGATGTTGTAGTCGTTGTAGCAGAGCTTGGCGGAGGGGTCGGCCGCGCGGGCGGTGCGGAACGCCTCCTCGATGAAGCCGTTGCCCAGCACGTTCTGGAACACCGAGCTGCGGCGCTGGGTGGAGCCGTCGGCGAACGCCTCGTTGACCACGTCCCAGGAGTGGATCTTTCCCTTGTAGCGGGTCATCAAGGTGGTGATGTGGTTGTTCATCACGCTGCGCAGCGTGTTCGCGTCGCCTATGGAGCCGACCCAGGACGGGAGCTGGGAGTGCCAGACCGCGGTGTGGCCGCGCAGGCGCTGGCCGTGCGCCGCGGCGCGGTTGACGATCTGGTCGGCCGCGCCGAAGGTGAACCTGCCGCGGGACGGTTCGACGGCGTCCCACTTCATCTCGTTCTCCGGGGTGACCATGGTGAACTCGCGGTCCAGGATGGCCGTGTACTTCGCGTCGCCGAGCCTGCCGGCGGCCACCGCGGTTCCGAAGTACCTGCCCGAGGGGGCCGCCTGCGTGCCCAGGGGGGTCGCGGCTCCGGCGGAGCTGGGGAGGAGCGTCACGACGCCCCCCACCAGCGCCGCGGCCGCCAGTCCGATCGTCAGTGTCCGGCCTCGCCGGCCGCGCCGGTGCAGGCCCTTCTGCGGACGGGGCGCGCGGCTTTCACGGGTATCTCGCGTCATGGGGCGCTTTCTTTCGGGAATGTTCCTGTCGGTGTGGGGCCTCTCGCGCCGGCTCGCATGGTGAGCGGCGGGAAGAACCCCACGAAGTGGAGGCTCCCGAGCGCCGGGCCGCGTAACGGAAAAAGTGGCGCCGCCCCGAAGATCGTCCCGTGATGCATCTCGCAGGCGAAAAGTGTTACGCCGGACCCCGCTGTCCGGTCGCCCATGGGGAAGGGGGAGGCCGTAGCGGTGCGCAGTGCTCTGGGTCCACGGCGCCGGCGGGCGCCCGCCGGGGCACGCCGATCGGCCCCCGACCGGTGCGGTACGGGGGCAGCCGTCAGCGCGCGGCCCCGGCCGCGGTGCTCAGCGGGCGGTTGTCAGGACGTGCCCTTGCGGACGACGAAGGAGGCCTGGCCGGCGAAGGCCCGGGTGCCGTCAGAGCCGTCGAGCCAGAGGCCGCCGTCGCGGTGGCGGACGACCGACCCGGGGTAGTTGTGGGAGTGCAGGGTCACGGACCCCGCGACCGCCCCGGGGCGCGGGCAGAAGGTGGCGTCCTTCCGGAACAGTTCGCTGCCGTCGTCGGTGCTCAGCCGCAGCCGCAGGTAGTGGTGCCGCAGGTAACGGCCGTCGGCGGCGCGGAAGGTGACGCACCGGGTGTCGGCCAGCCCCCGGACCACCGTGAACGTGACGCGCTGGCGTGCCTGCGCGCTGCTGGACGGGGAGATCCGGCCCAGTGCCGCGAAGTCGCCGGAGTACGTCACGTACAGGTCGGGCTGGTCGACGGACTCCAGTGACTGCGCACCCAGCGGAACGGTGCCCCCTGCGGTGGCGGACGGGCTCGCCGGCGGCGGGCCGGCCGACGCGGGGGTGCCCGACGGGGTCGGCGTGGCCGTGCCGGCGGTGGGACCGGCCGTGGGAGCGGCGGTGACGCCGGGCGCCCGGGGCGCCGGCTCCGGCCAGGCCGCGTACGTGGCGGCCCCGGTGAGGAGCACCGCCCCGGCGGCGAGGCTCGCCAGGGGGTGAGCGGTCACCGCGCCGTGCAGGCCTCCCCCCTTCGCGGCCGTGCCGGCGGCGGCGGGGGCCATGGCGGGCCCGGCGGCGCTCGCAGCCGAGCCCGACAGCAGGCCCTTGGCGGACAGCGCGGCGATGAGTCCGGCGGGGACGGCCAGGGGCGCGACGCCGAGGAGCAGCAGCTCGGCGGGGACCCGGTTCGCCGCCGCCGCCGTGCAGACCCGGCAGTCGCGGGTGTGGCGCGCGATCCGCTTCCGCCACACCGATGTGCGCAGGCCGTCCCATCCGGCGACGGCCTCCCCGAGCTGCGGGCACCGCGGGTCGGCCTCCAGCGCGGCGACGATCGTCCGGCTCAGGTCCAGCTGCTCGCGCATGCGCTGGAGGCGCACTCCGGCGTGGGCGGCGGTGAGGCCCGTCGCGGCGGCGATGTCCTCGCGGTTCAGCAGTCCGGCGCGCTCCTGCCACCACAGGGAGAGCAGCACGCGGTGGTCCGGGTCGAGCCACCGGCCGGCTTCGGCGATCCGGCGGCGCTCGTCCGACACGTGGAGGCGCAGGATCGTCGCGTCCTCGGGTTCGGGGCCGGCGTCCGGCAGGTGGAGTGCCTCGTCGATGGCCGCGGTCCGGCCGGCGGAGACGCGCTGCCGCTGCCAATGGGTCTGTATCTGGCGGAGCGTGATCGACACCAGCCAGGAGCGGAAGCTGTCGGGGGTGCGCAGGGCGGGCAGATCGCGCACCACCCGCAGCAGCGTCTCCTGGACGACGTCGTCGGCGTCGGCGTGTCCGCTCAGGGCCCGTCGGACGATGTTGTAGATCAGCGGCAGGTGGGCGGCGATCAGTTGTTCGCGCGCCCGGTCGTCCCCGGCCTGCGCCGCGACGACCAGCCCCGCGTGGTCCGCGTCCGTGATCCCCATTCCCACCCTCCTCGGTACGGCGTCAGACCCTAGCCTCCGCCGAGGCGTGCGGCCAAAGCCCGTGCCGCGGACGCCGGATCGGGGTCCCGGCAGGCAGGTGGGCCCGGTGGGGGATCAGGAGGGCTGGGTGGGTGCGCGCAGTTCGATCCGGTAGCCGCCCTGCGGGGTGCGTTCGGCGGTGAGTGTGCCGTCGAGCAGTTCGGCGCGCTCCTTGGGGCCCACGAGTCCGTGCCGGGCGCTGGGCAGGGCGACGGACGGGCGGGTGGGCGCGGTGTTGGTGACGGTGACGCCGAAGTGCTGCGGGTCGTGCCGCAGGCGGACCTCGGCGCGCGCGCCGGGAGCGTGCTTGCGCACGTTGGTGAGGGCCTCTTGGACCGTGCGGTGGACGGTGCGCTGGGCGGTCGTGCTGATGCCCGGCGGCAGCTCGCCGGCCAGGGTGGTCTCGATGCCGCTGTTGGCGAGGAGCTGCCGGAGGCCGGCGAGGGTGGGCTGGGGGGTGAGTTCGGTCTCCCTGCCGCCGGAGCGCGCAGCAGGGTGACCATGTGGCGGAGTTCGTCGAGGGTGTCCGCGCTCAGGGACCGGATGGTGCGGGCGGCCTCCCGGGCGTCGGGATCCCTGGCGGCGACCTGCAGGGCTCCGGCCTGTACGGCGATGAGGCTGACCTGGTGCGAGACGACGTCGTGCATCTCGCGGGCCGGTTGGGCCCGTTCGCGCGCGAGGACGGTCTGGGCGTGCCGGGCGCGTTCGTGCTCGCGGGCCTCCTCGACCTCGGCGAGCCGGAGGGCGGAAGCCGGAGCCGCGTCGTGTCTGGCCTGGACGAGTGGGCCGAACAGCACGGGGGCGAGCGCCGTGGCCAGGGTGTAGACGAACTGGACGAGCGTCCAGGTGCGGTCGCCGGAGAACGTGTCGGACAGGGGCCAGGAAAGGGTCCCTGCCGCCGCGACCGCGGCGGCCAGCGTCGGCGTCCCGGTCGCGGCGTTGACCACCGCCCGGGGTGGTGACGGCCCGCAGCAGTGTGGTGTCGGAGGTCACCCGTGACATCGGATCGCCCGGCTGCATCCGGTCCACCGCCGAGAGCCGCAGCCGCAGCAGCCGGCCGATGAGGCTCCGGCGGGCGGCCAGGACCACCGACTCCGCGGTCCGCTCCGGCACATGGGCGCCGAGCGCCTCGGCCACCGTGCCGACAAGCACCAGCGCGGTCAGGGCCAGCAGGATGGCGGCGATCGTGCCGCCGGACGGGAGCCGATCGACCAGCGCCTTCGTCGCCAGCGGCTGGAGCAGCCGCCGCCGGCGCCTGCCAGCGCCAGCAGCAGCCCGAGCACGACGGCCCCCCGGTGGGGGCGGACGCACCCGTACAGCGCCTTGAGCGTCTCACGGACGCGCAGGGACTCTGCACCCGTCGCCTCGGGGGCGGATGCGGTGTTCACGGGATTCCTTTCGCACGCGGTCCGCCCCGCACCCCGTCAGCGGCGTTCGCGGCCCCGTACCAGCGGGCCGGTGCCACCACCCTGGAGGCCCGGGCCTTCCGCCGGCCATCCGGCAGGCCTCGGGTGCATTCCCGCCAGGTGGCTGGAACCCGCCGCACACAGCGCCACCCGCCGAACGGTCCCCGGAGACGGCCTGTCGGCCCGGCCCCCGAGGCGCCACGGGTCGCGGAAGCCCGGCGTCGCCTGCGGTCGGCAATACCCCGCCCGGCTGACACGCCCCTGTTCGAGCGAGTTTCAACGCCACGACCGCAGGCCCGCCAAGCCCACCCGGCCGGACGGGAACATCCGTTCCCCTTTTGCCTCCGATCGGGCCGTGACGCACCCGCCTCGGAACCGTTCTTGGAGCACCAGTACCAGTCGTGCGCCCATCCGGAGGACCCCGTGAATCTCCCGTCGAAACACCTCGGCACCCTCCCCTTAATCGAACATGGCGAGCCGGCCCCGTGCCCGTGCTCGGCGGGTGGGAGTCGTGTTGACGCCTCACCCGCCTGCTGCCGCGGCTCACGACCGAATGTCGGGAGGGCTGCGTGAGCAAGGACTCGGCAAGCGGATCCGGCTCCGCTGCGGTGTCGGACTCCGAGCGGCTCCTCTTCGGCGGCGAGCTGGCGTACGACATCGGCTGGGACCAGCACGAGGGCGCCTGGCTCCGGCTCGGGCTGTGGACGATGGCACGGCAGCTCCCCCGGCTGGCGGGGACCGGGCTGCGGCTCGCCCACCTCGCCGACGCACGGGCCCTGCGGGTGGTGCTGGCCTCGGAGGCGGGACGGGGCGTCGCGCAGGCGGTCGGCCTGGTCGCGGTCAACGGCGTGCTCGGCCACGTCCTCGCGGCCGGCAGCACCAACGAGCGCCTGACCCAGGCGCTCCCGGCGCTCACGGTCGTGGCCGTCACGGCGTTCCTCGGGTCGCTGCTGCGCTCGGCCTCGACGGCGGCCACCGGGGCCCTGGAGCCGAAGGTGCAGCGGGTCGCCACCGAGCAGTACCTCGGGCTGGTGCACCGCACGGAGCTGTCGGCGATCGAGGACGACGAGTTCCACCGGCTGCTGGACGCGGCCCGCTACGGCGCCGACTCGGCCCGGCGGATGGTCGGCTACTGCACCAACACCCTGAACTCGGCGGTGTCGCTGATCGCCGCGGCCGGCGTGCTCACCGTCCTGCACCCGGTACTGCTGCCGCTCCTGGTCCTGATGACGCTGCCGAGCGCGTGGAGTTCGCTGATGATCTCCCGCCAGCGGTACATCTCCTTCCACGCCTTCGTCCAGCACGCCCGCGCCGGACACCTGCTCGGCCAGCTGCTGACCCAGAAGGAAGCGGCGGCCGAGGTCCGCGTCCACGGCGTCGGGCCCTTCCTGCTGGGCCACTTCCGCACCATGGCCGAGACCAGCGAACGCGAGCAGACCCGGCTGGCCCGCCGCGCCGCCCGGATCGGGCTCGCCGCCGACGGCGCCGGCGGCCTCGCCACCCTCCTCACCTACGGCGCCCTGGGCGCCCTCCTCTGGGGCGGGGCGATGGAGCTCTCCGTCGCCGGGACGGCGGTACTGGCCATCCGCACCGGCGCGACCAGCCTCGACAGCCTGGTGCTCCAGATCACCGAGCTGCACCAGGAGTCCCTGTTCGTCGCCGACTTCGAGCGGCTGTGCCGGGAGGCGAAGACCCGGGCCATCCCCATGGGCGGCAACCCGCTGCCCGAGCGGCTGCGGGAGGTCCGGTTCGAGAAGGTCACCTTCACGTACCCCGGCAGCGGCGGTGGCGGCGAGCCGGAACCCACACTGCGCGAGGTGAGCCTCTCGTTCCCGACGGGGAAAATCATCGCGCTGGTGGGCGAGAACGGCTCCGGCAAGTCCACCCTGGTCAGGCTCCTCGCCGGCCTCTACTTGCCGGACGAGGGCAGCGGCACGATCTGGTGGGACGACGTCGATGCCCGTACCGCCGACCGCGACCAGGTCTTCGGCCGCGTCGCGCTGATGTCGCAGGACTTCTACCACTGGCCTTTCACATTCCGGGTGAACGTCGGTATCGGACAGCCCGGTCAGGCCATCGACGACAGGGCGGTCGAGGAGGCCTCCGGCTTCTCCGGTGCCGACGAGGTCCTCGACGGCCTGCCGCGCGGGCTCGGCACGCTCCTGGCCCGCGGCTACCGGGGCGGCCACCAGATCTCCGGCGGCCAGTGGCAGCGCATCGGCATCGCGCGGGCCAAGTACCGCAAGGCCGAGATCCTGATCGTGGACGAGCCCACCAGCGCCCTGGACGCGGTCGCGGAACAGCGGGTCTTCGACCGGATCAGGACCCTGGCCGCGACCACCGGGCAGACGATCGTGCTCATCACCCACCGCCTGCACTCAGTGCGCCACGCGGACCTCATCCACGTCCTGAAGGACGGCCGGGTCGCCGAGTCCGGCACCTTCGAGGACCTGATGGACCCGGCCACGGGCACGGGGGACTTCCGCGACGCCTACCTCGTCCAGGCCGCCGCCTTCGACCCCGCGATCCCCGCCCAGTCCGCCGGAGACCACGACACCCTGCACGCCGAGGACCCCGCATGACCGCCGCCACCGCGCACCTCCTCCTCGGACGCGCAGCGCGGGAAGGCATGTTCACCATGCTCGGCGCCTGCCGGCCGGGGGTGTCGCGGTGAGCGGCGGGGCCCGGCACACGGTGCCGGTCGACGTCCACCTCGTCCTGCGCCGAGACGGTGGCAGCGGCCCGGAGGTGCTGCTGTCCCGGCGGGCCGGTCCGGTGTACGCGTCGGGTCTGTGGCACCTCCCCTCCGGGCACCTCGACCCCGGCGAGGACATGGTCGAGGCCGTCATCCGGGAGGCCCGCGAGGAGACGGGCGTGCGCATCGCGACGGAGGATGTCACGGCGGCCGTCACCGTCCACCACCGCCCACCGACCGGCTCCTGCTCCCGACTCGGGGTGTTCTTCGAGGTACGCCACTGGACGGGGCGGCCCCGGATCATGGAGCCGGACCGGTGCGACGGCATGGACTGGCACCCGCTGGGCGCCCTGCCCGACCCGATGGTGGCGTACTGCCGGGCCGGTCTGGACGCCTACCGCGCGGGCCTGCCGGCCGCCGTTCACTTCCAACAGCCGGGTGACGCCGTCGCGTACGGCCCGGACCACGCCGACCGCACCCGCCTCCTGGCCGGGCCGCCCGCCGGCGAGGCAGAGCTGCCGTGCCGGCTGCGGGTGTTCGCCGAGCGGGCCATCGGCAGGGTCGCGCAGGCATCGGAGGTGTCCTGGATCCGCACCGGCAGCCGGGTCTGGAGGCTCACCGGGACCGGCGGCGGCACCTGGTACCTGAAGCGCCACCGCGGGCCGAAGTTCCACGGCCGGGAGGTGTCGGCGTACCGGTCGTGGGTGTTGGCGCTGGGGCCGCGGGCCCCCCGTCTCGTCGCGGCCGACACCGGGGCCCGGGCCGTCGTGGTCACGGCGCTGCACGGCCGCCCGCTGCACGGCATGGTCCTCGCCCCGGCCGGCGAAGCGCGCATCCAGCATGCTCTGGGCCGCCTCGTCCGCGCCCTGCACGGCAGCGCGCCCGAGCGGCCCGCCGAGGCCGCCACGGCCGCCACGGCCGCCGACAGGATCGAACGCCACCTGGAGGGTGCCCGGCCGTACCTGGCGGACGGCGACGAGGACCTGGTTCGCGTCCTCGCCCGAGTCCACGCGGACCTGCCGCTGCCTTCGCTCGTGCCCACGCACGGGGACCTGCAGTACCGCAACGTCCTGATCGGAGACGGGGGCGAACCGCTGCTGTTCGACTTCGAGCGCTCCGAGTACCACACGGCGACCCGCGACCTGGTGCGGCTGAGCGACACCTGGACCGGCCGCCCCGACCTGCGCACCGCGTTCCTCGACGGCTACGGCCGGCCCCTCACCCCCGCCGAGGACCTCCGCATGGACTGCGAGGCCGCCTTCGACGCCGTCTCCGGCATCGCCTACGGCACCCGCCACGGCGACCCCGAGGTCACGGAGCGCGGCCACCGCACCCTGCGCCGCCTCCACACCGTCCACCGCCCCTGAACCCGGCCCCACCGGCCTGCCGGCCCGTTCCCGGAAGGAACCCCGTGCCTCGCCGGCAACCTTCACAGCCCCGCCCCCGGCTCGACCGGTGGCCGCACGCACCGGCCCTGTGCCCACAGAACGGAGTCCCGTGTCCGCTCCCGGCATCCTCGCGGTCTACGCCCACCCCGACGACGAGTCCCTCGTCGCCGGGGGCGTCCTCGCCCAGCACGCAGCGGCCAGCGCCCGGACCGCCGTCGTCACGGCCACCTGGGCCGCCGACAGTCACCGCGCCGCCGAACTCGCCGACGCCCTCACGCACCTCGGCGCGGGAGCGCCCCGCATGCTCGGATACGCCGACCTCCGCGTCCCCGGCTCCGCCCCCGGACGACCCCCGTTCCGAGACGCCCCGCTGGACGAGACGGTGGGGAGCCTGGTGGCCCACGTGCGGGAGTTCCGCCCCGACCTGATCGTCACCCACGACGCCCAAGGGTCCTCCGGGCATCCCGACCACATCCACACGCACCGCGTCACCCTGCTCGCCGCGCAGGCCGCCGGCGTCCCGGGCGTCTTCCCCGAGGCCGGGCCCCCGTGGCAGCCCAGCGCCCTGTACTTCTCCGTACACCCGGAGGCCGGCGGCTGCCGCCTCGCCGGTCTGGTCTCCGGGGTCGGCAAGCGCCTGCACACGGTCCCGGACGAGGTGGTCACCGCAGCTGTGGACGTCCGCCCCTGGCTGGACCTCAAGTGGGCCGCCGTCCGCGCACACCGCTCGGAGGCGGCCCGAGCCCGCTCGCTCCCGGCCCTGTTGAGCGGACTGTCGGCGCAGGAACGGGAGGAGGTCCTCGGCACCGAGTACTTCATCCGTCACGACCTGGTCCCCGCGCAGGCGGACCTTCGCGGACTGATCGCCTAACAGGCCGTTTGACGTGGAGGATCACCGGACTCCCGAGGCGGGGGGATACCGGCCCTACGCGCGCAGGACGGCGACGAGCGGGCGGGGAATCGGCGCTGTCAGTCCCGGCCCCCTTCCGTCAGCAAGGCGAGGAGAACGCGACGCATATGGGCGTCGGTGCCGGGAGTGCGCCGGCCGGTGACGCCGGAGCGGAACAGGGAGGCTCCTTCCATGAGCATCACGAAGACCTCCGCCCGGTGACGAGCGGCGGCCGCGGGAAGTCCGGGCTCGCGGTCGCGGAGGGCGGCGGCCACATGGGACGCGTACGTGTCGTAGAACGCGCGGACGGCCGCGGCGGCCTCCTCGTCATGTGCGGCCATCGCCCAGACCTCGGTGAACAGCCGCACGAGGGCGGGGTCGTCGTGGTCCGCGAGGACGCCGTCGACGAGCGCGGTGAGGCTGTCGCCGTCCTGGCGCTCACCGGTGAGGCGGACGACCCGGTCCAGGGCGGTGGCGAGGATGCGGTCGAGGAGTGCGGACAGCAGGGCGGAACGCGAGGGGAAGTAGTACTGGAGATGGCCCAGCCGCACACCCGCCTCGTCGGCGACGGTGCGCAACGTCAGGTCGGAGCCGCCGGATGACGTCAGGACGCGCTCGGCCGCGTCCAGTACCGCCGCCCGTCTCTGCGTGCCCTTGGCCGTCGGCCCGGGGCTCACGCGGCGGCCCTTCCCGGCTCCGGGGCGGCGTCTCCGCCGACGGAGAGGTCGACACCGTGCGCAGCGAGCGACTCGGCCGCTCGGGCAGGAGCCGGATGCTGCTCGGGGAAGACGAGGCCGCTGGGCGCGGGGAAGCCGTCGGTACCGAGGACTCGGCGCAGCCCCAGGACCGCTCCGACGGCGGTCAGGTGGTGCTGTCCGCGGGGGTCGGTGACGGTCGCGGTGCGGGTGGTCCCCCGGTGGGACACGTCGATGCGCATGCGGGCCGTGCCGCCCTCACCGGGTGCGTGGAGGACGGCACGGCGCAGTGGTGCCCAGCGCTCTCCGCCGGCCCAGCGGAAGAACCCGGTACCCCGCAGCGCGAGGAGCGCGCGGTTCGCGGCCGGCGAGCTGAATCCGATACGGGTGGACGCGGTGGCGGTGCCGAGGGTCAGGGGGAGGGTGAACTGCTCCGGGGTGTCGATGCGTGCCACCCGTACCGGCGTGTCGCCGATCGCGACGGTCCGGGCGTCGGTCAGCGGCGAGGCGAGCCTTCGCGTCCCGTCCTCGATCACCTCGAACTCCACGCCCAGCCGGTCCATGAACTCGACGGAATCCGCACCGGCTTGGTCGGCCATGTCCCAGCGCACGGCGATCTCGACCCGCTCGGCGCCGCCCAGGTCCGCCGCCAGCGCCGCCGCGGCCAGGCTGCTGACCCCGCCCATCCAGGCCGAGGACAGCAGGACCGGCGCGGTGGGCGCGAGCAGGGCGGTGAGTGCGGCGGCGCGCTGCAACCGGCTCGTCCACCTGGTGATGTCGACATAGGGGATGCCACCGGCCACGGCGGCGCGCAGCACCCGGTCCTGAGGGTCGTTGACCGAGCTGATGACGGCCCGCGCCTCGGCCCGGAAGGGGGAGGGGTCGGCGAGGTCCCAGGCACGCACCTCGCCGCCCACTTCGGCCGCCAGGGCACGGCCCCGGTCGGGAGAGCGCCCCGTCAGCACGACCGGGGAGTCTGCGGCGACCAGGCGGGCGATCTCGGCTCCCACGGTCCCGTACCCGCCGGTGATGAGCACGGGACCGGACGGGTCCAGGCGCAGTTCGTCCATCGATTGAATGATCACGTACCCAATATAGGTCATCCGACCTAGAAACTGTTTCGATCAGCCGGTGTCGTACGCGTCAGGCCAGGACCGCGGTGGCCTCGACCTCGACCAGGTGCTCGGGCACGTCGAGCGCCGCGACGCCGATCAGGGTGGCAGGAGGCACAGGAGTGACACCGAGCTCCGCGGCTGCCCTTGAGATCCCGTCCAGGAGCAGGGGCATCTTGCCGGGGTTCCAGTCGACGACGTAGACGGTGAGCCTCGCGACATCGTCGAAGGAGCCGCCCGCCCCGGCAAGGGCGGTGGCGATGTTCCGGTAGCACTGCACGACCTGGGCGGCGAGGTCCCCCTCGCCGACCGTGACCCCGTCGGCATTCCAGGCCACTTGGCCGGCAATGAAGACCGTCCTCGTCCCGGACGCGACCGCCACGTGGTGGTAGACATCGACCTGGGGCAGTCCGTCAGGGTTGATCAGGGTGACAGCCATGTCCGTACGCTCCTTGCGCTCTCTTGTGGTTACCCGGAAACCGTAGGAGAGTGAGCGCTGACGTGGAAGAACGCACTTTTGGGTGACGGGGGAACCTCATGGTGACCAAGCAGGTCAGAGGCTCGGCCAAGGATGGTGCCGATGTGTCACGGGCGGACTCCCTCGCGCGGGAGATCTTCGCGGACATCGCCAACAAGTGGGCGCTGCTCATCATCGAGGCGGTGGGCGACCGCACCCTGCGCTTCACGGAAGTGCGGAGCGAGGTGGAGGGCATCAGCCACAAGATGCTCACGCAGAACCTGCGCCTGCTGGAGCGCAACGGCCTGGTCGTGCGCACGGTGCACCCCACCGTGCCGCCGCGCGTGGAGTACACGCTCACGGAACCCGGCCGCGCGCTGCGCTCGACGGTCGACGCCATGTGCGCCTGGACCCAGCGCCACCTGGGCGAGATCGAGTCGGCCCGCCGGCGTTTCGACTCGGCCTGACGGCCGACCACACGGGCCACGGCGTCAAGCACGGCTGACGCCTGTCCCGAGAGGTGCATGGCGCCCGCCACCCGGCGGGCGAACGGGCGGGGCCAACGCCGCACCTGCAGCCCTCCGTGGATGTGGTCGTGGTCCGCGACCTCGGGGTGCCGTTCCAGCCGGAGCCCCGGTGACGAAGAGGTCTCAGCGCTGCTGACCGCTGCGGCGCGGACCGGCACACAGCCGGTCGGACCAGCCCGGGACCTGGGGTGGGTCCGGGCCGGCGGAGACGGGCGACATGGCCCGATGGACGCCGGGCGCACCTCCCTGCCCGGATCCTCGACCGTGCCCGGCGATCCTGCGGGCGTCGTCGTTTCGCACACGGAGCGCTGACCGGTCAGGCCGGGTGGTGCCGGGCGCGGCACGAAGCCGGCAGGCACGGGGCCGAGCGGTCCCCGCCCGGGCCCGTTCGGCCCTCCCCCCACGCCCCGCGTTTGGCGGAGGGTGGTGTCGCACCACCATCAGGCCTCCTGGTGGACGAGGAGCCGTCATGACGTACCCGATCATCACCAAAGAGCGCCACCCGCACGACATCGGGCGGCTCGTGGACTACGAACAGGCCCGCGCGACGTTCACCTGGGACGAGGCCCGGACGTGGCTGAGCGGGCTGCCGGACGGCGGCCTGAACATGGGGTTCGAGGCGGTCGACCGGCACGTCGAGGCGGGCCACGGCGAGTGGGAGGCGCTGCGGTGCATCGCCGTCGACGATTCCGTCACCAGCGTGAGCTACGCGGACCTCGCCGCCGACACCTCTCGTTTCGCCAACGTCCTCACCGACTTGGGGACGGCCCCGCAGGAGCGGATCTTCACCTTGCTGGGCCGGCGACGGGAGCTGTACACCGCCGTACTGGGCACGCTCCGTGCCGGACGTGTGGTGTGCCCGCTGTTCTCGGCGTTCGGCCCGGAGCCGGTGCGGCAGCGGCTCGCGCTGGGCGACGCCCGGGTCCTGGTGACCACACAGGACCTGTACCGGCGCAAGGTCGAGGCGATCCGACCGCTGCTTCCCGGCCTGACACACATACTGCTGGTCGGCGCCGTCAAGGACCCTCCCGCGGGCACTCATGTACTCGAACACCTCATGGCGCAGGCCTCGCCGGATTTCACGGTGCCGCCGACCGACCCGGAGGACATGGCCCTGCTCCATTTCACCAGTGGGACCACCGGCGCGCCCAAGGGCGCGGTGCACGTCCACGACGCGGTCGTGGCCCACCACGCCACGGCGTCCTTCGCCCTGGACCTGGGACCGCGGGACGTGTACTGGTGTACGGCGGACCCGGGCTGGGTGACGGGCACCTCGTACGGGATCATCGCCCCGCTCACACACGGCGCCACCCTGGTGGTGGACGAGGGCGACTTCGATGTGCACCGCTGGTACCGGATCCTCGACACGCAGCACATCGCGGTCTGGTACACGGCTCCCACGGCGATCCGGATGCTGATGCGAGCGACACCACGAGGCAGCGGCACCGGCCTCCCCGGCCCGTACGACCTCTCCGCACTCCGCTTCATCGCCAGCGTCGGCGAGCCGCTGAACCCCGAAGCCGTGGTGTGGGGACAGGAGGTCCTCGGTCTCCCCGTGCACGACAACTGGTGGCAGACGGAAACCGGCGCCATCATGATCGCCAACTTCGCCTCCAGCGACATCCGTCCCGGCTCCATGGGGCGTCCCCTGCCCGGCGTGGACGCGGCGATCCTGGAGCGCGGGCAGGACGGACGCGCGGCGGTCATCGACGGAAACGTACGGCAGGTCGCCCGGCCTGGCGTGGAGGGCGAGCTGGCGCTCCGGCCGGGATGGCCCTCGATGTTCCGCGGCTACCTGGACGACCGCCCTCGCTACGAGGCCTGCTTCGCCGACGGCTGGTACCTCACCGGCGATCTGGCGAAACGGGACGAAGACGGATGGTTCTGGTTCGTGGGTCGCGCCGACGACGTCATCAAATCCGCCGGCCACCTCATCGGGCCGTTCGAGGTCGAAAGTGCTCTGATGGAGCATCCGGCCGTGGCGGAGGCGGGGGTGATCGGCCGCCCCGACCCCGTCGTGGGGGCCGTGGTCAAGGCTTTCGTCTCGCTGCGGCCCGGCTACGAGGCGGCGGACACGCTGAAGCGCGAACTGCTCGCGTTCGCCCGACAGCGGCTCGGGCCCGCGGTGGCCCCGCGTGAGATCGATTTCGATCAGAACCTCCCGAAGACCCGCAGCGGAAAGGTGATGCGCCGCCTGTTGCGGGCCCGCGAACTCGGCCTGCCCGAAGGTGATCTGTCAACCCTGGAAAGCCCTGCCTGAGCAGCTCGGAGGAAAGGCCCGGCCATGAATGCCACCACGAGGATCCCCTCCGGTCCGCAGCGTCCCGGCGGTCGTCGTCAGCGTCATCCGGCTCAGGGCGGCGAGCCCTACACGGGTAGTGACCACCAACTGGTGCTGCTGCGGCAGATGCTGCTGATCCGACGGTTCGAGGAACGCTGCGTCGAGCTCTACAGTGCGGCGAAGATCCGCGGGTTCGTACACCTGTACATCGGGGAGGAGGCGGTCGCCGTCGGAGTCGGCCAGTCCCTCCGTGAGGAGGACGCCGTCGTGTCCACGTATCGCGAGCACGGTCACGCGCTCGCACGGGGCGTGCCGACCGAGGCCGTGATGGCGGAGATGTTCGGCAAGGCCACGGGGTGCAGTCGCGGCCGCGGCGGATCCATGCACTTGTTCGACGCCGGACGGCGGTTCTACGGGGGCAACGCCATTGTCGCCGGCGGCCTGCCGCTGGCAGCCGGCCTGGCGCTGGCGGACCGGATGCGCGGTACCGAACGGGTGACGTGCTGCTTCTTCGGCGACGGCGCCTACGCCGAGGGCGAGTTCCACGAGACGGCGAACCTCGCCGCCCTGTGGCAGCTGCCCCTCCTGCTGGTCTGCGAGAACAACCTGTACGCCATGGGGACCAGTCTGGCGCGGGAACACGCGCAAACGAACCTGTCGATGCGCGCCGCGTCGTACGGTATGCCCGCCTGGACCGTCGACGGCATGGACGTGCTGGCCGTCGAGGCCGCCGCACGGCGGGCGGCAGAGTCCGTCCGGGCGGGTGGAGGCCCGCATTTCCTGGAGGCACGGACGTACCGCTTCCGCGCCCACTCCATGTACGACCCGGACCGCTACCGGAACAGGGACGAGATAGCCCAGTGGAAGACGCGTGACCCGCTGGACGGCCTGGAGAACATCATGCGCACCGCCGGAGCCGTGGACGACGGGGTGATCAAGCGACTGGAGGAGGACGTGGCCACCGAGATCGACGCATCCGTACACGCTGCGGAAGCCGCCCCCTGCGAACCCGTCACCGATCTGCTGCGGTTCGTGACGAGCCCCCCGGGGAGGACGTGATGAGTGGGCACCGGCCGGCCAAGGGCGTCGAGAACGCACGCACGACGTACCGGGAAGCCCTGAGAGAGGGGCTGCGTGAGGCCCTGCGCGACGACGACCGGGTCTTCCTCATGGGCGAGGACGTCGGCCGGTACGGCGGCTGCTTCGGGGTGAGCCTGGGGCTGCTGGAGGAGTTCGGACCCGACCGGATTCGCGACACCCCGCTGTCGGAGTCCGCTTTCGTGGGGGCCGGCATCGGTGCCGCGCTGGGCGGACTCCGTCCCGTCGTCGAAATCATGACCGTCAATTTCAGCCTGCTGGCCCTCGACCAGATCATGAACAACGCGGCCACCCTGCTGCACATGTCCGGCGGGCAGCTGAACGTACCGATCGTGATCCGCATGACCACGGGGGCGGGCCGGCAGCTCGCCGCCCAGCATTCCCACAGCCTGGAGAGCTGGTACGCCCACATCCCCGGCATCCGGGTGATCACCCCCGCCACCGTGGACGACGCGCGGCACATGCTGGCCGCAGCTCTCGACGACCCCGACCCCGTCGTGCTCTTCGAGCACGGGAGCCTCTACAACGAGGAGGGTGTGCTGGACACCGCGATCGGCTCGGTCGGCCTCGATTCGGCGGCCGTGCGCCGGACCGGCAAGGACGTATCCGTGATCACTTACGGCGGGTCACTGCCCAAGGCCATGGCCGCGGCGGAGGAGCTCGCGGGGGACGGCATCGACGCGGAGGTCGTGGACCTGCGGTCCCTGCGCCCCCTGGACGACGCCACGGTGATGGAGTCCGTCGGGCGCACCCACCGGGCCGTCATCGTCGACGAGGGCTGGCGCAGCGGCAGCATCTCCGCGGAGATCGCGGCCCGCATCACCGAGCAGTCCTTCTACGACCTCGACGCGCCGGTCCAGCGGGTGTGCAGCCAAGAGGTGCCGATCCCCTACGCCCGGCAGCTGGAGGAGGCCGCCCTGCCCCAGTCCGCCTCCATCGTGGCGGCGGTCCGCCAGGCGGTGGCCTGACATGGGCGAGTTCACCATGCCGTCCCTCGGAGCCGACATGGACGAGGGCACCCTCGTCGAGTGGCTGGTCGCCGAAGGGGCCGAGGTCGCGCGGGGTGACGTCGTCGCCGTCGTGGAGACGGCCAAGTCAACGATCGAGGTCGAGTGCTTCGAGTCCGGCACCATCACGGAGCTTCTGGTCGAGCCGGGCACCACGGTGCCCGTGGGAACCCCTCTGGCCTTCATCGGCCCCACAGCCTCCGGGGCCGCGAGCACGGCGCCCGCGCCGGTCCTCGCCGAGCCCACCCTGACCACACCCTTCGTACGCCACCAGGCGGCCGAGGAAGGAGTGGACCTCCATGCCGTACACGGCAGCGGCAGGGGCGGGCGGATCACCCGCGAGGACGTGTCCCGGGCCGCGCACCCGACGCCGACGCGGATCGCGGCATCACCCCTCGCCCGGCGCCTCGCACAGTCCCTGGGCGTCGACCTCGCCTCCGTCAGGGGCACCGGCAGCCGCGGCGCGATCAAGGCCGACGACGTCCGCGCCGCCGCTGGAGGAGCAGGCAAAGAACCCGCGCCTGCCGCCCCGACCGAGCGGGCCGCCCCGGCCGGACCTCCTCCCCCGGCCACCGGCGCCCGCGCAGCACCGTCCGCCGGCGACCGCGTCGCCATCGCCCGGCTGATGACCCGCGCCAAGCGGGAGATCCCTCACTACTACCTGTCGACGGTCATCGACCTCGCCGCCGCCCTGGAATGGATGCGCACCGAGAACAGCGCACGACCGGTCGCCGACCGCCTCGTCCCGGCCGCACTCCTCCTCAAAGCCGTCGCGCTGGCCGCCTGTGAGGTGCCCGAGCTGAACGGCCACTGGAGCGACGACCGGTTCGTGTCCGCCACCGGCGTCCGCCTCGGCACGGCCGTTTCGCTACGCGGGGGCGGGCTCGTGGCACCCGCCCTGGCGGACGCCGACCGTTTGCCCCTGCCGGAGCTGATGGCCACGCTGAAGGACCTCGTCGCCCGGGCTAGGCACGGCAGGCTCCGCGCCTCGGAGACGGCCGACCCGACGCTCACCGTGACCAATCTGGGTGATCAGGGCGCCGAGGCGGTCTTCGGCGTGATCTACCCGCCCCAGGTCGCGATGGTCGGCCTCGGACGGGTGACCGACCGCCCCGTCGCGGTGAACGGCATGCTCGCCGTCCACCCGACCGTCACCGCCACCCTGTCCGCCGACCACCGGGCCAGCGACGGTGCGACCGGCTCCCGCTTCCTCACCGCGCTCGACCGCCTGCTCCAGCACCCGGAGGACCTGTGACCCGCGACGAAGCCCTCGAGACGATCAAAGCCGTGATCGAAGAGGTCGTGCCCGGCGCCGATCTCTCCTCCGTGTCACCCCACGCGAACTTCCGCACACCCCTGGAGATGGACTCGCTGGATTTCCTCAACTTCGTCGAGGTTCTCAGCGGTCGCACGGGGCTCGCCCTGCCGGAACAGGACTACCCGTCGCTCACCACCCTCGACAGCTGCGCGGACTACGTGGCCGCCCACACCCGGGGCACGGGGCAGGCCCCGTCGTGAACATTGGCGGTCACGACGGCTCGCCCGTCTGCTGGACCTGGGGACGCTTGACGGGAATGCTGCGACGGCCCGCCGGAGGCTCGGTCTCCATGGGGACGCGGACCGTGAGGATGCCGTCCTCGTAGGAGGCCTCGACCCCTTCGGTGGGGATCTGGCCGGGCAGCCGGACGCTCCGGCGGAAGGATCCGTAACGGAACTCCGAGTGGTCCTTGTCCTCCGTGCTCTCGGTGTGCTCGGCGCTGACGGTGAGGGTGTCGCCGTCCACGGTGATCTCGACGTCCTTCTCGGGGTCCAGCCCGGGCATTTCGGCGCGGAGCGTGTACGTGCCGTCGCTGCTCGTCACCTCGATCGGGATGAGGTGAGTGTCGAGGGGTGGCCTCCACATCGGGAAGCGCGGGAAGTCGCCTGCGAACCAGTCGGTGAGGTCGGGGAAGAGGCTGCGCCTTCGCTCCATCTGCGTGCCTGACATGGCGTGCTCCTGGATCTCCGACGCCTGTGACGGGCGCCTTCGGGCGGTTGCTGCCACCACTGTCGACCAGTCGGTTCACAGTCCGCTTGGGCCTATCGGGGCAGCTACGGGACCATTCGGCCCCGGTGGCGGGGCCGCCGGGCGGTGGCACGCTGGGACCATGTCCCAGGTGACCACAACAGATCTGTACGAGGTCACGATGGCGATGTCGTACCTCACGGAAGGCATGTGTGCCGAGGCGACCTTCAGCCTGTTCGTCCGGGACCTGCCACCCGGGCGGGGCTTCCTGGTCGCTGCGGGCCTGGAGCCGGCCCTCGACTACCTGACCCGCTTCGAGGTGGCGGCGGACGATGTCCGTGTGTTCGCCGAGGCGCTGCACCGGCCGACGGCGGACCTGGCACAGCTGGCCGGTCTGCGGTTCGGGGGCGAGGTCCGCGCGGTCCCTGAGGGACGCCTTGTGTTCGCCGGTGAACCGCTGCTGGAAGTGACTGCGCCGCTTCCCCAGGCCCAGTTGGCCGAAACGTACCTGCTCAGTCAACTCTGCCACCAGACGGCCGTCGCCTCCAAGGCTGCGCGCTGCGTCCTGGCCGCGCGCGGCCGGCCGGTGGTCGACTTCTCGCTGCGCCGCTGCCACGGCCCCCAGGCCGGCTTCCAGACAGCTCGTCTCGGGGGGATCGTCGGGTTCGCGGGTACCAGCAACGTCGACGCGGCGGTCCGTCTGGGCCTGGAGGCCTCCGGCACCATGGCGCACTCGTACATCGAGTCCTTCCCGTCCGAAGAGGAGGCGTTCCGGGCCTTCGCACGCACCCATCCCGGGCCGGTCACCCTGCTCGTGGACACCTACGACACCGACCGCGGTGTGGCGGCCGCCGCCCGCGTCCTGACCGACCTGCGGCGTGGACCGGGCTGCGCGATCCGCCTCGACAGCGGCGACCTCGGAGAGCTGGCCCGGCGCTCCCGCGTAATGTTGGACGCCGTCGGCCTGACCGACGTACGGATCATCGCCAGCGGCGGCCTGGACGAATACGCGATCGACGAGCTCGTACGTTCCGGGGCTCCGATCGACGTCTACGCTGTCGGGACCCGCGTCGGCGTCGCCGCGGACGCCCCGTATCTGGACGCCGCGTACAAGTTGGTGGCCTACGACGGGCGACCGGTGATGAAGCTGTCCTCGGCGAAGGTCACCGCCCCGGCAGCAAAACAGGTGTACCGCCGGCCCGGAAGACCGGACGTGATCGCCCTGCGTGACGAAGCACCTCCACCGCGCTCGGAACCGCTGCTGGCCACGGTGATGCTGAACGGCCGCAGGACAGGTCCGTCGGACTCCCTCACCGTCGCGCGCTCCCGCTTCGAGGCCGACCTCGACGCCCTGCCGCAAGAAGCCCGGCGGATCCGTGGCCCGCAGCCTCCGGCCCCGACCGCTTCGGATGGGCTGTCGCGACTCACGGAGGAAGTGCGAGGACGCCTGCTCAGGGACATGGGGGGTTCGAGTACCGTCCGCGTCACGGACGGTACTCCACCCGGCGGCCCGTGAGGCGCTGCGGGGCGAGCTTCATCCAGTGGGTGCGCTCTCCGCCTGCCCAGGGCGCGGCATGGGCGGCCCCGGCCAGGCGCTCCAGCGCGTCGGGACGGGAAACCGCCTCGAGCACTCCCACGGCCAGGACGCTCCACCCCCTCGCCGCCACCTCGTCGATCTTCTCGACCTCGAAGGCGGCCTCGGTGCTCGCGGCCCGTGCCAGGACCGTTTCGGCGGCGGTCCGGAAGACGATGTCCCCGCCGGCCACGAGGTAGTTCACGGGATGGACGGCGGGGCCGTCCACGGTGAAGACGGCGATGCGGCCGATGCCCCGGACCCCGAGGAGCCGTCGGCACTCCTCCTCGTCCAGTACGACCGGCTGGGCGTCGGTGTTGGGCGGCCTGGCCGGACGTACCGGATCGCGGGGTGTGCGGGTGCCGGCCAGCGCGTCGACGGTGGTGCCGAGAGCTTCCGCGAGTCGGACGAGTACTCCGACCGTCGGGAGGGCGACGTCGTCCTCCAGGGAGGCGATGTGGTGCGCATCGACCCCGGAGCGCTCCCCCAGCTCGTCGCGGCTCATTCCGGCCGCGGTTCGACGGGCGGCGAGCCGCCGCCCCAGCTCGGTGGTCATGCTGTCAGCCCTCCTCGAGCGGCTGGGTCGCCGCAGTGTGCTGCGCACCGGCGCTCCTCGACATGTACGCCGCCTACGGAAAGGGCCGCTTCCTGTGGCGCCGTGGTGTCACTGTCACTCGGCCGGCGGAGGTTCCGCATGGGCCGGGCGGTTCCCGGCGGGGGCCGTTCGGTCCTCCGAGTAGCCTTGGCGCCGTTCCTCGCCCGCGGCGACGTGCTGCTTGACGGCAGGGAAGCTGTCCGGGGCGATCGAGAGGGAGTCGATCCCGATGCCGACGAGGAAGGCGGCGAAGGCCGGGTCGTCGCTGGGGCGCTGCCCGCACAGGCCCACGGGCCGTCCGGCGGCGTGAGCCTTCGGGACGAGGATCCGGATCAGGCCGGTGACGGCCGGGTCGTTCTCGTCGAAGACATCGGCGAGGGCTTCGGAGTCCCGGTCGACGCCCAGGGTGAGCTGGGTGAGGTCGTTGCTGCCGATGGAGAAGCCGTCGAAGCGCTCGGCGAACTCCCGGGCGAGCAGCACGTTGGCGGGGATCTCGGCCATCACGTAGACCTTGAGCCCGTTCTCGCCCCGCCGCAGCCCTTCGTCGGCCATGACCTCGAGGACCTTGTCGGCCTCCTGCAGAGTGCGGCAGAAGGGGATCATGATGGTGACGTTGGTCAGGCCCATCTCGTCACGGACCCGGCGCAGGGCCCGGCATTCGAGGGCGAAGCCTTCGCGGTAGCCGTCGCTGTAGTAGCGGCTGGCGCCCCGCCACCCGATCATCGGGTTGGCCTCCACCGGCTCGAAGGGCCGGCCGCCGAGGAGCTTGGCGTACTCGTTGGTCTTGAAGTCGCTGGTGCGGACGATCACCGGGTCCGGCCACCGGGAAGCGGCGATCCGGGCGATGCCGTACGCGAGGCGGTCGGTGAAGTAGCCGGTGCGGTCGGGATAGCCCTCGGTGAGCCGGTCGACGGCACGGCGGTCAGCCGCGTCCATGCGCTCAGGGTGGACCAGCGCCATGGGGTGGACCTTGACCTGGTGGGCGACGATGAACTCCAGGCGGGCCAGTCCCACTCCGTCGGCCGGCAGCCGCCACCAGCGGAACGCCGCCGACGGGTCGGCGAGGTTGAGCATCACCCGGGTTCGGGTGACGGGCAGGGCGGAGAGGTCCGTCTCGGTCTCTTCGTAGGGCACCAGGCCCGCGTACACGCGGCCGCGGCTGCCCTCGGTGCACGAGACGGTGACCGGGCGGCCGTCCGGAAGGGCTTCGGTGGCGTTGCCGGTGCCGACGACGGCGGGGACGCCGAGTTCCCGGCTGACGATCGCCGCGTGGGAGGTGCGGCCCCCGTGGTCGGTGACGATCGCGGCGGCACGCTTCATGATCGGTTCCCAGTCGGGGTCCGTGATCGAGGTGACGAGCACGGCGCCGGTGGGGAAGCGGTCCAGCTCGACGGGGGTGTGCAGGCGGCACACGGGGCCGGCGCCGATGGCCTCGCCGACCGCGGTGCCCTCGGCGAGCGGCTCGCCGGGCGTCCCGGTGAGGCGGCACCGGCGCAGGGTCGTGGTCCTGCGGCGGGACTGCACGGTCTCGGGGCGGGCCTGGACGATCGCCAGCTCGCCGGTGATGCCGTCCTTGGCCCACTCCAGGTCCATCGGGCACCCGTAGTGCTCCTCGACGGCAACGGCCCAGGCGGCGAGCTGCCGGGCCTCGGTGTCGTTCAGGACCCGACGCGCCCGATCCTCGGGCGTGGTGTCGACAGTGTCGGTGAGCCCGCCGTCGGCGTAGACGGCCTTGCGGTGCTTGGCCCCGACACGCACGTCGATGAGGGGGGTCAGGGCCGGGTCCTGCAGGGACGGCTTGAAGACGGTGTACTCGTCGGGGTCGGTCTGCCCGCTGACGACCGTCTCCCCCAGCCCCCAGGCGGCGCTGATCACGACGACCTGGGGGAAACCGGTCTCCGGGTCGAGAGTGAAGATCACCCCGGCGCCGGCGAGGTCGGAGCGGACCATGGCCTGGACCCCGACGGAGAGGGCGACACCCAGCTGGTCGAAGCCCATGCGCTCGCGGTAGTCGATGGCCCGGTCTGTGTAGAGGGACGCGAAGCACCGGTGTACGGACCGCAGCAGCTGCTCGGTGCCGCGTACGTTCAGGTACGTCTCCTGCTGCCCGGCGAAGCTGGCCTCCGGCAGGTCCTCGGCCGTGGCCGAACTGCGGACGGCGACCTCGGGGTCGGCCCTCCCCAGCTGCTGCGCGAGGGCCTCGTACGCGGCGGTGATCTCGTTGCGCAGTGCCTCTGGCAGGGGCTCGGCCATGACCAGCGAACGAATGGCAGCGCCGATGTCCTCGAGCGCGACGCCGTCGCGGTACCGCTCGAACTGTTCCTGGACGCGGGTGCGCAGTTCATGCCGGTCGAGCAGCTCCCCGTAGGCGTCGGCGGTCGTGGCGAAACCGGGCGGTACGAGCACGCCGGCCGAGGCCAGCTGAACGGTGAGCTCGCCCAGCGAGGCGTTCTTCCCCCCGACGCGGCCGACATCGCCGCGGCCGAGCCGGGTGAACGGTATGACGCGTGGCATGAGTCCCATGACGTCCTCCTGGGCCTGTGTGCCGGCCGCGGTCCAGTACGGCAGGGTGGGGCCGGGCGGCGGGCGCCTATCCAGCGGAGCCGGCTTGCCAGGCTGCTTCGGCCGGGTCTGGCTGTGGGAAAAGCGGCGCCGGTATGGCGTCCGGGTTCCACGATCACGCCGCGACGGCGACGGTCCGCAGTGCCGAGGGGGCCAGTCGCAAGGGGCCGAGTGGTCCGCTCGTGCACGGGCCGATCGGCCCGCAGAACCGGTCCGAGGGTGCGCGCGTGGCCCCGGCAGGCGGAACGCTGCGAGCCCGGCAACGCCGGTGTTGCGGTGTCCTTCGCGGCCGACTGCTCCCTTCAGTCCTACTGCCCTGGCCTGGCCGTCCTTCAAGGCGGCTTGGGCCGGTCGGCCCCCGCAGAGGGGCCCGGTCGGGCCTCGTAGGCGCGCCCGGACGGAGGCCACGGTGGAAACCTGCACCCGGGACCTGGTGGACGGCGCACGGGTGCTGAAGATGTTCGGCGAGTACGTCCCCGTCCGCGCCGAGGTAGCCGACGTGCCGCACTTCTCCGCCCACGCCGACGCCGGCCGGATCATCGACTGGCTGCGAACTGCGCCGCCCCCGCACACGACCTACCTCGTGCACGTCGAGGAGACGGCCGCCGAGAGCCTGCGCAACCGCCATCGAGCGCGAACTGGGCTGGACGGCCGTCGTCCCCAAGCCGAGCGAGGCCTTACCGGTCCGCTGAGGCGGGCCGGACGGTCCCGCTTGCCTGCCCCGCGCGGCCCTGCCGCCCCCGGGGAACCGGGCCAGGGTGAGGGGAAGGACTGGAAGGCACCCCATGAGCACCATGCACAGCATCCTCGTACCCGAGCGAACCGCCAGTCCGGAGGTCGTCACCCTGACGATGAATCCGACGATCGACCTCTGCTGGGAGGTTGACCATCTGGAGGGCATCGGCAAGAACCGTGCGCGGGTCAGGTCGGTTGCTGCCGGGGGCGGAGGCATCAACGTTGCCCGTCATGTCGCGCGGTTCGGAGCGCGCGCCACCGCCGTCCACACCGCCGGAGGCGAGGTCGGCCTGCGTCTGAACCGGCTGTTGGACGAAGAGGGGATCGACCACGTCGCCGTCGGCATCACCGAGGACACCCGTGAAGCACTCGTGCTGTTCGAGACCCGATCACGGCTCAGTTACCACGTCGTGCCAGCCGGCCCGCAGCTGCACGAAGGCGAAGGAGAGCGGTGCCTGCAAGTGCTGGAGCAGTCCGTCGGCGGTTCTCCTTACGTGGTGGCCAGTGGCAGCCTGCCAGGCGGCCTGCCCGACGACTACTACGCGGCCGTCGCCCGCCGTGTCAGGGACACGGGAGCCAGGCTGATCCTGGACACCTCCGGGCCGGCACTGCCGGCGGCGCTCGCTGAGGGTGTCTTCCTGTTCAGGTGCAACCGGACGGAGGCGGAGAGCCTGACCGGCCACCCCGTCAACGGCTTCGACGACGCCCGGGCACTCAACGAACACCTGCTCACCACGGGGGCCGCCGAGATCGCCGTCACCACCCTCGGAGCGCTGGGCGCGCTGTGCTCGACCAGCCGTGGCCACACCGAGCTCCACGTCCCGCCGCTGCCCGGGGAATCCCTGAGCGATGCAGGGGCCGGAGACAGCATGGTCGCCGCCCTCGCCACACAGCTGGCCGCCGGCGACGATCCTGTGAGCGCCTGCGCGCTGGGGGTGGCCACAGCCGCTGCCGCGATGCTCACCCCCAGTACCGAATCCTTCGAGGTGGACGTGGCACGATCCCTCCGCTCTCAGGTACGGACCGTAGGCCTTGGCTGAGGGGTACACACCGGCACGTCGACGCGGCCCGCTCCCTGCCGAACCCGCCGAGTGCCGAGCGAGCGGACACGGCTGCCCGGGGGCCCACCGGCTCGCAGCCGCCGGACACCGGAATCGGGCTTGCCTCGTAGCCGCCCTTGGCGAGAAGGCGGACAGCGAGGCAGCATGCGCACGTGGTCCCCGGGGTGCGCCCGGCGGGCACGGCAGGTCAGCGGACCCTGCCCCGCGGCTTCAGGTGGGTGGGAGGCAGCTGCGGGGCCGGGATCGGGGCGCCGTCGTAGCCCTTGACCTCGCCGAATCGGGTGCCGGTCATCCAGTCCTCGCGGGCCTGCGCGATATCATCGTGTGACCGTCCGATCCAGTTCCAGAACATCACGATCTCCTCCTCGAACGGTTCGCCGCCGAGGAGCATCAGGCCGGCGTCCGAAGCGGCCCGGAGGGGGAGTTCGGTGCGGCCGCAGCCGAGGTAGAGCATCGAGCCGGGCAGGACCGGGACGCCGTCGACGTGGGCCTCGCCCGACATCGACAGGACCGCGTACTCGAAGTCGGGCTCCAGCGGCAGCTTCGCCTCGGTGCCCTCCGCGAGGGCGATGTCGGCGCCGACGATCGGGCTGTACGCCGCCCCCGGCGAGGTCGCCGTGTCCAGGGTGCCCAGGATGACCGTGGCGTCCACGCCGGACGCGGTGACGCGCGGCAGGGCCGCGTGGTGCTGGAAGTGCGGTTCGACGTGCCGGTGGGCGTCGGGGAGGGCGACCCACAGCTGCGCTCCGTGCAGGAGGCGGCTGTGGGAGCGGGGGCTCTCCTCGGAGTGGCTGATGCCGCGGCCGGAGGTCATCAGACCCAGCTCGCGCGGCCGGATCGTCTGCAGGCTGCCGGTGCTGTCGCGGTGCAGGACCTCGCCGTCGTGGAGCCAGCTCACCGTCTGGAGCCCCGTGTGCGGGTGGGGTGCGACCTGCATGCCGGGCTCGCCCGCGATGTCGTCGGGCCCGTAGTGGTCGACGAAGCACCAGGCGCCCACCATGCGGCGGCCCAGGTTGGGCAGGAGGCGGCGGACCTCCGAGGACTCGCCCAGCTTGACCGTCCGGGGGCTGAGGAGCTCGCGGACCGGTTCGGCCACGACGAATCCGCGGCCGCCGCAGGCGGAGAGGGCCGGCTGGCGCTCGAGATTGCTCATGCCCCCAACCTAGTACCGGCGGGCCCGCCGCACCCCATGGAATGCGCGGGTCCACCCCTGCGTTGGAGGGGGCGTCGGAAGCATCCGGACAGCGGAAGGGACGCGATGGACGCGCGCAGCACGTACTTCGAGCACGGGACGGCGGCCGAGCGCTGGGCGCGCGCCCGGCTCTTCTTCGACGCGAAGGAGTACGGGCCGGCCGTGGAGATCCTGGAGGGGCTGGCCGTCGAGGCGTCCGAGCAGCTCGCGCCGAGGCTGCTGCTGGCGCGCGCCTGCTACCACTCCGCGCGCCTGGGCCGCGCCGAGGAGGAGCTGCGCGCGATCCTGGAGCGCTGGCCGGTGGAGGACTACGCCCGGCTGCTGCTCGGCCGGACCCTGGAGCGGCAGGGCCGCTCCGCCGAGGCGGCGCCCCACCTGCGGCTGGCCGCGGCGATGGCCGGCGAGTTCCCGGAGTAGCCGGCCGCCGTCCCGGCTCGCCGGTGCGGGGCGGGGCGGCGCGCTCGGATAGCCTGGGGGCACGATGAACCGCCTGACCACGCCTTTCGGCTCCCACGAGCTCACCCGCTTCCCCGAGGACCCGCGCGACCGGCTCCGCGCCTGGGACGCCGCCGACGAGTACCTGCTGCGCCACCTGCACGCCGGTACCGGCGAGCGGGGCCCGGTGGACCTGTCCGCCGCCGCCGGGCGGATCACCGTCTTCGGGGACCGGTGGGGTGCGCTGGCGACGGCCCTGGCCGCGCACCGGCCGGTGCAGATCACCGACTCCTACCTGACCCGGGCGGCCACCGAGGCCAACCTGCGGCGGGCCGGCGTGCCCGAGGGCGCGGTGACGCTGCTGACGACGCAGGACGCCCCGCCGGAGCGGATCGACGTACTGCTGGTGCGGGTGCCGAAGAGCCTGGCGCTGCTGGAGGACCAGTTGCAGCGGCTCGCGCCGCACGTCCACGCGGGCACCGTCGTCGTCGGAGCCGGCATGGTCAAGGAGATCCACACCTCCACCCTGAACCTCTTCGAACGGATCCTCGGGCCGACGCGCACCTCCCTTGCGGAGAAGAAGGCGCGGCTGATCTTCTGTACGCCGGACCCGGCGGCCGCTGCCCAGGCGGCGCCCGGTGACGGCTCGGCGTGGCCGCTGGCGTACACGCTGGACCGGGACGCCGGCTCGGGCGCCGGCCTGACCGCCGTCAACCACGCGGGGATCTTCTGCGCGGACCGCCTCGACGTCGGCACCCGCTTCTTCCTGCAGAGCATCCCCACCAACACCGACGGCGCCCGCGTCGTCGACCTGGGCTGCGGCAACGGCATCGTCGGCACGGCCGTCGCGGTCGCCGACCCGGACGCCGAGGTCGTCTTCGCGGACGAGTCGTACCAGGCGGTCGCCTCGGCCCGGGCCACGTACGAGGCCAACGTGCGCAGCGGCTCCCGGCGGGGCCGGGCGGAGTTCCTCGTCGGGGACGGGCTCGCGATGCTGCCTGCCGCCTCCGCGGACCTCGTCCTCAGCAATCCGCCGTTCCACTCGCACCAGGCGACGACGGACGCGACCGCGCTGCGGATGTTCGCGCAGTCGCGGCGTGCGCTGCGCCCGGGCGGCGAGCTGTGGATCGTCGCCAACCGGCACCTCGGCTACCACACGCACCTGCGCCGCCTCTTCGGCAACAGCGAAGTCGTCGCGAGCGAACCGCGGTTCGTGGTGCTGCGGGCCGTGAAGCGGGAGAAGCGTCCGCGCCCCATGTGACCTGCCGGTACGTCCTACACTCGGCGCGTGAGCAGCCTGGTGCGGGACGAAGCGGACGGGGACGGCACGACCGGGGGCGGCGCGCCCGGCGGCGGTACGGGCGGTGCGGCGCGCCCGGGGGACGGGTCCGCGTGCGGGCGCTACCGCCGGGAGGACCTGGCGCGGGCTGCCGGCGTGAAGGAGCGCAACCTGCGCTACTACCAGGAGCGCGGCCTGCTGCCGCCGCCGCGCCGTGAGGGCCGTATCGGCTGGTACTCGGAGGACCACCTGGTGCGGCTGCGGCTGATCAGCGACCTGCTGGGCCGCGGCTACACGGTCAACGGCATCGGGGAGCTGCTGCGGGCCTGGGAGGACGGCGGCGGGCTGACCCAACTCCTGGGCCTGGAGCGGGCGATGGTCCGGGACTGGGTGCAGGAGGAGCCGGTCACCATGAGCACGGCCGAACTGGTCGAGCTGTTCGGCCCGGCGGCGACCGCGGAGGACACGCGGCGGGCGGCCCGGCTGGGCTATGTGAGCATCGACGGCGACCTGGTCACGCACCGCAGCCGCCGGCTGCTGGAGGCGACGCTCGCGCTGGTGCGCCAGGGGGTTCCGCTGGCGGAGATCCTGGACGCGGCAGACCTCCTGCAGGCGCAGGCGGCCGCGCTCGCCGACCGGTTCGTCGGGCTGTTCCGCCGGCACGTGATCGGCCCGGACGGCCTGCGCCTTTCGGCCGGCCAACTGGATCACATCGCCGGCGCGGCCGCGGATCTGCGCCCGGTCGCGGGCGAGGTCGTGGCCGCGGAGTTCGCCCGGGCGATGGCCCTGCGGATGGAGGCCGAGGTCGCGGAACTCCTGGGGCGGGAGCGGTAGCCGGGGCGGGACCGACGAGTAGGACTCGGCCGGAAAGGTACGCTCGAGCAACCTTGCCAACCCCCATTGGCACTCTTACATTCAACTCGTCGGTAACAACGGTGCACAACCGAAGACAAGGGACGATCTCATGACGGACTCCCCGCACTTACCGGACGCAGCCGAGCCGCCCGGCAGAGACGCCGCTGACGGGCCGGAACCGGGCACCGGCTCCGTCCGCTGGCGCCGCTTCGCCGTCCTCACCATCCCCGCCGTCGCCGTCACCGCGGGCCTCGGCATCGCCCTCGCCCAGGGCGCGCTCGCCGCCTCCTTCGCCGTCTCGGGGCAGCAGTTCAAGGTCTCCGCCACCAGCCTGGAGGGCGAGGGCTTCGCCCAGTACGGCGGCATCGACACCAACGCCCGCCAGGAGCTGATCCCCGTGGCGGTCACCGCCATCAGGGAGGCCAGGCTCAACAACCTCTGCCAGTCGGTGGTCACCACGCTCCCCGTGGTGGGCGACATCTCGCTGAACCTCACCGCCGGCAAGAAGACGCCCGTCGAGGCCTCGAACCTCTTCGTCGACGCCACCCAGCTCTCCGGCAACGCCGTCTTCACCAACATCGAGATCGGACGCGACGCCTCCACCCTCGACAAGGGTCCCGCCGAGGCCGTCGGCATGCAGGACATGTTCGCCCAGCAGGCGGACACCGTCCGCATCACCGATCTCCAGCAGACCGCCTGGGCCACCAACGCCGGCACCTTCAAGCTCTCCGGCCTCAGCATGAACATCAGCAAGGGCAAGAAGGAATGCTTCTGAAGCGCTGGCGGCGGTGGCGGCGCAGCAGGCCCTTCTGGGGAGGGCTCCTGGCCGTCCTCGCGGGGGCCGAGATCTGCGCCCTGCCGCTGGCACCGCTGAAGGTCATGCTCCACCAGGGCGTCGCGGGCATCCCGTCCGTCCTCATGGGCGCCGTCATGGTCGTGCTCGGCCTCACCGCCTGGTTCGCGCCCGCGCAGCGCGGCCTGGCAGGGGTCCTGACCACGCTCGTGGCGACGGCCGCGCTGGTGCTGTCCAACCTCGGCGGGTTCCTGATCGGCACCCTGCTCGGGATCCTCGGCGGCGGGCTGATGTTCGCCTGGCAGCCGCACGCCGCCCCGTCCGCTCCGCCGCGTCCCTCCCCCACGGACGCCACGCCCGCACCACCGCACGACACCGCTCCCTCCCGCTCCACACGGCACCCCGATCCCCAAGGAGCACAGCCATGAGCCGTACGCGCACCGCGGCCGCCCTCGGGCTGGCGGCAGCCGGCGTCCTGGCGGCGGCCTCCGCCACCGCCACCGCCTCCACCGCCTCCACCGCAGCCGCCCCCTCGCCCCGGCCGGCCGCCGGGTCGACCACCGTCACCCCGGCGGGGCACGCCTTCAGGGCCGCCCTGAGCGGCAAGGCCACCCTGAAAGCCGGGTCGGTGACCGTCACCTGCTCGGTCTCCGTCTCCACCGGCACCGTCCCCGCCGCCCCCGGCAACCACAACCCCGCCGGGCCGGTCTCCTCGCCGATCACCCCGCCCACGTACAGCTCGTGCACCTCGAGCATCCCCGGCGTCACCCCGACGGTCACGACCAGCGGCGCCTGGTCCGTCTCCATGCAGCACGGCTCGCCGATCACGGCCGTCATGACGGTGCCGGCGGGCGGCCTGGTCGTGCAGACGACGGGCCTCGCCACCTGCACCGTCACCACCGCCCCCTCCGCTCCGGCGAACGTCGCCGGCACCTGGACCAACGGCGCCCCGCCCAGCCTGACGTTCACCAACGCCACCGTCCCCGTGAGCGTCACCGGCGGGTTCGGCTGCCCGACGAGCGCGACCACGTCCACGTTCAGCGCCGTGTACAAGGTCACCGACACCACCGATCCGGCGCAGCAGATCACCGTCGGCCCCTGAAGGCACCGGCCGGGCCCGGGTCCGGTCCCGGCACGCCGCAGGCCCGGGGGGGGGGGGGGGGGGAGGACCCCAGCCCCAGCGGGTAGGGGAGAGGTCCTGTTTTTGTTGTTGGGGGGGGTGGGTCTCGGGCCCCTCGAGCCCCCCCCACCCCCCCCCCCCCCCCCCCCCCTCCCCCCCCCCCCCCCCCCCCCCCCCCCCCCCCCCCCCCCCCCCCCCCCCCCCCCCCCCCCCCGGCGTCGCCGCTCCGGGTCGGCGGCGCGGCGGTCAGGCGCCCGGACCCCGGTACGCCTCCAGCAGCCGCAGCCACACCTCGCTGATCGTCGGGAAAGCGGGGACGGCGTGCCACAGACGGGCGATCGGGACCTCCCCGGCGACCGCGATCGTCGCCGCGTGCACCAGCTCGGCGGCGCCCGGCCCGACGAACGTCGCCCCGAGCAGCACCTCCCGGTCCAGGTCGACCACCATGCGCGCCCGCCCCCGGTACCCGTCCGCGTACAGGCCGGCGCCGGAGACGGCGCCCAGGTCGTGGTCAACGGCCCGGGCCCGGTACCCGGCCCGCTCGGCCGCCGCCAGCGTCAGGCCCACCGCCGCGGCCTCCGGGTCGGTGAAGACCGCCTGCGGCAGGGCCCGGGTGTCGGCGGTCGCCGCGTACGCGCTCCACGGCTCGGCAGCGGCGTCCCCGCCCGGCCCGGCGGCGCGCGCCGCGATCGCGGCGCCCGCGATCCTCGCCTGGTACTTGCCCTGGTGGGTGAGGAGCGCCCGGTGGTTGACGTCGCCGACCGCGTACAGCCAGTCGTGCCCCGGCACGCGCAGGCCGTCGTCCACGGCGATCCAGTCCCCCGGCTCCAGGCCGACGGTCTCCAGCCCGATGTCCTCGGTCCGCGGCGCCCGCCCGGTCGCCATCAGCAGCTCGTCCCCCTCCAGGATCTCGCCCCCCTCCAGCACCACCCGTACGGGCCCGTCCGCGTCCTCCCGCACGACCGCTTCGACGGACACCCCCGTACGGACGACCGCGCCGGCCTCCCGCAGCGCAGCGGCGACCAGTTCGCCGGCGAAGGGCTCCATGCGCGGCAGCAGCCGCTCGCCCCGCGCCAGCACCGTGACCTGCGAGCCCAGCGCCTGCCAGGCGGTGGCCATCTCGGCGGCGACGACGGAGCCGCCCACGACGAGCAGCCGCGGCGGAACGCGGTGCGCGGACGTCGCCTCGCGGCTGGTCCACGGCCGGGCTCCCGCGATCCCGGGCAGCGGGGGCACGACGGCGCGCGAGCCGGTGGCGACGACCACCGCGTGCCGGGCGGCGAGGAGGAGGTGCTCTCCCTCGGGCCCCTCGACGGCGACCCGGCGCTCCCCGGCGAGCCGGCCGTGGCCGCGGTGGAGGTGCGCGCCGATGGAGGCCAGCCAGTCGTGCTGGCCGCCGTCCTTCCAGCCGCCGGTCCAGTGGTCGCGGTGTTCGAAGACGGCCCGCACGTCGAGCGGGCCGCCGACGGCGCCCGCGAGGCCCGGCACCCGCCGCGCGTCGGCCCTGGCCAGCGCCGGGCGCAGCAGGGCCTTGCTGGGGATGCACGCCCAGTACGAGCATTCGCCGCCGACGAGTTCCGCTTCGACCAGGGCCGTGCTCAGCCCGGCGGCGCGGGTCCGGTCGACGACGTTCTCGCCGGCCGGGCCGCCGCCCAGGACCACGACGTCGTACTCCACCGCTTGCGTCACACGCGCCTCCAGGGGATCCGGGGAGCACGGCGGGACGAGGAGGGTCAGCCCGGGGCTCGGGCCCCCGCCGGGCCCTGCGTCCCCGCCACCTTAGCCACGCTCCTCGCCCGCGGCGGCGATCTTCGCGCGGACCTCGTCCATGTCGAGGGCGCGGGCCTGCGTGATGAGGTCGGTGAGGGCGGCCTCCGGCAGGGCGCCGGGCTGCGCGAACACCGCCACCTGGTCCCGGACGATCATCAGGGTGGGGATGGAGGTGATCCCGAAGGCCGCGGCGAGCTCCTGCTGCGCCTCGGTGTCGACCTTGCCGAAGACGATGTCGGGGTTGGCCTCGGCGGCCTTCTCGTACACCGGGGCGAACTGCAGGCACGGCCGGCACCAGCCGGCCCAGAAGTCGATGAGCACGAACGGGTTGTCGCTGACCGTACGGTCGAAGTTCTCCTTGGTGAGCTCTACGGTTGTCATCCTGTGGGCCTCCGACGTGCGTGGATGGCGGAGTCGCGGCTGATTCCCGGGACGGCGTGGGAACACAGCGGGAACACCGTGTCGTCAAGGCGAGCCTAACCGCGCGAACGCACGGGGACGGCCCATCCCTGCCCCGGCAGCGTCCCTGGCGCCATCGGCGCGGCTCAGGGGCGCTGCGCGGTCCGGGCGTGGGCGAATCACCAGGCCGGCCGGGGCAGACTGCGGGGGTGGCTACCTTCAACGGATTCCCCGCCGGCCTCGCCGACATGCAGGCCCTGGCGCTCACCAACTACGGGCACTTCACCACCATGGTCGTGGAGGACGGCGGGGTGCGGGGGCTCGCCCTCCACCTCGACCGGCTCGTCGACGACTGCCGGGCGGTGTTCGGGGCGGAGCTGGATCCCGAGTGGGTGCGGGAGTGCGTACGCCGGGACGTGGGCGGGCGGGCCGGAAGGCACACCGTGCGCGTCACGGTGTTCGCTCCGGCGCTGGACCTGGCGGCCCCGGACCGGGAGGTCCGGCCGGGCGTGCTGGTGACCACGCGGCCCGCGGGCGGCACGGCCGGACCGCTGCGGGTACAGCGGGTCACCTATCACCGTGACGCGCCGGCGGTGAAGCACGTGGCGCTCTTCGGGCAGCTGCGACTGCGGCGTGCGGCCCGGCTCGCCGGGTTCGACGACGTGCTGTTCGCCGGCGCGGACGGGCTGGTTTCCGAAGGCTGCACGTGGAACATCGGCTTCGTGGACGCGGCCGGGACCGTGGTGTGGCCGGAGGCCGACGTCCTGCCGGGGGTCACCATGCGTCTGCTGCGGTCGGTGCACGGCGGGCACGTCACCGCTCCGGTGACGGACGGCCTGCTGCGGTCGATGCGGGCCGCGTTCGCCACGAACACGGCCGTCGGTGTGCGGTCGGTGGCGTCGGTGGACGACATCGTCTTCCGCACCGAGGACCCGGTGGTCACCGCCTTGCGGGAGGCGTACGCGGGCGTGCAGCCGGAACGGCTGTAGGGCCGTCCGGCCCGTCCCTACGAGTTTCACTAGCCCGTCGTCCGTAGCCTCGAAACCCTGGTGACGGGGTGAGGGGTGGTGTCATGGTGTCGGTCGGGGAAACGGGCGGGCACGGGCTGCTGGACTGGGTGTGCGATCTGCACTCGCTGAACTCCGTCCTGGCGTCGGCGACTGCGGCCGGGCCCGTGCCGTGTCCGCCGGCGGGGCCCGGGCCGCAGCCCGCACCGGACCCCGAGCCGACGGCGGACGGCCTGCAGTGGGCGACCCATCTGGTCGCCGTGTGGTCCCGGCTGGCCGCTCCGACGGCCACCCGTCCGGAGACGGACTCCGTGTGATCGAGCGCATCCTCCCGAGGTCTGTGGTGGGCGTGGACGTCTTCGGTGATCACCCTCAGGCCTCCCTGCACCCCCTGGAGGCCCTGGTCGTCCGGCATGCGGTCGGCGCCCGCCGGCGGGAGTTCGCCACCGGGCGGTGGTGCGCCAGGCAGGCGCTCGCCGGATTGCGCGTCCCGGAGGCGCCGTTGCTGTCCGGCCCGCACCACGCCCCGCTCTGGCCGGAGGGCGTGGTCGGGAGCATCACGCACTGCGCCGGATACCGGGCGGCCGCCGTGGCGCGCAGCACGGACGTGTGCATGCTCAGCGTGGACGCCGAGCCCCATGCGCCCCTCCCGGCGGGAGTGTTGGAGAGCATCGCGCTGTCCGAGGAACTGGCAATGGCGCGCGAGCTGGGGATCGCCTCCCCCGGCATCCACTGGGACCGGCTGCTGTTCAGCCTGAAGGAGACCGTCTACAAGGCCTGGTACCCGGCGACACGCCGCCGGCTGGAGTTCGAGGACGCGCGGATCACGATCGACCTGTCGGCGGGCTCGTTCTGCGCACAGGTCCTGGTGCCCTCGCCGTTGCGGCGCTCCGGCCGGCCGCTCGACCGGCTGAGCGGGCGGTGGCTGGTCAGCGGCGGCCTCCTGGTGTCGGCCCTCGTGGTTCCGGCCGAGGGCGCGGCGGCCGGGGCTTCCGGCCCGGACCTTCCGGCCGTGCCCCGGCCCGCCCGGGTGCCGCTTACTTGACGAAGTCCTCGACGACCTTCGGCGGCCACACACCGACCTTGAGCACGCCCATCGAGTAGGCCCGCGAGACCAGCGCCGCCCGGTTGGGAACGCGTAGCTTCCGGAACAGACAGGTCACGTGGTACTCGACGCCCTGCCGGCTCAGGTAGAGCCTCGCGGCGAGCGGAACGGTCGAGACTCCGGAGGCTATGCCTTCGAGTATCCGGGCGTCGATCTCGCTCAGGATCTTCTTCCGGCTGGGCATGACCTCGCCGTCCACCGGCTCGTCGCCGGAGGCCATCATCACCCAGATCGCCGACACGTCGGGGGTGCTGCTGCGCACGGCGCAGGCCGAGAGGGAGGCCGTGAAGGCCCGTCCGTCGGGCCCGACGGCGAGCACCTCACTGGTGAAGCGGTCCCGCTTGCCCTCGGTGAGCCCGGCGAACTGGCGCAGCAGCGGCTGCTTGACGCTGGGGTGCACCAGGTCGGCGAACGGTCTGCCGCAGGGCTGCGCCGCGTCCCCGCCGAAGCGTCCGAAGAACTCCTGGTTCGCCTGCTGCACGGTCAGGCTGCGGTCGAGGCAGGCCATGGTGAGACCCGGCCGGCCGAACAGCGGGTGCTGCTCGAGGGAACTCGTCGGATGGGTCGCGGGATTCCGGGAAACGGTCTGCGTCAAGTCCGCCGGCGCGGACACGGAAGTCGCCATGGAATTCTCTGTCCTTTCATGGCGTGAGGTGGTGCGAACGGCTGCTGCGAGCCCCCGTGAGACCAGCCGGCGCCTGCATGAAAGCGCCTTATCCGGACTGGACTCCGCCGTGAACACTAGGTAGTCGGCTTCGCGCCGGTCAACGCTCGAGCGACGCTTGAGGCGAATACCGTGGTCATCGGATCCAGAGGTTCGGTCAGGCTCTTCCGCTTCGGTGGTTCGGTACGGTGCGGTCGGTCTTCCTCGCAGGTCAAGCTGGTGGACGGGGTCTGATGGGGCCTTGGCGGACGGAGCGGGGCGGACCACCGAAGCCATCCGCCGAGACACCGAACCATCCGCCCTCGACCGAAGTGGCGGATGGCCTCAGGAGCCCGCCGCCCCCTTTCGCGCACCGCCCAGAAGTTCCGCGAGTTGCGCCCGTCCCGATATCCCCAGTTTTCGATAGGAATTCGTCAGATGTTTTTCCACCACCCGTGAGCCGACACCGAGTTCCGCCGCGATCTCCTGGTTGGTGAGGCCGCTGACGGCGAGGGCCGCGACACGCGATTCGGTGGGGGTCAGGGCCGGTTCGGGCGGGGGCCCGGCCGGCCCGGGCGGGCGCGGCACGTCCCGCTCGGCCTTCCAGGGCACGCCGCAGGCGAGGGCGAGGGCCGCCGACTCGCGCTGCAGCTCCCGCGCCTCGGCGCCCTCGCGTACCGCGCGGGCCAGCGTGCGCAGCGCCCGGGCCAGTTCGAGCCCGTTGGCCGAGCCGCGCAGGACGTCCACCGCGTCGCGCAGCAGGGCCGTGCCCTCGCTGCCTCCGCGGAGGCGACCGCGCAGCCGCTGCGCCCGCCCGATCGCGACCGGCGCTCCCCAGATCCTGGCCTGCGCGTACTCCTCCTCGGCAAGCGCCCGGGCCGACTCCGGGTCACCGCTGCGGTGCAGCAGGCGGATCGCCCAGGGCCGCCAGGGGAAGAGGACGGGATTGCGCCATCCGGACGCCTCCAGTCGGCGACCGCAGGCGAGTACGGTGTCCAGGGCCCGGTCCAGGTCGCCGCGCCGGGCCTCTGCCTGTGCCTCCGTCAGCCGCAGCATGGTGGTGCAGGCGAGGTTCCCTGCCGCCAACAGCCCCCGGGTTCCGGCCCTCACGCGCTCGCCGAGCACCGGGTCGCCGGCCTCCAGGGCGATGGCGGCCAGCACGGTGGCGGCCATCGCGGCGTCGTCCGGACAGCCGTCCCCCTCCCTCTCGAAGGCACGCTCGGCATGCTCGCGGGCGTGTGCGAGCCGGCCTCGGGCCAGGAGGACCATCGCCTCCTCGACCTGGACGAGGGGCTCCGGCCCGCCGCCGGTCCGGCCGCGGTGCCGCACTCGGTCGGCCAGCCAGCCGGCGAGGGCGTCCACGTCGTCGGCACCGGTGAACACCGGTGCCAGCAGCGGCAGGACGATCGGCGATCCCGGTCCGCCGGCCGGTACGCTCGCGAGGATCCGCCCGGCCTGCCGGGCCACCTCGTCCGCAGGCAGCCGGCCGCTGAGCGCGGCCGCGTGCAGGAGTACGGCGAGCAGTTCACGTTCGGCGCCGGAGAAGACGGCCGGATCCTCGGGCCGCTCCCGCAGCCGGCGTACGGCCCGGGCGAGTTCGGCGGGGTCCTGGCGGGCGCCGTGGCTCACCCGGGCCTCCAGCCGCAGGGCCAGGTCGCGCGCCGATCCGGTCAGCCGTTCCGGGGATCCGAGGTCGGCGGCGGCCTGCCGGAGGATGTCCGCGGCGGAGGGGCTGACGGGGGTGAGGAAGCCCGGCGAGAGGCGCAGCGCGGCCGCGGCCCGGTCGTGCGGCGCGTCCAGCAGGGCGATGGCCTGGGCGGTGTGGCGTTCGCAGGCGGCGCTGTCGTAGGCGCTCTCCGCCGCCGCGAGGTCGATCAGCAGGCGCGCCCGCTCCTCGCCCTGTTCGGGGCTGCCGATCAGGGCACGGCGCAGGAACCGGGCCGCCTCCTGGGGGGCGCCGCGGCGCAGGGCCGCTTCCGCGGCGGTGCGCAGGACGGCCGCGGACCAGCTGTTGCCGGGGGTGGCGGCCGCCATCAGCTGGGCCGCGACCTCTTCGCAGGAGTGCCCGGCCTCGTGCAGCAGGGCGGCCGCCCGCTCGTGCCAACTGCCGCGCTCGTCCATGGCCATGGACGCCTCGGCCGCGTCCCGGACGACCGGGTGAACGAACGCCCGAACGCCCTCGGCCCTGAGCAGTCCGAGCCGGTGCAGGACGCGCAGGGCGTCGGACTCCCCGATGGCGTCCAGGCGGGCCAGGCGCGCGGCCAGCCCGGGGGTGTCCTGCTCGCCGAGGACCGCGATCGCGGCGGCCAGGTCGCGGACCGGTCGGGTCTGGGTGCTCAGGCATCCGGCGAGCCGTTCCCGCAGGGGCCCGGGCCGCAGCGTGCCGGCGGTGCCGGCGTGCGCGGCGGACGGCCGCAGCCCGGTGTCGGCCAGGGCCGCCAGGACGTGGATCAGGAACATCGGGTTGCCGCCCGACGCCCGGTGGCAGGCCAGGACGAACTCGTCCTCGCCGCTCTCGCCGAACCGCTCCCGGATCAGCTGTCCGGTCGCGGCGGGCGAGAGCGGGGCCGGCCGCATCACTTGTGTGGCGGCATCGGTCACCTCGCACACCAGCGGGTGCCGGGCGCGCGGGTCACCGTCGCGCAGGGTGCAGATGAGAACGGCGCGCAACCCCTGCGGGCGGCCCGCGAGGTAGGCCAGGCAGCGCAGCGACCAGGTGTCGGCCCACTGGAGGTCGTCGACGAGGATCAGCAGGGGGCGTTCGCGCCCGAGCCGGGCGAGCATCTCGCGCAGGTCCGGCAGGACCGCGTCGAGGGGGGCCGCCGGGTCGTCCGCGGCGGCCGGCAGGAGGTCTTCGGAGAAGGTGTCCCCGAAGGGCGGGAAGCCGTCGGCCCCCGCCGTCGCCGCGGCGAGGGCCAGGCTGTCGAAGAGCTGGCGTACGACGCCGTAGGCGAAGTCCTGTTCCATGACGGCCGCGTTGGCCCGCATGACGCACACGTCGTGGCCGGTGAAGCGTGCCGGGAGCTCCCGCAGCCAGGCGGATCTGCCGATGCCGAGGGGCCCGGCGAACAGCAGGAGCGAGGACCGCCCGTCGGCCGCAGCGCGCAGGGCGTCCTGCACCAACGCCGTCTCGGATGTCCGTTCGAGCAGCATCGGCTCAGTTTCCTTCCATGTCGCGCACGAGCGCGCGGAGTTCTTCCCGGCTGCTGATCCGCAGCTTGCGGTAGACCCGGCTCAGCCGGAGCTCCACGGCGCGCCGCGACAGCGACAGCATTCCGGAGATCTGGGTGTTGCTGTGCCCGTGGGCGGCGAGCGTCGCCGTACGGGCCTCCGGCGGGGTCAGCTCGGCCCAGGAAGGGGGCCGGTCGGGGCCGGGGCTCCGCTGGGGCGCGAGCTCTGCGGCGAGCCGCCGGGCGCGGCGGGCCATCGGGCCCGCGGGGTGGGTGGCGGTGAGCACCTTGAGTTCGGCGACGGCCGCGGCGGCGGCCTGCCGGCTGCCTGCCGTGGCGAGTTCCGCGGCAGCGAGGTCGGCGAGCGCCCGCTGGTAGCCGGGACCGGCCGGGCCCCGGCGGAGCAGGTCGGCCGCGTAGCGGGCCCGGGCCGGATCCTCGTGGGCGGCGGCCGGTCCGGCGTTCAGCTCGGCCCATCCGACCGGGCCGACCGCACCCCATCTGCGGGCCAGCCGCAGCTCCTCGGAGCCCAGCAGGTGCGCCTCGGCTTCGTGTCCGGCCGCGCGCAGGACCCGGGCCGCGACCGAACGCCAGGGCAGTAGTGCGGGATTGAGGTGGGCCCGGTGCAGGAGCAGGCGGCCGCATTCGCGCAGCAGGTGCACGGCCTCGACGGCGTCCTGGCCGGCGGCCGCCACCAGGGCCTGCGCGAAGAGCAGGTGCGGCCAGTACGGACTGCGGCGGGCGGCGTTCGGCACCGGTTCGGCGGCGAGCGTCCCGGCCCGTACGGTGTCCCCGCGTTCGAGGTCGACGAGGATCCGCACAGCTCGCAGCTGTGCCGTCGCGGCGGGGTGCCGGCCGGGGTGGGGCAGCGCCCGTTCGGCGGCGCCGATGTCGTGTTCGGCTGCGGCGAGCCGGCCGCGGCGCAGGTTGAGTTCGGCCCGCGCGGCGAGGACGTGGGGTGCGGCGACCTGCCTGCCGTCGGCCCGTAGGCCGGCGAGCAGGGCGGTCAGCCCGGCATCGGCCTCGTCGTGGTCCCCGGTCAGGCACAGCGCCTTGCAGGCGGCGAGGCGGGGCAGGACGAGGGCGCCCCGTGCGGGTCGGGCAAGGGCCGCTCGGGCGAGCTCGCGCGCCGCGGTCAGGCCGTCCCCGGCCAGGGCGAGCTGCCAGGCCCGGGGGCCGGCCTGGAGAGCGGACGCCGGGCGGGCGGGCAGTGCGGGCATTCCGGGGACGACGCGCTCGGCGTATTCCCGGTCGGCCGGGTCGGCCGCCCAGAACAGGGCGACGAGGGCTTCCTGCTCTTCGGCGGTGACGGCCGGTCGGGCTTCGGCCGCGGCGCGGCGCATTCCGTCGGTGTCCCCCGCGGCGAGTCCGAGGTCCAGGGCGCGGACGCGCAGGGCCGACCGGGCGGCGTCGCGGGTGCGGGTGAGGCCGCCTAGCCGTCGGATGCCCGCCTCGGGTGCGGTGATGAGTTCGGCGGCGGCAAGATCGAGGGTGAGCCCGGCGTGGCTCTGCTCGTCGAGCGGTTCGCGCAGGGCGCGGGCCAGGAACGCCGCCGCCCGGGCGTGGTCGCCCGCCCGCTGGGCCGCCGCACAGCTGCGGCGCAGGGCCGGGACGGCCCAGGGGGTGCCCACGGGGCGCGCGTGGAGCAGGAGGCCGGCGACCTCCTGGTCGGCGGCGCCGCCGTGGTGGGCGAGACGGGCGGCGGCCGCGTGCAGGTCGGCTCGGTCGGCCGGTTCCATCCCGGCCAGGATCCGCAGGCCGGCCTCGGCGCTGACGCGCATGCCGGAGCCGGTGTCGGTGTCGGTGTCGGTGTCGGTGTCGGTGTCGGTGGTACGGACGAAGCCCGTGGCATCGAGGACGGCGCGCAACCGGGCTTCCCGCAGGTGGCCGAGTCCCGCGAGGGCGCAGACCGCGGGGAAGCCGAGGACCTCGCCGCCGACGGCTAAGGCGCGCAGCACGGCGACGGTCTCGTCCGGCAGCCCCCGCAGGACCCGGCCGATGTGGTCGTCCAGCACCGCACGGCCGATGGCTTCGAGCTCGGGGATCCGCTCGGTGACCGGCAGGTGTCCGTGGCGGGTGAACTGCCGTAAAGCGGCGTGGAGTACGGCAGGGGTCGCCGCCGAGATCCGCCGGGCGGCGGCGGTGAACTCCGCTTCGCCCTCGGCTCCGCACACCGTGCGCACGGTGAGGGCGGTGTCGGCGTGGGACGGGGGGCCCAACAGCAGTCGGTGGGCGCTCGCCGGTTCCGGCGCCGAGGCGGCCAGGCACCGCCAGTCGGGGCCGAGCGCGCCGGCGTCGGTGCCACTGGCCAGGACGGCCAGCGGGGCGGTGGCGGAGCGCCGCACCAGGGCGTGGAGCCAGTGCAGCGATTCGGGGTCGGTCCACTGGGCGTCCTCGAGGACCAGCAGGAGGGGGTGCTGCCGGGCGGCACGGAGTATCGGGGCGAGCCGGCCGGGGGCGGCGCCGAGGGGGGTCAGCAGCTGTGCTGCCACGCCGTGGCGCAGCACGGACTCGGAGGGGACGGCCCGGGCGCTGAGCACCCGCAGGCCGCGGTACCGGCCGATGCGGGCGGTGCGGCGGGCGAGGGCGTTCTGGCCGTAGCCGGGGCGTCCGGTGACGGTGACGACGGCGGACCGTCCGGCGGCGAGACCGTCGAGCAGGAGGCCGAGAGTGTCCTGCTCTCGACTGTGGTGTGTCAGCGGGCCACCCGCGCCTTGCGGTTCGGGGACCGGCGGGGCGTCCGGGCGAGTGGGGTACGGCGGTGCCGAGGGCGACATGGATCTGATCGGGTTCCGGGGTCGGCGGCGGGTGGACAGCGTGGTCGGTACGGGCACGGAGGCCGGCTCCGGGCTCAGCCGCTCCATGCCGGCGTGCGGGCCGCGACATCGGCGGGTGTGCGCAGGGTGGTGGCGAGGTCCGCGCGGCAGCTGACGCCCAGCTTGCGGTAGACGCTGGTGAGGTGGGTCTCGACCGTGCGCAGGGTGACACACAGGGACCGGGCGATCTCCCGGTTGCTGGCCCCGTCCAGGACCAGGCCCACGACCTTGCGTTCGGCTCCGGTGAGGAGGTCCTCGCGCGCTCCGGTGAGCTCCGGCATGCGTCCGCCCGCGGCGATGAGCAGCCGGCGGGCGCTGCGTGCGCGGGACAGCGCTCCGCAGGAGTGGGCGAGGTCGGCGGCGGAGCGCAGGAACGGGCGGGCCTTGGCGTGGTCGCCGTGGGCCAGCAGGCGGCGGCCGAGTGCGAAGGCGGCCCGGGCCTGTTCGGTCCTGGCGGGTGAGGCCGCCAGGGTGTCCGCGGCCTCCGCCAGCAGTTCGGTGCCGGCCCGGCCCGGGGTGATGACACCGCGGGCCAGGGCGGCGGTACCCAGGGCGTGCGCGGTGCCCCAGCGCTCGGCCAGCTCGGTGCCGTATTCGGCGTGGGCTGCGGCTTCCTGGGGGCGGTGCAGGGCGGCGAGGGTGTGGCACGCCTCCGCCCACCAGGGAGCGAACACCGGGTTGGCGAGGCCGGCTTCCCGCTGGGCCCGGCCGGCGGCGAGCAGCAGCCGCAGGGCCCCTTCGCGGTCGCCGCGCGCGCGGCGGACGCGGGCGCGGACCATCAGGTAGAGCTGCTGGTCGATGACGGGGCCGGCAGGGGACAGCGGGGCGTTGATCCCGGCGATCAGGTCCTCGGCGCGGGCGGCTTCACCGCGGTCGCCGAGGGCCGCGGCGAGGACCAGGCGGGGCAGGGCCGGGTGCGTTGCCGTGCGGCCGGCCGCTGCGAGGGCCGCGTGGGCGTCGTCCATCGCCTCGGTGAGTGCGCCGGTGCCGTACAGGACGAAGGCGCGGGCGGAGTGGGCGAGGACACGGGTCCAGCCCGTGTCCGGTTCCTCGGTCTGCGCCTGGGCCACCGCGTCGTTCAGGGCGGCGAGCGCGTCGGAGGTCTCGTCGGCCAGGGCGAGCACGGTGCAGGAGGCGAGCACGGGCCAGGAGGCGCGCGGTCCCGGAGCGTCCAGCACCTTGCGGGCGTGGGTGCGCGCCGCCTGGCGCGCGTTGTCGTAGAGCGCGGTGACCAGGGCGGTCACGGCGCCGCTGTGGGCGGGCACCGGCTCGGGAGTGCGGTCGGTGCGCTCGGGCGGTACCGCGGTGCCGGTGCGGTCGGCGGAGCCCATGAGGAGCAGAGCCGATTCCAGGGCCAGGGCCGAGTCCCGCAGACCCGTTGCGGTGCGCAGTTCGGCCAGGACCTCCGCGGGGCCGCGGTCACCGGGTACGGCACGGCCGGCGGCCAGGCAGGTGGTGGTGTACTGCACGGCGGCCGCGGCGCGGGCGCGCAGGTCGGGGGCACGGTGGAGGGCGTCCCCCAGCAGGGCGATGGCGGCGTCCGGGTCGGTGTGCGCCAGGAGGCCGGCCAGCCGGAGCCGCAGGGTGTCGTCCTCGGGCGCGGCGTCGAGCACGCGGCGCAGGTAGCGCGCGGCGGTGCCGGGGGCGCCGCGGTCCTCGGCCGCGACGGCGGCGTCGCGCAGCATCGAGGCCATCCAGGGCCGGGGGGCGCCGGGCATGGCCAGCAGGTGTCCCGCGACTTCCTCGGCCGGTCGGCCGGCGTCGCTGAGCAGCAGGGCGGCACGGGCGCGCAGCCGGGCGAGGTGGCCGGCGGCGAGTGGTTCGAGGACCGCGGTGCGTATCTCGCCGCTGGCGAGGCCGGTGCGGCCGGGCGCCAGTACCTCGGCCTGCCGGAGCACGGAGAGGGCGTCCTCGGCCTGGACGGTGGAGACGCCGGCCAGCGCGGCGATCACGTCGGGCAGGTCGTCGCCGAGCACGGCCACCGCCGTGGCGACGGCCTCCACCCAGCCCGGTTTTCGGTCGAAGAGGTCGCGGAGGGAACGCGCGGTCAGGCGGCCGCCGAGCTCGCCGGCCTGCCGGGCGCCTTCGCTGTCGGGCAGGGCTCCCGCGCGCCGCAGTTCCGCCAGGAGCCGGGAGGCCCGGCCCGGGTTGCCGCCGCAGGCGTCGGCGACCCGGGCGGCGAACGCGGGCGCGACCGGGCGCGCGAAGGCGTGGCGTGCCATCTCGCCGACGGCGGACGTGCTCAGCGGGCGCAGGGGCACGGTGGTGCACGAGGGGTGGGCGGCGAACCCCGACCACGGGGTGCCGTCGGCGGGCTCGGTCTCGGTGCTGCGGGCCAGGACCAGCAGCAGGGGCAGCCCGTCCGCGCGGCGCAGCAGGAAGTCGAGCCAGCGCAGGGTGTGTTCGTCGCACAGGTGGGCGTCGTCGAGCACGAGCGCGAGGGGCTGGTGGGCGACCAGGCGGGAGACGATGCCGAACAGCCCCTGGAAGACCGGGTAGTCGGCGTCGAAGGCGAAGGGGCGGCGGTCCGTCCCGGGGATCAGCGCGGGCAGGGCGCGGCGTGCGGCTCCGCGCATCAGCGGGTGGCGCGCGGCGCTCTCGCCGGTCAGGCCGAGCGGGTGCAGCAGGGACCGGGCACCGCCGTAGGGAGCGGTCGCGGTGTCCGGCCGGCACACTCCGTGAAGGGACATCATGCCCCGTGCGCCGCCCGTCGCGCCGCGCTCCGGGTCACCTGAGCCGTCGAGGAACGCCCGGACGAGGCTGCTCTTTCCGATACCGACCGGTCCGGTGAGGACCACGATCCCCGAACGGCCGGCGCAGGCCGCCGCGGCCCGCCCGAAGATGGTACGCATTTCGCCATCGCGGCCGAATATGGCTCTTCTCGCACACGACGGGCCGGACTGGCCAGACAATGAATCCCCCTCATTGAACGGAAAGGGCCGGGTCCCCCACCCGTCACCTTTGCGCACCATTACCTACGGTCGCCGAACGGTGGCAGCGTACCGGAGCCAGAGAGCGCTCTCAGTATGAAGTCCGTCACGGGGGGCGAAAAGCTTACGCCGCCTTTAACAGGCAGTGGCCGCCACATGCCGGGCATTCGGCTCGCCGGGGGGAGGCGCGCAGCACCTCGCGGGCGCCCGGCCCGCCGACTCTAAGGATTTCCCGGCACAGCCCGTGAGACCAAGGAGGGGTGCAGCCAACCCCACCGGGCCTTGCCTCCAGGAGTGCGATGAGTACCACGCAGCGGCCCGTCCTCTTTGTCAGCCTTCCGGAAAGCGGCCTGGTCAACCCGCTTCTCGTCCTCGCGGCCGAGCTCTCGCGGCGGCGCGTGCCCGACCTCTGGTTCGCGACGGACGAGCCCCGGCGTGCCGATGTGGAACGCCTGGGGGAGGGCTCCGCGGTCGAGTTCGCCTCGCTGGGCGAGGTGTTCCCGGAACTCTCGGCGGTCAGCTGGCCGGACGAGGTCTACCGCGAGGTGACCCAGTCCTCCCGCTTCAAGGCGCACCGAGCCGTGATCCGGCAGTCCTACCGCCCCGAACTCCAGGCGGAGAAATTCCGGCGCCTGGATTCCCTCGTAGGGAAAATCAACCCGGCCCTCATGGTGATCGACTGCGTCGCCTCCTTCGGGGTCGACGTGGCACTCGCCCGGAACATTCCGTTCGCCCTCAGCGTGCCGTTCCTGCCGAGCAACGTACTCACTTCCCTCAATCCCTTCGGGCCGTCCGGAACACCGCGGGACTTCCCGGTCCCGCATTCGGGCCTGCCCTATCCGATGAATTTCTCCCAGCGGGTCCGGAACGAGCTTTTCAAGTACCGCACCCTGGGGATGTTCTTCCACCCGGCGATGGGCAGGGTCCTGTCCGAGGACGCGCGCCTGCGCAAGGAGCTGGGTTTGCCCAGGCCCAATCCGATGACCAGGATCGACCGGGCCGAGGTGGTCCTGTGCAATTCGGTCGCCGAACTGGACTACCCCTTCACCGTGCCGGACCGGATGAAGCTGGTCGGGGCCATGGTGCCGCCGCTGCCGGAGGCGCCGCGCGGCGGGGACGACGGCGGCCTCGCCGACTGGCTCGACGCCCGGGACTCGGTGGTCTACATGGGCTTCGGGACCATCACCCGGCTGACGCGGGAGGAGGTCGCCTCCCTGGTCGAGGTGGCCCGCCGGATGCAGGACCGGCACCACTTCCTGTGGCGGCTTCCCAAGGAGCAGCAGCACCTGCTGCCGGCCGCCGGGACGCTGCCCGGCAACCTGCGGATCGAGAGCTGGCTCCCCTCCCAGCTCGACGTGCTCGCCCACCCGAGCGTGCGGCTGTTCTTCACCCACGGCGGCGGCAACGGGTTCAACGAGGGCATGTACTTCGGCAAGCCGATGGTGGTCCGACCCCTCTGGGTGGACTGCTATGACCAGGCGGTGCGCGGCCAGGACCTCGGCCTGAGCCTGACCCTGGACCGCCCGCGGGACGTCGACCCCGACGACGTCGTCGACAAGCTCACCCGGGTCCTGGACGACCCGCGGTTCCGCGAGCGCGCGGAGCGGATCGCGGGTCTCCACCGTGCGGCCGGCGGGCGGCGCGCCGCGGCCGACCTCCTCCTCGGGCTGCCCGCCCTCTCCTGACCGGCCCCGCGGGGCACCCTCTCCCCCGCCCCACTCCGAACGAGGATGACATGTCCCTCAAATACCCTGTTTCCCGGCCCAGTCTGAAGGGCCGGGAACTCGCCTACGTCACCGAGACGATCAACGACGGCTGGATTTCCTCACAAGGGCCGTACGTCCGGCGCTTCGAGCAGGCATTCGCCGAGTACACCGGAATCGCGCACGGCGTCGCCTGCTCCTCCGGGACCACCGCACTCACCCTGGCGCTCCGCGCGCTGGGCATCGGCCCGGGCGACGAAGTGATCGTCCCGGAATTCACCATGGTGGCCTCCGCCTGGGCCGTCAGCTACACCGGCGCGACACCGGTGTTCGTCGACTGCGCCGACGACCTCAACATCGATCCGGGCAAGATCGAGGAAAAGATCACCTCCCGGACCAAGGCCATCATGCCCGTCCACGTCTACGGCCGCCGCTGCGCCATGGACGCGATCATGAATATCGCGTACGACTACAACCTGCGCGTGGTGGAGGACTCCTCCGAAGCGCACGGCATTCCCGTCGTGGGCGACATCGCCTGCTACTCACTCTTCGCCAACAAGATCATCACGGCGGGCGAGGGCGGCATCTGCCTCACCGACGACCCGCGGCTGGCCGAGCAGATGGCCCACCTGCGGGCGATGGCCTTCACCAAGGACCACAGCTTCCTGCACAAGAAACTGGCCTACAACTTCCGGATGACCGCCATGCAGGGGGCCATGGCGCTCGCCCAGGTGGAGCAGCTCGACGACTTCCTCGCCCTGCGCCGGGAGATCGAACGCCGCTACGACCAGGGCCTCAAGGACATCCCCGGCGTCACCCTGATGCCGCAGCGCGACGTGCTCTGGATGTACGACGTACGGGCCGAGCGCCGGGACGAGTTGCGCGCCTTCCTGCGCACCGAGGGCATCGAGACCCGCGTCTTCTTCAAGCCGATGAGCCGCCAGCCCGGCTACCACGACCCCGTCTGGCCGTACCTCAACGCCAGCCGCTTCAGCGAGGACGGGCTCTACCTGCCCACGTACACCGAACTGACCGCCGCAGACCAGGACTACGTGACCGGGAAGATCCGCGCCTTCTACGGCGTGGCCTGAGCCCGCACCGACCGACGGAGGACGAAGACCATGGCCGGCACCGCCGAACCGAAAGTTGTCCCCTTCCCGCTACGGGTCCCTGGCGAGCCCTTCCCGCCGCCCCGCTACGAGGAGTACCGCCGCAGCGAGGGACTGGTGCTGACCCATCTGCCGAACGGCAGCCGGGTCTGGCTGGTGACCCGGCACGCGGAGGTGCGTGCCGTCCTCACCAGCAAGAAGATCAGCGCGAACCCCGACCGCGAGGGCTTCCCGCACATCAGCGACACCATGGGCGTCCCCCGGCAGGAGCAGATCCCGGGGTGGTTCGTCGGCCTCGACTCGCCCGAGCACGACCGGTTCCGCAAGGCCCTGATCCCGGAGTTCACCGTGCGCCGCGTACGCGAGATGCGCCCGGCGATCGAACGCACCGTGGACGGCGTGATCGACAGCATGCTGGCCGCCGGGAACTCCGCCGACCTGGTGGCCGACTTCGCGCTGCCCGTGCCCTCTCTGGTGATCTCCTCGCTCCTCGGGGTACCGCCGGTGGACCGCGACTTCTTCGAGTCCCGCACCCGCACCCTGGTCGCCATCCGCACGTCCACCGAGCGGCAGCGCGACACCGCCGCCAAGGAGCTGCTGCGGTACATCAACCGGCTCGTCGGCATCAAGGCGATGTGGCCGGGCGACGACCTGGTCAGCAGGCTGCTGGCCACAGGCTCGATCAGCACCCAGGAGATGACCGGGGTGCTGATGCTGCTGCTCATCGCGGGGCACGAGACCACGGCGAACAACATCGCGCTCGGCGTGGTGACCCTGCTCCTCAACCCGCAGTGGATCGGGGACCAGCGGGCGGTCGAGGAGACGCTGCGCTTCCACTCGGTCGCCGACCTGGTGGCCCTGCGCGTCGCCGTCGAGGACGTGGAGATCGGCGGCCGGCTGATCCGCGCCGGCGAGGGCGTCATCCCGCTGGCCGCGGCCGCCAACCACGACGAGGAGGCGTTCGCCTGCCCGCACCTCTTCGACCCGGGCCGCACCGAGCGCCACCACGTGGCCTTCGGCTACGGCGTGCACCAGTGCCTGGGGCAGAACCTCGTACGGGCCGAAATGGAGATCGTCTACCGGCGGCTGTTCGAGCGGATCCCGACCCTCGCCCTCGCGGTGCCGGTGGAGGAACTCCCGCTCAAGTACGACGGCGTGCTGTGCGGGCTGCACGAACTGCCCGTCCGCTGGTAGCCCCCGGGGGTGTCCGGCGCCCCTTCCCCGCCGCCGGCTCCCGCTCCCTCCGCCTTCCCGTCCTTCCGCTCTTCCCTCCTTCCCTCCTTCCGTTCCTCCCGAAAGAGAAGCCATGCGCATCACCGTGGACACCGATCGCTGCGTCGGCGCCGGACAGTGCGTGCTGTCCGCGCCCGGCGTCTTCGATCAGGACGCCGACGGGGTGGTCCTCGTCCTCGACCCCAGCCCGGCACCCGCGGATCACGAGGCCGTGTGGCAGGCGGGCGACCTGTGCCCCGCCCACACCATCACCGTCTACGGGGACTGATCCCGCGACCCAACCCGTTCCCGCCCGATCCCGTTCCCGCCTCGTTCCCCGGAAAGGAACCGCACCTTGAACAGCACGGACCACTCGTCGGCCCTGTGGCTGCGCCGCTTCCACCCCGCCCCCGAAAGCCCCGTCCGGCTGGTCTGCTTCCCGCACGCCGGCGGATCCGCCAGCTTCTTCCACCCGGTGTCAAGGCGGTTCTCCCCCGCGGCCGACGTCGTCTCGCTGCAGTACCCGGGCCGTCAGGACCGCCGCAAGGAGCCCTGCGTCCAGGACATCGAGACCCTGGCCGACCTGATCGTCGACGAGCTGCTGACCCTCGACGAGAAGCCCACCGTGTTCTTCGGGCACAGCATGGGTGCCGTGCTCGCCTTCGAGACCGCCTGGCGGCTGGAGCAGAAGGGCACCCGCGAGCCGAAGTCCGTGATCGCCTCCGGCCGCCGCGGCCCGTCCACGGTGCGCACCGAAACCGTGCACCGCCGCGACGACGACGGCATCATCGCCGAACTCCGGCTGCTGAACGGCACCAACCCGGACCTCCTCGGCGACGAGGAGATCCTGCGCATGGCCCTCCCGGCCATCCGCGGGGACTACGAAGCCATCGAGAAGTACGGCTGCCCGCCCGGCCGCACGCTCCGCTGCCCGATCACCGTGCTCACCGGCGACGCCGACCCGCGCACCTCGGAGGGCGAAGCCCTGGCGTGGCAGGAGCACACCGAAGGGGTCTTCCGGATGAAGGTGTACCCCGGCGGCCACTTCTTCCTCACCGAGCACATCCAGGCCGTGGGCGACGAGATGGCGCGCGAACTCGGGATCCTGTGATGCGGACTCTCCTCGTCGACAACTACGACTCCTTCACCTACAACCTCTTCCACTACCTGGCCGAGGTGAACGGCGAGGAGCCCGAGGTGATCCGCAACGACGACCCGGCCTGGCGGGAGGGACTCCTCGACGGGTTCGACAGCGTGGTGCTGTCGCCCGGCCCCGGCACGCCGCACCGCCCGGCCGACTTCGGCCTGTGCGCGCGGATCGCCGAGGAGGGCCGGCTCCCCGTTCTCGGCGTGTGCCTCGGCCACCAGGGCATGGCCCTCGCCCACGGCGCCGAGGTCGGCCCGGCCCCGTCCCCGCGCCACGGGCGGACCTCCCTGGTCCGGCACGGCGGCCACGGACTCTTCGAGGGCATCCCCGACCCCCTGGAGGTGGTGCGCTACCACTCGCTGGCCGTCGCCTCGCTGCCGCCCGCGCTGGAGGCGATCGCCCACAGCGCCGACGACGGCGTGGTCATGGCGCTGCGCCACCGCACCCTGCCGCTGTGGGGCGTGCAGTTCCACCCCGAGTCGATCGGCACGGGCAGCGGGCACCACCTGCTGGCCAACTTCCGCGACCTGGCGTACGCGCACGGCCGGCGCAGGCGGCACCCGGCCCGCGCAACGGCGCCGGCCCCGGCAGCGGCACCGGCCCCTCAGGAAGCACCGGTCCGGCGCCTGCGGGTACTGGCCGAGCAGCTCTCCACCCGCTGGGAGGCCGAACCGGTCTTCGACCGGCTGTTCCGCGCCGGCGCGTACCCCTTCTGGCTGGACAGCAGCCGCGCCGACGCCCGGCTCGGACAGATCTCGGTCATGGGCAACGCCTCCGGGCCGCTGGCCCGCACCGCCACCGCGGACGTGTCCGGCGCCACCGTTACCGTCACCGGGAACGGCCGGGACCACACCGTCCACAGCCCGTTCTTCGACTGGCTGGAACGCGACCTGGCCGCGCTGCGGACCGAAGTCCCCGAGCTTCCCTTCGAGTTCGCGCTGGGCTGGGTGGGCTGCCTGGGCTACGAGCTGAAGGCCGAGTGCGGCGGGGAGGCGGCCCACCGCTCCCCCGACCCGGACGCCGTGATGGTCTTCGCGGACCGGGCCGTCGTCCTGGACCACAGGACGGACACCACGTACCTGCTGGCGCTTGCCGAGGACGGTGACGAGGCCGCCGCCCGGGCCTGGCTTCGCGGCACGGCGGCCGAACTGGCAGGGCTCGCGGGCCAGGCGCCCGGGCCCTGCCCCGCCCCGGCCGGGCTCACCGGGCCGGACCTGCGCGCGCGCCACGACCGCGAGGCATACCTCAAGCTCATCGACGTCTGCCACGAGGAGATACGCGCCGGCGAGACGTACGAGGTGTGCCTGACGAACATGATCGAGGCGGAGACCGCCCTCGACCCCTGGCAGGCCTACCGCCACCTGCGCCGGGCGAGTCCGGCCCCGTTCGCCGCGTTCCTCGGCTTCGGCCCCCTCTCGGTGCTGAGCACCTCGCCCGAGCGCTTCCTGCGCATCGACCGGCAGGGCACGATGGAGTCCAAGCCCATCAAGGGCACCCGGCCGCGGCACGCCGACCCGGTCGAGGACGCCCGGCTCGCCGCCGATCTCGCGGGCAGCGAGAAGGACCGTGCCGAGAACCTGATGATCGTCGACCTGGTCCGGCACGACCTCGGCCGGTGCGCCGAGGTGGGCACGGTCGTCGCCGACCCGGTCTTCCAGGTCGAGTCCTACGCCACCGTGCACCAGCTCGTCAGCACCGTACGGGCGCAGCTGCGCACCGGCACCAGCGCGGTGGCGGGCGTCCGCGCGGCCTTCCCCGGCGGGTCCATGACCGGGGCGCCCAAGATCCGCACCATGGAGATCATCGACCGGCTCGAAGGCGGCCCGCGCGGCATCTACTCGGGTGCCATCGGCTACTTCTCGCTGACCGGCGCGGCCGATCTCAGCATCGTCATCCGCACGGTGGTGCTCAGCGGCGGCACCCTGCGCTACGGGGTCGGCGGCGCGGTCATCGCCCTGTCGGACCCCACGGCCGAGTACGAGGAGACACGGGTCAAGTCGGCGCCTCTGCGGGCGCTGCTCCACGTCTAGGGCTTTTCCCGGTGGCGCGGGCCCAGCATGGAGCGGCAACACGCCCAGCGGCCGGCCTTCTCGGGAGTAATTGGTGTCCGTCCATGTCGATGACTACGCGGTCGAACCGGCCGCCGGGCCGCACGGAGCGCTGCGCGGCCTGACCCTGCCGGCCGTCTTCCGGGCCGCCGCGCAGACGGATCCGGAGGCGGTGGCCCTGAGCGACGGGGACCGGCACCGGACCTGGCGGCAGTGGGAGGCGGATGTCGACGCGCTCGCCCGCGGCCTCCAGGAGCTGGGCGTCGGGGTCGGCGACGTGGTCGCGATCCAGCTGCCCAACTGCTGGGAGTACGAAACCCTGCACCTCGCCGTCGCGGCGATCGGCGCTGTCATGATGCCCGTCCACCAGGGCCATGGCAGCGCCGACGTGCTGGCGCTGGCGGAACGGGTGGCGCCGGTGGCACTGGTGCTGCCCGCGGACTCCGCGCACGCGGCGGACGCACCGGCCCTGTCCGCCCTGCGGGCGGCCGTTCCCTCGCTGCGGTCGGTCCTGGTGGCGGGATCCGGATCCGCCACGGGGGGCCTCGTGGGCATCGACGGGCTGCTGGAGCGGTGGGCCGGCGCGGCCCCGCACCCGGCCGAGGTGCGGCCGGAGATGCCCTTCGTGCTGCTGCCCTCCTCCGGTACGACCTCCGACCGGCCGAAGATCTGTCTGCACAGCCACGACGGGCTGATGTCGAACACGGCAGCCGTGACGGAGGACGCGGCCGGCTCGTTCGACGGCCCGGTGCTCACCGCCTGTCCCCTCACCCACCTGTTCGGCCTCCAGTCCCTGCACTCGGCCCTGTTCGCCCGCTGCCGCCAGGTACTGCTGCGCGGCTGGGACCCGGACCGGTTCCTGGAACTGGCCCGCGCGGCGCGGCCCGCCGTGGTCTTCGCCGTGCCCGCCCAGCTCCACGACGTGGCCGCCCGGCTCGCGGACACCGGGGCGCGGGCCGGATTCCGGCCGCGCGAGGTGCGGACGGCCGGAGCGGCCATCCCCGCGGCACTGGTGGCGCAGGTGCGCGAGGTGCTCGGCAGTCCGCTCGTCGTCGTGTGGGGCATGTCCGAACTCGGCACCGGCACCTGCACGACCGCCGCCGACCCCGCCGACGTGGCCGCCCGCAGCGTGGGCCGGCCGACCTTCGGAGCGAGCGTGCGCGTCCTGCGCGAGGACGGCTCCGAGTGCGCGCCCGGCGAGCCGGGCGAGCTGTACTACCGCAGCCCCGGCATGTTCCGCGGCTACCACGGCGATCCCGGGCTGACCGCGGCGGCGGTCACCGAGGACGGCTGGCTGCGCACCGGGGACCGTGCGAGCGTGGACGGCGACGGCCGGGTCCGCTTCCTGGGCCGCTCGGCCGAGCTGATCAACGTGGGCGGCCGGAAGTTCGACGCGACGGAGATCCAGGGGCTGCTGGCGGACATGCCGGGCCTCGGGCCTGCGGCCGTGGTCGCCCGCCCCGACCGGCGGCTCGGCGAGTACCCGTGCCTGGTGGTCACCGGTCGGGCCGAGCGGCAGGTCACGCTGGCCCGGGTGACCGACTTCCTGCTGGAGCGCGGGGTCGCCGACTACAAGCTGCCGCTGGAACTCGCGGTGGTCGGGGAGCTGCCCCGCACCCCGGCCGGCAAGCTGCACCGGCGGGCCCTGGAGAGCCTGCTGGCCGAGCAGGGACCTGCCGACGGGTCCGGCGGCGGCTCCGCGCCCGCGTCGTACGCGGCTGCCCTCGAGCTGGTCCGCGCGTGCGTCACCGAGGCACTCGCGCCGGCCGCCGAAGCCGCCCCCATCGGGGCGCGCACCACGTTCCGCGGCCACGGCCTGGACTCCGTCCGCAGCATCCGGCTGCGCAACCTGCTGGCCGAGGCGACCGGTCTCCCGCTGCCCGCGTCCCTCGCCTTCGACTTCCCGACACCCGAGGCCGTGGCCCGCCATCTGCGGGGCGAGACGGCCGAGGACACCGTGCCCTCCCTCCCCGAGTCACCTTCCGGCACGGCGGACGACGATCCCGTGGCCGTCGTGGGCATGGCCTGCCGGCTGCCCGGTGGCGTACGCGGCCCCGAGGACCTGTGGGCCCTGGTGACGGAGGGCCGGGACGCGATCGGGGCCTTCCCCGAGGACCGCGGCTGGGACCTGGAGCACCTCTTCGACGAGGACCCCGAGCACCCCGGCACCTCGTACGCCCGCGAGGGCGGATTCCTGTCCGGCGCGGGCGCGTTCGACGCGGGGTTCTTCTGCTTCTCCGACCGGGAGGCACTGGCCGCCGACCCGCAGCAGCGGCTGCTGCTGGAGACCGCCTGGGAGGCGCTGGAGCGGGCCGGGATCGACCCGGCCTCGCTGCACGGCTCGCAGACCGGGGTGTTCGCGGGCGCCATGTACCACGACTACGCGCCCTCGGCCTCCGGCGACGGTCGGCCGGAACTGGAAGGGCTGCTCGCCCTCGGCACCGCCGGCAGCGCCCTGGCGGGCCGGATCGCGTACACCTTCGGGCTCCAGGGCCCCGCGCTGACCGTGGACACGGCCTGCTCGTCCTCGCTGGTCGCGCTCCATCTGGCGTGCCGCTCGCTGCGGTCCGGCGAATCCTCCCTGGCCCTGGCGGGCGGCGTCGCCGTGATGGCCACACCGGCCTCGTTCACGGAGTTCTCCCGGCTGCGCGGGCTGGCCCCCGACGGCCGCTGCAAGTCCTTCGCGGACACCGCCGACGGCGCGGCCTGGTCGGAGGGGGTCGGCCTGCTGGTGCTGGAGCGCCTCTCCGAAGCCCGGCGCAACGGCCATCCGGTCCTCGCCCTGGTGCGCGGGTCCGCCGTGAACCAGGACGGCGCCTCCAACGGGATCACCGCTCCGCACGGGCCCGCGCAGCGGCGGGTGATCCGGCAGGCACTGGCCGACGCCGGACTGTCCGCCGCCGACGTGGACGCGGTGGAGGCGCACGGCACCGGGACCACGCTCGGCGACCCGATCGAGGCGCAGGCGCTGCTCGGCACGTACGGCGCCGCGCGCGAGGCGGACCGCCCCCTGTGGCTCGGATCGGTGAAGTCGAACATCGGGCACGCGCAGGCGGCCGCGGGCGTGGCGGGCGTGATCAAGTCCGTACTGGCGCTGCGGGGCGGCGTACTGCCCAAGACCCTCCACGCGGACACTCCGACGTCGCGTGTGGACTGGTCGGCGGGCACCGTGCGGCTGCTCACCGAGGCCCGGCCCTGGCCCCGGGAGGCCGGGCGGGCCCGCCGGGCGGGGGTGTCCTCGTTCGGGATCAGCGGGACCAACGCCCACGTGATCCTGGAGGAGGCTCCGGACGAGGCCGCGCAGGACGCCGTCGCCGAACGGCCGTCGGAAGGCAGCGCTCCGGTGGCCTGGGTGCTGTCCGCGCGCAGTGCGCCCGCTCTGCGCGACCAGGCCCGCCGGCTGGCGGAGCACGTGGACGCCCGGCCCGGGCTGTCGGTGCGGGACGTGGCCTGTTCGCTGGCCCTCAGCCGTACCGTGCACGCCGGGCACCAGGCGTTCGCCGTGGGCGCGGATCGGCATGAGCTTCTCGCGTCGGTACGGGCCTTGGCCGAGCTCGACGGTCCGGCCGACGAGCCGCGCGACGGTGAGCTGGCGTACGTCTTCGCCGGGCAGGGCAGCCAGCGGCCCGGCATGGGACGCGAACTGGCCCGCGTGTACCCGGTGTTCGCGGATGCGCTGCGGGAGGTGTGCGACGCACTCGATCCGCTGCTGGACCGGCCGCTGGCCGAGGTGATGTGGGCGGCCGACGGCCCGGACGCCGTGCTGCTGGAGCGTACGGAGTACACGCAGCCGGCGCTCTTCGCCCACGGGGTCGCCCTGTACCGGCTGTTCGAGTCGTGGGGGGTGGTGCCCGCGCGGCTGGTGGGGCATTCGGTGGGCGAGATCACCGCCGCCCACGTCGCGGGGGTGCTCTCCCTTCCGGACGCGGCCCGGCTCGTCGCGGCCCGGGGACGGCTGATGCAAGGCCTGCCGGAGGGCGGCGCCATGCTTGCCGTACGGCTCCCGGAGGCCGGACTGGGTCCGTGGCTGGAGGGCCTGCGGGGTGGTCCGGTCGCGGTGGCCGCCGTCAACGGGCCGCGTTCGGTGGTGCTCTCCGGTGCCGCCGGGCCCCTGGAGGAACTCGCGGGGAGGCTCGCCGCCGCCGGTGTCCGGACCAAGCGGCTCGCCGTCGGCCACGCCTTCCACTCCCCGCTGATGGATCCGATGCTGGACGCGTTCCGTGAGGTCGTCACGGGGCTCGCCTTCGCCGCCCCGGCCGTACCGGTCACGTCCTGCCTGACCGGGGCCCCGCTCACGGCAGCCGAGGCGTGCGATCCCGGCTACTGGGTGCGGCACGTCCGGGAGCCGGTCCGGTTCCGCGACGCGGTCGCCGGCCTGCGGGCCGACGGGACCGGGGTGTTCCTGGAGCTGGGCCCCGAGCCGGCGCTTTCACCGATGCTGGAGGAGTGCCTGGCCGCGGGCCCCGCCCGAGGGTCCGCCGTCCCGGCCGGCGGCGCCGCCGAGGAGCGCGCGGTGCTCGCGGCCCTGGCCCGGCTGCACCTGCTGGGGGTGCCGGTGGCCTGGCGGTCGGTGCTGCCCGGTGCGGCGGTCGTCCCGCTGCCCACGTACCCCTTCCAGCACCGCACCTACTGGGCGGCGGGCGGGGCTCCCGCGGAAGTCCCCGCCCCGGCGCCCCCGGTGCTCGCCGGCCGGCTCGCCGGGCTGGGCGGGGCCGAACAGCAGGCGCTGCTGCTGCGGCTGGTCCTGGACGAGACGGGGGCCGTGCTCGGCGGCCGCACCCTGACCGCCGCCGACGCCGAGGAGTCGTTCTCCGACATGGGCCTCACCTCGGTCAGCGCGGTCGAGCTGCGCAACCGGCTGCGGGCGGCCACCGGGGCGCGGCTGCCGGCCACCCTGGTGTTCGACCACCCGACCCCGGCGGCCGTGGTCGACCTGGTACGGCAGGACCTGGCGGGGCGCCTCGCCGGTACGGCCGGCCGTACCGTGTCCGATCTCGTGGCCGACCTGGACGCCCTGCTGTCCGCGGGCTCGGAACTCGACCCGGACACCGCCGCCCGCCTGGGGGCCCTCGTACGGGACCGGGGCCCGGCACGGACCGGCGACCGCGCGGCCGACATCCCCTTCGACGTCGACACCGCGTCCGACGAGGACCTCTTCCGGCGCCTGGACGGCGTCGGCCGCTGACGGACCGCCTCGGTCCCCCCTCCACAGCCGACCGGCGCACCCGCCGGTCGGCTGTCTGCCTTTCCCACCCCCGACGAACCTGGAGAACTCCCATGAACGGGCTCCCCATCGAGCCTCCCGACACCGTGATCGAGGCGCGGGACCTCACCAAGACCTTCGGCACGCTGCGCGCACTGGACTCGGTGGACCTCCGCGTCCCCCGGGGATCCGTCCTCGGCCTGCTGGGCCACAACGGCGCCGGCAAGACCACCCTGGTGGGCATCCTCACCGCGGCGCTGCCGCCCACCTCCGGCACGGCCTCCGTCGCCGGCCACGACGTGACACGCCGGCCGCGCGAGGTACGCCGGCGCATCGGGCTGACCGGGCAGTTCGCCTCGGTGGACGGCCAGCTGAGCGGCCGGGACAACCTGGTGCTGATCGCCCGGCTGCTGGGGGCCGGACGCCGGGCGGCCCGGGTGCGCGCCGATGAGCTGCTGGAGCTGTTCGCGCTCCACGACGTGGCCGGGCGCCGCGCCCGCACGTACTCCGGCGGGCTGCGACGCCGGCTCGACCTCGCCGCGAGCCTGGTCGGCCGTCCCGAGGTGGTCTTCCTGGACGAGCCGACCACGGGCCTGGACCCGGAGGCCCGGCTGGTCCTGTGGGAGATCGTCGAGGGTCTGGTGGCCGAAGGCGCCACCGTGCTGCTCACGACGCAGTACCTGGAGGAGGCCGACCGGCTCGCGGATTCCATCACCGTGCTGTCCGGCGGCCGGGTCGTCGCGAGCGGTACGGCGGCGGAGCTGAAGGCGGCCGTGGGCCGCCGCACCGTGACCGTCACGCTGGATGCGTCGGCGGACCGGGAGAGCGCGGTCGGGGCCCTGCGCCGGGCCTCCTTGGACCCGGTGGTGGCCCCGCAGAGCGCCTGCCTCGTCATCCCCATCGACGCGTCGAAGGACGTGGCGACGGTGATCCGCGCCCTGGACCAGGCGGGGGCCGAGGCCACCGAGCTGTCCTTCGGCGAACCCACCCTGGACGACGTCTACCTCGCCCTCGCCGGGCGGAACCCCCAGCCGGCCGCCTCCCCCGTGCCCGCCCTGTCCGGAGGACCTTCCGCATGACCGCCACCGCAACCACCCCTGCCACCGCGGCCACCCGCGCCGCGGCGCCGCTGCGGCAGCCCTGGCCGGACAGCTCGGTGTTCCTCCAGATCCGCGTGCTCACCGCGCGTTCGCTGCGCCAGATGGCGACGGACCCGGGCGTGGTGCTGTTCGGGCTGCTCCAGCCGGTGATCATCCTGTTCGTGCTGACGCAGGTGTTCAGCAAGATGGGGGCGCCGCCGCACTTCCCCGCCGGAATCACGTACCTCGACTTCGTGCTGTCGGCCGTGCTGGTCGACAACGCCCTGCAGTCGGCGGTCCAGTCGGGCGTCGGGCTCGTCGACGACCTGAAGAACGGGGTGGTGGCCCGGCTGCGGTCCCTGCCCATCACGCCGTCCTCGCTGCTGATCGCACGCAGCCTCGCCAGTCTGGTGCGCAGCGCGGTGCAGGCCGCGGTCATCCTGGTGCTGGCCTTCGGCGTGCTCGGTTACGCACCGCACGGCGGGGCGGTCGATGTGGCCGCCTCGGTCGGGCTGACCCTGTTCATGAGCTGGTCCCTGGGCTGGGCGTTCATCGCGGCCGGGGCGTGGCTGCGCCGGGCCGAGCCGATGCAGAACCTCGCCGTGATCGCGATCCTGCCACTGATGTTCGCGTCCAGCGCCTACATTCCGGTCAAGGACCTGCCCGACTGGCTGGCCGCGGTCGCCGGGGTCAACCCGCTCACGTACGCGATCGACGCGACCCGCGCGCTCGCCCTGGGCATCCCGGGCTCCGATGCGATCGTCCCGGCCCTGGTCATCGGCGGGGTGATCGCCGCCGCGGGTGCCGCCCTCGCGGTGCTCGGCTTCCGCCGGCCGTTGCAGTAGTCCCGCACGCGGGACGGCACAAAGCCCCTGGGCCCGGACTTCCTCGGAAGTCCGGGCCCAGGGGCTTTCTCCTGCCCGGCGGCTACAGGCCGAGCTGCTTGTCCAGCAGGTCGAAAACCTCCTCGTCGGAGGCCGTCTCGAAGTCGAATCCGCCCTCGGTGTCGGTGCTCTCGTCCGAGCCCGTCCCGCGCAGCGCGCCCCACTTCTCCTTCAGGACGTCGAGCCGTCCCGCCACCTGCGCGAACACCTCGTCGCTGACCTCTGCCGCGGTGAAGGCCTGCTCCAGTCTGGCCAGTTCGGCCAGGAGGGCGCCGGCGGCGTCGGGCTGGGCCGGCGGCGCCACGTCGAGCAGCGCGTACAGGTGGTCCACCAGCTCCGCGGTCGTCGGGTAGTCGAAGACCAGCGTGGCCGGCAGCCGGGTGCCGGTCAGCGCGCTGAGCCGGTTCCGGAGCTCGATCGCGGTCAGCGAGTCGAGTCCGAGGTCCTGGAAGGAGCGGTGCGGGTCCACGTCCGCGGCTCCCGAGTGCCCGAGGACCGCCGCAGCCTGGCCGCGTACCTCGGCGAGCAGGGCGTCGTACCGCTCCGCCTGCGGAAGGGACACGAGCCTTTCGGCGAGCCCGCCACCCGTCCCGTCCGCCGCGGAGGTGCGGCGTACGGGCGTCCGGACCAGGCCGCGCAGCAGTGCGGGCACCTCCCCGCGGGCGCGGAGCGCCGCGAGGTCGAGCCGGACGGGCAGTACGGCCGGCTCGGCGCCGCCCGCTGCGGTGTCGAACAGCTCCAGTCCCTGCTCAGGGGTGAGCGGCGGGAGTCCGGCGCGGGCCAGGCGTTCGGCCTCGGCCGCGGTCAGTTCTCCGGTCATGCCGCCGCCGGTGCCCGCCCAGGGGCCCCAGGCCAGGGAGGTGCCGGGCAGGCCGTGGGCGCGGCGGTGCCGGGCCAGGGCGTCGAGGTAGGCGTTGGCGGCGGCGTAGTTGGCCTGGCCGGCGTTGCCCAGTGTGCCCGCCGCGGAGGAGAACAGGACGAACGCCTCCAGGGGCAGGCCCCGGGTTGCCTCGTGCAGGTTCCAGGCCGCGTCCGCCTTGGGACGCAGCACCTCCGCGAGCCGGTCCGGGGTCAGGGATCCGAGGACCCCGTCTGCCAGCGCGCCCGCGGTGTGGACCACCGCGCGCAGCGGGTGGCGGGCGACCAGTGCCGCCACCGCCTCCGGATCCGCGACGTCGCAGGCCTCGATCACTGCACGGGCGCCGGACTCGGCGAGTTCGGCGGCGAGTGCGGCCGCTCCTTCGGCGTCGGGGCCCCGCCGGCTGACCAGCACCAGCTCGCGCACGCCGTGTTCGGCGACCAGGTGGCGGGCCAGCAGCCGGCCCAGGCCGCCGGTGCCGCCGGTGATCAGGACCGCGCCCTCGCCCGCCCATACCGGGGCGGCCGGGGCCGGGTCGGAGATCCGGGCAATGCGGGCGGCCAGTACGGCACCGCCGCGCAGCAGGAGCTGCGGCTCCCCGCCGGCGAGGGCCTGCGGCAGCAGAGCCGCCGCGCCGGCGTCGTCGAGGTCCACGAGGCCGAAGCGGCCCGGGTTCTCCGAGATCGCCGAGCGCACCAGGCCCCGGACGGCCGCGGCCGCGAGGTCCGCGCCGGAGGTCGCGCCCCGGGTGACGAACACCAGGCGTGCGTCGGCGAAGCGGTCCTCGGCCAGCCAGGCCTGAGCGATGTCCAGGGCCTGGGCGGTGCGCGCGTGCACGGCCTCCGGCGTACCGGCGGCCGCTTCACCGTCCGCCCCCCCGTCCGCACTGCCGTCCGTCAGCGGTACGAGGACCACGTCCGGGACCGGCTGAGCCGTGTCGGCGGCGACCTCGGCGAGCAGCTCGGCGAGCCCGGCGTACACCGGGTGGTCGCCCAATGCCGCCGCGGCCGCGGCCGTGGTGCTCATCGTGGCGATCACCGCGGTCCGCGGGTTCCCGCCGGGGTCGCCTTCGCCGTCGACGGGCGTCCAGTCCAGGTGGAACAGGGAGTCCCGCCCGGCCCGGTCCGCCGCGCCCAGCTGTTCCGCGCTGAGGGGCCGTACGACGAGGGACTCGACGGAGGCCACCGGTGCGCCCGTGGTGTCCGCGAGGGCGAGGGACACCGCGCCGCCCGTACCGGACCGGCTCAGCCGGGCCCGCACCGCCGAGGCGCCCGCGGCGTGCAGCGAGACACCGCTCCAGGAGAACGGGACCCCGCCGCTGCTCCGCTCCCCGGCGCCGCCGGTGTCCGCGCCGAGCGCGAACGCGTGCAGCGCGGCGTCGAACAGCGCCGGGTGCAGCGCGAACGCCGATCCTTCGACGCCCTCGGGCAGGGCGACGTCCGCATACACCTCCTCACCGAGCCGCCAGGCAGCGCGCAGGCCCTGGAACACCGGGCCGTACGCGAACCCCGCGTCGGCGAAACGCTCGTACACGTCCGCCACATCGAGGGCTTCCGCTCCTGCCGGCGGCCAGGCCGCCGCTTCGAACGGCGTGCCGGAGCCGGCGGGCCGATGGGCCAGCACACCACTGGCGTGGAGCGTCCACGGTGCGTGGGCGCCCGCCGCGGCGGTCCGGGAGTGCACGGTGAGCGCGCGCCGCCCCGATGCGTCGGGAGCGGCCGCGGCCACCTGGAGTTGCACGGCGGCGCCCTGTTCGGGCAGGACCAGCGGCGCGGCGAGGGTCAGTTCCTCGACGGTGGGGCAGCCGAGCTCGTCGCCCGCCCGGACGGCGAGTTCGAGCAGCGCCGTGCCGGGCACCACGACCGAGCCCATGACGAGGTGGTCGCCCAGCCACGGGTGGGTGGCCGCCGAGAGCCGGCCGGTGAACAGGAACCCGTCGGATCCGGCCAGCTCCACCGCGCCCGAGAGCAGCGGGTGCTCGGCGGACCGGAGTCCGAGCGCCTCCGCACCGCCCCGGCCGGCGGGTGCGCCGGTGGGCCAGTAGCGGCGGTGCTGGAAGGCGTACGTCGGCAGGTCCACCGGCCGGGCCCCGGTGCCGGCGAAGACGGCGGTCCAGTCCACCCGCACACCGCTCACGTGGAGCCGGGCGAGGGCTTGGAGAGCGGACTCCTCCTCGTCGCGGTTCCTGCGCAGGACGGGCACCACCGTGGTTTCGGCGTCCGTGACGGAGCCGGCGACCAGGGCGGACAGGACCGCGTCCGGGCCGAGTTCGAGGTACCGGGTGACGCCGAGGCCGGTGAGGGCGCGGATGTCGTCGGCGAAACGGACCGCCTCGCGAACGTGGCGCACCCAGTACTCCGGGTCGCAGACCACGTCCGGGCCCGCGGTCATCGCGATCCTCGGAGTCGCGAACGACAGACCGGACACGACGGCGCGGAAAGCGTCCAGCATGGGGTCCATCAGCGGGGAGTGGAAGGCGTGCGAGACCCGCAGAAGGGTCGTCTTGCGCCCCAGCCCCTCGAAGTGCGCACGAACGGACTCCACCGCGTCCTCGGCACCGGAAACCACCACGGCCGAGGGACCGTTGACCGCGGCGATCGACACCGACGCGCCCAGCAGCGGCAGGACCTCGTCCTCCGTCGCGGCGACCGCGAGCATCGCACCGCCCTCCGGCAGCGCCTGCATCAGCCGGCCCCGCGCCGACACCAGCGCACACGCGTCGGCGAGCGAGAACACCCCCGCCACATGCGCCGCGGCCACCTCGCCGATGGAATGACCGGCCACGAAATCGGGCGTGACACCCCAGGACTCGACCAGCCGGAACAGCGCCACTTCCACGGCGAACAGAGCCGCCTGGGCGTACATGGTCTGGTTCAGCGCCTCCGCGTCCTCTCCCCAGACCACCTCCCGCACCGGAACATCCAGCTCCGCACACACCGCGTCGAAGGCTTGCGCGAACACCGGGAAGCGTGCATACAGCTCCCGGCCCATCCCCAGGCGCTGCGAGCCCTGACCCGTGAACAGGAACGCCGTCTTGCCCGACCGCGCCTGCCCCTGGATCACCTCATCGCCGTTCAGCACCACCGCACGGTGAGCGAAGACCGACCGGTCAAGGGTGGACAGACCCACGTCCACCGGACGCAGCCCCGACTCCTCCACGTACGCACGCAGCCGCGCCACCTGGGCCTCAAGCGCGTCCTCCGTCTTGCCGGACACCAGCCACGGCACCACACCCGGAACGAGCTGCGCGTCCGCCGCCTCCACCTCGGCCGGCTCGAACTGCTCCAGCACCACGTGCGCGTTCGTCCCGCTGATACCGAACGAGGACACACCCGCACGCCGCACCCGGCCCGACTCCGGCCAGGCACGCTGCTCCGACAGGAGCTCCACCGCACCCGCCGCCCAGTCCACGTGCGAGGACGGGGCATCCACGTGCAGCGTCTTCGGTACCAGGCCGTGCCGCATCGCCATGACCATCTTGATCACACCGGCCACGCCGGCGGCCGCCTGCGCGTGCCCGATGTTGGACTTCACCGAGCCGAGCAGCAGCGGGCGCTCGGCGTCGCGGTCCCGGCCGTAGGTCGCGAGCAGGGCCTGCGCCTCGATCGGGTCGCCGAGCGTGGTGCCGGTGCCGTGCGCCTCCACCACGTCCACGTCGGACGTCGACAGACCACCGCCGGCCAGCGCCTGGCGGATCACCCGCTGCTGCGAAGGACCGTTCGGAGCCGTCAGACCATTGCTCGCACCGTCCTGGTTGACCGCCGAGCCCCGCACCACCGCCAGCACGCGGTGACCGTTGCGCACCGCGTCCGACAGCCGCTCCAGGACGACCATGCCCACGCCCTCGCCCCAGCCGACACCGTCGGCGGCCTCGGCGAACGCCTTGCACCGGCCGTCGGCCGCGAGGCCGCGCTGGCGGGAGAACTCAACGAACGTCGTCGGCGTGGACATCACCGTCACACCACCCGCCACCGCCAGGGAGCACTCCCCCGACCGCAGCGCCTGCGCCGCGAGGTGCATCGCCACCAGCGACGACGAACACGCCGTGTCCACCGTCACCGCCGGGCCCTCCAGACCCAGCGCGTACGAGACGCGACCCGAGGCGATACTGCCCGCACTGCCGCTGCCCTGGTGGCCTTCGAACTCACGGCCACCGAGCAGGCTGGCGTAGTCGCTGTACATGACACCGGCGAACACGCCGGTCTGCGAGCCGCGCAGCGACACCGGGTCGATGCCGGACCGTTCCACGGCCTCCCAGGTCGTCTCCAGCAGCAGCCGCTGCTGGGCGTCCGTGGCGAGGGCCTCGCGCGGACTCATCCCGAAGAAGTCGTGGTCGAAGTCGGCCGCGGCGGCCAGGAAGCCGCCGGAGCGGGTGTAGCTGGTGCCCGGGTGTTCCGGGTCCGGGTGGTAGAGCGAGTCCACGTCCCAGCCTCGGTCGGCCGGGAACGCGCCGACGGCGTCCACGCCGTCGGCGACCAGCCGCCACAGGTCCTCGGGGGAGGCCACCCCGCCCGGGTACCGGCAGGCCATGCCCACGATCACCACCGGATCGTCTCCGGTCGCCGCCGCCGCTGCCGGGCGGGTGGCGGGCAGGTGCCCGGCCTCGGCGGACTCGTCCCCGAACACCTCGTCGAGGAGGAAGCGCACCAGCGCGTCCGCGGTCGGATGGTCGAAGACGAGGGTGGCGGGCAGGCGCAGCCCGGTGGCAGCGTCGAGCCGGTTGCGCAGTTCGACGGCCATCAGGGAGTCGAAGCCCAGGTCCTGGAAGGCCCGTGCGGGGTCGACCTCCGCCACGCCCGCGTGCCCGAGGACGAGCGCGATCTGCGTCCGTACGAGGTCGAGCACCGCCTCGTGGCGCGCCTGCGGGTCGAGACCCGCCAGCCGCCGGGTGAGTCCGGCGCCCGCCGCGGCCGCGGTCGCCGCGCGGCGGGCGGGCTTGCGGATCAGGCCGCGCAGCAGCGCCGGGACCTCACCTCGCGCCCGGATGGCGGGCAGGTCCAGGCGGACCGGCAGGACGACGGGGTGCTCGGTGGTGAGGGCCGTGTCGAACAGGGCCAGTCCCTGCTCCGGCGCCAGCGGGGGCATCCCCGCACGGGTCATGCGTTCCGTGTCGGCCGCGGTGAGGCCGCCGGTCATTCCGCCGCCCGCACCGGCCCACGGCCCCCAGGCCAGGGAGGTGCCGGGCAGCCCCAGGCCGTCCCGGTGGCGCGCGAGGGCATCCAGGAAGGAGTTGCCGGCGGCGTAGTTGGCCTGGCCGGCGTTGCCGAAGGTCCCCGCCACTGAGGAGAACAGGACGAAGGCCGCGAGGTCGTGTCCCTTGGTCGCTTCGTGCAGGTTCCAGGCCGCGTCCACCTTGGGACGGAGTACGGCGGCCAGCCGGTCCGGTGTGAGCGAGCCGAGCAGGGCGTCGTCGAGCACGCCGGCGGTGTGGACGACGGCGTGGACGCGGTGGCGGGACAGCAGGCCGTCGACGGCGGTCCGGTCGGTGAGGTCGCACGCCTCGACTACCGCGTCCGCGCCCGCTTCGGCAAGCTGTGCGAGGAACTCCGCGACGCCTTCCGCGCCGGGGCCGCGCCGGCTGACGAGCAGCAGGCTGCGTACGCCGTGCTCGGCCACGAGGTGGCGGGCCACGGCCCGGCCCAGGCCGCCCGTACCGCCCGTGACCAGGACCGGGCCGTCGCCGTCCCACACGGGCACGGCCGGGGCGGCAGGCTCTGCGGCCCGGGCCAGCCGGGCCGCCAGCACCCTGCCGTCACGGACGAGGAGCTGGGGTTCCCCGAGGGTGGCCAGGGACTTCAGCACCTCGTCGCCGGGTTCCTCTCCGGTCACGTCCACGAGGACGAACCGGTCCGGGTGTTCCGACTGCGCGGACCGCAGCAGGCCCCATACCGCCGCGGCGGCCAGGTCCCCGCCCGACACGGCGCCGCGGGTGACGAGGACCAGCGGGGTGCCGGCGGCGGGCTGCCGCTCCTCCTGGACGAGCTCCAGGGCCCGCGCGGTCAGCGCGTGCACCGATGCGACGACGTCGCCGGAGTCGGCCGCCGCACCGAGCCGGATCAGCTCCGCGTCCGGCGCCGCGGTGCCGGACACGTCGACCGGCGTCCACTCCACGGCGAACAGCGCGTCGCGCACCGCCGTCTCCGCTTCGCCCACCTGCCGGGCGGACACGGGCCGTACGGCGAGCGAGCGGACGGCGGCGACGAGTGCCCCCGTCCCGTCGGCGAGCGCCACGGACAGGGAACCGTCGCCGCTCGGGGTGAGCCGGGCCCGCACGGCCGACGCACCGGACGCGTACAAGGACACGCCGGACCACGCGAACGGCACTCCGCCGCCCGCCGCCGCGCCGTCTCCTGCCGCGGCGGCGTGCAGGCTCGCATCGAACAGGGCCGGGTGCAGGCCGAAGGCCCCGCCGTCCACGTCCTCGGGCAGCGCCGCCTCGGCGTACACCTCGTCGCCGCGCCGCCAGGCCGCGCGCAGGCCCTGGAACACCGGCCCGTACGCGAACCCGGCCTCCGCGAACCGCTCGTACACCTCCGACACGTCCAGCGCCTCGGCGCCTGCGGGCGGCCAGGCCGCCGCGTCGAACACCGGCTCCGGGACCGAGGAGACGGCGAGGAAGCCGTCCGCGTGACGCGCCCATCCGGTGTCGGATCCGGTGTCCGGGCGGGAGTGGACACTGACCGGCCTGCGGCCGGAGTCGTCCGGCTCGCCCACCCAGACCTGCACCTGCACGCCGCCTTCGGCGGGCAGCACCAGCGGTGCGGACAGGGTCAGTTCGTCCACCGCCGCGCATCCGACCTCGTCCGCCGCCCGTACGACCAGCTCGACCAGCGCGGTGCCGGGTACGAGTACGGCGCCCATGACCGCGTGGTCCGCGAGCCAGGGGTGCGACTGCACCGACAGCCGGCCGGTGAACAAGTGGCCTGCGGATCCGGCCAGTTCGACGGTGCCGGTCAGCAGGGGGTGTTCCGCCGGCTTGAGGCCCACGGATTCCGCGCTGCCCGCGTACGCCATGACCGCCGGCCAGAACCGCCGGTGCTGGAAGGGGTAGGTGGGCAGGTCGACGCGCCGGGCCGCCGTGTCCGCGTAGAAGGCGGACCAGTCGACCTTCACACCGTGCGCGTGGAGGCGGCACACGGCCTGCCGTACGGCGGACTCCTCCGCGGTGTTCCTGCGGAGCGCGGGCACCAGGGCGGCGCCTTCGGCGGCCGGCTCCTGTGCCATGGCGGTGAGGACACCGTCGGGGCCGAGTTCCAGGAAGCGGGTCACGCCCAGGTCGGTCAGGGTGCGGATGCCATCGGCGAAGCGGACCGCCTCGCGGACATGGCTCACCCAGTACTCCGGGGTGCACAGCCGCTCGCTGTCGGCGAGGCGGCCGGTCAGGTTGGAGACGACGGGGATCGCGGGCTTGCCGAAGGAGAGCCCGGCCAGGGCCGTACGGAAGTCGTCCAGCATGGGGTCCATCAGCGGCGAGTGGAAGGCGTGCGAGACCCGCAGCGCGGTCGCCTTCCGGCCCTGCGCCTCGAAGTGGGCCCGTACCGCCTGCACGCCCTCCTGTGCGCCGGAGACGACCACGGCCGAGGGTCCGTTGACGGCGGCGACCGACACCGACTCGCCCAGCAGCGGCAGGACTTCCTCCTCCGCCGCCTGGACGGCGAGCATCGCACCGCCCTCCGGCAGCGCGTCCATCAGCCGGCCGCGCGCCGAGACCAGCGCACACGCATCCCGCAGCGAGAACACCCCCGCCACGTGCGCCGCGGCCACCTCGCCGATCGAGTGACCCGCCACGAAGTCCGGCCGTACCCCCCACGACTCGACCAGCCGGAACAGCGCCACCTCGACCGCGAACAGAGCCGCCTGCGCGAACACCGTACGGTTCAGCGCCGCCGCGTCCTCACCCCAGACCACCTGCCGCACCGGAACATCCAGCTCGGCGCACACCGCGTCGAAGGCCCGCGCGAAGGCCGGGAAGCGCGCGTACAGCTCCCGCCCCATCCCCAGGCGCTGCGAACCCTGCCCCGAGAACAGGAACGCGAGGGGTGCGGCGGTCGCGACGGCCGCGGCCGTCTCACCGCGCGCCACGGCTGCGAGGCCGGACAGGAGCTGGTTCCGGTCCGCTGCCGCGAACGCGGCGCGGTGTTGGAGCGCCGCCCGTGTCGTGGCGAGCGAGTAACCGAGGTCGACGGGGCGGATCGCCTCGGTCTCGCCGACGAGCGCGAGCAGGCGTCCGGCCTGGGCGCGCAGGGCGTCGGGCGTCGCGGCGGACACCACGATCGAGGCGGGGGCCTCGGATCCGTCGCCCGGCCTGGACTCGGACCGGGGCCCGGCGACGTGGGCTGCCGGGTTCATCGGGGCCTCCTCGACGATCACGTGTGCGTTGGTGCCGCTGATACCGAAGGACGAGACTCCCGCGCGGCGGGTGCGCCGGCCGTCCGCGGCCCACCCGCGGGCCTCGGTGAGCAGCCGTACGTCACCCGCGCTCCAGTCGACCTCGTGGCTCGGTTCGTCCACGTGCAGGGTCGCCGGGAGGGCCTCGTGACGCATGGCCATGACCATCTTTATGACGCCGGCCACGCCGGCCGCGGCCTGCGAGTGGCCGATGTTGGACTTGACCGAGCCCAGCCACAGCGGCCGGTCCGCCGGCCGCCCCTGGCCGTACGTGGCCAGCAGTGCCTGCGCCTCGATCGGGTCGCCGAGGGTCGTGCCGGTGCCGTGCGCCTCGACGGCGTCGATCTGGTCGGCGGCGAGCCGCGCGTTGGCGAGGGCCTGGCGGATCACCCGGCGCTGGGAGGGGCCGTTCGGCGCGGTCAGGCCGTTGGAGGCACCGTCCTGGTTGACGGCGGAGCCGCGGATCACGGCGAGCACCTGGTGCCCGTTGCGGACCGCGTCCGAGAGCCGCTCGACCACGAGGAAGCCCGCCCCCTCGGCGAATCCGGTGCCGTCGGCCGCCGAGGCGAACGACTTGCAGCGGCCGTCGGAGGCGAGTCCGCCCTGACGGCCGAACTCGACGAACACCCCGGGAGTCGCCATCACCGTCACACCGCCGGTCAGCGCCAGCGAGCAGTCCCCCTGCCGCAGCGCCTGCACCGCGAGGTGCAGCGCGACGAGCGAGGACGAGCAGGCGGTGTCGACGGCGACGGCGGGCCCTTCGAGGCCGAGCTTGTAGGAGACCCGGCCCGAGACCACGCTGCCGTTGCCGTCGCTGCCCGGGTAGTCGTGGTACATCACGCCGGCGAACACGCCGGTCCGGCTGCCCCGGAGCGAGGTCGGGTCGATGCCCGCGCGTTCCAGTGCCTCCCAGGCCAGTTCCAGGGTGATCCGCTGCTGCGGGTCCATGGCGAGGGCCTCGCGCGGCGAGATGCCGAAGAAGGCAGGATCGAAGTCGGCTGCTCCGTCGAGGAATCCGCCGGTGCGCGTGTAGTACGCGTCCGGGCCGCTGCCCTTCGGGTCACGCAGGGTGGACAGGTCCCAGCCGCGGTCGGTGGGGAACGCGGAGATCGCGTCGCCGCCGGAGGTGACGAGTTGCCAGAGGTCCTCGGGGCTGGTTACCCCGCCCGGGTAGCGGCAGGACATGCCGACGATCGCGATGGGCTCGTGCCGGTCGGCGGCGAGCCTGCGGTTGTCGGCGCGCAGGCGGGCGGTCTCGCGGCGGGCGGCCGCGAGGGCCGTGCCGTCCGCGTCCTCGGCGGCGTCACGTTCCTGTTCCTGTTCCTGCTCGTGGGCGAGGTCCGCGGAAGTGACCCGGACCTCCGCGAGTTCCAGGAGGCTGTCGATCAGGCCGGCGTCGCGCAGCCGACTGGTCGGGATGGATCGGAGGGCCTCGCGGACCTCGTCCTCACCCGAGACCCCGCCGCCCGGTCCGTTCTCACCGAGGAGGGTGAGGACGTGGTCGGTGACGGCTTCGGCGTTGGGGTGGTCGAAGGCGAGGGTGGCGGGCAGGCGCAGGCCGGTGGCCTGGTTCAGGTGGTTGCGGAGTTCGGTCGCGGCGAGCGAGTCGAAGCCCAGCTCCTGGAAGGCCCGGTCCGCGCCGATCGCCTCGGCCGAGGCGTGCCCGAGCACGGACGCGACCTGCGAACGCACCAGGTGCAGCACCGTGCGGCGGCGCTCCCCTGCCGACAGGCCGGCCAGCCGGTCGTTCAGGGCCGGCTCGGCGGCGGTGCCGCTGCCGGCTGCCGCGGCCCTCCCCCTCCGTACGACGGGTGCGAGGCCGCGCAGGAGCGCGGGTACCTCGTCCTTGCGGCTGCGCAGGGCGGCCGTGTCGACCCGTACGGGGACGACGTTGGCGCGCTCGGACCGCAAGGCCGCGTCGAACAGGGCCAGGCCGGCCTCGTGCGTCAACGGCGGTACGCCCTGCGCGGCCATCCGCTTGCGGTCCACGTCCCTCAGGTACGCCCCGAGCCCGCCGCCGACCTCCCAGAGGCCGAAGGCCATGGAGGTGGCGGGCAGTCCTTCGGCCGCCCGGTGTGCGGCGAGGGCGTCGAGGAAGACGTTCGCCGCCGCGTAGTTGCCCTGGCCGGCGGTCAGCACGAGACCACCCGCCGAGGAGAACATCACGAACGCGGCCAGGTCCATCCCGCACGTCAGCTCGTGCAGGTACCAGGCGGCATCCGCCTTGGGGGCGTAGACCGTGTCCACCTGCTCGTGCGTGAGGGCGGCCATGACGGTGCTGTCCCCGATGCCGGCGGCGTGGAAGACGGCGGTCAGCGGACGCTCCGCGACCGTCTCGGCCAGCAGCTCCGCGAGCGCCTCCCGGTCCGACACATCGCACGCGGCGACACGGACCCCGGCACCCAGCCCGGCCAGCTCCGCCGCCAACTCCTCAGCCCCGGGAGCCGCAAGACCCCTCCGGCTGGTCAGCACCAGATGCCGCACCCCGTACTCCGCCACCAGACGACGGGCCACCACCGCACCCAGACCACCCGTACCACCGGTGACCAGCACCGAACCCCCCGCAGCAAACACGGGAACACGGTCACCGGACGTCTCCAGCCGGACCAGGCGAGGCACCCACACCTCACCCGCCCGCACCGCAGACTCCGCCTCCCCGGACACCAGCGCCCGCGACACCTCGCCGACGGCCGCACCCGGCTCCACATCGACCAGCACGAACCGGCCCGGGTTCTCCGCCTGCGCCGCACGCACCAGACCCCACACCGGAGCCTGCACCACATCCAGCCCGGCACCCTCCGACACCGCGACCGCACCACGCGTCACCACCACCAGGCGCGACGCCGCGAACCGCTCATCAGCCAGCCACGACCGCACCACATCCAGCACCCGGTACGACACCGCACGCACACCGGACGGAACATCATCCGACGCAACACCGGCACCACAGTCCAGCACCACCACACCCGGCACCGGACCCTCGGCAGGCACCTCCTCCCAACCAACCCACGGCACATCCGCCCCACCGGCAACCGCCGCCGGAACCACCGACCACTCGACACCGAACAAGGGGCTCCCGGAGGCCCCCAGCTGCTCCGCCGAGACGGGCCGGCTGACCATCGAGCCGACCGAGAGCACCGGCGTGCCGGTGACGTCGGCGAGGGCGAGCGCCCAGCCGTCCTCGCCGACACGGGTCAGTCGCACCCGTGCCTCGGCGGCGCCGACCGCGTGCAGGGCCACGTCGTTCCAGACGAACGGAATGGCCGTCTCGCCCGTGCTCGTCAGGATCGCCGGGTGCATCGCAGCGTCCAGGAGGGCGGGGTGCAGGCCGAACCGGCCCGCGGTGTCCCGCTCCTCCACCGGCAGCGCGACCTCGGCGAACAGCTCCTCACCACGCCGCCACACAGCCCGCAGGCCACGGAAGACGGGACCGTAGCCGAACCCGGCTCCGGCGAAGCCTTCGTAGGCACCGTCGAGGGACACCGGCTCGGCGCCGGCCGGCGGCCAGGCCGCCGCGTCGAACCCGGCGGCCGCGTCCGCGGCACTCGCCGTGCCGAGCACGCCGCCGGCGTGCCGGACCCATCCGCCGTCCTGTTCCCCGTCCGGCCGGGAGTGCACGGTGACCGGGCGGCGGCCGGACGCGTCCGGCTCACCGACCCACACCTGTACCTGTACGCCGCCCTCCAGGGGCAGCACCAGCGGCGCCGCGAGCGTCAGCTCCTCCACCCCGGCGCATCCGACCTCGGCGCCTGCCCGCAGGGCGAGTTCGAGCAGCCCGGTGCCGGGCACCAGTACCGCGCCCATCACCGTGTGGTCAGCGAGCCAGGGGTGTGTCCGGAGCGAGAGGCGGCCGGTGAAGAGGTAGCCGTCGGCCGTGACGAGTTCCATCGCCGTGCCCAGCAGCGGGTGATCCGCGGAGGCGACACCGACCGAGTCCAGGTCGGCCACGCCCTGCGTCGCGTCCAGCCAGTACCGCCGGCGCTGGAACGCGTATGTGGGCAGGTCGACGTGTGCCTGGCCGGCGCCCGCACCCGAACCCGTACCGGCGAAGAACGCCCGCCAGTCCACGGTGATTCCGCCGCAGTGGAGGTCGGCGAGCGCCGACACCAGGGTGGTGGCCTCGTCCCGGCCCGCACGCAGCACGGGCAGGGCGGGCGTACCGTCAGAGCAGTCCGCGGCCATGCCGGAGAGCACGGCGTCGGGGCCGAGTTCCAGGAAGCGGGTCACGCCCAGGTCGGTCAGGGTGCGGATTCCGTCGGCGAAGCGGACCGCCTCGCGGACATGGCTCACCCAGTACTCCGGGGTGCACAGCCGCTCGCTGTCGGCGATCGCGCCCGTCAGGTCGGAGACGACCGGCAGGGCGGGCGCGGAGAAGGACAGCCCCGACACCACCGTACGGAACCCGTCCAGCATCGGATCCATCAGCGGCGAGTGGAAGGCGTGCGAGACCCGCAGACGGGTCGTCTTGCGCCCGAGCCCCTCGAAGTGCGCACGGACAGCCTCGACCGCGTCCTCGGCACCGGAAACCACCACGGCCGAGGGACCGTTGACCGCGGCGACCGACACCGACGCGCCCAACAGCGGCAGGACCTCGTCCTCCGTCGCGACGACCGCGAGCATCGCACCGCCCTCCGGCAGCGCCTGCATCAGCCGGCCCCGCGCCGACACCAGCGCACACGCGTCGGCGAGCGAGAACACCCCCGCCACATGCGCCGCAGCCACCTCACCGATCGAATGACCGGCCACAAAATCGGGCGTGACACCCCACGACTCGACCAGCCGGAACAACGCCACCTCAACGGCGAACAGAGCCGCCTGCGCGAACATCGTCTGGTTCAGCGCCTCCGCGTCCTCACCCCAGACCACCTCCCGCACCGGAACATCCAACTCCGCACACACCGCGTCAAAAGCCTGCGCGAACACCGGGAAGCGCGCATACAGCTCCCGGCCCATCCCCAGCCTCTGCGAACCCTGCCCCGAGAACAGGAACGCACACGCTCCGGCCCCCCGGGCGGACGCGGTGACGACACCGGCCGGAAGCGACAGGTCGCCCGCGGCCAGTCCGCGCAGTGCCTCGGTCAGTTCTTGGCGTCCGGCGGCGACGACCGCCGCCCGCTGCTCCAGGGCGGTCCGCGTGGTCGCCAGCGCGCCCGCGGTCAGCGCCAGGTCCTGGCCCGGCCGGGCCTCGATGTACGCGAGCAGGCGCGCGGCCTGCTCGCGCAGGGCTTCCGGAGTCGCCGCGGACACCAGCCACGGCAGGACGCCGGTCTCCGTTCCCGCCACGTCCCCGGCTCCGGCTCCGGCTCCGGTCTGCGGGACCGGCCGTTCCGTGGTTCCCTGTTCCAGAATCACGTGCGCGTTGGTGCCGCTGATGCCGAACGCCGAGACGCTCGCGCGGCGGGGACGACCGGTCTCGGGCCATTCCACCGCTTCCCGGAGCAGGGCCACCGCGCCCTCGGTCCATTCCACGTGCGGCGAAGGCTCGTCCACGTGCAGCGTGCGCGGCAGGACACCCTCCCGCAAGGCCATCACCATCTTGATGACGCCGGCCACGCCGGCCCCGGCCTGCGCGTGCCCGATGTTCGACTTGATGGAGCCGAGGAGGAACGGCCGGTCCTCCGGCCGGTCCTGTCCGTACGTGGCGATGAGCGCCTGCGCCTCGATCGGGTCGCCGAGCGTGGTGCCGGTGCCGTGTGCCTCGACCGCGTCCACCTCGGCGGCCGACAGGCCGGCGGAGGCCAGGGCCTGGCGGATGACGCGCTGCTGGGAGGGCCCGTTGGGGGCGGTGAAGCCGTTGCTGGCGCCGTCCTGGTTGACCGCGGATCCGCGGATCACGGCCAGGACCTGGTGCCCGTTGCGCTGCGCGTCGGACAGCCGCTCGACGAGCAGCACACCGACGCCCTCTGACCAGCCGACGCCGTCCGCTCCGGCCGCGAACGCCTTGCAGCGGCCGTCGACGGAGAGGCCGCGCTGACGGCTGAACTCGATGAACATGCCGGGGGTGGACATGACGGTCGCGCCGCCGGCCAGGGCCAGGGTGCACTCTCCCGCCCGAAGGGCCTGCACGGCCAGGTGCAGGGCCACCAGGGAGGACGAGCAGGCGGTGTCCACCGTGACGGCCGGGCCCTCCAGGCCCAGCGTGTACGAGACCCGGCCGGACACGACGCTGCCTCCGCTGGTGCCGGAAGGGTGCGCGCCGAGCGCGTAGTCGTGGTACATCACACCCGCGAAGACGCCGGTGCGGCTGCCCTTGAGCGTGGCGGGGTCGATACCGGCCCGCTCCAGGGCCTCCCAGGAGGTTTCGAGCAGCAGCCGCTGCTGCGGGTCCATGTAGAGGGCCTCGCGGGGCGAGATGCCGAAGAAGGCCGGGTCGAAGTACGCCGCGTCGTGGAGGAAGCTGCCGCGGCGCGTGTAGCTCTTGCCCTCCTTGCCGGGCTCCGGGTCGTACAGGTCCTCGATGTTCCAGCCGCGGTCGGCGGGAAGGTCGGAGACGGTGTCCCCGCCGTCCATGAGCAGTCGCCACAGTTCCTCGGGCGAGGTCACCCCGCCCGGGTAGCGGCAGGCCATGCCGACGATCGCGATCGGGTCGTCGTCCACGGGGCGCCGGTGGCCGGTTCCCCGTACCGCCGCGTCGGATGCCTCGTCGGACGCGCCGAGGAGGGTGAGGACGTGGTCGGTGACGGCTTCGGCGTTGGGGTGGTCGAAGGCGAGGGTGGCGGGCAGGCGCAGGCCGGTGGCCTGGTTCAGGTGGTTGCGGAGTTCGGTCGCGGCGAGCGAGTCGAAGCCCAGCTCCTGGAAGGCCCGGTCCGCGCCGATCGCCTCGGCCGAGGCGTGCCCGAGCACGGACGCGACCTGCGAACGCACCAGGTGCAGCACCGTGCGGCGGCGCTCCCCCGCCGACAGGCCGGCCAGCCGCTGCGTCAGCGAGGCGGCTGCGGCGCTGCCCGATCCGGCGGCCGCCCGGCGGGCGCGCCGGGGGGCGAGCCCGCGGAGCAGGGCGGGTATCTCGTCGGTACGCGTGCGCAGGGCCGCGGTGTCGACCACGGCGGGCACGACGACGGGTCGGGCGGAGCACAGCGCCGAGCGGAAGAGCTCCATGCCGGTGTCGGCCGTCAGGACGGGCAGGCCCTGGGCGGCCATCCGCTTGCGGTCCACGTCGGCGAGGTGCGTACCCATGCCGACTCCCGCATCCCAGAGGGCGAAGGCCATGGAGGTGGCGGGCAGTCCTTCGGCCGCCCGGTGTGCGGCGAGGGCGTCGAGAAAGACGTTCGCCGCCGCGTAGTTGCCCTGCCCGGCGGTCAGCACGAGACCACCCGCCGAGGAGAACATCACGAACGCGGCCAGGTCCATCCCGCCCGTCAGCTCGTGCAGATGCCAGGCGGCATCCGCCTTGGGAGCGAGGACGGCGTCGAAGCGGTCTTCGGTCAGGGCACCGACGAGCGCGTTGCTGCTGATGCCGGCGGCGTGGAAGACGGCGGTCAGCGGACGCTCCGCGACCGTCTCGGCCAGCAGCTCCGCGAGCGCCTCCCGGTCCGACACATCACACGCGGCGACACGGACCCCGGCACCCAGCCCGGCCAGCTCCGCCGCCAACTCCTCAGCCCCGGGAGCCGCAAGACCCCTCCGGCTGGTCAACACCAGATGCCGCACCCCGTACTCCGCCACCAGACGACGGGCCACCACCGCACCCAGACCACCCGTACCACCGGTGACCAGCACCGAACCCCCCGCAGCAAACACGGGAACACGGTCACCGGACGTCTCCAACCGGACCAGGCGAGGCACCCACACCCCACCCGCCCGCACCGCAGACTCCGCCTCCCCGGACACCAGCGCCCGCGACACCTCGCCGACGGCCGCACCCGGCTCCACATCGACCAGCACGAACCGGCCCGGGTTCTCCGCCTGCGCCGCACGCACCAGACCCCACACCGGAGCCTGCACCACATCCAGCCCGGCACCCTCCGACACCGCGACCGCACCACGCGTCACCACCACCAGTCGCGACGCCGCGAACCGCTCATCAGCCAGCCACGACCGCACCACATCCAGCACCCGGTACGACACCGCACGCACACCGGACGGAACATCATCCGACGCAACACCGGCACCACAGTCCAGCACCACCACACCCGGCACCGGACCCTCGGCAGGCACCTCCTCCCAACCAACCCACGGCACATCCGCCCCACCGGCCACCGCCGCCGGAACCACCGACCACTCGACACCGAACAACGGAGGACGGGAAGTCCCCAGCTGCTCCGCCGAGACCGGACGGCTGAGCATCGCGCCCACGGACAGCACGGGCTGTCCGGCCGTGTCCGCCATCTGCAGGGACAGGCCCTCGTCGCCGACACGGGTCAGACGCACCCGGACCTCGGACGCGCCCACCGCGTGCAACACCACGTCGTTCCAGGCGAAGGGAACGACGGTGTCGTCCCTGTCGCCCTCCAGCAGCCCCGCATGCAGGGAGGCATCCAGCAGCGCGGGGTGCAGGCCGAACCGGCCCGCCGCCTCGCGCTCCTTCTCGGGGAGCGCGACCTCGGCGAACAGCTCCTCACCACGCCGCCACACCGCCCGCAACCCACGGAACACCGGCCCGTAGCCGAACCCGGCTTCCGCGAACCGCTCGTAGGCGCCTTCGACCGGGACGACCTCCGCGTCCGCGGGCGGCCAGGCCACCGCGTCGAACACGGCCGCGGCCACTGCGTCGGGGCGCAGCACACCGTGGGCGTGCCGGATCCACATCCCGTCGCCGGTTCCTTCGGTGCACGAGTACACACCGACCGTGCGACGGCCGGTCTCCTCCGGCTCCGACACCCGCACCTGTAGCTGTACGCCGCCCTGCTCGGGGAGGGAGAGCGGTGCGGTGAGGTTCAGTTCCTCCAGGACCTCACAGCCGACCTCGGCGCCTCCCCGCAGAGCGAGTTCGAGCAGTCCGGTGCCGGGCACCAGTACCGCGCCCTTCACGGTGTGGTCGGCCAGCCACGGGTGGGTCTGGCGGGAGAGGCGGCCGGTCAGTACCGTCCCGTCCTCGTCGGCCAGGCCCACGCACGCGCTCAGCATCGGGTGCTCGGCCGCGCCGAGCCCCGCGAACCTCACGTCACCCGCTCGCAGCACCACCCTGGCGGGCCAGTAGCACTGCCGCTGGAAGGCGTAGGTGGGCAGCTCGACCGCGCGGGCGCCGGTCCCTGCGAACAGGGCGCTCCAGTCCGTGCTCAGGCCGTCGACGTACAACTCGGCCACGGCGCGGACGACGGTCGCCTCCTCGTCTCGGCCCTTGCGCAGGGCGGCGACGAACAGGGCATCGGGCGCGGCCGATTCCTGGCCCGTGGCCGAGAGCACGCTGTCGGGGCCGAGTTCCAGGAAGCGGGTCACGCCCGCCTCGTCGAGGGCCCGCACACCGTCGGCGAATCGCACCGCGTCGCGGACATGCCGCACCCAGAACTCCGGGTCGCAGACCTGCTCGGCACCCGCCACCATCGGGATCACCGGCGCGGAGAACGACAGACCGGACACCACCGCGCGGAAGTCGTCCAGCATCGGGTCCATCAGCGGCGAGTGGAAGGCGTGCGAGACCCGCAGACGGGTCGTCTTGCGGCCCAACCCCTCGAAGTGGGCGCGTACGGCCTCGACCGCGTTCTCGGCACCCGAGACGACCACGGCCGAGGGACCGTTGACCGCGGCGACCGACACCGACGCGCCCAGCAGCGGCAGGACCTCGTCCTCCGTCGCGGCGACCGCGAGCATCGCACCGCCCTCGGGCAGCGCCTGCATCAGCCGGCCCCGCGCCAACACCAGCGCACACGCGTCGGCGAGCGAGAACACCCCCGCCACATGCGCAGCGGCCACCTCACCGATGGAATGACCGGCCACAAAGTCCGGCCGCACCCCCCACGACTCGACCAGCCGGAACAACGCCACCTCAACGGCGAACAGAGCCGCCTGCGCGAACATCGTCTGGTTCAGCGCCTCCGCGTCCTCACCCCAGACCACCTCCCGCACCGGAACATCCAGCTCCGCACACACCGCGTCGAAGGCTTGCGCGAACACCGGGAAGCGTGCATACAGCTCCCGGCCCATCCCCAGGCGCTGCGAGCCCTGACCGGTGAACAGGAACGCCGTCTTGCCCGACCGCGCCTGCCCCTGGATCACCTCCTCGCCGTTCAGCACCACCGCACGGTGAGCGAAAACGGACCGGTCAAGGGTGGACAGACCTACGTCCACCGGCCGCAACCCCGACTCCTCCACGTACGCACGCAGCCGCGCGACCTGGGCCTGAAGGGCTTCCTCGGTCTTGCCGGACACCAGCCACGGCACCACGCCCGGAACGACCTGCGCGTCCGGGACCACCTCGGCCGGCTCGAACTGCTCCAGCACCACGTGCGCGTTCGTCCCGCTGATACCGAACGAGGACACACCCGCACGCCGCACCCGGCCCGACTCCGGCCAGGCACGCTGCTCCGACAGGAGCTCCACCGCACCCGCCGCCCAGTCCACATGCGAGGACGGAGCATCCACGTGCAGCGTGCGCGGCAGCACACCGTGCCGCATCGCCATGACCATCTTGATCACACCGGCCACGCCGGCGGCCGCCTGCGCGTGCCCGATGTTCGACTTCAGCGACCCCAGCCACAACGGCCGGCCCTCCGGACGGTCCTGGCCGTAGGTCGCGAGCAGGGCCTGCGCCTCGATCGGGTCGCCGAGTGTGGTGCCGGTGCCGTGCGCCTCCACCACGTCCACGTCGGACGTCGAAAGACCACCGCCGGCCAGCGCCTGGCGGATCACCCGCTGCTGCGAAGGACCGTTCGGAGCCGTCAGGCCGTTGCTCGCACCGTCCTGGTTGACCGCCGAGCCCCGCACCACCGCCAGCACGCGGTGACCGTTGCGCACCGCATCCGACAGCCGCTCCAGGACGACCATGCCCACACCCTCGCCCCAGCCGACACCATCGGCCGAATCCGAGAACGACCGGCACCGGCCATCCGACGAAAGGCCGCCCTGACGGGCGAACTCAACGAACGTCGTCGGCGTGGACATCACCGTCACACCACCCGCCACCGCCAGGGAGCACTCCCCCGACCGCAGCGCCTGCGCCGCGAGGTGCATCGCCACCAGCGACGACGAACACGCCGTGTCCACCGTCACCGCCGGGCCCTCCAGGCCCAGCGCGTACGAGACGCGACCCGAGGCGATACTGCCCGCGCTGCCGCTGCCCTGCTGGCCTTCGAACTCACGGCCACCGAGCAGGCTGGCGTAGTCGCTGTACATGACACCGGCGAACACGCCGGTCTGCGAGCCGCGCAGCGACACCGGGTCGATACCCGCCCGCTCGATAGCCTCCCACGACGTCTCCAGCAGCAGCCGCTGCTGGGCATCCGTCGCAAGGGCCTCACGCGGACTCATCCCGAAGAACTCAGGATCGAACTCCGCCGCCTCGTGGAGGAAACCACCCGCCCTTGCGAACGACTCACCCTCCACATCCCAACCACGATCCGCCGGGAAGGAACCAACGGCATCCACACCGTCGGCCACCAGCCGCCACAAGTCCTCCGGCGACGCCACCCCACCCGGATAACGGCACGCCATACCCACGATCACGACCGGGTCGTGAGCCGTCGCGGCCTGCCGCACGACCGCGGGAGCGGACTCGGCTTCTCCCCCGAGGATCTCGTCGCGGACGAATCCGGCGAGCGCGTCCGCCGTCGGGTAGTCGAAGACCACCGTCGCGGGCAGCCGCAGCCCCGTCACCGAACCCATGCGGTTGCGCAGCTCGACCGCCGTCAGGGAGTCGAAGCCCAGGTCCTGGAAGGCCCGTGCCGGATCGACATCGGCCGCGCCTCCGTGCCCGAGCACCCTCGCGACCTCTGTGCGCACCAGGTCGAGCACGGCCTCGTGCCGCTCCGCGGCGGTGAGGGAGGACAGCCTCGTCCGCAGGCCGGCCGCGTCGGCCGACCCCGTACGTATGCTGCGACGCGGCCGGGTCCGGATCAGTCCGCGGAGCAGTGCCGGGACCTCGCCCAGTGCCCGCATCGCGGCCAGGTCGAGGTGGACCGGCAGGATCGCGGGGCGCCCTGCCGAGAGCGCGGCGTCGAAGAGTCCCAGTCCGTCCTCCACGGACAACGGCGGCATGCCCAGCCGGGCGATGCGCTCGACCTCGGCGTCGGTGAGAGAACCCGTCATTCCGCCGGTTCGGGCCCAGGGACCCCAGGCGAGTGAGGAGGCGGGCAGACCCGCGGCCCGCCGGTGCGCGGCCAGGGCGTCCAGGAAGGCGTTGCCTGCGGCGTAGTTCGCCTGCCCGGCGCTGCCGAATGCCGCGGCGACGGAGGAGAACACGACGAACGCCGCAAGCTCGCGCTCCTTCGTGGCCTCGTGCAGGTTCCAGGCCGCGTCCGCCTTCGGCCGCAGCACGGCCGAGAGCCGCTCGCCCGTCAGCGAGCCGATCACACCGTCGTCGATCACGCCGGCGGTGTGGATCACAGCCCGTACGTCGTGCCGGGCGAACAGGTCGTGTACGGCCGCGGGCTCGGCGACGTCGCAGGACTCGACCGCGACCCGCACGTCCTGCCGCTCCAGCTCGGCGACGAGGTCCGTCGCGCCGTCCGCCGCGAGGCCGCTGCGGCTGACGAGGAGCAGGCTGCGCACACCGTGCTCCGCCACCAGGTGGCGGGCCACGGCCCGACCCAGGCCACCCGTGCCACCGGTGATCAGGACGGCGCCGTCACCCGCCCATGCGGGATCGGTCCCCTGTACGGGCTCGACCCGGCCCAGCCGCGCGGCGAGGAACAGGCCGTCCCGTACCAGCAGCTGAGGTTCGTCGAGGGCCAGTACGGACTCCAGCAGACCGGCCGGCTCCTCGCCCTCCACATCTACCAGCACGAACCGGCCCGGCTGTTCCGACTGCGCCGACCGCACCAGACCCCACACCGCGGCCGCGGCCAGGTCCGCACCCGCCACCGCACCGCGCGTCACCAACACCAGCCGCGACGCCTCCGGCAGCTCCTGCACCCACGCCAGCACCCGCGCCGACAGCGCATGCACCGACGCCACGACATCGTCTCCGGAGACACCGTCCAACCGGTGCACCACCACGTCCGGCGACACCGCCACCGGCACCGGCACCGGCACCGGCACCCACTCCACCCCGTACAGCCCGTCGTGCGGCTGCTCGGCGGAGACCGGACGTACCGTGAGCGCCGCCACCGAAGCGACCGGCTCTCCCGCGGTGTCCGCCAGTGCCACCGAGACCGCCCCGTCGGGCGTGCGGGACAGCCGTACCCGCAGAGCCGACGCTCCCGAGGCGTGCAGCGACACGCCGGACCACGAGAAGGGCACGCCTCGGTCTCCGTCACCGAGGAGCACGGCCGCGTGCAGGCCTGCATCGAAAAGTGCAGGGTGCAGGCCGAACCCGGTCAGCTCCGTGTCCTCCGGCAGCGATACCTCGGCGTAGACCTCGTCTCCCTGCCTCCAGGCGGCGCGCAGGCCCTGAAACACCGGCCCGTACGCGAACCCGGCCTCGGTGAACCGCTCGTACACCTCCGACACGTCCAGCGCCTCCGCGCCGGCCGGCGGCCAGGCCGCCGCGTCGAAGGCCGGGTCCGCAGCGGTGGCGGGCGCGAGAACGCCGGTGGCGTGCTGCATCCAGAGGGACTCGTCCGCGCCGTCCGGGCGGGAGTGCACGGTCACCGTCCGGCGGCCGTACTCGTCGAGCGCGCCCACTGTCACCTGCACGCGTACGCCGCCCTCCGGGGGCAGGACGAGCGGCGCGGCGAGCGTCAGCTCCTCCACTGCCGGGCACCCGGCCTCGTCGCCCGCGCGGACGACCATTTCAACCAGGGCCGTGCCCGGGACCAGCACCGCACCCATGACCGTGTGATCCGCGATCCACGAGTGGGTGGCCGCCGACAGCCGTCCGGTGAAGAGGAAGATGTCCGAGTCCGCCAGCTCCACGGCGGCTCCGAGCAACGGGTGCTCGGCCGATTCCAGACCGGCGAGCCGTACGTCCCCACCGCGCGCGAGACCAGTGCTCACGGGCCAGTAACGCCGGTGCTGGAAGGCGTAGGTGGGCAGCTCGACCGCGCGGGCGCCGGTACCGGTGAACAGGGCCGGCCAGTCCGTGGCGGCGCCGCTCACGTGGAGCTCGGCGAGGGCGCGGAGGGCGGAGCTCTCCTCGTCGCGGTTCTTGCGCAGGAGGGGCACGAGGAGGGCGTCTGCGTCCTCCGGCAGGCATGCGGCGGCCATGGCGGACAGGACCCCGTCGGGGCCGAGCTCCAGGAACCGCGTCACGCCCTGCTCGCGCAGGGCCGTCACACCGTCCGCGAAACGTACCGCGTCGCGGACATGCCGCACCCAGAACTCCGGGTCGCAGACCTGCTCGGCACCCGCCACCATCGGGATCACCGGCGCGGAGAACGACAGACCGGACACCACCGCACGGAAGTCGTCCAGCATCGGGTCCATCAGCGGCGAGTGGAAGGCGTGCGAGACCCGCAGACGGGTCGTCTTGCGCCCCAGCCCCTCGAAGTGGGCGCGGACAGACTCCACCGCGTCCTCGGCACCCGATACGACCACGGCCGAGGGACCGTTGACCGCGGCGACCGACACCGACTCGCCCAACAGGGGAAGGACTTCCTCCTCCGTCGTCTGGACGGCGAGCATCGCGCCGCCCTCCGGCAGCGCCTGCATCAGCCGGCCGCGCGCCGAGACCAGCGCACACGCGTCGGCGAGCGAGAACACCCCCGCCACATGCGCCGCAGCCACCTCACCGATCGAATGACCGGCCACGAAATCGGGCGTGACACCCCAGGACTCGACCAGCCGGAAGAGCGCCACTTCCACGGCGAACAGAGCCGCCTGCGCGAACATCGTCTGGTTCAGCGCCTCCGCGTCCTCACCCCAGACCACCTCCTGCACCGGAACATCCAGCTCCGCGCACACCGCGTCGAAGGCCTGAGCAAACACGGGGAAGCGCGCATACAGCTCCCGGCCCATGCCGAGCCGCTGCGAGCCCTGACCCGTAAACAGGAACGCCGTCTTACCCGACCGCGCCCGCCCCTGGATCACCTCATCGCCGTTCAGCACCACCGCACGGTGAGCGAAGACCGACCGGTCAAGGGTGGACAGACCCACGTCCACCGGCCGCAGCCCCGACTCCTCCACGTACGCACGCAGCCGCGCCACCTGGGCCTCAAGCGCGTCCTCCGTCTTGCCGGACACCAGCCACGGCACCACACCCGGAACGAGCTGCGCGTCCGCCGCCTCCACCTCGGCCGGCTCGAACTGCTCCAGCACCACGTGCGCGTTCGTCCCGCTGATACCGAACGAGGACACACCCGCACGCCGCACCCGGCCCGACTCCGGCCAGGCGGTCCCGTCGGTCACCAGCTCCACCGCTCCCGCGCTCCAGTCCACATGCGTGGACGGTGCGTCGACGTTGAGCGTCTTGGGCACGATGCCATGTCGCATCGCCATGACCATCTTGATGACACCGGCCACGCCGGCGGCCGCCTGCGCGTGCCCGATGTTGGACTTCACCGAGCCGAGCAGCAGCGGGCGCTCGGCGTCGCGGTCCCGGCCGTAGGTCGCGAGCAGGGCCTGCGCCTCGATGGGGTCGCCGAGCGTGGTGCCGGTGCCGTGCGCCTCCACCACGTCCACGTCGGACGTCGACAGACCACCGCCGGCCAGCGCCTGGCGGATCACCCGCTGCTGCGAAGGACCGTTCGGAGCCGTCAGGCCGTTGCTCGCACCGTCCTGGTTGACCGCCGAGCCCCGCACCACCGCCAGCACGCGGTGACCGTTGCGCACCGCGTCCGACAGCCGCTCCAGGACGACCATGCCCACACCCTCGCCCCAGCCGACACCGTCGGCCGAATCCGAGAACGACCGGCACCGGCCATCCGACGAGAGACCACCCTGACGGGCGAACTCAACGAACGTCGTCGGCGTGGACATCACCGTCACACCACCCGCCACCGCCAGGGAGCACTCCCCCGACCGCAGCGCCTGGGCGGCCCAGTGGAGGGCCACCAGGGAGGACGAGCAGGCCGTGTCCACGGTCACCGCGGGGCCTTCGAAGCCGAACGTGTACGACACGCGGCCGGAAGCGATGCTGGGTGCGCTGCCGTTGCCTCGGAACCCGTCGAACCGCCTGCCGTCCAGCAGGGTTCGGTAGTCCGTGTACATGACACCGGCGAAGACGCCGGTCTGCGAGCCCCGCAGCGACACCGGGTCGATACCCGCCCGCTCGATCGCCTCCCACGACGTCTCCAGCAGCAGCCGCTGCTGGGCATCCGTCGCGAGCGCCTCACGCGGACTCATCCCGAAGAACTCAGGATCGAACTCCGCCGCCTCGTGGAGGAAACCACCCGCCCTCGCGAACGACTCGCCCTCCACATCCCAACCACGGTCCGCCGGGAAGGAACCAACGGCATCCACACCATCGGCCACCAACCGCCACAAGTCCTCCGGCGACGCCACCCCACCCGGATAACGGCACGCCATGCCCACGATCACGACCGGGTCGTCCTCGTCCGCCGCGACCCGCGTCGGCAGCAGTGCGGCCGCATCGGCCGTGTCGCCGCCGAACAGCTCGTCGAGCAGGAAGCCGACCAGTGCGTCGGCCGTCGGGTGGTCGAAGACCAGAGTCGCCGGAAGCCGCAGCCCTGTTGCCTTGCCCAGCCGGTTGCGCAGTTCGACGGCCATCAGGGAGTCGAAGCCGAGGTCCTGGAAGGCCCGCGCCGGTTCGACGGCGGTGGTGTCGGTGTGCCCCAGGGCGAGGGCGATGTGTCCGCGTACGAGGTCGAGGAGCACCTCGCGCCGCTCGTCGGCCCCGAGGGCGGAGAGGGTGCGCAGAATGCCCGCCGTGGCGGGTGAATCGGATGCGCCCTCGGCCGCCGAACGCCGGCTCCGGGTGCGGGTCCGGACCAGCCCGCGGAGCAGGGAGGGGATGCCGTCCTGCGCCCGCAGGGCCGTGAAGTCGAAACGTACGGGGGCGAGCAGCGCCGCGTCCGACTGAAGCGCGGCGTCGAAGAGTTCGGCGCCTTGTTCCGGGGTGAGTTCCGGCATGCCGGTGCGGGAGATGCGCCGGAGGTCGGCTTCGGACAGGGTGCCGGTCATCCCTCCGTCCTGGGTCCACGGGCCCCAGGCCAGTGAGGTGCCGGGCAGTCCGGCGGCTCGCCGGTGCGCCGCCAGGGCGTCCAGGAAGGCGTTCCCTGCGGCGTAGTTGGCCTGGCCGGGCCCGCCGAAGAGTCCGGAGACGGAGGAGAACAGGACGAACGCGGCGAGATCCAGCTCGCGCGTGGCCTCGTGGAGGTTCCATGCGGCGTCCGCCTTGGGGCGCAGGACCGCCGACAGCCGCTCGGGCGTCAGCGCCTCGACCACGCCGTCGTCGATCACCCCCGCCGTGTGGACCACGGCGCGTACCGCGTGACGGGACAGCAGCCCGGTCAACGCTGTCGCATCGGCGACATCGCAGGCCTCGACGACGGCTGCGGCGCCCAGCTCGGCCAGTTCCGCGACCAGCTCGGCGGAGCCTTCGGCGGCGGGGCCGCTCCGGCTGACCAGGAGGAGGCTGCGCACCGCGTGCTCGACCACCAGGTGCCGGGCGATCACCCGGCCCAGGCCACCGGTACCTCCGGTGACCAGGACCGTGCCCTCACCGGCCCACTCCGGAGCCGTTTCCCGAAGCGTGCCGGCCCGTGTCAGCCGGGCGGCCAGCACCTTGCCGTCGCGGACGAGCACCTGGGGCTCGTCCACGGCCAGCACGGTCTCCAGGAGTCCGGTCTCGGGCTCCTGCCCGGCCAGGTCCACCAGCACGAACCGGCCCGGGTGCTCCGACTGCGCCGAACGCACCAGACCCCAGACCGCAGCCGCGGCCAGGTCCTCGCCGGACGTCGCGCCGCGGGTGACGAACACCAGCCGGGCGTCGGCGGACCGCTCCTCCGCCAGCCATTCCTGCACCAGGGACAGCGCCCGCGCCGACAGCGCGTGCGCCGACCGCACCACGTCCGCGTCGTCCTCGTCGCCCGAGAACCGCGCCATGACCGTGTCCGGGGCGACCCGCACCGGCTCCGCCGTCCGGACCGGCGTCCACTCCACGCCGTACACCACGTCCGGGTCCGCCGTACGGGCGGAATCGACCGGACGCAGCACCAGCGATTCCACCGATGCCACCGGATCGCCGGCCGTGTCGGCCACGGCCACGGTGAGCGCCTCCTCCCGGGTCCGGGTGACCCGCACCCGGACCGACGAAGCACCGGAGGCGTGGAGTGACACGCCTTCCCAGGCGAACGGCACGACGCCCTGCGGAACCCCGTTGAACGCGGTGACGTGCAGCGCGGCGTCGAGCAGTGCGGGGTGCAGGCCGTAGGAGCCGCCGTCGACGCCCTCGGGAAGGGCGACTTCGGCGTACACGTCCTCGCCGCGCTGCCAGGCGGCCCGCAGGCCCTGGAAGACCGGGCCGTAGTCGAATCCGGCCTCGGACATGCGCTCGTAGAGGCCCGTCAGGTCGACGGGCTCGGCGCCGGCCGGGGGCCACGCAGCGCCCGGGGCGTCGAGGGCGACGGTCCGCTCGCCGGTCGTCAGTACGCCCGTCGCGTGCTGGAGCCACGCCTGGTCTTCGGCGCCCTCACGGCGGGAGCGGATGGTCACCGCACGGCGGCCGTTGACGTCGGCGGCGGCCACCCGCAGGTGCAGTTGTACGCCGCCCTCCTCGGGGAGGGCGAGCGGAGCGGCGAGGGTCAGTTCCTCGACGGTGCCGCAGCCCACCTCGTCGCCCGCGCGGATGGCGAGCTCCAGGAAGGCGGTCCCGGGCAGGAGGGCCGAGCCGCGGACGACGTGGTCGGCGAGCCAGGGGTGGGACTGGAGGGAGAGGCGGGACGTGAACAGCATGCCTTCGGCGTCGGACAGTTCGACGGAGGCGCTGAGGAGGGGGTGTCCGGCCGCGTCGAAACCGGCGGCCTCGACATCACCGGCCGGTTCCGCACCGGGCGTCGGCCAGTAGCGCTGATGCTGGAAGGCGTAGGTCGGAAGGTCGATGAGTCGGGCGCCCGTACCGCTGAGCACCGCCGTCCAGTCGACGGCCGCACCGTCGACGAACATGCGGGCCGCGGCCGTCAGCGCGGCCGCCTCCTCGTCGACGCCCTTGCGCAGGAGGGGAGCGAGAACGGCGTCTCCGTCCTCCGGCAGGCATGCGGCGGCCATGGCGGACAGGACCCCGTCGGGGCCGAGCTCCAGGAACCGCGTCACGCCCTGCTCGCGCAGGGCCGTCACACCGTCCGCGAAACGCACCGCGTCGCGGACATGCCGCACCCAGAACTCCGGGTCGCAGACCTGCTCGGCACCCGCCACCATCGGGATCACCGGCGCGGAGAACGACAGACCGGACACCACCGCACGGAACCCGTCCAGCATCGGATCCATCAGCGGCGAGTGGAAGGCGTGCGAGACCCGCAGACGGGTCGTCTTGCGCCCGAGCCCCTCGAAGTGGGCTCGGACAGACTCCACCGCGTCCTCGGCACCCGAGACGACCACGGCCGAGGGACCGTTGACCGCGGCGACCGACACCGACGCGCCCAACAGCGGCAGGACCTCGTCCTCCGTCGCGGCGACCGCGAGCATCGCACCGCCCTCCGGCAGCGCCTGCATCAGCCGACCCCGCGCCGACACCAGCGCACACGCGTCGGCGAGCGAGAACACCCCCGCCACATGAGCAGCGGCCACCTCACCGATCGAGTGACCGGCCACAAAGTCCGGCCGCACCCCCCACGACTCGACCAGCCGGAACAACGCCACCTCGACCGCGAACAGAGCCGCCTGCGCGAACATCGTCTGGTTCAGCGCCTCCGCGTCCTCACCCCAGACCACCTCCCGCACCGGAACATCCAGCTCCGCACACACCGCGTCGAAAGCCTGAGCGAACACCGGGAAGCGGGCATACAGCTCCCGGCCCATCCCCAGCCGCTGCGAGCCCTGACCCGTGAACAGGAACGCCGTCTTGCCGCTCCGCGCCACGCCCTCCGCCACCGGCTGCGTGCCGCCCAGCAGCACCGCGCGGTGACCGAGGGCGGACCGGCCGGCCGCCAGGGTCAGGGCGACGTCGAGCGGGCGAGGCCCGTGCTGCTCCACGTACGCGTGCAGGCGCGCGGTCTGGTCCCGCAGCGCCTGTTCCGTGCGGCCGGTCAGGACCCACGGCAGCGCTCCCGGCGCCGCCGCGAGCCCGTCCGTCCCGGCCTCCGGCTCCGCCGGGGCCTGTTCGGCCTGTTCCAGCACGACGTGGGCGTTGGTGCCGCTGATGCCGAAGGCGGAGACCGCCGAGCGGCGCGGGCGGCCGGTGGCGGGCCAGTCGGTGCGCTCGGTGAGGAGTTCGACGGCGCCCGCGCTCCAGTCCACGTGGGAGGTCGGCTGGTCCACGTGCAGGGTCCGGGGCAGGACGCCGTGCCGCATCGCCATGACCATCTTGATGACGCCGGCGACTCCGGCCGCGGCCTGTGCGTGCCCGATGTTCGACTTGATGCCGCCGAGCAGCAGCGGCCGGTCCGCCGGCCTGCCCCGGCCGTAGGTGGCGAGCAGGGCCTGGGCCTCGATCGGGTCGCCGAGCGTGGTGCCGGTGCCGTGGGCCTCGACGGCGTCGACCTGGTCGGCGGCCAGCTGTGCGTTGGCGAGGGCCGCCTGGATGACGCGCTGCTGGGAGGGGCCGTGCGGGGCGGTGAGGCGGCTGCTGGCGCCGTCCTGGTTGACGGCCGTGCCCCGGACGACGGCAAGGACCCGGTGGCCGTTGCGGCGGGCGTCCGACAGGCGTTCCACGAGGAGGACGCCGACGCCCTCGGCCCATCCGGTGCCGTCGGCGGCCTCGGCGAAGGGCTTGCAGCGGCCGTCGGCGGCGAGACCGCGCTGGCGGGAGAACTCGGTGAAGAGGCGGGGGGTCGGCATGATCGCGACGCCGCCGGCCAGGGCCATGGTGCATTCGCCGGCCCGCAGGGCGCGTACGGCCAGGTGCAGGGCGACCAGGGAGGAGGAGCAGGCGGTGTCGACGGTGACGGCCGGGCCCTCCAGGCCAAACGTGTAGGAGATCCGGCCGGAGAGGACGCTGACCGCTCCGCCCGTCAGCAGGTGCCCTTCGGTTTCGGCGGTCTGCCTGGCGAGGGAGCCGTAGTCGGTGTCGGCGCCGCCGATGAAGACGCCGGTCTCGGTGCCTCGCAGGGCGGCGGGGCTGATCCGGGCGTGTTCGACGGCTTCCCAGGCGGTTTCCAGCAGCAGCCGCTGCTGTGGATCCATGGCGAGGGCCTCGCGGGGGGCGATGCCGAAGAGGTCGGCGTCGAACTCGGCGGCGGTGTCGAGGAAGCCGCCGTGGCGTACGTAGCTCTTCCCCGGGGTGCCGGGGGTGGGGTCGTAGAGCGCTGCGGTGTCCCACCCGCGGTCTTCCGGCAGGTCGCCGACGGCGTCGGTGCCGTCGGCGACCATCCGCCACAGGTCCTCGGGGGAACGGACTCCGCCGGGGAACCGGCAGGCCATGCCCACGATGGCGATCGGCTCGTTGTCCCTGGCCTCGACGGACTCCAGCCTCTGCTTGGTGCGCCGCAGGTCTGCGGTGACCTTCTTGAGGTAGTCGCGGAGCTTGTCTTCCGAAGAGGGGCCGGCCTTGGGTGCCATGGGTGGGAAAACCTCGCAGTCGGGAAAGGGTGGTACGCGTGGTGCGGTGATCGGCCTGCCCGGTGCGCCCGGCCGGCCGGCTCGGTCAGGCGAGGCCGAGTTCCTTGTCGATCAGGTCGAAGATCTCGTCGTCCGTCGAGGCCGCTTCCAGGTCGGCGTCGGCACCGGTGCCGTCCGCGTCCCCGCCGGTGCCCTCGCCGGTGTGGTCGGCCACGCCGCGGACGGTGTCGTCGAGCTTCCATTGCAGTGCCTTGACGCGGGCGGTCAGGCGGGCGCGGCTGTCCGCGTCGAGTGCGGAGGCCGCGCCGGCCGTCAGGGCCCGCTCCAGCTCGTCGAGGCCGGGCAGGAGGGAGCCGTCCGGCTCCGTGCCGCCCGCGGATGCCAGTTGTGCGCGCAGGTGCCGGGCGAGGGCCAGCGGGGTCGGGTGGTCGAAGACCGCTGTCGTCGGCAGCCGCAGGCCGGTCTCGGCGTTGAGGCGGTTGCGCAGTTCCACGGCCGTGAGGGAGCTCATGCCCAGGTCGAGGAAGCCCCGTTCGGCGTCGATCGAGGCGGGCGAGCCGTGGCCGAGGACGGTGGCGGCATGCCCGGTGACCAGTTGGAGCAGCAGCTCTTCGCGCTTGGCCTCGCCGAGTCCGGCCAGCCGCTCCGTGAAGCCGCCGTCGTGCCGGGTCCCGTCCGCCGGGGCGGTGGCTCCGGGCGTGCTCGCGGACCTCCGTACGACGGTCGGTACGGGGGCGAGCGCGCGGAGCAGTGCCGGCGCACGGCCGGCGGCCGACCAGGCCCGCGGGTCGAGGCGTACGGGGACCAGGAGGGCGCGGTCGAGGGCCGCGGCGGCGTCGAGCAGGCCGAGTCCTTGGCCTGCCGAGAGCGGCAGCATTCCTGAGCGGGCGAAACGGGCGACATCCACGGGGCCCAGCTTGGACGTCATTTCACTGGAATCTCCCCAGTATCCCCACGCGAGGGAGACCGCGGTGAGCCCCTCGGCCCGGCGCCGGTGGGCGAGGGCGTCGAGGAAGGAGTTGGCGGCGGCGTAGTTGGCCTGGGCCGGGCCGCCGATGACTCCGGCGAAGGAGGAGAAGAGCACGAAGGCGGACAGTTCGGTGTCGCGGGTCAGCTCGTGCAGGTGCCAGGCGGCTTCCGCCTTCGGGCGCCACACGTGGTCGAGGTCCTCGGCGGTGAGGTTCTCCAGGAGGCCGTCCCGGAGGACGCCCGCCGCGTGGACGACCGCAGTGAGCGGGTGTCCGGCCGGGATTGCGGCGAGCACTCCGGCGAGGGCGTCGCGGTCGGCCGCGTCGCAGGCGGCGATGGTGACGGTCGCACCCAGGCGGGTGAGTTCGTCGCGGAGTTCGGCCGCGCCCGGTGCGGCGGGGCCGCGGCGGCCGGTGAGCAGCAGGTGCCGGACGCCGTGTCGGGTGACCAGGTGCCGGGCGACGAGCGCGCCGAGGGTTCCGGTGCCGCCGGTGATGAGGACGGTGCCGTCGCCGTGCGCGTCCCATTCCCAGGCGGGGAGGCCCGAGGGGTCCTGTGGGGGTGCGGCGCGCCGGAGCCTGGGTACGGTCACCGTGCCGGCGCGCAGGGAGAGGTGGGCTTCGTCGGCGGCTGCGGCGGCCGCGACGGCTGCCGGCAGTGCGCGCTCGGAAGCCGGGTCGCCGTCGGTGTCGACGAGCAGGAACCGGCCGGGGTGTTCGGCCTGCGCGGACCGGATGAGTCCGTGGACGGCGGCGTCGGTGAGCGCGGCGCCGCCGCCCGCGGTGACGAGGACCAGCCGGGAGTCCGCGCAGCGCGGATCGGCCAGCCAGGTCTGGGCGAGGTGCAGCATCTCCCGTACGGGGGTGCTGTCGGCGGGGCCCTCCGGGTCTGCGGCGTCGCCGGCCGCGGGCAGCCGCAGCAGCACCGTGTCGGCGAAGGCGTCCGCGCCTTCCGTGCCGAGGGCCTCCAGCAGGGCGGGCAGGCCGGTGAAGGACCGGGTGCCGGTGGCCGGTTCGGCGAGGGCTTCGGCGGCCGGGGCCCAGTCCGGCTCCGTCCAGGCGGTTTCGAACAGTGCCTGGGGGTGCCGGGCCGCGGCCGCGGGCGCGCCGGTGGTGACGGCGCCCGTGGTGAGGACGGGAGCGCCCGTGGCGTCCGCCGCGGTCAGGGACAGGGCGCCGTCCCGGGTACGGGTGATCCGTAGGCGCAGGTGGGCGGCGCCGGTGGCCGTGAGGTTCACCGCGTGCCAGGCGGTCGGCAGTTCGGCTCGCCCGGACCGGCCGGCGGCCATGGCCAGCACGGTCTGGAGCAGGGCCGGGTGGATCCGGAAGGCGGACGCGGCCGGGTGCTGCTCCTGGGGCAGGGCCACTTCGGCGAGGGTGTCGCCGTCGGGGGTCGTCCAGAGTGCGCGGACGGTGCGGTGGAGCGGTCCGGGGTCGTAGCCGCCTTCGGCGAGGACGGCGTACAGCTCCTCGGTGTCGGCCGGGCGGGCGCCGTGCGGCGGCCAGTCCGTCGTGTCGAACGGCTCGCCGGCCGGTACGGCCGCCCGGGAGAGCGTGCCGGTGGCGTGGCGGGTCCAGTCCTCGTCGGCTCCGGTCCGGGCGTGGAGGGTCAGCCGGCGGGTGCCCGCCTCGGCGGCTGCCACGGTCAGCTGGACTTCTGCGGTGCCATCCTCGGGGACGGCCAGCGGGACCAGTTCGGTGAGGTCCTCGACCGTCGTGCAACCGGCCTCGTCGGCGGCCCGGACCGCCCAGTCGAGCAGCGCGGTCGCGGGGACGACGGCGGAGCCGTGCACGGTGTGGTCGGCCAGCCACGGGTGCGTGGCGGCTCCGATCCGGCCGGTGAGGACGAGGGATCCGTCCCCGTCGGCGAGGCGGACGACGCCGTCGAGGCCGGCGGGGTCCGCCGGGCCGGCGGCCGCGGCGGCCGGGGCCGCGTCGAGCCAGTAGCGGCTGCGCTGGAAGGCGTACGTGGGCAGGTCGGCCGCCGGGCGGCCGCCCAGGAGGCCGCTCCAGTCGACGCGTACGCCCTGGACGTGCGCCTCGGCGAGCGAGGCCAGCATCCGCTCCGGTCCGCCGTCCTGGCGGCGCAGCGAGCCGAGGGTCCGCGCGTCCGCCCCGGCGGCGGCGATGGTGTCCTCGATGGCGGCGGTCAGCACCGGGTGCGGGCTGGACTCGACGAAGACGTCGTGGCCCTGGGCGAGGAGGGTGCGCAGGGCGTCCTCGAGGCGGACGGTGCGGCGCAGGTTCTCGTACCAGTACGAGGCGTCCAGCGCGGTGCCGGCTCCGATCCACTGTCCGGTGAGGGTGGAGAGGAAGGGGATGCGGGGTTCGCCGGTCTCGATGCCGGCGAGGTCGGCGAGGACCGTCTCGCGGATGCGTTCGACCTGCGCCGAATGGGAGGCGTAGTCGACGGGGATCTTCCTGGCGCGTACGCCGTCCCGGGCGCAGGCGTCGACGAGGGCGTCGAGGGCGTCCGGCTCGCCGGAGACCACGACGGAGCCGGGGCCGTTGACCGCGGCGACGGAGATCCGCTCTTCCCAGGCCGTGAGGCGGGCGAGGACGTCCTCGTGGGACGCGGCGACGGAGACCATGCCGCCGCGGCCGGAGAGGTGGGCGGCGATGGCGCGGCTGCGCAGGGCGGCCACGCGGGCGCCGTCCTCCAGGGAGAGGGCGCCGGCCACGCAGGCGGCGGCGATCTCGCCCTGGGAGTGGCCGACGACCGCGGCCGGGCGGACGCCGTGCGCCTGCCAGACCTCGGCGAGCGCGACCATGACCGCCCAGAGGGCGGGCTGGGCCACGTCGACGCGGTCCAGCGGCGGGGCGCCCGGCTCCTCGCGCAGTACGGCGGTCAGAGACCAGTCCGCGTACGGGGCGAGGGCCTGCTCGCAGGCGGCGATGCGGGCGGCGAACTCCGGCGAGGTGTCGAGGAGTCCGGCGCCCATGCCGGCCCACTGGGAGCCCTGGCCGGGGAAGACCAGGACGGTCTTGCGGTCGCGGCCGGAGGTGTGCCGGCCCTGGACGAGTCCGGCAGCGGGGGTGCCGTCGGCGAGCCCGGCCAGTGCGCTCCGCAGGGTTGCGGGGTCGGCCGCGGTGACGACCGCGCGGTGTTCGAGGAGGGCCCGCCGGGTGGCGAGGGAGGCGGCGAGGTCGATCGGTGCGCTGCGCCGTCCGGCGGGGGTGTCCAGGTGGGCGAGGAGGGCGGCGGCCTGCCCGCGCAGCGCGGGTGCGCTCCGCGCGGACAGCAGCCAGGGCAGGGGCCGGTCGGCGGCTTCGGCCGGGGCGGCCGGGCCGGCAGCGGCGGCCGCGGCCGGTTCCGGTGTGCCGGGCACCGCGGCCGGCGGGGCTTGGGGCTCGGAGCCGGCCGGCTCCGCCTTCCCAAGCTCACCGGACCCGCCGGCGGCGGCCGAGCCGCTCGCCGCGTCGGGGCCCTGTTCCAGGATCACGTGGGCGTTGGTGCCGCTGATGCCGAAGGAGGAGACTCCGGCCCGGCGCGGGCGGTCGTCCGAGGCGGGCCAGGCGGCCGCCTCGTCCAGGAGGCGTACGGCGCCGGCCGGCCAGTCCACGTGCGGGGTCGGCTCGCCGGCGTGCAGCGACTTCGGCAGCGTGCCGTGGCGCATGGCGAGCACCATCTTCATCACGCCGGCGACACCGGCCGCGGCCTGGGTGTGCCCGAGGTTGGACTTGACGGAGCCCAGCCGCAGCGGCCGGTCCGCGTCCCGTTCCCGGCCGTAGGTGGCGAGCAGGGCCTGGGCCTCGATCGGGTCGCCGAGCCGGGTGCCGGTGCCGTGGGCCTCGACCGCGTCGACGTCGGCGCCGGTCAGGCCGGCGTTGGCGAGGGCCTGGCGGATGACCCGCTGCTGGGAGGGCCCGTTGGGGGCGGACAGCCCGTTGGAGGCGCCGTCCTGGTTGACGGCCGAGCCGCGGACGACGGCCAGCACCTGGTGGCCGGCCCGTACGGCGTCCGAGAGGCGTTCGAGGACGAGCAGGCCGGCGCCTTCGGAGAAGCCGGTGCCGTCGGCGTCGGCCGAGAAGGGCTTGCAGCGGCCGTTGGCGGCCAGCCCGCGCTGCCGCGAGAAGTCCACGATGATCGCCGGGGAGGACATGACGGTCACACCGCCCGCCAGGGCGAGCGAGCACTCACCGGCCCGCAGCGCCTGGGCGGCCATGTGCAGGGCCACCAGGGAGGAGGAGCAGGCGGTGTCGACGGTGACGGCCGGTCCCTCCAGGCCGAGGGCGTAGGAGACGCGGCCGGAGACGACGCTGACGGCGTTGCCGGTGTTGACGTATCCGGCGAGCGCCTCGGGGACGTCGGCTCCGCGGGACATGTAGTCGCTGGAGGACAGTCCGGCGAAGACGCCGGTGCGGCTGCCGCGCAGGGACCTCGGGTCGATGCCGGCCCGCTCCACCGCCTCCCACGCGGTTTCCAGCAGCAGGCGCTGCTGCGGGTCCATGGCGGTGGCCTCGTTGGGGCTGATGCCGAAGAAGTCGGCGTCGAACTCGGCGGCGTCGTGCAGGAATCCGCCTTCGAGGGTGCGGGAGGCGTCCGGGTGCTCGGGGACGGAGTCGTAGAGGTGCTCCAGGTCCCAGCCCCGGTCCGCGGGGAAGCCGCCGATGGCGTCGGTGCCGTCGGCCAGCAGGGTCCACAGGTCCTCGGGCGAGCGGACGCCGCCCGGGTAGCGGCAGGCCATGCCGACGATGACGACCGGGTCCTCGTCCGGGGCGGCGGTCACCTGTGCGGCGGCCGCTTCGGCCGTGGGTGCGGCGTCCGCCAGCAGGCCGCCGAGGTGTTCTGCGAGCGCGACGGGCGTCGGGTGGTCGAAGACGAGGGTGGCGGGGAGCCGCAGCCCGGCGGCGGTGCCCAGCCGGTTGCGCAGCTCGACGGCGGTCAGCGAGTCGAAGCCGAGGTCGCGGAAGGCTTTCCCGGCGTGGATCAGGCCGGGGTCGGCGTGGCCGAGCACGGCGACCGCGTACGTGGTGACCAGCTCGACCAGTGCGGTCTGCCGTTCGGCGGAGGGCAGTGCGGCCAGCCGCTGCCGCAGGCCTCCGCCGGGGACGGCGGTGCCCGGTCCGGCCTCGGCGGCGCGCCGGGCGGCCGTGCCCCGGAACAGGGTCCGCAGGATCGGCGGCAGGGACTCGGGGGCGCGGCGGCGCAGGACGGCGCCGTCCAGGCGCAGGGGTACGAGAAGCGGCCGGCGGGCGGCGAGCGCCGCGTCGAACAGGGTGAGCCCGTCGCGGGTGGCGAGCGGCAGCGCGCCGGTGGAGCGGGCGCGGCTGCGGGCGCCCTCGTCGAGGTGTCCGGTCATCCCGCTGGCCTGGGCCCACAGGCCCCAGGCGAGGGAGGTGGCGGGCAGGCCGGCGGTCTGGCGGTGGCGGGCGAGTCCGTCCAGGAAGGTGTTGGCGGCCGCGTAGTTGCCCTGCCCGGCGTTGCCGAAGGTTCCCGCCGCCGAGGAGAACAGCACGAAGTCGGCGAGGTCCAGGTGGCGGGTCAGTTCGTGGAGGTTCCAGGCCGCGTCCGCCTTGGGGCGCAGTACGGTCGCCAGCCGCTCGGGGGTGAGGGAGGCGACCACGCCGTCGTCGAGCACGCCGGCGGCGTGGACGACGGCGGTCAGCGGGTGGTCGGCGCCGACGGAGGCGAGCAGCGCGGCGAGCGCCGCCCGGTCGGCGGTGTCGCAGGCGGCGAGGGTGACCTCGGCGCCCAGTTCGGCCAGTTCGGAGCGGAGTTCGGCGGCGCCGGGGCTGTCGGGGCCGCGGCGGCCGGCGAGCAGCAGGTGCCGCATGCCGTGTGCGGTGACGAGGTGGCGGGCGAGCGCGCGGCCGAGTTCGCCGGTGCCGCCGGTGATGAGGACGGTGCCGTCGGGGTTCCACGGGCGGGGCACGGTGAGGACCACCTTGCCGGTGTGGCGGGCCTGGGAGACGTACCGGAAGGCGTCGGGGGCGTGGGTGAGGTCCCAGGCGGTGACCGGGAGCGGGCGCAGGGCGCCCTGTTCGAAGAGGGTGACGAGTTCGGTGAGCATCTCGCCGATCCGCTCGGGGCCGGCTTCGATCAGGTCGAAGGCCCGGTAGAAGGCGCCGTCGTGGTCGCGGGCGACGTCGGCGGCGTCGCGGATGTCGGTCTTCCCCATCTCGATGAGTCGGCCGCCGGGCGCCAGGAGGCGCAGTGAGGCGTCGACGTACTGGCCGGCGAGGGAGTTGAGGACCACGTCCACTCCGCGGCCGCCGCTCGCCGCGCGGAAGGCCTCCTCGAAGTCGAGGGTGCGGGAGGAGGCGAGGCGGCCGGCGGGCAGGCCGTCGGCCGCGGCCCGCAGCAGGCGCTGCTTGGGCTCGCTCGCGGTGCCGTAGACCTCGGCGCCCCACAGCCGGGCGAGCTGGGTGGCGGCCATGCCGACTCCGCCGGCCGCGGCGTGGACGAGGACGGTTTCGCCCTCGGTGAGGCCTGCGAGGTCGCGCAGCGCGTAGTACGCGGTGAGGAACACGACGGGCGCGGCGGCGGCCTGGGCGAAGGTCCAGCCGGCCGGCATCCGGGTGACGACGCGGGCGTCGGCGACGGCGAGGGGGCCGAAGCCGCCCGCGACCATGCCGAAGACGCGGTCGCCGACGTTCAGGCCGGTGACGTCGGGGGCGGTCTCGACGACGACGCCGGCGGCCTCGGAGCCGAGGAACTCGGCGCCTCCGGGGTACATGCCGAGGGCGTTGAGGACGTCGCGGAAGTTGAGTCCGGCGGCCCGGACCTCGATCCGGACCTGCCCGGGTGCCAGCGGCGCGGACGCCTGCGGGGCGGGCAGCAGGGCCAGGTGGTCGAGGCTGCCCTTCTCGGGGATGTCCAGCCGCCAGGCGGCCGTGCCCTCGGGCGCGGTGAGTGCTCCCGAGGCGTGGGTGCGGGCCAGGCGGGGTGCGTACGCGGCGCCCTGGCGCAGCGCCAGCTGCGGCTCGCCGGTGGCGGCGACCGCCTGGGGCAGGGCCCGCCAGGAGGCGGGGTCGTCGTCGAGGTCGGCGAGGACGATCCGGCCGGGGTTCTCGGACTGGGCCGAACGCAGCAGGCCCCACAGGGCCGAGCCGGGCAGATCGGTGACGTCACCGCCGGGGTCGGGGGTGACGGCGCCCCGGGTGGCGACGACCAGCCGGGTCGTGTCGAACCGTTCGTCGGCCAGCCAGTCCTGGAGGGTGGCGAGCACCGTTTCCAGGACGGCGGCGGCCCGTGCGGCGGGATCGGCCGCGGGGCCCGCGCCGGCTTCGGCGGTGAGCAGCAGCGCGTCCGGGGTGCCTGTCGCGGGCAGCGCGGCCGCCAGGTCGGCCAGGCTGTCCCAGCGGGCCAGGGCCGCGCCGCCCTCGGTGAGGGCGGCGGCCTGCCCGGTCTCGGAGCCGAGGAGCGCCCAGCGGGCGATCCCGGCCGGGCCGGTCTGCGCCGTGGAGGGCGCGGAGGCCGCCTGCAGCGGGGTCCAGTCCAGGTGGAACAGGGCTTCGCGGACCGTACGGGAGTCAGCGTCGGCAGCGCCGAGCGCGGCGGCCTCGATCGGCCGTACCGCCAGGGCGTCGATGGTGGCGACCGGGCGGCCCAGCGGGTCGGCCATCAGGACCGACACCGCGCCCGGCCCGGCGGGGCTCAGGCGGACCCGCAGGGCGGTCGCCCCGGTGGCGTGGAGGGTGACCCCGGTCCAGGAGAAGGGCAGGCCGGTGCTGCCCTCGGCGTTGCTGAGCGGGCCGAGTCCGGCCGCGTGCAGCGCGGCGTCCAGCAGGGCGGGGTGGATGCCGAAGCGGGCGGCGTCTGCCAGGGCCGCCTCGGGCAGGGCGGCTTCCGCGTACACGTCCGCGTCGAGCCGCCAGGCCGCCCGCAGGCCCTGGAACACCGGGCCGTACGCGTAGCCCTCGGCGCGCAGCGACGCGTAGTGGCCGTCGATCTCCGGGGCGGGCTCGGCCCCGCGCGGGGGCCAGGCGGCGAACACCTCGCCGGCGGGTTCCGCGCCGGGCGCGCCGAGCGTGCCGTCGGCGTGGCGGGTCCACTCCGCTTCCGGCTCGTCGTCGGGGCGGGTGTGGACGGTGACGGTCCGCAGCCCGGAGGCGTCGGCGGCGCCGACCGCGATCTGCACCCGGATGCCGCCGTGTTCGGGCAGCAGGACGGGCGCGTGCAGGGTCAGCTCCTCGATCCGGCCGCAGCCGAGCTCGTCACCGGCCCTGACGGCCACCTCGACGAGTGCGGCGCCGGGCACGATGACGGCGCCGCCGACCATGTGGTCGGCGAGCCACGGGTGGCTGCGCAGCGACCAGCGGGCGGTGGCGACGAGTTCGTCGCCGAGGGCGAGCGGCAGCGCGGCTCCGAGGAGCGGGTGGTCGAAGGAGCCGAGTCCGGCCGAGGCGACGTCCGCGGCGCCGCCGGTGGCGGGGCGCGGCCAGTAGCGGCGGTGCTGGAAGGCGTACGTGGGCAGGGGTGCCGGGGTACCGGGGCGCGGGGTCCCGACGGTCTCGAAGAAGGCGTCCCAGTCGATGCGGGTGCCGTGGTTGCGGGCGTCGGCGAGGGAGAGCATGAACCGGGCGGGGCCGCCCTCGCCGCGGCGCAGGGTGCCGGTGGCGGCCGCGGCGGAGCCGGCGGCCTCGATGGTCTCCTGGACTCCGGTGGTGACGACGGGGTGCGGGCTGACCTCGATGAACACGCGGTGGCCCGCGTCGAGCAGGGCACGGGTGGCCTGCTCGAACTCGACGGTTCCGCGCAGGTTCGCGTACCAGTAGGCGGCGTCGAGCGTAGTCGTGTCGACGGGGGCGCCCGTGACGGTGGAGTAGAGGGGGATGCGCGCCGCGCGGGGTGCGACGGGCGCGAGGACGGTGCCCAGCTCCGCCTCGATGCGGGCCACCTGCGCGGAGTGCGAGGCGTAGTCGACGGGGATCCGCTTGGCGCGGATCCCGTCCCGGTCGCAGGCGTCGAGGAGGGCGTCCAGGGCGGCGGGCTCGCCGGAGACCACGACGGAGGACGGGCTGTTGACGGCGGCGAGGGAGAGCCGCTCGCCCCAGGGGGCCAGCAGCGCGCGGACCTCGTCGGCGGGCCGGGCCACGGAGACCATGCCGCCCTGCCCGGACAGGGCGGTCAGCGCCCGGCTGCGCAGGGCGACGACACGGGCGGCGTCGTCCAGGGTGAGGGCGCCGGCCACGCAGGCGGCGGCGATCTCGCCCTGTGAGTGGCCGACGACCGCGGCCGGGCGGACGCCGTGCGCCTGCCACAGCTCGGCGAGGGACACCATCACGGCGAACAGCACGGGCTGCACCACGTCGACGCGGTCGAGGCCGGGTGCGCCTTCGGCTCCGCGCAGCACGTCCATGAGGGACCAGTCGGTGTACGCGTCGAGGGCTGCGGCGCACTCCGCCATGCGGGCGGCGAACACCGGTGCGGCGTCGAGGAGTTCGAGCGCCATGCCGGGCCACTGGGAGCCCTGCCCGGGGAAGACGAAGACGGTGTCGCCGTCGCTGTCTGCGATGCCTTCGAGGACGGCGGGCGATGCCTGGCCGCGGCCCTCGGCGAGGGCGTCCAGGCCGGCGAGGAGGGCGGCGTCGGCGTCCGCGACGACGGTGGCGCGGTGTTCCATGGTGGTGCGGGTCGTCGCCAGCGCGTGCGCGACAGCGGCCGGCTCGGCGGCGGCCCCCGCGCACCGCAGGTGCGCGGCCAGCCGTGCGGCCTGCGCGGCCAGCGCCTGCGGGGACTTGGCGGACAGTACGTAGGGCAGGGCGGGGGACGGCTGCGTCCGGCCGGCCTCACCGGAGGCCGCGGGCGCGGTCCCGGCTTCGGTCGCGGCGTCGGCGTCGGCCGCCGTGGCGGCGCCCTGCCCGTCCGGCGCCGTGGAGGCGGCGAGCGGCATCGGATCGGCCGCCTCGAGGATGACGTGGGCGTTGGTGCCGCTGATGCCGAAGGAGGAGACGCCCGCCCGGTGCGGGCGGTCCACGGCGGGCCAGGCGGCGGGGGCGGCGAGGAGTTCGACCGCGCCCGCCGACCAGTCCACTTGCGGGGACGGTTCGTCGATGTGCAGGGACTGCGGCAGCAGACCGTTGCGCAGGGCCAGGATCATCTTGATGACACCGGCGACGCCGGCGGCGGCCTGGGTGTGGCCGATGTTGGACTTGACGGAGCCGAGGAGCAGCGGCCGGTCCGCCGGGCGCCCCTGCCCGTATGTGGCGAGCAGGGCCTGCGCCTCGATCGGGTCGCCGAGGCGGGTGCCGGTGCCGTGTGCCTCGACCGCGTCGACCTCGTCGGCGCCGAGTCCGGCGTCGGCGAGGGCCTGGCGGATGACGCGCTGCTGGGAGGGGCCGTTGGGGGCGGTCAGGCCGTTGGAGGCGCCGTCCTGGTTGACGGCGGAGCCGCGCAGCACGGCGAGGACGGTGTGGCCGTTGCGGCGGGCGTCGGAGAGGCGCTCCACCAGCAGAAGGCCCGCGCCTTCGGCCCAGCCGGTGCCGTCGGCGGCTCCCGCGAAGGGCTTGCAGCGGCCGTCGGGGGCGAGGCCGCGCTGCCGGGAGAACTCGACGAACACCTGCGGGGTGGACATGACGGTGACGCCGCCGGCTAGGGCGAGGGTGCATTCGCCCCGGCGCAGTGCCTGCGCGGCCAGGTGCAGGGAGACCAGCGAGGAGGAGCAGGCGGTGTCGACGGTGACGGCGGGGCCCTCGAAGCCGAAGGCGTATGACACGCGGCCGGAGACCACGCTGGCCGCGTTGCCGGTCATCAGGTGCCCGGTGACGTCGTCCGGGGCGGTGCCGAGGACCTGCTGGTAGTCCTGGAAGTTGGAGCCGACGAACACACCGGTCGCGGTTCCGCGCAGGGTGTCGGGGGCGATGCCGGCCCGCTCGACGGTCTCCCACGCGGTCTCCAGCAGGAGCCGCTGCTGCGGGTCCATGGCGAGGGCCTCGCGGGGCGAGATCCCGAAGAAGTCGGCGTCGAAGCCGGCCAGGCCGGTGAGGAAGCCGCCTTCGCGGACGTAGCTGGTGCCCTGGTGTTCCGGGTCCGGGTGGTAGAGCCCTTCGGTGTCCCATCCCCGGTCGGTGGGCAGGTCCGAGATGCCGTCGCCGCCCCGGGCGAGCAGCTCCCAGAACTCCTCCGGTGAGCCGATGCCGCCGGGGAAGCGGCAGGCCATCGACACGATGGCGATGGGTTCGTCCGCCTCCGCCCGTACGGCGACGGCGTCGGCCGCGACGGCGGTGTGCCCGTCCAGCAGCTCGGCGCGCAGGTGCGCGGCCACGGCGGCCGTGGTCGGGTGGTCGAAGAGGAGCGTGGCGGGCAGGGGCACACCCGTGACGGCGGTGAGCCGGTTGCGCAGCTCCACGGCCGTCAGGGAGTCGAAGCCGAGTTCGCGGAACGCCCGGTTGGCGTCGACGGTGCCCGCGGTGGCGTGCCCGAGGACGCGGGCGATCTCCTCGCGGAGCAGGTCGGTCAGGGCGCGTTCCTGTTCGGCGGGCGTCGCCAGGCCGAGCAGGCGCTCACGCAGCGGCGAGGTCTTCCCGCCGTCCTTCTCCGCGATCCGTTCCGGCCCGCGGCGCACCTCCGGCAGGTCGCCGATGAGCGGGCTGGGCCGCGCGGCCGTCAGGGCCGGGGCGAGGGTGTCCCAGTCGATGTCGGCGACGGTCACGCAGGCGGCGCCGCGGGCCAGGGCCTGCTGGAGGGCGGCGAGGGCGAGTTCGGGATCCATCGGGACGATGCCGCTGCGGCGGATCCGGTCGGCGAGGGCGTCACTGCCGGCGGCCATGCCGGCGTCGGCCCACGAGCCCCAGGCCACGGAGGTGGCGGGCAGCCCGGCGGCGCGGCGCTGTTCGGCGAGGGCGTCGAGGTAGGCGTTGGCGGCGGCGTAGTTGCCCTGTCCGGCGTTGCCGAGCACGCCGGAGACGGAGGAGAACAGCACGAACATCGACAGCTGCGACCCGCCCTGCGGGTCACGGGTGAGTTCGTCCAGCAGCCGGGCGGATTCCGCCTTGGCGCGCAGTACGGTCTCGAAGCGCTCGCCGGTCAGCGCGTCCAGCACGCCGTCGTCGAGGACACCGGCGGCGTGCACGACACCGCTCAGCGGGAGCTCGGCGGGGAGGTCCGCGAGGAGGTCGGTGAGCGCGTCGCGGTCGGCGGTGTCGCAGGCCGCGACGGTGACGCGGACGCCCGATGCCTCCAGGTCGGCGGCCAGTTCGGCCGCGCCGTCGGCCGCCGGGCCCCGCCGGCTGGTCAGCAGCAGGTGCTCGGCGCCGGCTCCGGCCAGCCAGCGGGCGACACGGCCGCCCAGGGCGCCCGTACCGCCGGTGACGAGGACGGTGCCGCGCGGGGCGGTCCACGGCTCCGTGTCGTGGGCGGGCACGACGCGGGCGAGGCGCCGCACGTACGTGCCGGAGGGCCGTACGGCGATCTGGTCCTCGGCCGTGCCCGCGCCCAGCACGCCGGTGACCCGGGCCGCGAGGTCGTGGCCGCCGAGGGCCGAGGGGAGGTCGATCAGCCCGCCCCAGCGCTGCGGGTACTCCAGCGCCGCGACCCGGCCCAGCCCCCAGGTCTGGGCCTGGACGGGGGCGGCGGGCGGCTGCGCCGCGTCGACGGACACGGCGCCGCGGGTCAGGCACCACAGGCGCGCCCCCGATCCGGACGCCTCCAGTGCGCGCAGCAGGTCGACGGTGGCGGGGAGTCCCCGCGGGACCGCCGGGTGGGCGGGGTGCGGGCGCTCGTCGAACGAGAGGAACGACAGGACGCCGGACACCGCTCCGGTGGCGGTGGCGTCGGCCAGGGCCGTACGGACCGACGCCGCCAGGGAGTCGGCGCCTGCGGCGGCGGGCACGACGAGGCGCTCGACGCGCGCGCCGAGACCGGTGAGGGCGGAGAGCAGCGCGGCGAGTGCCTCGTCGTCCGCCGAGTGGTCGGGGACGACGGCCAGCCAGCCGGAGCCGGAGCGCAGCGCGGTCGCGGAACCGTCGGGGGCGGCGGTCCAGGTGGTCCGATAGGCCCAGGCGTCGGTGGCGGCGCGGGTGCGACGGTGGGCGCGCCAGGTTGCGAGGACGGGGAGCAGGTCGTCGAGCGACGCCTGGACGGGAGCCCCCTCGATGCCGAGTGCGGCAGAGGCGGCGTCGAGGTCACCGCGTTCGACGGCCTCCCAGAAGGCGGTCTCCACCGTGTCGGCGGGGGTCGTGGAACTGCCGCCGGGCAACAGGTCCGTTCCGCTGTTCGGGAGCCAGTAGCGCTGGTGCTGGAAGGCGTAGGTGGGCAGCTCGACCGGACGGGCGTCGGTGTCGGCGTAGAACGCGGACCAGTCGACCTCGGCGCCGTGGACGTGGAGCCGGGCGAGCGCGCGGACGAGCGAGGTCTCCTCGTCCGTGCCCTTGCGCAGGGCGGGTACCAGGACGGCGCCGTCACCGCCCGCGGTGTCGGCGGCCAGGGCGGACAGCACGCCGTCCGGGCCGAGTTCCAGGTAGGCGGTCACGCCCAGGTCGGCGAGGGTACGGATGCCGGCCCCGAAGCGGACCGCTTCGCGGACGTGGCGCACCCAGTAGTCCGGGGTGCACAGTTCGCGGGTGGAGGCGAGCTGTCCGGTGAGGTTGGAGACGAGCGGGATGGCGGGTATGCCGAAGGACAGCCCCGACACCACCGCACGGAAGTCGTCCAGCATGGGGTCCATCAGCGGCGAGTGGAAGGCGTGCGAGACCCGCAGACGGGTCGTCTTGCGCCCCAGCCCCTCGAAATGCGCACGGACGGACTCCACCGCGTCCTCGACACCCGAGACGACCACGGCCGAGGGGCCGTTGACCGCCGCGATCGACACCGACGCGCCCAGCAGCGGCAGGACCTCGTCCTCCGCCGCCTGGACGGCGAGCATCGCACCGCCCTCCGGTAACGCCTGCATCAGCCGGCCCCGCGCCGACACCAGCGCACACGCATCGGCGAGGGAGAACACCCCCGCCACATGCGCCGCAGCCACCTCACCGATGGAGTGACCGGCCACGAAATCAGCCTTCACACCCCACGACTTGACCAGCCGGAACAACGCCACCTCGACGGCGAACAGAGCCGCCTGCGCGAACATCGTCTGGTTCAGCGCCTCCGCGTCCTCACCCCAGACCACGTCCCGCACCGGGACGTCCAGCTCCGCACACACCGCGTCGAAGGCTTGCGCGAACACCGGGAAACGCGCATACAGCTCCCGGCCCATGCCGAGCCGCTGCGAGCCCTGACCCGTGAACAGCACGGACAGGGGCCCCTTGGCCGCGCGTGCGGTCGCGCCCTCGCCGTCGGCGAGTGCGTCGAGGCCGCTCAGCAGGTCGGCGCGGTCCCCGCCCACGACGGCGGCCCGGTGTTCCAGCGCGGCGCGGGTGGTGGCGAGTGAGAAGGCGATGTCGGCTGTGTTCGTCTCCGCGTGGTCACGTACGTGTGCGGCAAGCCGTGCCGCCTGCGCGCGCAGGGCCTCGGCGGTCCTCGCCGAGAGCACCCACGGCAGCACTCCGGAGGCGTCGGTCCCGCCGCCCGTTGCGGCCGGCGGCGCAGTCGTCGGCTGTTCGAGGACCACGTGGGCGTTGGTGCCGCTGACGCCGAACGAGGAGACGGCCGCCCGTCGCGGCCGGTCCTCGTGCGCCGGCCAGGCGGCCTCCTCGGTGAGCAGCCGTACGCTGCCTGCCGTCCAGTCCACGTGCGGGGACGGCTCGTCCAGGTGCAGGGTCGCGGGGAGGATGCCGTGCCGCATGGCGAGCACGGTCTTGATGACGCCGGCGACACCCGCCGCGGCCTGGGTGTGGCCGATGTTGGACTTCATCGAGCCGAGGAGCAGCGGCCGGTCCGCCGGGCGCCCCTGGCCGTACGTGGCGAGCAGGGCGGTGGCCTCGATGGGGTCGCCGAGCCGGGTTCCGGTGCCGTGCGCCTCGACCGTGTCCACGTCGGTGGCGGCGAGTCCGGCGTCGGCCAGCGCCCGCCGGATGACGCGCTGCTGTGAAGGCCCGTTCGGTGCGGTCAGGCCGTTGCTGGCGCCGTCCTGGTTGACGGCGGAGCCGCGTACGACGGCCAGTACCGGGTGCCCGGCCCGCAGCGCGTCGGACAGCCGCTCGACCAGGATGACGCCGGCGCCCTCGCTCCACGCGGTGCCGTCGGCGGCGGCCGAGAACGGCTTGCAGCGGCCGTCGGCGGCCAGGCCGCGCTGGCGGCCGAACTCCACGAACATCTGCGGGGTGGACATGACGGTGACACCGCCGGCCAGGGCGAGGGTGCACTCGCCGCGCCGCAGCGACTGCACGGCCAGGTGCAGGGCGACCAGGGACGAGGAGCAGGCCGTGTCGACGGTGACGGCCGGGCCTTCCAGGCCCAGGACGTAGGAGATGCGCCCGGAGGCGACGCTGACGGTGTTGCCGGTGAGTACGTGGCCGGCGACCTCTTCGCGGATCCGGCCGGAACCGGCGGTGGCCGCGGTGTCGTAGCCGCCGTGTCCGGCGCCGATGAACACGCCGGTGTGGGTGCCGCGCAGGGCGTGGGGCGAGATGCCGGCACGTTCGACGGCCTCCCAGGCCGTCTCGAGCATCAGCCGCTGCTGCGGGTCCATGGCGAGGGCCTCGCGCGGGGAGATGCCGAAGAAGTCGGCGTCGAAATCGCCCGCGCCGTGCAGGAAGCCGCTCTCGCGCGGGTACGCGGCGCCGTCCCCGCCCTCGGCTTCGGCGCCTCCGCAGAGGTCTTCGAGGTTCCAGCCGCGGTCGGCGGGGAAGGCGGAGACGGCGTCGACTCCGCCGCGTACCAGCTCCCAGAGCTGCTCGGGTGTGTCGGCGCCGCCGGGGTAGCGGCAGGCCATGCCGACGATGGCGATGGGCTCCCGGCTCTTCTCCTGCACCTCTCGCAGCTGCTCGCGCGTCTCGTCAAGGTCCGCGATGGCCCGCTTCAGATAGTCGCGAAGCTTCTGCTCGTTCGACATCAGGGTGTCAACCTCTCGAGGTGAGATGCCGGGGTTTCCCGCCCAGTCTCACCAGCACCGACTGCGGTTTTCCCTAGAGGCGTGCCGCGGCGGCGGGACACGGCGGCGCACCGGACCCCTGGGTAGGGGTGTCCGGTGCGCCGGTCCGGGGAGGTCGGCCCGTGTCAGCCGCGGTCGGTGCGCGCGTGCGCGGTGAGCCACTCCTCCATGATCTGTGCGGTCTGCGCCGAGTCCTCGCGGATCACCGACAGGTGGTCGGCGTCCACGGGCCGCTCGTGCGCTCCCGCGACGAGAGGGGCGCGCTCGGCCGAAGGCTGCTGTTCGATCGGCCGGTCATCGGCTCCGAACAGCTGCTTGGCGCACTTCACCAGGAGCACGGGGGCGCTGGTGTGCTGCACCTGGAGCCGGCTGAGGAGGACCATCCAGCGGCCCATGGCCGACAGCCGGGCGCTGCTGAGCCGGACGACGGGGCCCTCGTCCGCACGGGCCTGCGGGCCGGTGGCGCCGAAGTTGAGCCGCATCATGCCCTGGTAGTCGATGCCTTCGTCGTCCTTGTGCTGGAAGCTGTACGTGTCCAGCAGCACCACGGCGGCGGGCCTGATGCCCCAGGTGTGTTCCAGCAGTCCGGCCGCCGCGTAGGCGAAGGAGCCGCCGGAGGAGTGGCCGACGAGGGCGAACGGCTTGCCTTCGGCCGCCCGCAGGGCGCTCTCGGCGATCACCCGGGTGGCGACCTCCGGGGTGGCGGGCAGTCGTTCCCCGGTCTCGAATCCGACCAGGGGCAGCGCCGCCACCTCCCGCTTGCCGCGGAAGTGAGCGGCCAGTCGGGCGTACTGGTGGACGCCGGCGTTGGCGGTGGGCGCGCTGATGCAGATCAGCTTGGGGGCGGCCGGGCCCTCGGCGAGGGTGGACGCGTAGGGCAGGTCCTCCAGTTCGGCCGATGCCTCGAAGCTGGGGCGGAGCGCGGCGACGGCGACGAGCATGCGCTGGGCCTCGGCCTCCTTACCGTCGGCGAGGGCGCTGGTGAACAGGTTCTCCAGGGATCCGGGGTCCGCCTCGCCCGAGGGCAGGGCCAGGGTGGCGCCGGTACCCGTGCCGTCCTCGGCCCTGGCCTGCTGGGCGAGTTCGCCGCGCAGCCAGCCGGCCAGGTCCGCGGGCGTCTTGTTGTCGAAGACGACCGTCGCGGACAGCCGCATGCCCGTGCAGGCGGCGAGCTTGTTGCGCAGTTCGACGGCGGTCAGCGAGTCGAAGCCCAGCTCGTAGAAGTCCCGGTCGGCCTCGACGGCGTCGGCGGATGCGTGGCCGAGCACGGTCGCGGCTTCGGTCCGCACCAGATCGGTGAGGTACCGGAGGCGGTCCCTCTCGCCGAGCGCGAGGAGCCGGCGGGCGAGGTCGGCGGCGGCGTCCTTGCCGCCCGCGCTGTTGGCTGCGGTGCGCCGGGCGGTGCGCACCAGGCCGCGGAACAGCGGGGGGACCTCGCCCTGCGGGCGCATGCCGGCGCCGGTCAGCCCGATCGGGATGACGAGCGGTTCGGCGGAGCCGAGGGCGGCCTCGAACAGGGCGAGGCCCTGGTCGATGGAGAGCGGGGGCATGCCGCCGGACTGCATGCGCCGCATGTCGGTGTCGCTGAGCTCGCTGGTCATGCCGTCGTCCTGGACCCACGGGCCCCAGGCCAGCGAGGTGCCGGGCAGTCCGAGCGCGGCACGGTGGTCGGCGAGGGTGTCGAGGAAGGAGTTCGCGGCCGCGTAGTTGCCCTGGCCGGGGCTGCCCATGACGCCGGCGATGGACGAGAACGTCACGAAGGCGGCCAGGTCGAGCCCCCGGGTCAGTTCGTGCAGGTGCCAGGCCGCGTCGACCTTGGGGCGCAGGACGTCCGACAGCCGTGCGGGCGTCAGCGAGGTGACGACGCCGTCGTCCAGGACACCGGCCGTGTGGATCACGGCGGTGAGCGGGTGGGCGGCCGGGACGGCCGCGATCAGGGCGGCGGTTGCCTCCCGGTCGGCGGTGTCGCAGGCGGCGACGGTGACGTCTGCGCCGAGGCTCTCCAGTTCGGCGGCCAGGTCGGCGGCGCCGGGTGCGGCGGGGCCGCGCCGGCTGGTGAGGAGCAGGTGCCGGACGCCGCGGGCGGCCAGCCTGCGGGCGAGGTGCCGGCCGAGCGCGCCGGTGCCACCGGTGACCAGGACGGTCCCCTCGGGGTCCCACACGGGCGGCATGGTGAGCACCGTGCCGTCCAGGGGCCCGCCCTCCGGGGTGCGGGCGCGCAGGGCCGCCCGGGCGTGCCGGATGTCGTACGAGACGACGTGGCCGGCGGGGGTGGCGGCGGCCTGTTCCCAGGTCCGGCCGTGGGGGACGGGGGCGAGCCCGCTCTCCTCCAGGACGGCGACGGGTCCGGCGGGCACCGCCCGCAGGCTCGTCACCCGGTCGCCGGCCCGCAGACCGCGCACGCCGGGGCCGGTGGCGATGACGGTGCCGGCGATCCGGGCGGCGGGGCCGTCGGCGGCTTCGCCGGTGAGTCCGGCGGCCGCGACGGCGACGCGTACCTCGTCGTCGGCGAGCTGCCGTGCCGCGTCGGGGCAGGGCTCCAGCCGCAGGTCGCCGGCCGCGCCGCCGTCGGCCAGGGCCAGCCGCCATGCCTGTCCGGCGGGCGGCAGCAGGCTCGGGGCGGTGGCCAGCCGGGCGAGCCTGCCGACGCGCAGCACCCCGTCGCGTACGGCGAACTGGGCCTCGCCTGCGGCGAGCGGGCCGGCGAGCAGGCGGAGGGCGGCGGTGACGTCGGTGTCCCGTTCGGTGTCGAGGAGGACGAACCGGTCGGGGTGCTCGGAGTTCGCCGAGCGCACCAGGCCCCAGGCGGCGCCTCCCGTGAGGTCGGTGACGGTGTCCCCGCCGGTGGCGCGGACCGCCCGGCGGGTGACGAAGACGAGCCGGGAGGCGGCGAACCGCTCCCCGTCCAGCCACTCCCGCACCAGGGCCAGGACCTGTCCGGTCAGGGCGTGTACGGCCGCGGGCACGTCGCCGCCGGTGCACTCGGGCAGGCGTACGACGACCAGGTCCGGGACGTGCGTGCCGGGCGCGGCGAGTTCGGCGAGGGTGGCGGTGCGGGAGCCGAGGCCGTACGGGTCGTCCGCGCCGAGGGCGCGGGCGTCGGGTGCCGCGGTGGACGTGCCGTCCGTGTCGGCCGGGATCCACTCGATGTGGAACAGCGGCTCGCGGTCGGTGGCGCGGGCGGTGCCGGTGCCGGCTTCGGCGGCGGCGGACAGGGTGACCGAGGCGGCGGACAGGACGGGGGCGCCCTCGGCGTCGTAGGCGCCGATGGCGACCGTGTCCTCGCCGGAGCGGGTCAGGCGGACGCGCAGCACGGAGGCGCCGCCCGCGTGCAGGGTGAGTCCCTGCCAGGCCCGGGGCTGCGGCAGCCGGTCCTCGTCGCCGAGGCCGAGCAGGGCGGCGCCGTGCAGGGCCGCCGCGGACAGGGCGGGGTGCAGGCCGAACCAGCGGGCGTCGTCGGCGGTCTCACCGGCCAGCCGCACCTCGGCGAACACCTCCTCGCCGTGCAGCCATGCGGCGTGCAGGCCCTGGAAGACGGGTCCGGGTGTGCCGTCGCCGTAGAAGCCGTCGAGGTCGACGGCCGCGGCGCCGGCGGGCGGCCAGACCATCGGGGCCTGCGGCGGGGTGAAGGGCTGGGCGGTCAGGGTGCCGGTGGCGTGCCGGGTCCAGGGTTCTTCGGGGGCCGCGTCGCCGGGGCGCGCGTAGCAGGCGACGGAACGGTCCCCGCTGTCCTCGTCGGGTGCGCCGACCCAGACCTGGACGACCGGTTCGGCGCCGCCGTCGAGCGGCAGCGGTGCGGTGACGGTGAACTCCTTGAGGTGTCCGCAGCCGACCTGGTCGCCCGCCTGGACGGCGAGCTCGAGGAAGGCGGTGGCCGGGAAGTGGGCGGCGCCGCCGGTGCGGTGGTCGAGCAGCCAGGGGTGGACGCGGAGGGAGAGCCTGCTGGTGAAGAGCACGCCGTCGGATCCGGCGAGCGGGACGGCGGCGCCGAGCAGCGGGTGTGCGGCGGGGACGAGGCCCGCCGAGGTGACGTCCCCGGACAGGGGTGCGGGGCGCGGCCAGTACCGGTCGTGCCGGAAGGCGTACGTGGGCAGGGCGGTGGTGTGGGCGCCGGTGCCGTCGAAGATCCGCGGCCAGTCGACTGCCACGCCGGTGACGTACAGCCGGGCCAGGGCGGTGACCAGGGCGCTCTCCTCGGGCTGGTCCGCGCGCAGGCTGGACACGCAGACGCAGTGGCCGGTGTCCTCGCCGAGGCTCTGGGGGGCCAGGGCGGCGAGGGTGCCGTCGGGTCCGACCTCCAGGAAGGCGGAGGCTCCGGCGTCGCGCAGGGCGCGCACGGCGTCGGCGAAGCGGACCGTTTCGCGCACGTGCCGGACCCAGTAGGCGGGGTCGCGGAGCTGTTCGGCTCCGGCCTGGGCGCCGGTGAGGGTGGAGACGAGCGGGACGGCCGGCTCGGCGAAGGCCAGGCCGGTGACGACGGCCCGGAACTCGTCCAGCATCGGGTCCATCAGCGGGGAGTGGAAGGCGTGGGAGACCCGCAGCCGCTTGGTCCTGCGGCCCATGCGCGCGATGTGGTCCCGTACGGCCTCCACCGCGTCCGCGGCGCCGGAGACGACGACCGAGGACGGCGCGTTGACGGCGGCGACGGCCACCCGCGCGGTGAGCAGCGGGCGGACTTCGTCCTCGGTGGCCTGGAGGGCGGCCATCGCGCCGCCTTCGGGCAGGGCCTGCATCAGCCGGCCGCGGGCGGCGACCAGGGTGCACGCGTCGGCGAGGGTGAGCACCCCGGCCACGTGGGCCGCGGCGATCTCGCCGACGGAGTGGCCGGCGACGAAGTCGGGGCGTACGCCGAGCGAGGTGAGGAGCCGGAACAGGGCGACCTCCACGGCGAACAGCCCGGCCTGGGCGTATTCCGTCCGGTCGGCCGTGTCGGCGTCGCCTCCCCAGACGACCTCGCGCAGCGGCCGTTCCAGGCGGGGGTCGAGTTCCGCGCACACGGCGTCGAAGGCGTCGGCGAACACCGGGAACCGGCCGTACAGTTCGCGGCCCATGCCGAGGCGCTGCGCGCCCTGCCCGGAGAAGAGGAAGGCGGTGGTGCGGGCGGCGGCCTCGCCCCGGGCGGCCTCCGTGCCGTCGACGAGGACGGCGCGGTGCGCGAAGGTGCTGCGGGTGGTGGCGAGGGAGTGGCCGATGTCGAGCGGGTCACGGCCTTCGGCGTGTGCCGTGAGGCGGGTGAGCTGCTCGTCCAGGGCCGCGGGGGTCGCGCCGGACACCGGCCACGGCACGGCGGAGGGCCGCACGAGCGGTGCCGCGGGCGGTGCGTCCGCCGGGGTCCCGGCGGGCGGGGTCGCGCCGGACGGGGCCTGCTCGATGATCGTGTGGGCGTTGGTGCCGCTGATGCCGAAGGAGGACACGCCGGCCCGCCGGGGGTGGTCCGTCCGGGGCCACGGACGGGCCTCGGTGAGCAGGTCGATGGCGCCGGCGGTCCAGTCGACGTGGGTCGAGGGCTCGTCGATGTGGAGGGACTTGGGCAGGAGGCCGTGCCGCAGCGCGAGGACGGTCTTGATCACGCCGGCCACGCCGGCGGCGGCCTGGGTGTGCCCGATGTTGGACTTCAGCGAGCCGAGCAGCAGCGGCCGCTCGGGGTCGCGGCCCTGGCCGTAGGTGGCCAGGAGTGCCTGCGCCTCGATGGGGTCGCCGAGGGCGGTGCCGGTGCCGTGGCCCTCGACGGCGTCCACGTCGGCCGGGGTCAGTCCGGCCGCGGCGAGGGCCTGGCGGATGACGCGCTGCTGGGAGGGGCCGTTGGGGGCGGTGATGCCGTTGGAGGCGCCGTCCTGGTTGACGGCGGAGCCGCGTACGAGCGCCAGGACCTCGTGCCCGTTGGCCCGGGCGTCGGAGAGGCGTTCCAGGACGAGCATGCCGACGCCCTCGGACCAGTTGGTGCCGTCGGCGGCGTCCGAGTACGCCTTGCAGCGGCCGTCGGCGGCGATGCCGCCCTGGACGGTCATGCCCGTGAAGCCGACGGGCGTCGCCATGACGGTGACGCCGCCGGCGAGGGCCAGCGAGCATTCGCCGGCCCTCAGCGCCTGTCCGGCCGAGTGCAGGGCCACCAGGGAGGAGGAGCAGGCGGTGTCGACGGTGACGGCGGGGCCTTCGAGGCCGAGGACGTAGGAGACGCGCCCGGACAGCACGCTGGAGGCGAGGCCGGTGCCGGCGTGGGCGCCGATGTCCTCGCGGGAGTTCATCATCAGCGTCGCGTAGTCGAGGCCGCTGGTGCCGACGAACACGCCGGTGCGGCTGCCGTGCAGGGAGTCGGGTGCGATACCGGCCCGCTCGACGGCCTCCCAGGAGGTTTCCAGCAGCAGGCGCTGCTGGGGGTCCATCGCCATCGCCTCACGGGGCGAGATCCCGAAGAAGCCGGCGTCGAAGTCGGCTACGCCGGGGACGAATCCGGCTTCCAGGGTGGCGCTGCGGCCCCGTCCGTCGCGGTCGCCGGAGCGGAGGGTCGCCAGGTCCCAGCCGCGGTCGGTGGGGAAGGGTTCGATGCCGTCTCCGCCGGTGGCGACCAGCTGCCACAGGTCCTCGGGGGTGCGGACCCCGCCGGGCAGGCGGCAGGCCATGCCGATGATGGCGATCGGGTCGTCGTCGGCGGCGGTGCGGGGTGCGGCGGCGTCCGTGCCGTCCGGCTGCTGCTCGTCGAGCAGTTCGCCGAGGAGGTGCCGGGCGAGGGCGGTGGCGGTCGGGTAGTCGTAGACGGCCGTGGCGGACAGCTTGACGCCGGTGGCGAGGCCGAGGCGGGCGGAGAGGTCGACGGCGGTGAGCGAGTCGAACCCGAGGTCGCGGAACTTGCGGTCGGCGGCGACAGCCGCCTTGCCGGTGTGGCCGAGGACCGCCGCCACGTGGGTGCGGACCAGGTCGGTGACGAGGGTCGGGCGGTCGGCGGAGGGCAGGGCCCGCAGGCGCAGGGTGAGTTCGTGTGCCTGCGAGCTGATGTCCTCGCGGGCCGTCTCGGCGGCGGCGAGGGCCTGCCGGGCGGCCGGGAGTCCGGCCAGCAGCGGGTTGCCGCGCAGTCCCACGAGGGTGTCGAGGATCTGCGGCTGGCGCAGGTCGAGCACGATCAGGGTCGGGGCCGGCCGGGTGACGGCCTGCCGCAGGGCGGCGAGCGCCAGCTCGGGGTGCACGGCGGGAACCGCCGCCCGGCGGGCACCCGGCGCGCCGGCCTCGGCGGAGGCCGGGCCGCGGTCGGCCGTGCCGGGCTCCACGGGTTCACCGGCGGCCGGTTCGCCGTCCATCCAGGCGCCCCAGGCCAGGGAGGTGGCGGGCAGGCCGCGCGCGTGGCGCTGCTGGGCGAGCGCGTCGAGGACGGCGTTCGCGGCGGCGGCGGCCGCCCGGCCGGGGGTGCCGACGGCACCGGCCACGGACGAGAAGAGCACGAACGCGGACAGGTCGAGGCCCTGCGTCAGCTCGTCCAGGTGGAGTGCCGTCAGCGCCTTGGCCCGGTGTACGGCGGTCAGCCGCTGCGGGGTCAGGTCGTCCAGCACCCCGTCGTCGACGATGCCGGCCGCGTGGACCACGGCCGTGAGCGGGTGCTCGGCGGGGACGGCCGCGAGTACGGCGGCCAGGGCGTCCCGGTCGGCGGTGTCACAGGCCACGACGGTGGCTTCGGCGCCCAGGGCGCGCAGTTCGGCGACGAGTTCGGCGCTGCCGGGAGCGGCGGGGCCGCGCCGGCCGGCGAGCAGCAGGTGGCGTACGCCCGCGGCAGCGAGCCAGCGGGCGGTACGGCTGCCCCGGCCGCCGGTGCCGCCGGTGACCAGCACGGTGCCGTCGGCGTGTGCGGCGGCGGGCTGCCAGCCCGCGTCCGGCGACCCGGCGGGCGCGGGCACCAGCCGTCGTGCGTACACGGCGGAGTCGCGCACCGCGATCTGGTCCTCGCCGTCCAGGCCGGCCAGGACGGCGCTGAGCCGCCGGGCGGCCCGCGCGCCGAGCGTTTCGGGCAGGTCGATGAGCCCGCCCCAGCGCTGCGGGTGTTCCAGGGCGGCGACCCGGCCGAGTCCCCAGATGCCGGCCTGGGCCGGGGACGGCAGGTCCTCGGTCCGGGCGACGGCGACCGCACCGCGGGTCGCGCACCACAGGGGTGCGGTGATCCCGGCGTCGGCCAGGGCCTGGAAGAGCACGGCCGTCGCCGCGGCGGCCTCGGCCGGAGCCGGGGCGGGCAGCGCGAGCACGCCCGCGAATCCCGCCGCGGGGTGAGTGAGTCGTCGCAGCGTGGCGGCCAGCGAGGCCCGGTCCGTTCCCGCTTCCACGGTGAGGTGCAGGGCGTCGGGGCCGGCCGCTTCCCGTACGGCGGCGGTCCAGCCGTCGTCCGCGCCCTCGGCGGGCGCGACCACGAGCCAGGTCCCGGCGGGCGTGCCGTCCGCCACGGCGCCCAGCGGCTGCCACGTCTCGTGGAACCGCAGGGCGTCGAGCAGCGCCTGGTCGCGGCGGTGCCTGCGCCAGTCCGACAGGGCGGGCAGCACGGCGCCGAGCGCGTCGCCGTCCACGCGGAGGTCGGTGGCCAGGGCGGCCAGGTCCCCGCTCTCGACGGCGGTCCAGAACTCCGCGTCGGCGGAATCGGCGCGGGTGGTGTCGGCGGTGGGGACGGCGGTGCCGGTCTGCGGCCAGTGGCGGGTGCGCTGGAAGGCGTAGGTGGGCAGGTCGACGGTCCGGGCGGCGGTGCCGTCGAAGAGCCGCGTCCAGTCGACGCGTACGCCGTTGACGTGCAGCCGGGCGAGCGCCTCGACCAGCACCCGCTCCTCCGGCCGGCCGGCCCGCAGCGCGGGCACGGCGACGCAGACGTCGTCCTGGACTCCGAGGGCGGTCCGGGTGGCTGCGGTGAGGATGCCGTCGGGGCCGAGTTCCAGGAACGCGGAGACTCCGGCCTCGCGCAGCGCGCCGATCCCGTCGGCGAAGCGGACGGTCTCGCGGACGTGCCGCACCCAGTAGTCGGGGGTGGTGACGAGGCCCGGGCCGGCCACCGCACCCGTCAGGTTCGACACGAGTGCCGGCTGCGGCTCGGCGTAGGCGATCCGGGCCGCCACCGCCCGGAACCCGTCCAGCATCGGGTCCATCAGCGGGGAGTGGAAGGCGTGCGACACCCGCAGCCGGGTGACCTTGCGGCCCGCGGCCTCGAAGTGCGCCCCGATCCGCGCGACCGCGTCGGCGGCGCCGGAGACGACCACCGAGGACGGCCCGTTGACGGCCGCGATCGACACCGTGTCCGGCAGCGTGTCCGCGTCGAGCAGCGCCCGCAGCTCCTCCTCCGTGGCCTGCACGGCCATCATGGCTCCGCCGTCGGGGAGGGCCTGCATCAGCCGGCCGCGCGCCGCGACGAGCGCGCAGGCGTCGGCGAGGCCGAAGACCCCGGCGACGTGCGCGGCGGCGATCTCGCCGACCGAGTGCCCCGCGACGAACTCGGGTTCCACACCCAGCGATTCGACCAGCCGGTACAGCGCCACCTCGGTGGCGAACAAGCCCGCCTGCGCGTACGCGGTGCCGTTCAGCGCGTCCTCGTCCTCACCCCACACGACCGTGCGGACGGGACGGTCGAGGTGCTCGTCGAGGGCCGCGCACACGGCGTCGAAGGCCTCGGCGAACACCGGGAAGCGGCCGTACAGCTCGCGGCCCATGCCGAGCCGCTGGGAGCCCTGTCCCGAGAAGAGCACGGCCGTAAGACGACCGTCCACGGCTGCTGCGCGGGCGATCTCGGCTCCGTCCACGAGGACGGCCCGGTGCTCGAACACGCGGCGCCCCGCCGCCAGCGAGTACGCGACGTCCAGGGCGGGCAGGGCGCCGGCGTGGGCGGTCAGCCGGTCGATCTGCGCGTCGAGGGCGGTCTCGGACGTGCCGGACACCACCCAGGGCGCGACCGCGGGCAGCGCGGAGGCGTCCGCGTCCGGCGCGTCTGTCGGCGGCGCCTGCTCGATGATCGTGTGGGCGTTGGTGCCGCTGATGCCGAACGCCGATACGGCGGCCCGGCGCGGCCTGCCGACGGATGGCCACGGCGTGGCCTCCGTGAGCAGCCGCACGTCTCCGGCGGACCAGTCGACGTGGGTGGAGGGTGCGTCCACGTGCAGGGTCCGAGGGGCGGTCTCGTGCCGCATGGCCATGACCATCTTGATCACTCCGGCCACACCGGCGGCGGCCTGGGTGTGCCCGATGTTCGACTTGAGCGAGCCGAGGAGGAGCGGCCGGCCGCCCTCGCCGCGCTCCCGGCCGTAGGTGGCCAGCAGCGCCTGCGCCTCGATGGGGTCGCCGAGGGTCGTACCGGTGCCGTGCCCTTCGACCACGTCGACGTCTGCGGCCGTCAGGCCCGCGTTGGCGAGGGCCTGACGGATGACCCGCTGCTGGGCCGGCCCGTTGGGGGCGGTGAGGCCGTTCGAGGCGCCGTCCTGGTTGACGGCGGAGCCGCGTACGAGAGCCAGCACCCGGTGCCCGTTGCGGCGGGCGTCCGAGAGCCGTTCCAGGACGAGGACGCCCACGCCCTCGGACCAGCCGGTGCCGTCGGCGGCGTCCGCGTACGCCTTGCAGCGCCCGTCGGTGGCGAGGCCGCCCTGCCGGGTGAAGCCGGGGAATCCCAGGGAGGAGGACATCACGGTGACGCCGCCGGCGAGGGCGAGGGAGGACTCGCCGGTGCGCAGGGACTGGGCGGCCAGGTGGATGGCCACGAGGGAGGAGGAGCAGGCGGTGTCCACGGTGACGGCCGGGCCCTCGAGGCCGAGGGTGTAGGAGACGCGGCCGGAGACGACGCTGGCCGCGAGGCCGGTGCCGGCGTGGCCCTCGATGTCCTCGGGGGAGTTCATCACGAGGGTGAGGTAGTCCTGGCCGCCGGTGCCGACGAACACGCCGGTCGCGCTGCCGCGCAGGGTGCCCGGGTCGATGGCGGCGCGCTCGACGGCCTCCCAGGAGGTTTCCAGCAGGAGCCGCTGCTGGGGGTCCATGGCGAGGGCCTCGCGCGGCGAGATCCCGAAGAATCCGGCGTCGAACTCGGCGACCCCGTGGAGGAATCCGCCCTTGGCGGTGGCACTGCGGCCCCGGCCGTCCGGGCCGCTGCCGGCGCCGAGGAGCGTGTCCAGGTCCCAGCCGCGGTCGGTGGGGAAGTCGGCGATTCCTTCCCGGCCTTCGAGGACGAGGTCCCACAGGTCTTCGGGCGAGTCGATGCCGCCGGGCAGGCGGCAGGCCATGCCGACGATCGCGATCGGGTCGTCGGCCGCTCCGGTGGCCACGGCGGCCGGCAGGCGTACGTCGCCGTTCTCGTCGAGGAGTTCGGCGAGGAGGTGGGCGGCGAGCCCGGTGGGGGTGGGGTAGTCGAAGACGAGGGTGGCGGGCAGCCGCAGGCCGGTGGCCTCGGTGAGGCGGTTTCGGAGCTCCAGGGCGGTGAGGGAGTCGAGTCCCAGGTCGTGGAAGTCCCGGTCCGCGCCGATGGTCTGCGCGGAGGCGTGCCCGAGGACGGCTGCCGCTTCCGCGCGCACCATCTCGACGACGGTACGGGTGCGGTCGGCCTCGCGCAGCTCCCACAGCCGGGCGGCGAGCGCGACGGCGGTCGCGGCTCCGCCCGCGGTGGTGGCGGCCATCCGGCGCCCGCCGCGGACCAGACCCCGGAACATGGTGGGTACTTCGCCGCGCAGCCGTGCCCCGGTTCCGGTCGCGAGTCGGCCGAGGGGGACGAGGTAGGGCAGGTCGGTGGCCATCGCCGCGTCCAGGAGCGCCAGCCCCTGCTCCACGGACAGCGGGGGGACACCCGAGGCTGCGATCCGCTGCCGGTCCGCCTCGGACAACGTCGCCGTCATACCACCCGACGGCGCCCACGCACCCCACGCCAGCGACTGCCCCGCCAGACCCAGACCACGACGATACGCCGCCAAGGCGTCCAGGAAGACATTCGCCGCCGCGTAATTGCCCTGACCCGCCGAACCCATCACACCCGAGACCGACGAGAACAACACGAACGCCGACAGGTCGAGGCCCTGCGTCAGCTCGTGCAGATGCCAGGCCGCATCCACCTTCGGACGCAACACCCCCGACAACCGCTCGGCCGTCAGCGACGTCACCACACCGTCATCCAGCACACCGGCGGCGTGAACCACCGCCGACAACCCCACCCCGGCCAACACCTCCGCCAGCGCATCCCGGTCCGCCACATCACACGCCACCACCGACACATCCGCACCGGAAGCAACCAGCTCATCCCGCAACTCCACCGCACCCGGAGCATCCGGCCCCCGACGCGACACCAACAGCAAACTCCGCACCCCGTGCACAGCCACCAGATGCCGGGCCACCTCACGACCCAAACCACCCGTACCACCCGTCACCAGCACAGTCCCGTCCCCCCACGGCGACCCCACCACACCGGCATCCCGGCCCAGTCGCGCGAGGCGGCCCACATGGGCCACACCGCCCCGGAGGAGAACCTGCGACTCCCCCGCCGCAAGCACCTGCGCGAGGGACGGCTCGGAATCGTCGTCGACGTCCACGAGGAGGAAGCGGCCCGGGTTCTCCGACTCCGCGGCCCGCACCAGGCCCCACACCGCGGCGCCCGCCAGGTCGGCCCCCGACACCGCACCCCGCGTCACGAACGCCAGACGCGAACCCTCAGGCCCCGCCAGCAACTCCTGCACCGCGGCGAGGGCCCGGGCACACGCCGCGTGGACCGCTTCGGGCGAGACACCGCCCTCGACGGAGAAGACGGTGAGCGCCGCGTCGTCGGCAGCAGAGGCTTCCGAGAGGTCCGCCGGGGTCCACTCCAGGTGCAGCAGCCCGTCGCGCCCCGGCACCGTCTCCACGGGCATCGCGAGAGCTCCGAGACGGAGCTCCGCCACGGACAGCACCGGTGCGCCCTCGGCGTCCACCAGCACCAGCGAAACGCAGTCCTCAGCCGTACGGCCGATCCGCGCCCGCACGACCGACGCGCCCGCCGCGTGCAGCGAAACCCCGCGCCAGGACACCGGCACGAGCTCCCGCTCGCCCGCCGCCTCCCGCACCACCTCGGCCAGCAACGCCGGATGCAGACCGAAGCGATCCGCCTCCCGCGCCACCTCGCCGGACAGTACGAACTCGGCCTCGGCGCCGTCGGCGTCCGCCACGACGACGGGCGCACCGGTGACCAGCACACCTGCTGCGTGCTCGGTCCACTCGGCATCGGAGTCCTGCTCACGCCGTGAGTGCAGGGTGACCGGCCGGCCTCCGTTCTCGTCCGGTGCGCCCACCCACACCTGGACGGCAACGGCGCCGTCCATGGCGAGCACGAGAGGCTCGGTGTGCGTCAGCTCCTGGACCCGGCCACAGCCGACCTGGTCGGCGGCCCGGAGGGCGAGTTCCAGCAGGCCCGTCGCCGGGAAGACCACCTGGCCGTCCACCGCGTGTTCCGCCAGCCAGGGCTGGGATGCGCAGGACAGGCGGCCCGTGAGCACCGTCCCGTCCGAGCCGGCCAGGAAGACGGCAGCGCCCAGCAGCGGGTGCTCGGCGGGCCGGAGCCCGGCGCCGGCGACATCGCCTACGGGCAGCGCGGGCCTCGGCCAGTAGCGCTCGTGCTGGAAGGCGTACGTCGGCAGGTCGACGCCACGCGCGCCCGTGCCGTCGTAGAGGCGTGCCCAGTCGACCGCCACGCCCGCGCAGTACAGCCGTGCCAGCCCGTCGACGAGCGCCCGCTCCTCACCCCGCCCCTTGCGCAGCACCGGGACGGCGACCTCGGCCTCGACGCTCAACTGGGCCAGCGCACACAGACTCCCGTCCGGACCCAGCTCCAGGAACGCATCAACGCCCTGCTCCGCCAGCAAGCGCACCACGTCGGCGAACCGCACCGTCTCCCGCACGTGCCGCACCCAGTACTCCGGATCACACACCAGGTCGGCATCCGTGGCCATCGCGATCTCCGGCGCGGAGAACGACAGCCCCGACACCACCGCACGGAACTCGTCCAGCATCGGATCCATCAACGGCGAGTGGAACGCATGCGACACCCGCAGCCGGGTCGTCTTGCGGCCCATGCCGCGGAAGTGCCCGCCGATCCTCTCGACGGCGTCCTCGGCACCCGAAACCACCACAGCCGACGGGCCATTGACGGCAGCAACCGACACGGACTCGCCGAGCAGCGGACCGACTTCCTCCTCCGTCGCCTGGACCGCGAGCATCGCACCACCCTCGGGCAGCGCCTGCATCAGCCGACCGCGCGCCGACACCAGCGCACACGCATCCGCCAGCGACAACACCCCGGCCACATGCGCAGCCGCAACCTCACCCACCGAATGCCCGGCCACGAAATCCGGCCGCACACCCAACGACTCCACCAACCGGAACAACGCCACCTCGACCGCGAACAACGCCGCCTGCGCACACGCCGTCCCGTTCAGCCCCGCCTCGTCACCACCCCACACCACATCCCGAACCGAAACATCCAACTCCGCACACACCGCGTCAAACGCCGCCGCAAACACCGGAAAACGGGCATACAACTCCCGCCCCATCCCCAACCGCTGCGACCCCTGACCCGAGAACAGGAAGGCCACGGACCGGTCTCCGGCCACGCCCCGCGCAACCTCCGCACCGTCCACCAGCACCGCCCGGTGCGTCAGGCTCGCGCGTCGCGCGGCCAGCGAGTAGCCGACGTCCGTCGCGGACTTTCCGGGCGCGGTGCCCAGGCGGGCCAGCTGCGCATCCAGCGCGGCCGGGGACTTGGCCGACACCACCCACGGAGCGACGGTGGGTGTCACGGCCGGCTCGGCGGGCTCGGTCGGCTCGCCTTCGGCGGACGGAACCTGCTCGATGATCGTGTGGGCGTTGGTGCCGCTGATGCCGAAGGCCGACACTGCGGCCCGGCGCGGGCGGCCCGTGGCCGGCCAGTCCGTCTGTTCGGTCAGCAGGGAGACCTCACCGGCCGACCAGTCCACGTGCGTGGTCGGCTTGTCCACGTGCAGGGTGCGGGGCAGCACGCCCTCCCGCATTGCCATGACCATTTTGATCACACCGGCCACACCGGCCGCGGCCTGGGTGTGCCCGATGTTCGACTTGAGCGAGCCGAGCAGGAGCGGCCTGCCCTCGGCACGGTTCGCGCCGTAGGTGGCCAGGAGCGCCTGTGCCTCGATCGGGTCACCCAGCGGCGTACCCGTACCGTGCCCCTCCACCGCGTCCACGTCCGCAGGCGACAGCCCCGCCGACGCAAGCGCCTGACGAATCACCCGCTGCTGCGACGGACCGTTCGGCGCGGTCAGTCCGTTCGACGCACCGTCCTGGTTCACGGCCGAGCCGCGGATCACGGCAAGGACCTCATGCCCGTTGCGCTGGGCGTCCGACAGGCGTTCCAGAACCAGTACGCCCACCCCCTCGGACCAGCCGGTGCCGTCGGCGGCATCCGCGAACGCCTTGCACCGCCCGTCCCCCGCCAGCCCGCCCTGCCGGCTGAAGCCGGAAAAGCTCATCGGCGTGGACAGGACGGTCACGCCGCCGGCCAGGGCCATGGTGCACTCCCCCGAGCGCAGGGCGTGCGCGGCGACGTGGAGCGCGACGAGCGAGGACGAGCAGGCGGTGTCGAGGGTCACCGCCGGGCCTTCCAGCCCGAAGGCGTACGAGATGCGGCCGGAGAGGACGCTGGCCGTCAGGCCGGTCGTCGCGTGGCCCTCCACGTCCTCCTGGGAGTTCATGACCACGCCCACGTAGTCCACGCCCGCCGTGCCGACGAAGACGCCGGTGCGGCTGCCGCGCAGGGTCGCCGGGTCGATCCCGGCCCGTTCGAAAGCCTCCCAGGAGGTCTCCAGCAGCAGCCGCTGCTGGGGGTCCATCGCCATTGCCTCACGCGGGGAGATCCCGAAGAAGTCCGCGTCGAAGGCCGCTGCGTCGACGAAGCCGCCCTCCACCGAGGCGCTGCTGCCGCTCCCGTCGCCGGACAGGGCCTCCAGGTTCCAGCCCCGGTCGGTGGGGAACGGGGAGATGCCGTCGCGGCCCTCCGTCACCAGCCGCCACAGGTCCTCGGGCGAGCGCACACCGCCGGGGAGGCGGCAGGACATTCCGACGATCGCGATCGGCTCCTGCTTCTCCGACTCGACTTCCAGCAGTCGTTGGCGCGTCTGGTGCAGATCAGCGGTGACCCACTTGAGGTAGTCAACGAGCTTGCTGTCGTTCGACATGGGGGTGGAGCCTTCCTACAGCGATGGAGAAGAGGTGAAAGACGACAGACGGCCGGATCAGCGGTCGTTCAGACGGCCGAGCTCGTTGTCGATGAACGCGAGCACTTCGTCGGTGGTGGCGGATTCGATCCGCTCCGCGACATCGGCGGAGGCGGAGTCCTCGTCGCCGGCTCGCCACTTCTCCACGAGGTGGCGCAGCCGGAGGGAGACCGCCGCGCGGGTGTGTTCGTCGGGATCGGCCGCGGTCAAGGCGGCGTCCAGCCGGTCGAGTTCGGCGAGGAGGGCGTACTGCTCGTCGCGGTCGCCGCCCCGGTGTTCGTGAAGCAGGGTGGCCAGCAGGTACTCGGCCAGGTCGTTCGGCGTCGGGTAGTCGAAGACGAGAGTGGCGGGCAGGCGCAGACCGGTGACGGCCGTGAGCCCGTTGCGCAGCTCCAGCGCGGTGAGGGAGTCGACGCCGAGGTCCTTGAACTCCATTCCTGCGTCGACGGCCTGGGCTGATGTGTGCCGGAGCACGGCCGCCGCCTCTGCCTGGACGAGTTCCCGTACGTGCCGCAGCCGATCGCCTTCTCGCAGTTCCCGGAGCCGGGCGGCGAGCATGTCCTGGGTGCCGGCCGCAGGGCCGCCGGCGGTGGCCTGCCGCTTGGCGCTCTTGATGAGGCGGCGCAGCAGCGGCGGCACCTCGCCGCGCATCCGGGGTGCGCCCGTGCCGGACATCCGGCCGAGGGGGACGAGGTAGGGCAGGTCGGTGGCCATCGCCGCGTCCAGGAGCGCCAGCCCCTGCTCCACGGAGAGCGGCGGAACACCCGAGGCTGCGATCCGCTGCCGGTCCGCCTCGGACAGCGTCGCCGTCATACCAGCCGACGGCGCCCACGCACCCCACGCCAGCGACTGCCCCGCCAGACCCAGACCACGACGATACGCCGCCAGGGCGTCCAGGAAGACATTCGCAGCGGCGTAATTGCCCTGACCCGCCGAACCCATCACACCCGAGACCGACGAGAACAACACGAACGCCGACAGGTCGAGGCCCTGCGTCAGCTCGTGCAGATGCCAGGCCGCATCCACCTTCGGACGCAACACCCCCGACAACCGCTCGGCCGTCAACGACGTCACCACACCGTCATCCAGCACACCAGCGGCATGAACCACCGCCGACAACCCGACCCCCGCCAACACCCCCGCCAGCGCATCCCGATCCGCCACATCACACGCCACCACCGACACATCCGCACCGGAAGCAGCCAACTCATCCCGCAACTCCACCGCACCCGGAGCACCCAGCCCCCGACGCGACACCAACAGCAAACTCCGCACCCCGTGCACAGCCACCAGATGCCGGGCCACCTCACGACCCAGACCACCCGTACCACCCGTCACCAGCACAGTCCCGTCACCCAACGGAGACCCCACCACACCGAGCGACGACTCCACCCGACCCAGCCGCGGCACGTACACGACACCGCCCCGCACGAGAACCTGCGACTCCCCTGCCGCGAGCACCTGCGCCAGGGACAGCTCGGAGTCGTCGTCGACGTCCACGAGGAGGAAGCGGCCCGGGTTCTCCGACTCCGCGGCCCGCACCAGGCCCCACACCGCGGCGCCCGCCAGGTCGGCCCCCGACACCGCACCCCGCGTCACGAACGCCAGACGCGAACCCTCAGGCCCCGCCAGCAACTCCTGCACCGCGGCGAGGGCCCGGGCACACGCCGCGTGCACGGCCTCCGGCGCATCACCACCGGACACGGGGAAGACCGTGAGCGCCGCGTCGTCGGCTGCGGAAACTCCGGTCCCGTCCGCGGGAATCCAGTCCAGGCGCAGCAGCCCGTCGCGCCCCGGCACCGTCTCGACCGGCCTCGCAGGGGCCCCGAGACGCAGCTCCGCCACGGACAGGACCGGCCCGCCCTCGGCGTCCGCCAGCTCGACGGCCAGAAGGTCCTCTCCCGTCGGCACGATGCGGGCCCGTACCACCGACGCGCCCGCCGCGTGCAGCGACACCCCGCGCCAGGACACCGGCACCAGCTCCCGCTCGCCCGCCGCCGCCCGCACCACCTCGGCCAGCAACGCCGGGTGCAGACCGTAGAGCCCGGCGTCCTCGGCGCGACCCGGCAGGGCGGCGTCGACCACCGTCCCGTCAACGATCGGCTTGACTGCGGCCGGCTCGGGCGTCAGACGTCCTGTGGCGTGGCAGGTCCACGGGCCGTCGGGAGTCTCCTCGGGGCGGGCGTAGCAGCCGACCGTACGGGCCCCGGTCTCGTCGGGAGCTCCGACCGTCACCTGGACCACCACGGCCCCCGTGCCGGGGAGGACGAGTGGCTGGTCCGTGAGGGCGAGTTCTGCGATGTGCTCGCAGCCGGCCTGTTCCCCGGCTCGCAGCACCATTTCCAGCAGGCCCTCGCTCGGGAGGACGGCCACCCCGTCGACGAGATGGCCGTCGAGCCACGGCAGCGCCGCCGTGGTCAGCCGACCGGTGAGCAGCACGCTGCCGCCGGAGTCGGCGGGCGTCACGGCGGCGCCCAGGAGGGCGTGCCCGGTCGCCGCGAGGCCGGCGCCCGCCACATCGCCCGTACGGACGGCCGGAACGGGCCAGTATCGCTCGCGCTGGAAGGCGTACGTCGGCAGGTCCACCCGCCGGGCGCCGGTGTCGTCGTACAGGCGCGTCCAGTCCACCGCGACGCCCGCGCAGAAGAGCCGCGCCAGCCCTTCGACGAGGGTGTTCTCCTCCTGCCGGCCCTTGCGCAGAACCGGGGTGGACACGATGTCCTGCGGGTTCTCGCCGCTCAGGACCTCCTGGGCGAGGGCGGTCAGCACGCCGTCCGGGCCGAGCTCGGCGAAGGCGGTGGCACCCGCCGTGTGCAGGGCCCGTACGCCGTCGGCGAACCGTACGGTCTCGCGGACGTGCCGCACCCAGTACTCCGGATCACACACCAGGTCGGCATCCACGGCCATCGCGATCCGCGGAGGAGAGAACGACAGCCCCGACACCACCGCACGGAACTCGTCCAGCATCGGATCCATCAACGGCGAGTGGAACGCATGCGACACCCGCAGCCGGGTCGTCTTGCGGCCCATGCCGCGGAAGTGCACGCCGATCTTCTCGACGGCGTCCTCGGCACCCGAAACAACCAGGGAGGAGGGGCCGTTGACGGCGGCAACCGACACGGACTCGCCGAGCAGCGGACCGACTTCCTCCTCCGTCGCCTCCACCGCCACCATGGCGCCGCCCTCGGGCAGCGCCTGCATCAGCCGCCCACGCGCCGACACCAGCGCACACGCATCCACCAGCGACAACACCCCGGCCACATGCGCAGCCGCAACCTCACCCACCGAATGCCCGGCCACGAAATCCGGCCGCACACCCAACGACTCCACCAACCGGAACAACGCCACCTCGACCGCGAACAACGCCGCCTGCGCACACGCCGTCCCGTTCAGCGCCGCCTCGTCACCACCCCACACCACATCCCGAACCGAAACATCCAACTCCGCACACACCGCGTCAAACGCCGCCGCAAACACCGGAAAACGGGCATACAACTCCCGCCCCATCCCCAACCGCTGCGACCCCTGACCCGAGAACAGCACCGCCAGCGACCGCTCGCGTGCGACCCCCCGGGCTATCTCGATCCCCTCCACCAGCACCGCCCGGTGCGCGAACCGCGCCCGCGAAGCGGCCAGCGAGAAGCCCACGTCCAACCCGGATCCGGCGGCGCCCGCCAGTCTCCCCAGCTGCGCGTCGAGCGCCTGCTCCGACCTGCCCGACACCACCCAGGGCGCCACGGTCCTCGCATCGGACGGTTCCGCGGGTGAATGGACGGACTGCTCCAGGACGACGTGCGCGTTGGTGCCGCTGAGGCCGAATGAGGAGACACCCGCCCGCCACGGCCGGCCGGCTTCGGGCCAGGCCGTGTTCTCGGTGACGAGGTCGATGGCGCCCGCCGACCAGTCGACGTGGCGGGACGGCGCGTCCACGTGCAGGGTGCGCGGCAGCACACCCTCCCGCATCGCCATGACCATCTTGATCACACCCGCCACACCCGCCGCAGCCTGCGTATGACCGATGTTCGACTTCACCGACCCGAGCAGAAGCGGCCGACCCGCCTCCCCCCGCTCCCGGCCGTACGTGGCCAGCAGCGCCTGCGCCTCGATCGGGTCACCCAGCGGCGTACCCGTACCGTGCCCCTCCACCGCGTCCACGTCCGCCGGCGACAGCCCCGCCGACGCAAGCGCCTGACGAATCACCCGCTGCTGCGACGGACCGTTCGGCGCCGTCAGGCCGTTCGACGCACCATCCTGGTTCACGGCCGAGCCCCGAACCACGGCAAGGACCTCATGCCCGTTGCGCCGGGCGTCCGAGAGCCGTTCCAGGACGAGTACGCCCACGCCCTCGGACCAGCCGGTGCCGTCGGCGGCATCCGCGAACGCCTTGCACCGCCCGTCCCCCGCCAGCCCGCCCTGCCGGCTGAAGCCGAGGAAGCTCATCGGCGTGGACAGAACGGTGACACCGCCGGCGAGGGCGAGCGAGGACTCGCCGCTGCGCAGGGACTGGGCGGCCAGGTGCAGGGCCACGAGGGAGGAGGAGCAGGCGGTGTCCACGGTCACGGCGGGGCCTTCGAGCCCGAAGGCGTAGGACACCCGCCCCGAGATCACGCTGTTCGCCAGACCCGTGCTGGCGTGGCCCTCGACGTCCTCGCGCGAGTTCATGACGAGCGAGGCGTAGTCCTGGCCGGTGGTACCCACGAACACGCCGGTCCGGCTACCGCGCAGCCGGGTGGCATCGATCCCGGCCCGCTCGAACGCCTCCCAGGAGGTTTCCAGCAGGAGCCGCTGCTGCGGGTCCATGGCGAGGGCCTCGCGCGGCGAGATCCCGAAGAATCCGGCGTCGAAGTCGCCGAGTGCGGAGAGGAATCCGCCGCGCCGGGCCGCGCTGGCCCCCCGGTTGCCGGTGGTGCTGTCACCGAAGAGAGCGGCCAGGTCCCAGCCCCGGTCGGTGGGGAAGTCCGTCATCCCTTCCCGGCCTTCGAGGAGCATCCGGAACAGGGCCTCCGGCGTGTCCACGCCGCCGGGCATCCGGCAGGCCATGCCGACGATCGCGATCGGTTCGTCGGCTGCGGGCGCCTTCGGGGCGTCCGTGTCCACGGTCTGCTGCCGGCCGAGGAGTTCGGCGAGGAGGTGGGTGGCGAGGGCGGTGGGGGTGGGGTAGTCGAAGACGAGGGTGGCGGGCAGCCGCAGGCCGGTGACGTGGCCGAGCCGGTTGCGGAGTTCGAGTGCGGTGAGGGAGTCGACGCCGAGGTCCTTGAACTCCCGCTCCGCATCGACCGTCGTGCCCGACGTGTGGCCGAGCACTCCGGCCGCTTCGGTGCGTACGAGGTCCAGCACGTGCCGGAGCCGTTCCTCCTCGGCCAGGGCGTCGAGTCGAAGCCCGAGCGCACCGGCGGTCGCCGACACGGCCGTCCGGCGGGCGCCCTTGAACAGCCCGCGGAACAGCGGCGGTATGTCGGTGCCCGGGCGTGCCCCGGTTCCGGTGGCGAGCCGGCCGAGGGGGACGAGGTAGGGCAGGTCGGTGGCCATCGCCGCGTCCAGGAGCGCCAGCCCCTGCTCCACGGAGAGCGGCGGAACACCCGAGGCTGCGATCCGCTGCCGGTCCGCCTCGGACAGCGTCGCCGTCATACCACCCGACGGCGCCCACGCACCCCACGCCAGCGACTGCCCCGCCAGACCCAAACCACGACGATACGCCGCCAGCCCATCCAGGAAGACATTCGCCGCAGCGTAATTGCCCTGACCCGCCGAACCCATCACACCCGAGACCGACGAGAACAACACGAACGCCGACAGGTCGAGGCCCTGCGTCAGCTCGTGCAGATGCCAGGCCGCATCCACCTTCGGACGCAACACCCCCGACAACCGCTCGGCCGTCAGCGACGTCACCACACCGTCATCCAGCACACCAGCGGCATGAACCACCGCCGACAACCCGACCCCGGCCAACACCCCCGCCAGCGCATCCCGATCCGCCACATCACACGCCACCACCGACACATCCGCACCGGAAGCAGCCAACTCATCCCGCAACTCCACCGCACCCGGAGCACCCAGCCCCCGACGCGACACCAACAGCAAACTCCGCACCCCGTGAACCGAGACCAGATGCCGGGCCACCTCACGACCCAGACCACCCGTACCACCCGTCACCAGCACAGTCCCGTCACCCAACGGCGACCCCACCACACCGAGCGACGACTCCACCCGACCCAGCCGCGGCACGTACACGACACCGCCCCGGACCCGCACGTGGGGCTCGGCTGCCGCGAGGACCCGCGCGACCGGCCACTCCCCGTCGCCCTCGACGTCGACGAGCAGGAAGCGGCCCGGGTTCTCCGACTCCGCCGCCCGCACGAGACCCGAGACAGCGGCTCCGGCCAGGTCCCCCCGTACCACGACGGCCAGGCGGGCGTCCGCCGGCCGCTCCTGCGCCAGCCATTCCTGCAGAGCAGCCAGCACACGAGCACAGGCTTCGTGCACCGCCCCGACCGTCTCACCGCCCTCGACACGCAGAATCGTCAGCCCCGCGTCATCGGCAGCGGAAGCCGCCGACACATCGGCGGGCACCCAGTCGAGGCACAGCAGCCCGTCCCGCAGCGGTGCGGGCCCGCCCGGCGCCCCCGGAGCGCCGAGGGTCAACTCATCGGCCGTCAGCACCGGTGCGCCCTCGGCGTCCACCAGCACGAGAGAGACGCAGTCCTCAGCCGTACGCCTGACACGCGCCCGCACGACCGACGCGCCCACCGCGTGCAGCACAACCCCGCGCCAGGACACCGGCACCAGCTCCTGCTCACCCGCCGCCGCCCGCACCACCTCGGCCAGCAACGCCGGATGCAGACCGAAGCGATCCGCCTCCCGCGCCGCCTCACCGGACAACGCAAACTCCTCGTCAGCGCCGGCCAGGTCCGTCGTCGGCCGCTCGGGAGCGGGTACGAGCATGCCGGTCGCGTGCTCCGTCCACCCCCCGCCGTCGACCCGGGAGAAGAACGCGACCGTTCGGGCGCCCGTCTCATCGGGTTCCCCCACCCGCACCTGGACCGTGGCACTGCCGTCCACGGGCAGGGACAGGGGGGTGGTGTGCACGAGGCGTTCGACGCGGTCGCAGCCGACGTGGTCGCCGACACGAAGTGCCAGTTCCAGGAGACCGGTTGCGGGCGTGGCCTGCCCCGTCAACCAGGGCTGCGCGTGGGTCGAGAGGCGGCTGGTGAAGACCACGCCTTCCGACTGGGCGAGTGGAAGGACCGCTCCGAGCATGGGGTGGGCGTCGGCGATCAGTCCTGCCGCGGTGACGTCTCCGGCATCCGGCGTGAGTGCGGGCCAGTAGCGCTCGTGCTGGAAGGCGTACGTCGGCAGGTCGACGCCACGGGCACCCGTGTCGTCGTAGAGGCGTGCCCAGTCGACCGCCACGCCCGCGCAGTACAACCGCGCCAACCCGTCGACGAGCGCCCGCTCCTCACCCCGCCCCTTGCGCAACACCGGGACGGCGACCTCGGCCTCGACGCTCAACTGGGCCAGCGCACACAGACTCCCGTCCGGACCCAGCTCCAGGAACGCATCAACGCCCTGCTCCGCCAGCAAGCGCACCACGTCGGCGAACCGCACGGTCTCCCGCACATGCCTCACCCAGTACTCCGGATCACACACCAGGTCGGCATCCGTCGCCATCGCGATCTCCGGCGCAGAGAACGACAGCCCCGACACCACCGCACGGAACCCGTCCAGCATCGGATCCATCAACGGCGAGTGGAACGCATGCGACACCCGCAGCCGGGTCGTCTTGCGGCCCATGCCGCGGAAGTGCACGCCGATCTCCTCGACGGCGTCCTCGGCACCCGAAACCACCACAGCCGACGGGCCGTTGACGGCGGCAACCGACACCGACTCCCCCAGCAGCGGACCGACTTCCTCCTCCGTCGCCTGGACGGCGAGCATCGCACCACCCTCGGGCAGCGCCTGCATCAGCCGCCCACGCGCCGACACCAGCGCACACGCATCCGCCAGCGACAACACCCCGGCCACATGCGCAGCCGCAACCTCACCCACCGAATGCCCGGCCACGAAATCCGGCCGCACACCCAACGACTCCACCAACCGGAACAACGCCACCTCGACCGCGAACAACGCCGCCTGCGCACACGCCGTCCCGTTCAGCGCCGCCTCGTCACCACCCCACACCACATCCCGAACCGAAACATCCAACTCCGCACACACCGCGTCAAACGCTGCCGCAAACACCGGAAAACGGGCATACAACTCCCGCCCCATCCCCAACCGCTGCGACCCCTGACCCGAGAACAGGAAAGCCACGGACCGGTCTCCGGCCACACCCCGCGCAACCTCGACCCCGTCCACCAGCACCGCCCGGTGCGCGAACCGCGCCCGCGTGACCGCCGACGAGAAGCCCACGTCGAGCGGGGAACCCGTGATCCCGGTGAGCCGTTCCAGCTGGGCGTCCAGGGCGGACGCAGACTTGCCCGACACCAGCCACGGGGCGAGCACCGCGGTGTCCGAGGGGGCGGCGGCCGGTGCGGCAGGGGCTTCCTCCAGCACCACGTGCGCGTTCGTCCCGCTGATGCCGAACGAGGACACGCCCGCCCGGCGCAGGCGTTCACCGGACGGCCAGCGCACGGCCTCCGTCAGCAGCCGTACGCCGCCCGCCGACCAGTCGACGTGGCGGGACGGCGCGTCCACGTGCAGGGTGCGCGGCAGCACACCCTCCCGCATCGCCATGACCATCTTGATCACACCGGCCACACCCGCCGCGGCCTGCGTGTGACCGATGTTCGACTTCACCGACCCGAGCAGCAGCGGCCGGCCCTCCTCACCCCGCTCCCGGCCGTACGTGGCCAGCAGCGCCTGCGCCTCGATCGGGTCACCCAGCGGCGTACCCGTACCGTGCCCCTCCACCGCGTCCACGTCCGCAGGCGACAGCCCCGCCGACGCAAGCGCCTGACGAATCACCCGCTGCTGCGACGGACCGTTCGGCGCGGTGAAGCCGTTGCTGGCGCCGTCCTGGTTCACGGCCGAGCCGCGGACGACGCCGAGCACGCGCCGCCCGTTGCGTACGGCGTCCGACAGGCGTTCCAGGACGAGTACGCCCACGCCCTCGGACCAGCCGGTGCCGTCGGCGGCATCCGCGAACGCCTTGCACCGGCCGTCCCCCGCCAGCCCGCCCTGCCGGCTGAACTCCATGAGGGAGCCGGGCGTGGACATGATGTTCACTCCGCCGGCCAGGGCGAGTGAGCATTCGCCCGCCCGGATGGCCTGGACGGCCCAGTGCAGGGCGACGAGGGACGACGAGCAGGCGGTGTCCACGGTCACCGCCGGGCCTTCCAGGCCCAGCTGGTAGGCGAGCCGGCCGGAGACGGCACTGGCGGCGATGCCGGTGCCGATGTCTCCGGTGGCGTCGTCGAGGGACCGGACGAGGAGGTAGGCGTAGTCCTGGCCGTTGGTGCCCATGAAGACGCCGGTCCGGCTGCCGCGCAGCCGGGACGGATCGATTCCGGCCCGCTCGAACGCCTCCCAGGAGGTTTCCAGCAGCAGCCGCTGCTGGGGGTCCATCGACAGGGCTTCGCGGGGCGAGATGCCGAAGAAGTCGGCGTCGAAGCCGGCCACGTCGTCGAGGAACCCGCCGCCACGGCTCACGCCGTGGCCGCGGGAGTCGACTCCGGCGCCGCGCAGGGCGTCGAGGTCCCAGCCCCGGTCGGCCGGGAAGTCCGACATGGCGTCGGTTCCGGCGGCGACGAGGTCCCACAGGTCCTCGGGCGAGTGGACCCCGCCCGGGTAGCGGCAGCCCATGGCCACGATGGCGATGGGTTCGGTGGCTGCGGCGACCAGGTTCAGGTTCTGGCGCCGCAGCCGCTCGGTCTCCTTCATCGAGGACCGGAGCGCTTCGACGACCTTGTCGTGGGGCGTGGGCGTGGCCATGTTCTGCTCCGTCAGCTCCGTCGGCCCTGCGGTTCGTCGCGGTGGGCCGGTACGGATGAGAGGTCGGGTGTCTGGTGGGCGGTCGGGTCGGACGAGGGCGTGTTGAGGGCTGCGTTGACGAGCGCGTCCACGTCCATCGCGTCGATGGAGTCGGCGTACTCGGGTGTCTTGTCCGCCTCGTCTTCGGGCCCGTCGTTCCGGCCGTGCTCGGCGGCGAGCCGCAGCAGCGGTTCCAGGACGCCGATGCGGCGCAGCTGGTCCACGGACACGGAGGCCAGCAGGGCCTGGAGCCTTGTCTGGTCGACGTCCTGGGACTCGGCGGCGTCGTCGGACGCCGCCGGGTCCAGGCGCCGGGCGATGTGCTCGGCGAGCTCGGCCGGGGTGGGCTGGTCGAAGACGAGGGTGGCGGGCAGGTCCAGGCCGGTGGCGGCGGTGAGCTGGTTGCGCAGCTCCACGGCGCCGAGGGAGTCGAAGCCCAGGTCGCGGAAGGCCTTCTCCGCGCCGACGGCTTCGGGTCCGGTGAGGCCGAGGACCTCGGCGGCCCGGGTGCGTACGAGGTGGAGCACCGCGGCTCCGCGCCGGCCCGCGGGCAGGGCGGCCAGTTCGGCGCGCTGCTCCGGGACCGCCGGGGCTGCCGCCGGGCCGGCCGTGTCCGCGCCCTGCGGCACGGGCAGGCCGGCGAGCAGCTTGCTGGGCCGCACGGCCGTGAAGGCGTGGACGAACCGGCCGGGGTCGACGTCGGAGATGACGGTGGTCGGCTCGGGTTCCATGACCGCGCGGCGCAGGGCCGTGACGGCGAGGTCCGGGTCCAGGGGCCGGATGCCGGCCCGGTGGGCGGCTCCGGACGCCCGGTCGCCGGCCGCCATGCCCGCACCGCCCCAGGCGCCCCAGGCGAGGGAGGTGCCGGCGAGGCCGCGGGCGCGGCGCTGCTCGGCGAGGGCGTCGAGGACGGCGTTGGCCGCCGCGTAGTTGCCCTGTCCGGGGTTGCCGACGGCCGCCGAGGCGGAGGAGAACAGGGCGAACACCTTCAGGTCCAGGTCCCGGGTGAGCTCGTCGAGGAGCAGTGCGGAGGTGACCTTGGCGCGGAAGACGGCGGTGAAGCGGTCCGGGGTGAGGCTGTCGACGACCGCGTCGTCGAGTACGCCGGCGGTGTGGACGACGGCGGTCAGCGGCGCCCGGTCCGGGATGGCGGCGAGGACGGCGGACAGCGCCTCGCGGTCGGCGGCGTCGCAGGCGGTGAGGGTGGCCTCGGCACCCGCTTCGGCCAGTTCGGCGCGCAGGGCGGCGGCGCCGGGGGCGTCCGGGCCGCTGCGGCTGAGCAGGACCAGGTGGCGGGCTCCGGCGGCGGCGAGGCGGCGGGCGACGTGTGCGCCGAGGGCCCCTGTGCCGCCGGTGATGAGGACGGTGCCCTCCGGGTCCCAGGTGCGGGCGGGCGCGGTGGCGGGTGCGGGTGCGGGGCGGGCCGTGGGCGGGCTCAGTCGGCGGCCGTGGATTGTTCCGGCCCGGACGGCGACCTGGTCCTCCCCGTCGGGTGCGGCGAGGAAGGCGGTGAGCCGGTCGAGGGCCGCGGGGTCGGCGGTGAGGTCGGCCGGGAGGTCGATCAGGCCGCCCCAGCGCTGCGGGTGTTCGAGGGCGGCGACCCGTCCGAGGCCCCAGACGGCGGCCTGGGCGAGGCCCGGTACCGGCTCGCCGGGGGTCACGGCGACCGCGCCCCGGGTCAGGCACCACAGGGGTGCGGTCAGTCCGGCGTCGCCGAGTGCCTGGAGGAGGGTGGCGGTCAGTGCCACGCCCTGCGGGACCTCGCCGGTCTCGTCGAGGGCGAGGAGGGAGACCACCCCGGTGAACTCTCCGCCCGCGACGGCGGCCAGTTCGCGCAGTCGCTTCGCCATGCCTTCCCGGTCCGCGTCGGTGTCCGGGGCGATCTCGAAGCGGACGGTGTCCGGGCCGAGCCGGCCGATGGCGGAGGCCGTCCAGGGGTCCGCGGCGTGCGCGGCGGGGAGGACGGCGAGCCAGGTCCCCGCCGGCGGGGCCGTGCGGCCGCGGCTGCCGGTGAGCGGCTGCCAGGTGATGTGCCGGCGCCAGCCGTCGATCGTGGCCTCCTCGGCGCGGCGGCGGCGCCAGTCGTCCAGGGCGGGCAGCACCTTGGACAGTGCGTCGCTGTCGACGTCGAGGGTCCCGGCGAGCGAGTCGAGGGTCTCGGAGCGTACGGCGGTCCAGAAGGCGTCGTCCGTTCCGGTGGCCGTGGCGGCCACCGCAGTGGCCGTGGCCGGGCTGCCGTGGGCCCAGTACCGCGCGCGCTGGAAGGCGTACGTCGGCAGCGGCACCCGGCGGGCGCCGGTCCCGGTGAAGACGGACGGCCAGTGGGGCGCGCAGCCTTCGACGTGCAGCCGGGCGACGGCGGTCAGGAGGGTGTCCTGCTCGGGTCGTCCCTTGCGTAGGGCCGGTACGGCGGTCACGGAGGTGGCGCTGTGAGCGCCGTCGGTGTCCTGGGCCAGGGCGGACAGGGTGGCGTCCGGGCCGATTTCGAGGAAGCGGGTGACGCCGCGGGCGGCGAGGGCGCGCAGCCCGTCGCCGAACCGGACGGTCTCCCGGACGTGCCGCACCCAGTAGTCGGGGGTGCACACCAGCGCGGCGTCGACCGGTTCCCCGGTCAGGTTCGACACGAGGGGAAGGCTCGGGGCGGTGTAGGTGATGCCCCGGGCCACTCGTGCGAAGTCGTCGAGCATGGCGTCCATGTGCACGGAGTGAAATGCATGGCTGACCCGCAAACGCCTAGTCTTGCGGCCGGTGTCCGCGAAGCTCCGGGCGATCCGGTCCACGGCCGCCTCGTCGCCGGCGATGACGACGGCCCGGGGGCCGTTCACCGCGGCCACCGAGACTCCGTGGCCTCCGGCTCCGGCTCCGGTGAGGTGGGCGCGCACCTCGTCCTCGGTCGCCTGCAGGGCGGCCATCGCACCGCCGCCGGGCAGGGCGGCCATGAGGCGGGCGCGGGCGGCGACCAGGGTGCAGGCGTCGTCGAGGGAGAACACGCCCGCCACGTGGGCGGCGGCGATCTCGCCGATGGAGTGCCCGGCGACGAAGTCGGGGCGCAGGCCCCAGGATTCGACGAGCCGGTAGAGGGCGACCTCGATCGCGAACAGGGCGGGCTGGGTGTAGCCGGTGTGGTCGAGCAGGGCGGCCTCGGGGGTGCCCTCTTCGGCGAACAGCAGGTCGCGCAGGGGCCGGTCCAGCTCCAGGTCGAAGCGGGCGGTCACCTCGTCGAGGACGCGTGCGAACACCGGCTGGAGGGCGTGCAGTTCGCGGCCGGCGCCGGGGCGCTGGGCGCCCTGGCCGGAGAAGAGGAAGGCGGTCTTGCGGCTGCGGGCGCCGGCTTCGCCGCGCAGGACGCGGGGTCCGGTGCGGCCGTCCGCGAGGGCGGCGAGGCCGGCGAGGAGTTCGTCCCGGTCGCCCGCGAGGACGGCGGCCCGGTGGTCGAAGGAGGACCGGGTGGTCGCCAGGGAGTAGGCGAGGTCGGTGACCGGGAGGGCGGGCCGTCCGGTGACGTGGGCGTGCAGGCGGGCGGCCTGGGCCCGGAGTGCGTCGGGGGTGGTGGCCGAGACGGGCACGGGGATGCGCCCGGCGGCCGTGCCGGCGGTGGCCTCCGGTTCCGGCTCCTGCCGTGCCTCGGTGAGGGGTGCGTCCTGCATGGGGTCGGTTGCCTGTTCCAGGATGACGTGGGCGTTGGTGCCGCTGGCGCCGAAGGCGGAGATGCCGGCGCGGCGCGGGCGGCCGGTGTGCGGCCAGGCGGTCTCCTCGGTGAGGAGTTCCACCGCGCCGGCGGTCCAGTCGACGTGCGAGGAGGGCGCGTCCAGGTGGAGGGTCTTCGGCAGGACGCCGTGCCGCATCGCCGTGATCATCTTGATGACTCCGGCGACGCCCGCGGCGGCCTGGGTGTGCCCGATGTTGGACTTGACGGCGCCGAGGAGGAGCGGCCGGCCGGCGTCCCGGTCCCTGCCGTAGGTGGCCAGCAGCGCCTGGGCCTCGATCGGGTCGCCCAGCTTGGTGCCGGTGCCGTGCGCCTCGACGGCGTCGACTTCCGCTGCGGTGAGCCGGGCGTTGGCCAGGGCGCGCCGGATGACGCGCCGCTGGGACGGGCCGTTGGGCGCGGTGAGGCCGTTGCTCGCACCGTCCTGGTTGACGGCGGAGCCGCGCAGCACGGCCAGCACCTCGTGGCCGCGGCGGCGGGCGTCGGAGAGGCGTTCGACGACGAGTACGCCCACGCCCTCCGACCATCCGGTGCCGTTCGCCGAGTCGGCGAAGGCCCGGCAGCGGCCGTCCGGGGACAGGGCGCCCATCTCGCCGAACTCGACGAACCCGACGGGGCTGGACATCACGGTCACACCGCCGGCGAGCGCCATGGAGCAGTCCCCGGCGCGCAGGGCCTGCGCGGCCAGGTGCAGCGCGACCAGGGAGGAGGAGCAGGCGGTGTCGACGGTCACCGAGGGCCCTTCCAGGCCGAGGGTGTACGACAGCCGGCCGGAGAGCAGGCTGGCGGACTGGGCGGTCTCGACGTGGCCGAGCTGGCCGATGGCGGGCCGGTAGTCGCCGCTGCCGCCGCCGATGAACACGCCGGTGTCGCCGCCGCGCAGGGTGTGCGGGTCGACGCCGGCCCGCTCCAGGGCCTCCCAGGCCGCCTCCAGCACGATCCGCTGCTGCGGGTCGACGATCACCGCCTCGCGCGGCGAGATGCCGAAGAAGGCGGCGTCGAAGTCGGCGACGTCGTAGAGGAAGCCGCCGTTCTGGGTGACGCTGCGGCCGCGGCCGTCGGCGTCACCGTGGGCAAGCCGGTCCAGGTCCCAGCCGCGGTCGGCGGGGAAGGCGCCGATGGCGTCGACCTCGGCGCGCAGCAGCTCCCACAGGTCCTCGGGGGACTGCACGCCGCCGGGGTATCGGCAGCTCATGCCGACGATGACGATCGGGTCCGCGGTCGTGTCGGCGGCCTCGCCGGCGGTTGTGGCGGCCGGCGCGTCGTCGTCCCCCTCCTCCAGCAGTTCGGCGCGCAGCTGCGCGGCGAGGGCCGCCGGAGTGGGGTGGTCGAAGGCGAGCGTGGCCGGGAGGGTCAGGCCGGTGGCCTTGGCGAGCTGGTTGCGCAGGTCCACGGCAGTGAGCGAGTCGAAGCCGAGGTCCTTGAAGGCCTGGCCGGCCGGGATGTCCTCCAGGTCCCGGTAGCCGAGCACGGCGGCCACTTCGCGGCGTACGAGGGCCAGCAGCACCTCGTCGCGTTCGGGGCCCCGGGGCCTGGCGAGGAGTTCGGCGCGCAGCGCGGCCAGGGCGCCCGTGCTCTGCGTGTCCGTGCCCGCACCGGTCCGCCCCTCGGCGGGTGCCAGTGCGGCGCGGGCCTCGGGGAGTGCGGCGAAGAGCCTGCTCGGGCGGGACTGCCCGAAGGCGGGCGCGAAGCGTTCCCATTCCACGTCCGCGACGACCACGGCCGCCGCTTCGTCGCCGGTGGCCCGGCGCATGGCGGCCAGGGCCCGCTCGGGGTCCATGGCGGGCAGCCCGCTGAGCCGCAGGTGCCGGTCGAGGGAGTCGTCGGCGAGACCGGTCCAGGCTCCCCAGGCCACGGCGAGGGCGGCCCGGCCTGTGGCGCGGCGGCGTTCGGCGAAGGCGTCGAGCCAGGCGCTCGCCGCGGCTCCCGTGCCCTGGCCGCGTACGCCCCAGACGCCGGCGATCGAGGTGAACAGGACGAAGGCGTCCGGTTCCCGGTCTCCGAGGACGTCGTCGAGTGCCCCTTCGAGGGTCTCCACGCCTGCCCGGGCCAGGTCCGGTCCGGTCGGTACGGGGCCGTACCCGGTGTGTACCACCGCGGTGAGCGGCCGGTCGGACGGAATCGCGGACAGGGCGGCGGTCAGCGCTCCCCGGTCGTCCGGAGCGGCGGTGGCCACGGTGAGGGCCGCCCCGTGCTCGGCGAGCCGGGCGCCGAGTTCGTCGGCGAGGGCCGCGTCCGGTTCCCGTGTGCCGACGAGCAGCACGTGGTCCGCGCCCTGCCGGGCCAGCCAGCGGGCGGTGTGGCCGCCGAACTCGGCGGCGTCGCCGATGACGAGCACGGTTCCGGACGGGTTCCAGGTCCCGGACGCCCGGCCTGCGGCCGAGGACCGGACGAGACGGCGGGCGTAGGCGCCGGACGGGCGCAGGGCCAGCTGGTCCTCGCCGCCGGGGCCGGCGGCGAGCAGGGAGCGCAGCCGGGCGGCCGTACGGGCGTCGGGTACCTCGGTGACGTCGAGCAGTCCGCCCCAGCGGGCGGGGTCTTCGAGGGCCGCGACCCGGACGAGGCCCCACAGGGCGGCCTGGGCCGGATCGGCGGGCCGGTCGGCACGGCCCACGGCCACGGCCCCCCGGGTGACGCACCACAGCGGTGCCTCGACACCGGCCGTCGTGAGGGCGGCCGTCAGGGCGTCGGGGATCGTGGACGCGGCGGGGAGCAGGGCCAGCACGCCGTCGAACCGCCGGTCGAGTCCGGCCAGCCGCGCCGCGAGGTCCTCGGTGTCGGCGGGGTCGGCCACGAAGCGTACCGCGTCCGGTCCGAGGGCGTCCGTGATCCCGGCCGCCCACGGGTCGTCCGCGTGGGTCTGCGGGACGAGCGCCAGCCAGCTGCCCGTGAGGGCGTCGGCCGGGGCCGCGTCGGCCGGCTGCCAGGCCACCCGGTAGCGCCAGCCGTCCACCGCCGCGCTCTCGTCGCGGCCGCGACGCCACGCGGACAGCGCGGGCAGGAGAGCCGACAGGGCCGCCTCGTCCTCGGACAGGCCGAGGGTGGCGCAGAGTCCGGGCAGGTCCTGCCGTTCCACCGCCGTCCAGAAGGCGGCGTCGTCCGCGTTCTGCTCCTGCGCCGTCTGCCCGGTCGCCGGGAGGGCCGCGGGTTCGGGCCAGTACGACTCGCGCTGGAACGGGTACGTGGGCAGGTCGGTGCGCCGGGCGCCGGTGCCCTCGTACAGGCGGGTCCAGTCGACCCGTACGCCGGCGACGTGCAGCCGGGCCAGCGCGGTGACGAACGCGGACTCCTCGGGCCGGTCCGCGCGCAGGGCCGGGGTGACCACGGGGTCCCCGCCGGTCGGGCTCTGCGCGGCGAGGGCGGCGAGGGCGGCGAGGACACCGTCCGGGCCCAGTTCCAGGAAGGCGGTGGCCCCCGCCTCGCCGAGGGCGCGGACGCCGTCGGCGAAGCGGACGGTCTCGCGGACGTGCCGGACCCAGTACTCCGGGTCGCACACGAGCTCCGCCGTCGCGAGCCCGCCCGTCACGTTCGAGACGAGCGGCAGCAGCGGCGCGGAGAACGACAGCGCGGAGACGGCCTTCCGGAAGGCGTCCAGCATCGGGTCCATCAGCGGGGAGTGGAAGGCGTGCGAGACGCGCAGCCGGGTCGTCCTGCGGCCCCTGCCCGCGAACTCGGCGCGTACGGCCTCGACCGCGTCGGCCGCGCCGGAGACGACCACCGAGGCCGGTCCGTTCACGGCGGCGAGGGACACCTGCGCGCCGAGCAGCGGCCGGACTTCGTCCTCCGCCGCCTGGAGCGCGGCCATCGCGCCGCCCTCGGGCAGGGCCTCCATCAGCCGGCCGCGGGCCGCCACCAGGGTGCAGGCGTCGGCGAGCGTGAGGACGCCCGCGACGTGCGCGGCCGCCACCTCGCCGACCGAGTGGCCGGCGACGTACTCGGGCTGGACGCCGAGCGACTCCACCAGGCGGTACAGCGCGACCTCGACCGCGAACAGCCCGGCCTGCGCGTACTGGGTGCGGTCGGTGAGCGCCGCGTCCGTGCCCCAGACCACCTCGCGCAGCGGGCGGTCCAGTTCCCGGTCCAGTGCGGCGCACGCGGCGTCGAAGGCCTCGGCGAACACGGGGAAGCGTCCGTACAGTTCGCGGCCCATGTCCAGGCGCTGCGAGCCCTGGCCGGAGAAGAGGACCGCGAGGGACCGCTCCTCGGCCGTGCCGCGTGCGACTTCGGTTCCCGCCACGAGCACGGCCCGGTGCGGGAGGTGGGTGCGTCCGACGGCGAGCGAGAAGCCGATGTCCAGCGCCGACTCCCCGGTGCGTGCGGCCAGTTGCGCCAGCTGCGCGTCGAGCGCGGCCTTGGACTTCGCGGACACCGTCCACGGGGCGACGGCGGGCACCACGGTGGGTGCGTCCGCGTCGGGTGCGGGCGGTGCCTGTTCCACGATCACGTGGGCGTTGGTGCCGCTGACGCCGAAGGCGGAGACGCCCGCCCGGCGCGGGCGCCCGGTCGCGGGCCAGGCCTGCTCCTCGCGGACCAGGGTGACGGCCTCGCCGTCCCACTCCACGTGGGTGGACGGGGTGTCCGCGTGCAGGGTGCGCGGCAGGACGCCCTCCCGCATGGCCATGACCATCTTGATGACGCCGGCCATGCCGGCGGCGGCCTGGGTGTGGCCCAGGTTGGACTTGACGGCGCCGAGGAGCAGCGGCCGTTCCCGGTCCTTCCCGTACGCGGCGATCAGCGCGCCGGCCTCGATCGGGTCGCCGAGCGGGGTGCCGGTGCCGTGCGCCTCGACGGCGTCGACCTCGGCGGGCGCGAGGCCCGCGTCGGCCAGGGCCTGGCGGATGACCCGCTGCTGGGCGCGCCCGTTGGGGGCGGTCAGTCCGTTGCTGGCGCCGTCCTGGTTGACGGCGGCGCCGCGCAGCACGGCGAGGACGGAGTGGCCGTGGCGGCGGGCGTCGGAGAGCCGTTCCAGGACGAGGACGCCCGCGCCCTCCGACCAGGAGGTGCCGTCGGCCGTGTCGGCGAAGGCCTTGCAGCGGCCGTCGGGGGCGAGTCCGCCCTGTGCGGAGAACTCGACGAACGCGTCGGGGCTCGACATCACCGACACACCGCCGGCGAGGACGAGGGAGCACTCGCCTGCGCGCAGCGCGCGGACCCCGAGGTGGAGGGCGACGAGCGAGGAGGAGCAGGCGGTGTCGACGGTGACGGCCGGGCCCTCCAGGCCCAGGGTGTAGGAGAGGCGGCCGGACATCACGCTGGCGGTGTTGCCGGTGGCGACGTGGCCCTGGACGTCGGCGGTGCCGCGGCGCAGGACGGAGGTGTAGTCCTGGCCGTTGGTGCCGATGAACACGCCGGTGGAGCTGGCGCGCAGCGAGTCCGGGGCGATGCCGGCCCGCTCCAGGGCCTCCCAGGAGGTTTCCAGCAGCAGGCGCTGCTGCGGGTCCATCGCGAGGGCCTCGCGCGGCGAGATGCCGAAGAACCGGGCGTCGAAGCGGCCGACGCCGTCGAGGAAGCCGCCCTCCAGGGTGGCGGAGCCGCCCCGGGCGAGGCCGTCGAGGTCCCAGCCGCGGTCGGCGGGGAACGCCGAGATCGCGTCCTCGCCGGCCGCCAGCAGCCGCCACAGGTCCTCGGGCGAGGCGACCCCGCCCGGGAACCTGCAGCCCATGCCGACGATGACGACCGGGTCGTCGTCGTGGTCGGCGGAGGTGCCGGCCGGCGCCCCCGGTGCGGCTTCGCCGTCCGCACCGCCCAGCAGTTCGGCGAGCAGGTGCGCGGCGAGGTCCTGCGGGGTCGGGTGGTCGTACACGAGGGTCGCGGGCAGCCGCAGACCGGTGGTCGCGGCGAGGGTGTTGCGCAGTTCGACGATGGTGAGCGAGTCGAAGCCGAGGTCGGCGAACGCCTGGTCGGCGCCGATGGCGGCGGCGTCGGCGTGGCCGAGCACGGCGGCCACCTGGGCCCGCAGGAAGTCCAGGGTGAACTTGGCTCGGCCGGCCGCGGGCAGGGCGGTGAGCCGCTGCCGCAGGCCGTTCCCGTCTCCCGCGGCCGGCTGCGCGGGGGCGGCGGCGGCGCCCCGGGTCTCGGCGAGGTCGGAGATCAGCGGATTGGGCCGGACCGCCGTGAGCACCCGGGCGAACCGGGCCCAGTCGATGTCGGCGACGGTCAGCGCGGCGGGGCCCCCGTGGTCCAGGGCCTGGGTCAGCGCGTCGAGCGCGAGCTCCGGGTCCATGGGGGCGTAGCCGCCCCGGCGGACCCGGGCCTCGACGCCGGTCCCGTCACCGGCCATGCCGGTGCCCGCCCAGGGGCCCCAGGCCAGCGAGGTCGCGGGCAGGCCCTGCCCGCGCCGGTGCTCGGCGAGGGCGTCGAGACAGGCGTTGGCGGCGGCGTAGTTGGCCTGTCCGGCGGCACCGAGGCTCGCCGCGGTGGACGAGAACAGCACGAAGGCCGCCAGGTCCGTCTCGCGGGTCAGCTCGTGCAGGTGCCGTGCCGCCGTGGCCTTCGGGCCGAGTACGGCGGCGAACGCCTCCGGGGTGAGCGTGTCGAGGACGCCGTCCTCGACCACGCCCGCCGCGTGGAAGACCGCGGTCAGCGGCAGGTCCGCCGGGATCCCGGCCAGGACGCGGGCGAGCGCGTCGCGGTCGGAGACGTCACAGGCCGCCAGGGTGGCGCGGGCGCCCAGCGCGGCGAGTTCCTCACCGAGTTCCACGGCGCCGGGCGCCTCGGCACCGCGCCGGCTGACGAGCAGCAGGTGTGCGGCGCCACGGGCGGCGAGCCGGCGGGCGAGGTGTGCGCCGATCCCGCCGGTACCGCCGGTGATGAGGACGGTGCCGGCGGGGGCGTAGGGGCGTGCGTCGGCGCGGTCGGCCAGCGGGAGGCGGGTCAGCCGGCGGGCGTACACGCCCGCGGCGCGCACGGCCACCTGGTCCTCGCCGCCGGAGCGGCCCGTGGCGGCGCTCTGCGCGAGCAGTCCGGCGATCCGGCGCGCGGCCGGCTCGTCGAGGGTCTCGGGCAGGTCCAGCAGGCCGCCCCAGCGCTCGGGGTGTTCCAGGGCCGCGCTGCGGCCCAGGCCCCAGACGGCGCCCTGGTCGGGCCGCCCGAGCCGGTCGGAACGGCCGACGCTGACGGCGCCGCGGGTCAGGCACCACAGGGGGGCCTCGATGCCGGCGTCTCCGAGGGCCTGGACGGCGGTCGCCGTCGGCAGCAGGCCCTCGTCCTGAAGCGCCAGCAGCGACAGTACGCCCGTGAACCCTTCCCCTGCCGCAGGGAGTTCGCGCAGCCGCTCGGCGAGGTCGGCGCGCGTCTCACCGCACGGGACGGTGAGGGTGTGCCGGTCGCCGCCGAGGCGTTCGAGCAGTTCCTCGCCGCTGTCCCCGTCAGCCGGTACCAGGCAGAGCCAGGTGCCGGCGAGCGTGGTGTCCGCGGCCGGGGCGGCGGGCAGCGGCTTCCAGGTGCTGCCGTAGCGCCAGCCGTCGACGGTGGACTCGGCGCGGCGCTTGCGGCGCCACGAGGTGAGGGCGGGCACGACGGCCGTCAGGGTGGCGTCGTCCAGGCCGAGGTCGGCGCCGAGCGCGGACAGGTCCCCCCGCTCGACGGCCGCCCAGAACGCGGCGTCCGCCGGGTCGGCGGCGGGCCCCTCCGTACCGGCCGGGCCGGCCTCCGGCCAGTAGCGCCGGCGCTGGAAGGCATAGGTCGGCAGCTCGTCGAGCGCGGCGGCGCAGGCGGCGCCGCTTGCGGGGAAGAACGCCTCCCAGTCGGCGTGTGCACCCCCGAGGTGCAGGGCGGCCACGGCCCTGGCCAGCGCCTCCGCCTCCGCACGGTCCCGGCGCAGGACCGGAACGGCGGTGACCCGCTCATCGGCCACGGTCTCGCGGGCCGCGCCGCTCAGGACGGCATCGGGGCCGAGTTCCAGGAGCACGGTGGCGCCCAGCTCGGCGAGGCGGCCGGCGGCGTCGGCGAACCTGACCGTGGCGCGCACCTGTTCGACCCAGTACTCCGGGGTGCACAGCCGCTCGGAGTCGGCCGGTCGGCCGGTCACGGTCGACACCAGGGGGATCGTCGGAGCGTGGTACGAGATTCCGCGCGCGACCCTGGCGAAGGCGTCGAGCATCGGATCCATGTGCGGCGAGTGGAAGGCGTGGCTCACCCGCAGCCGCCGGGTCCGGCGGCCCTGCGCGGCGAAGCGCGCCGCGAGCTCCAGGACCGGCTCCTCGTCGCCGGACAGCACCAGGGACCGGGGGCCGTTGACGGCGGCGAGGGCCATCCGGTCCTCGTGGCCGGCCAGCAGCGGCAGTACCTCGTCCTCGGCGGCCTCGACGGAGACCATCGCGCCCCCGCCGGGCAGGTCCGCCATCAGCCGGCCGCGCGCGGCGACCAGGGTGCAGGCGTCCTCCAGCGAGAACACCCCCGCCACGTGCGCGGCGGCGAGTTCGCCGACCGAGTGCCCGGCCAGGTGGCCGGGGCGGACGCCCCAGGACTCGAGGAGCCGGTGGAGGGCCACCTCCAGGGCGAACAGGGCGGGCTGGGTGTAGGCCGTGTCGTCGAGCAGCGCGGCGTCGGCGCTGCCGGGCACGGCGAACATCACCTCGCGCAGCGGCCGCTCCAGTTCGCGGTCGAAGCGGGCCAGTACGGCGTCCAGGGCATCGGCGAACACGGGGTGCCGCTCGTACAGTTCGCGGCCCGTGCCGGGCCGCTGGCTGCCCTGTCCGGTGAAGAGGAACGCGGTCCCGCCGCGCGCGGCGGCCCGTGCGGTGAGCAGGGCGGAGTCCGGCAGGCCGTCGCGCAGGGCGGTCAGGGCCCGTACGCACTCCTCGTGCGTGTCGGTGACGACGGCGGCCCGGTGGTCCAGGGCGGCGCGGCCGCCGGCCAGGACGCGTCCCAGGGCGGGCAGGGCGAACGCCTCCGGCCTGCCGGTGACCGCGTCGAGCAGGCGTCCGGCCTGGGCGCGCAGCGCGGCCTCGGTCCGGCCGGACAGCAGGAGCGGGACCACGCCCGCCGGCTGGGCGGCCTCCTCCTGCGGCTCGGGGTCCGGGGCGGGGGCCTGCTCCAGGACGAGGTGGGCGTTCGTGCCGCTCAGGCCGAAGGAGGACACGGCCGCGCGGCGCGGGCGGCCGGTCTGCGGCCACTCCCGTTCCCCGGTCAGCAGTTCGACCGCGCCCGCCGTCCAGTCCACGTGGGTGGAGGGCCGGTCGATGTGCAGGCTCGCGGGCAGGACGCCGTTGCGCATGGCCATGACCATCTTGATGACGCTTGCGACACCGGAGGCCATCTGGGTGTGGCCGATGTTGGACTTGACCGAGCCGAGCAGCAGCGGGCGCTCGGCGTCGCGGTCCCGGCCGTAGGTCGCGAGCAGCGCCTGGGCCTCGATGGGGTCGCCGAGGCGGGTGCCGGTGCCGTGTCCCTCGACGACGTCGACGTCGGCGGCGCGGACGCCCGCGTTGGCGAGGGCCTGGCGGATGACGCGCTGCTGGGAGGGCCCGTTGGGGGCCGTCAGGCCGTTGGAGGCGCCGTCCTGGTTGACGGCGGAGCCGCGGATGACGGCGAGGACGCGGTGGCCGTTGGCCAGGGCGTCGGACAGCCGCTCGACGAGGACCAGGCCCACGCCCTCCGCGAGGCTCATGCCGTCGGCCGCCTCGGCGTACGCCTTGCAGCGTCCGTCCGCGGCCATGGCGCGCTGCCGGCTGAAGCCGACGAAGGCGTTGGGCGTGGCCATGATGCTGACGCCGCCCGCGAGGGCGAGCGCGGACTCGCCGCTGCGCAGCGACTGGCAGGCCAGGTGCAGGGCCACCAGCGAGGAGGAGCAGGCGGTGTCGAGGGTGACGGCGGGGCCCTCGAAGCCGAGGGTGTAGGAGATCCGCCCGGACAGCACGGACGGGACGGTGCCGGTGACGAGGTGGCCCTCGGCGCCGTCCTGGGCGGAGCCGCCGGAGGTGTAGTCCTGGTAGCTGGCTCCGATGAAGGTGCCGGTGCGGCTGCCGCGCAGGCTGTTCGGGTCGATCCCGGCGCGTTCCAGGACCTCCCAGGAGGTCTCCAGCAGCAGGCGCTGCTGCGGGTCCATCGACAGGGCCTCGCGCGGCGAGATGCCGAAGAAACCCGCGTCGAACTCGGCGGCACCGTCCAGGAATCCGCCGCGCGTCGAGTACGTCTTGCCGGGCCGGTCCGGGTCGGGGTCGTAGAGCCCCTCGGCGTCCCAGCCGCGGTCGAGGGGGAAGTCGCCGATGGCGTCGGCCCCGGCGGCGACCAGTCGCCACAGGTCCTCGGGGGAGGCGACCCCGCCCGGGTAGCGGCAGCTCATGCCGATCACGGCGATGGGTTCGTCGTCGGCGGGCGGCGCCGCGGCGGCGGCCGCGGCCTGAGCCCCGGTGGGTGCCCCGGCGACCTGGGTGCGCAGGAACTCCACCAGGGAGACGGGGTTGGGGTAGTCGAAGACCATGGTGCTGGGCAGGGCCAGCCCGGTCACGGCCGACAGCCGGTTGCGCAGGTCCACGGCAGTCAGCGAGTCGAAGCCGACGTCGCGGAAGGCCCTCTGCTCGGACAGCGTGTCCGCGGAGGCGTGGCCGAGGACGGTGGCCGCCTCGGAGCGTACGAGGTCCAGGAGCGCGCGGTCCTGTTCGGCGGCGGGCAGGGCCCGCAGTCGGGCGGTGAACTCGCTGTCCCCGGTCGGCCGTTCGGTGGCCAGGTGCTCCAGCTTGCGCACCTCGGCGATGTCCTCGAACAGGGCGGTGGGCCGCCCGGAGGTGAACACCGGGTGGTAGCGGTCCCAGTCGATGTCGGCGACGGTGAGGACGTGCGCGTCCTCGGTCAGGGCCTGGCGCAGCCCGGTGAGGGCCTGCTGCGGGTCCATGAAGTTCAGGCCGCTGCGGCGGATCTGGCCGGGGTCGACCCGGCCGAGCTCGAGGTCGTCGGACCAGATGCCCCAGGAGAGGGAGGTGGCGTGGGCGCCGCGTGCCCGGCGGTGCTCGGCGAGGGCGTTGAGGTACGCGTTCGCGGCGACGTAGGCGGCGTGCCGGCCGCTGCCCCACATGCCGGCGGTGGAGGAGTACAGGACGAACGCGTCGAGCTGGTCGTCGTCGAGGAGCTCGTCCAGGTGGCGGGCTCCGGTCACCTTCGCGTCGATGACCCTGGCGAACGCCTCGGGGCCGGTCTCCTCCAGGGAGGCCAGTTCGATGACAGCGGCGGTGTGGACGACGGTCCGTACGGTGCGGCCGTCGGCGGTCAGGCCCTCCAGGAGGGCGGCGACGGCCGCGCGGTCCGTGAGGTCGCAGCTGCGGAACTCCGCCTCGCAGCCCAGCGCGGCGAGTTCGGCGAGCAGTTCGGCGGTGCCGGGCGCGTCGGCGCCGCGCCGGCTGGTGAGGACGAGGTGCTCGGCTCCCTCCCCGGCCAGCCAGCGGGCCAGGTGCGGGGCGAGGGTGCCGGTGCCGCCGGTGATCAGGGTGGTGCCGCGCGGACGCCAGGCGTCCTTGCCCGCGGGGGCCCGGCCCGCGGCGGCGCGGGCGATGCGCCGGGCCAGGACGCCCGAGGGGCGCAGGGCGAGCTGGTCCTCGCCGGTCGTCCCGGTGAGGACGGCGGCGAGGCGTTCGCGGCCCCGGGCGTCCAGCGGGGTGCCCGGCAGGTCGATGACACCGCCCCAGCGGTCGGGGTGCTCCAGGGCGGCGGTCCAGCCGAGGCCGTGGATCTGGGCCTGCACGGGCCGGGTGAGCCGGTCGGCGCGGCCGGTGGAGACGGCGCCCCGGGTGACGCACCACAGGGGTGCGCCGATTCCGGTGTCGCCGAGGGCCTGGACCAGGGAGAGGGTCAGGGCGAGCCCGCCGGTGAGCGCGGGCACGGCCCGGCTCGGCGCCTCGTCCGCGGCGAGCAGCGACACGATGCCGGTGAGGCCGGTGCCGGCTTCGGCCGGGCCGGCGCTGACGGCGGCGAGGCGGGCGGCCAGGACTGCCCGGTCGGCGCAGGTCTCGTCCAGCACCAGGTGCCGTACGTCGGCGCCCGCGGCCGTCAGCGTCTGGGTGATGTCGGCGTCGGCTTCGGCAGCGGCCGTGACGACGAGCCAGGTGCCGGTGAGCCGGGCGGCCGGGGGCAGCGCGCCGAGCGGCTTCCACGTGGCGCGGTAGCGCCAGGAGTCCACGGCCGCCCGGTCGCGGCTGCGGCGCCGCCAGCCGGCGAGCGCGGGCAGCAGCGGGGCGAGTGCGGACTGCTCCAGCCTGAGGCCCTCGGCCAGCGACTCGACGTCCGCCTCCTCCACGGCGGTCCAGAACTCGGCGTCGGCCGGGTCCCCTTCGCCCGCGGTGCGCGGCCTGCCGGGCAGGGCCCACAGGTGCTCGCGCTGGAAGGCGTACGTGGGCAGGGCGACGCGGTGCGCGCCGGCGCCCTCGAAGGCCGGGGTCCAGTCCACGCGGGCGCCGCGGACGAACGCCTCGGCGAGGGAGGTCAGGAAGCGGCCGGTGCCGCCCTTGTCACGGCGCAGGGTGCCGATGGCGGCGACCCGGTGCCCGCCGTCCTCGGCCACGGCCTCGACGGCCATGGTCAGCACCGTGTGCGGGCTGGCCTCGACGAAGAACCGGTGGCCCTGGTCGAGCAGCGCGGCCACGGCCGGGCCGAAGCGGACGGTGCGGCGCAGGTTGCGGTACCAGTACGCGGCGTCCAGGGCGGCCGTGTCCAGCCAGTCGCCGGTCACGGTCGAGAAGAACGGGATGTCGGCGGTGCGCGGGCGTACGGGTGCCAGGGCGGCCAGCAGCTCCTCCTCCAGCTGCTCGACCTGGGCGGAGTGGGAGGCGTAGTCGACGGCGATGCGGCGGGCCCGGACGTCGGCGGCGGCGAGCTCCTCGACGAGCGCGTCGAGTTCCTCGGGGGTGCCGGCGACGACCACGGTGCGCGGGCCGTTGACGGCGGCGATGGAGATGCCTCCGCCGCGTGCGGCCAGGAGCGCCTCGGCCTCGTCGGCGGGCAGCGGTACGGAGACCATGCCGCCGGAGCCCGCCAGCCGGCGGGCGATGGCCTGGCTGCGCAGGGCCACCACGCGGGCGGCGTCGTCCAGGGTGAGGGCCCCGGCGACGGCGGCCGCCGCGATCTCGCCCTGCGAGTGGCCGAGGACCGCGTCGGGGGTGATGCCGTACGAGGCCCACAGGTGGGCCAGCGACACCATGACGGCGAAGCTCGCGGGCTGGACGACGTCGACCCGGTCGAGGGACGGCGCGCCGTCGGCCTGGCGCAGGACGTCGACGAGCGACCAGTCGGTGTAGGCCGACAGGGCTGCGGCGCACTCGTGCAGGCGTTCGGCGAAGACCGGTGACCGGTCGAGGAGTTCGGCGGCCATTCCGGCCCACTGCGCGCCCTGGCCGGGGAAGACGAACACGGTCTTGCCGTCGAGGTCGGCGGCGGCCTGGACGACGGAGGTGGACGCGCCGCCGGTCGCGAGGGCCTCCAGGTGCCGGCGCAGGTCCCCGGCGCTGTCGCCGAGGACGACGGCACGGTGCTCGAAGAGCGCGCGGGTGGAGGCCAGCGAGTGGCTGATGTCGGCCGGCCGTGCGGCGGCGGAGTCCGGGCCGAGGCGGTCGAGGTGCTCGGCGAGCCGCGCGGCCTGGCCGCGCAGCGCCGCGGGCGTCCTGGCGGACAGCACCCACGGGATCACGGCCCCGCCCGGGTCGGACGCCTGCCCGGCGGTCCCGGCCGGGTCGGCAGGGTCGGCCGGGGCCGGCGTGGCCGGGGCCGGGTCGGCGGCCGGGGCCTCCTCCAGGACCACGTGCGCGTTGGTGCCGCTGATGCCGAAGGAGGACACGGCGCAGCGGCGGACCCGCTCGCCGGCCGGCCAGGCGGCGGGGGCCTGCAGGAGGGCGACCGTGCCGCCGCTCCAGTCGATGTGCGAGGACGGCTCGTCGGCGTGCAGGGTCCGCGGGAGCAGTCCGCCCCGCAGTGCCATGACCATCTTGATGACGCCGGCGACGCCGGCCGCGGACTGGGTGTGGCCGATGTTGGACTTGACGGAGCCGAGCAGCAGCGGGTTCTCGGCGTCGTGGGCCTGGCCGTAGACGGCCTGGAGGGCCTGGGCCTCGATGGGGTCGCCGAGGGCCGTGCCGGTGCCGTGGGCCTCGACGGCGGTGATGTCGGCGGCGGTGACGCCCGCGTTGCTGAGGGCCTGGCGGATGACGCGCTGCTGGGAGGGGCCGTTGGGGGCGGTGAGCCCGTTGGAGGCGCCGTCCTGGTTGATGGCGGAGCCGCGGACCACGGCGAGGATCTCGTGCCCGTTGGCCCGGGCGTCGGACAGCCGCTCCAGGACGAGGACGCCGACGCCTTCGGCGAGGGTCATGCCGTCGGCGGCCTCGGAGAACGGCTTGCAGCGGCCGTCGGCGGCCAGGGCCCGCTGCCGGCTGAAGGCGATGAACGCGTTCGGGTTGGTCATCACGGTGGCGCCGCCCGCCAGTGCGAGCGAGCTCTCCCCGTTGCGCAGCGACTGGCAGGCCAGGTGCAGGGCCACCAGCGAGGAGGAGCAGGCGGTGTCCACGGTGACGGCCGGGCCTTCGAGGCCGAAGAGGTAGGCGAGACGGCCGGAGAGCACGCTGGGGCTGGTGCCGGTGACGGCGTGGCCGGCGGACGCGTCGTCCATGCCGGTGCCGTACTCCTGGTAGGTGGATCCGATGAAGGTGCCGGTGGCGCTGCCGTGCACGGCGGCCGGGTCGATGCCCGCCGCTTCGAAGGCCTCCCAGGTGGTCTCCAGCAGGAGCCGCTGCTGCGGGTCCATGGAGAGGGCCTCGCGGGGGGAGATGCCGAAGAATCCGGCGTCGAACTCCCCCGCCTCGTGGAGGAATCCGCCGCGGGTGGAGTACGTCTTGCCGCCCGCGTCGGGGTCGGCGTCGAACAGGTTCTCGTCCCAGCCGCGGTTGGCGGGGAACTCGGAGACGGCGTCGACGCCGTCCGCGATCAGCTGCCAGAACTGCTGCGGGGAGCCGGCCCCGCCGGGGAAGCGGCAGCTCATGCCGACGATGGCGATGGGTTCGTCGTACCGGCCCGCGAGCGCAGCCCGCGGGGCGGCCTGGGCCTCGGCGGCGCCGAGGATCTCGCCGCGCAGGAAGGCGGCGAGGGCGAGGGGCGTCGGGTGGTCGAAGGCCATGGTGCTGGGCAGCGCCAGGCCGGTCACGGCCGCCAGCCGCTTGCGCAGCTCGACGGCGGTCAGCGAGTCGAATCCGGCGTCGCGGAAGGCGCGGGTGGGGGCGACGGACTCGGCGGAGGAGTGCCCGAGGACGGTGGCGGCCTCGCGGCGCACCAGGTCCACGAGCGTCCGGTCCCGGTCGGCCTCGGGCAGCGCGCGGACCTTGCGTACGAACTCCGAGGCGGCGGCCTCGGTCTTCGGTGCCGCGGCGAGTGCGCGCACGTCGGGCAGTTCGTCGAAGAGCCGGCTGGGGCGGGCCGCGGTGAAGACGGGGACGTACGCGGCCCAGTCGATGTCGGCGACGGTGACGGCGGTGTCCTGCCGGAGGATCGCCCGGTCGAGTTCGGCCAGGGCGGTGGCGGGCGGCAGGAGGCGCAGGCCCTGTCGGGCGAGGCTGTCGGAGACGGCCTCGTGGGTGGCCATGCCGGCCTCGGCCCAGGGGCCCCACGCCACGGAGGTGGCGGTCAGGCCGCGGGCGCGGCGGTGCTCGGCGAGGGCGTCGAGGTAGGCGTTGGCGGCGGCGTAGGCGCTCTGGCCGGCGCTGCCCCAGATGCCGGCGACGGAGGAGAACAGGACGAAGAAGTCCAGGTCCCGGCCGTCCAGTAGGGCGTCGAGGTGGGCCGCGCCGAGCATCTTGGCGTCGGTGTAGGCGCGCACGTCGGCGAGCGGGGTGGCGGCGAGCGGCGAGGCCTGGCCGAGACCGGCCGCGTGGACCACGCCGGTCAGCGGGTGCTCGGCGGGCACGGAGGCCAGGAGGGCGGCCAGCGCGTCACGGTCGGCGACGTCGCAGGCGGCTACGGTGACCTCGGCGCCCAGCTGCCTGATCTCCTCCGCCAGTTCGGCGGCGCCGGGGGCCTCGGGGCCGCGCCGGCTGGTGAGGATCAGGTGGGCGGCTCCGCGTTCGGCGAGCCGGCGGGCCACGTCGGCGCCGAGCGCGCCGGTGCCTCCGGTGACGAGCACCGTGCCGGTGACCTCGAAGGCCCCGTCCTTGGGGAGTTCGGCGGCGGGCCGGCGCACCAGGCGGCGGGCGTAGGCGGCGCTGCCGCGCAGGGCGAGCTGGTCCTCGGCGGCCTCGCCCGGGGCGGTGGCCAGCGCGCTGACGAGGCGCTGCACGGCCGGCGCGGAGAGGGTCTCGGGCAGGTCGACCAGGCCGTGGAAGGCCTGCGGGCGTTCCAGGGCGGCGACCCGTCCCAGGCCCCAGGCGGCGGCCTGGAGGGGCCGGGTGACCGGGTCGGCGCCGCCGGTGGAGACGGCGCCCCGGGTGACCGTCCACAGCGGGGCGGTGCTGCCGGTGTCGTGCAGAGCCTGGGCGAGGACCACGCCGAGTGCCAGGCCGGCGGGCAGACCGGCGCCTTGGAGGCCGTCGCCGTCGGCGAGCGGCAGCAGGGACAGGAGGCCGTGGTGCTCCCCCGCCCCGGTGAGCCGGGCGGCGAGTTCGGCGCGGTCCGGGCTGGCGTCGTCCAGGACGAGGCGGGTGAACCGGGCGCCGTGGCCGCGCAGGGCGTCCAGCAGCTCGGCGTCCTCGATCCCGTCGGTGGTCAGGACGAGCCAGGTGCCGTCCAGTACGGGGGCGGCGCCCGCGCGGACCTGCTGCCACCGGATCCGGTAGCGGGCGGAGTCCAGCAGGGTCTGCTCGGCGTGGTGGCGCCGGTACGTCGACAGGGCGGGCAGCAGTGCGGCGAGGCTGGCGTGCTGTTCGTCGCGCAGGCCGAGGATGCCGGCCACGCCGTCGGTGTCGCCGCGCTCGACGGCGCCCCACAGGGCGGCGTCGGCGGGGCCCCCGGCCGCGGAGGCCGCCGCGGCGGTGGTCCGTTCGGGCCAGTAGCGCTCGTGCTGGAAGGCGTACGTGGGCAGTTCGACCCGGCGGGCGCCGGTCGGGGCGTGGTAGGCGGCCCAGTCCACGGCGGTCCCGCGTACGTGGAGCCGGGCGAGGGCGGCGGTGACGCTCTGCTCCTCGGCGCGGCCGGCGCGCAGCAGTGGGACGGATTCGGTGTCGTCCCCGAGGACGTCCTGGGCGAGGGCGGACAGCACGCCGTCCGGGCCGAGTTCGAGGAAGGCGGTGGCCCCGGCGGCCCGGGCGGCAGCCGCTCCGTCGGCGAAGCGGACGGTGCCGCGGACGTGCTCCACCCAGTAGCCGGGGGTGCACAGCTCCTCGGCGGTGGCGATCGTGCCGGTCAGGTTGGACACCACGTCGAGGACGGGAGGGCTGTACGTCAGCTGCTCGGCGACGGCGCGGAAGGCGTCGAGCACGGGCTCCATGCGGGCCGAGTGGAAGGCATGGCTGACCCGCAGCCGCTTGGTCTTGCGGCCCTGCGCGGTGAACTGCTCTGCGAGTGAGAGGACGTCGGCTTCCTCCCCGGCGACGACGACGGCGCGGGGGCCGTTGACGGCGGCGATGGAGACCCCGTCGGTGAGCCGGGCGAGGACCTCGTCCTCGGCGGCCTCGAGGGAGACCATGGCGCCGCCCTCGGGCAGCTCCTGCATCAGGCGGGCGCGGGCGGAGACCAGCGCGCACGCGTCGGCGAGGGTGAGCACACCGGCGCAGTGCGCGGCGGCGATCTCGCCGACGGAGTGGCCGAGCAGCGGGCCGGGGCGCACGCCGAGCGAGGTGACCAGCCGGAAGAGGGCGACCTCGACGGCGAACAGGGCGGGCTGGGCGTAGCCGGTGCGGTCGAGGAGGGCCGCCTCACGGCTGCCCTCGGCGGCGAACAGCACCTCGCGCAGCGGGATCCCGTATCCGCGGTCCAGGTGCTCCAGGGCCTCGTCGAGTGCGGCGGCGAACACCGGGAAGCGGGCGTACAGCCCGCGGCCCATGCCGGCCCGCTGGGAGCCCTGCCCGGCGAAGAGGAAGCCGAGCCCGGCCGGGCCGGTCTCGCCTTCGCACAGGGCCGGGTCGGCCTCGCCGCGGGCCAGCGCGCGCAGGGCGCGCAGCAGTTCGGCGCGGCCGCCGACGGCGACGGCGCGCTGTTCGAACGCGGACCGGGTGGTGGCGAGGGAGAGGCCGATGTCGGCCGGGTCGAGCTCGGGGCGGGCTTCTGCGTACGCGCGGAGCCGGACGGCCTGGTCGCGCAGCGCGGCCCGGGTGCGGCCGGACAGCGGCCAGGCGGTGACCTGGGTCTCCGCGCCCGCGGCGGGCGCGGGCAGGGCGGGCGCCTGCTCGATGACGACGTGGGCGTTGGTGCCGCTGATGCCGAAGGAGGAGACGCCGGCGCGGCGCGGCCGGCCGGTCTCGGGCCAGGCCGTCTCCTCGGCCAGCAGCTCGACGGCGCCGTCCTGCCACTCGACGTGCCGGGAGGGCTCGGCCGCGTACAGGCTGCGCGGGGCGATGCCGTGGCGCATGGCCATGACCATCTTGATGACGCCGGCGACGCCGGCGGCGGCCTGGGTGTGGCCGATGTTGGACTTGACCGAGCCGAGCAGCAGCGGGCGCTCGGCGTCGCGGCCCCGGCCGTAGGTCGCGAGCAGCGCCTGGGCCTCGATGGGGTCGCCGAGGGTGGTGCCGGTGCCGTGTCCCTCGACGACGTCGATGTCCGCGGTGGTCAGGCCGGCGCCGGCGAGGGCCTGGCGGATGACGCGCTGCTGGGAGGGCCCGTTGGGTGCGGTGAGGCCGTTGGAGGCGCCGTCCTGGTTGACGGCGGAGCCGCGGACCACGGCGAGGACGGTGTGTCCGTTGCGGCGGGCGTCGGAGAGCCGTTCCAGGACGAGGACGCCGACGCCCTCCGCCCAGCCGACGCCGTCGGCGCCGTCCGAGTACGCCTTGCAGCGGCCGTCCGGGGAGAGGCCGCGCTGGCGGGAGAACTCGATGAGGGAGGTCGGGGTGGACATGACGGTGACGCCGCCGGCGAGGGCGAGCGAGCACTCGCCGGCGCGCAGGGCCTGCATGGCCCAGTGCATGGCGACGAGCGAGGAGGAGCAGGCGGTGTCCACGGTGACGGCGGGGCCTTCGAGGCCGAGGGTGTAGGACACGCGGCCGGAGGCGATGGACGGCGAGGTGCCGCTGCCCTGGTGGCCTTCGAAGCGGCTGTCGGCGAGGGTCGCGGCGTAGTCGTTGTACATGACACCGGCGAACACGCCGGTCTGTGAGCCGCGCAGCGACAGCGGGTCGATGCCCGCATGTTCGATCGCCTCCCAGGAGGCCTCCAGCAGGAGCCGCTGCTGGGCGTCGGTGGCGAGCGCCTCGCGCGGGCTCATCCCGAAGAAGCCGGGGTCGAACTCGGCGGCCTCGTGCAGGAATCCGCCGGAGCGGGTGTAGGCGGTGCCGGGGTGGTCCGGGTCCGGGTGGTAGAGCGTGTCGAGGTCCCAGCCGCGGTCGGTGGGCAGGCCGGAGATGGCGTCGGTGCCCGCGCGGACCAGCTGCCACAGGTCGTCGGGCGAGGCGACGCCGCCCGGGTAGCGGCAGCTCATGCCGACGATGACGATCGGGTCCTCCGATGCCGCGGCGGTGCGCGGGGCGGCGGCCACGGCGGCGGCGCCCTGGTCTCCCGTGAGTTCGTCGAGGAGGTGGCCGGCGAGTGCGGTGACCGTCGGGTAGTCGAAGATCACGGTGGCGGAGGTGCGCAGTCCGGTGGTGGTGCGCAGCCGGTTGCGGAGTTCGACGGCGGTGAGCGAGTCGAAGCCGAGGTCCTGGAAGCGGCGGGAGGGGTCCACGTCCTCGGGTCCGGCGTGCCGCAGTACGGCGGCGACCTGGGCGCGGACGAGGTCGGTGACGGCCGCGGCGCGGTCCGCCCCGTCGAGGCGGGCGAGCCGCTGGACGAGCCCGGCGGCGGCCTCGGATCCGGCGACGACGGAACGCCGGGCGGGGCCCCGGACCAGTCCGCGGAGCAGCGGCGGTACGTCGCCCAGCGCGCGCAGGACCGGCAGGTCGAGCCGGGCCGGCAGCAGGACGGGCGCGTCCACGGCGAGGGCGGCGTCGAAGAGGGCGAGTCCGTCCCGCTCGGTGAGGGCGGGGGTGCCCGTGCGGGCCAGGCGCTCCAGGTCGGCGGCGGTCATGCCGCCCGTCATGCCGGCGGTGGGGGCCCACGGGCCCCAGCCGAGCGAGAGGGCGGGCAGTCCGGCGGCGCGCCGCTGCTGCGCGAGGGCGTCGAGGAAGGCGTTCGCGGCGGCGTAGTTGCCCTGGCCGGGGGCTCCGGCGGAGCCGGAGAGGGAGGAGAACACCACGAAGGCGGCCAGGCCGGGGCAGAGTTCCGCGGTGGCCTGGTGCAGGTGCCAGACGGCGTCGGCCTTGGGCCGCAGGACGGCGCTGACGCGTTCGGGGGTGAGGGAGGTGAGCACGCCGTCGTCGAGGACCCCGGCCGTGTGCACCACGGCGGTGAGCGGGTGCGCGGCGGGGGCGGCGGCGAGCAGCCGGGTGACGGCGGCCCGGTCGGTCAGGTCGCATGCCTCGACGGCGACCTGCGCGCCGAGGGCGCGCAGTTCGTCCGCGAACTCGGCGGCGCCTTCGGCGGCGGGACCGCGCCGGCTCGCCAGCAGCAGGTGGCGTACGCCGCGCTCGGCGACCAGGTGGCGGGCCAGGGTCCGGCCGAGGCCGCCGAGGCCGCCGGTGATCAGGACGGTGCCCTCGGGGTCGAGGACGGCCTCGGCCGGCTCCCGGCGGGCCCGGGCGAGCCGGGCGGTCAGCACGGAGCCGTCCCGGACGGCCAGTTGCGGCTCGTCACCGGCGAGGGCCTGCGGGGGTACGGCGGCGGGCGCGTCGGGGTCGAGGTCGAGCAGGCCGAACCGGCCGGGGTGCTCGGCCTGCGCGGAGCGTACGAGGCCCCAGACTGCGGCGGCCGCGAGGTCGGTGACGCCCTCGTCGTCGGACGCGGCGACGGCGCCGCAGGTGACGAAGGTCAGCCGGGCGTCGGCCGTGGCGTCGTCGGCGAGCCAGTCCTGGATCTGGCGCAGGACGCGCGCGGTCAGGGCGTGCGCGGCGGCGGCCGGGTCGTCGGCGGGCGCGGCGGCGGCCGGGGCGAGGACCAGGGCGGGTGTCTCGGCGCCCGCGGCCCGCACGAGCGGGGTGCCGAGGCCGTACGGGTCCTCGCCGAGGACCGCGACGGAGGCCGGGGCCGGTGGGGCGGTGGTGCCGCGCAGCCGGGTCCAGCGCAGTTCGAACAGGGCTTCGCGGGCCAGTGCGGCGGCGGGGCTCAGGTCGGCCTCGGGCAGGGCGCGCAGGACGAGCGAGCCGACGGTGGCGACCGGCCGGCCCTCGGTGTCGGCGACGGCCAGGGTGACCGCGTCGTCACCGGCGGCGGAGAGCTTCACGCGGACGGCGGTGGCGCCGGTGGCGTGCAGGCTGACGTCCTGCCAGGCGAAGGGCAGTCCGCCGCGGCCGTGTTCGCCGAGGTCGAGGAAGGCACAGGGGTGCAAGGCGGCGTCGAGCAGGGCGGGGTGGATGCCGAACGCGTCGGCGGCGGTCCCGGTCTCGGGGAGCGCCACCTCGGCGTACACGTCGTCTCCGGCGCGCCAGGCGGCGCGCACGCCCTGGAACAGGGGCCCGTACGCGAAGCCGGTGTCGGCCATCCGCCCGTAGAACCCGTCGAGGTCCAGCGGGCGCGCGTCGGCCGGGGGCCAGGCCCCGGCCGCGAACCCGTCCCCGGCCGGGGCCTGCCGGTCCGTGGCGGCCAGCACGCCCTGGGCGTGCTGGGTCCAGGGCAGTTCGTCCGCGGCTGCCCCGTCCTGGCCGGCGTCGGGCCGGGAGTGGACGGTCAGGGTGCGGCGGCCGGTCTCGTCGGGGCTGCCGACCCACACCTGCACCTGGACGCCGCCCTCTTCGGGCAGGAGCAGGGGCGCGGCGAGGGTGAGTTCCTCGATGCGGTCGCAGCCGACCTCGTCGCCTGCCCGGACGGCCAGTTCCAGGAAGCCGGTGCCGGGCAGCAGGACGGTGCCGCGTACGGCGTGCTGGGCCAGCCAGGGGTGGGACCGGACGGAGAGCCGACCGGTGAGCAGGAGTCCGTCGGAGTTGGCGAGGGACACGGCGGCGGCCAGCAGCGGGTGGCGGGCGGCGCCCAGGCCGGCGCCGCGCACGTCGCCGACGTGCCGGCCGAGCGCCGTGCGGGGCCAGAAGGCGCGGTGTTCGAAGGCGTACGTGGGCAGGTCGACGGGGCGGGCCCCGGTGCCGGCGAACCAGCCGTCCCACCGGACGCGGATGCCGCGTACGTGCAGGGCGGCGAGGCCCTCGGTGAAGGTGTCGGCCTCGGGGCGGCCCGGGCGCAGCAGCGGGCTCGCGACCAGGTCGGTCAGGCTGTCGGCGCCGGGGTGGGCCTGGGCGAGGGCGGACAGCACTCCGTCGGGGCCGAGTTCGAGGAAGGCGCCGGCGCCGTGGCCGGTGAGCCAGTCGAGTGCGTCGGCGAAGCGGACGGCGTGGCGTGCGTGGTCGGCCCAGTATGCGGGGGAGGCGAGCTGTTCGGCGGTGGCGGGGACGCCGGTGAGGGTGGAGATCACCGGGATGGCGGGGGCTTGCGGGGCGAGTCCGGCGACGACGGCGCGGAACTCCTCCAGCATCGGCTCCATCAGGGGCGAGTGGAAGGCGTGCGAGACGCGCAGCGGCCGCGTCTTGCGGCCCATCGCGTCGAAGTGCGCGGCGACGGCCGCGGTTTCGTCCGCGGCTCCGGCAACGACGACGGCGTTGGGTCCGTTGACGGCGGCGACGGAGACCGCGACCGCGTCGCTGAGGCGGTCGAGGACCTCCTCCTCGGTGGCCTGGACGGCGATCATGGCGCCGCCCTCCGGCAGGGCCTGCATCAGGCGGGCCCGGGCGGAGACCAGCGCGCACGCGTCGGCGAGGGTGAACACCCCGGCGACGTGGGCGGCGGCGATCTCGCCGATGGAGTGGCCGGTGAGGAAGTCCGGTGTGATCCCGAGGGACCGGACGAGCCGGAAGAGGGCGACCTCGACGGCGAACAGGGCGGGCTGGGCGTAGCCGGTGCGGTCGAGGAGGGCCGCCTCACGGCTGCCCTCGGCGGCGAACAGCACCTCGCGCAGCGGGACGTCGTGCCCGTGGTCGCACGGGTCCAGGGCCGTCAGCACCTCGTCGAGTGCGGCGGCGAACACCGGGAAGCGGGCGTACAGCTCGCGGCCCATGCCGGCCCGCTGGGAGCCCTGCCCGGCGAAGAGGAAGCCGAGCCTGGTGCGCCCCTGGACGGCGCCCCGCACGGCGGTGCCGTCCTCGCCGCCCGCGAGGGCGGTGAGCGCGGCCTGCACCCCGGCGCGGTCGGCGGCCGTGATGACGGCGCGGTGCTCCAGACCGGCGCGGGTGGTGGCGAGGGAGTACGCGAGGTCGGTGTCGGAGTGCTGCGGGTCCGCGGCCAGGAACTCCAGCAGCCGGGCGGCCTGGCCGCGCAGGGCGGCCGGGGTCCGGCCGGACACCAGCCACGGCAGCGTGCCCGGCGCGGCGGGCCGGGTGGTCTGCGGCGCGGCCGCGTCGGCGTCGGTGTCCTCGGGGGCCTGCTCGATGATGGCGTGCGCGTTCGTGCCGCTGAGGCCGAAGGAGGAGACGCCGGCCCGGCGCGGTTCCTCGCGCCGGGGCCAGGGGGTGGGCTCGGTGAGCAGGCGTACGGCGCCGGCCGACCAGTCCACGTGGGTGGACGGCTGGTCCACGTGCAGGGTCCGGGGCAGCAGCTCGTGCCGCAGGGCGAGCACCGTCTTGATGACGCCGGCCACACCGGCCGCGGCCTGGGTGTGGCTGATGTTGGACTTCACGGAGCCGAGGAGCAGCGGCCGGTCCTGGGAGCGGTTCTGCCCGTAGGTGGCGAGGAGCGCCTGAGCCTCGACCGGGTCGCCGAGGGTGGTGCCGGTGCCGTGGGCCTCGACCGCGTCCACCTGGTCGGCGGAGAGCCGGGCGCCGCGCAGCGCCTGTTCGATGACCCGCTGCTGGGAGGGGCCGTTGGGGGCGGTCAGGCCGTTGCTCGCGCCGTCCTGGTTGACGGCGGTGCCGCGGACGACGGCCAGCACGCGGTGCCCGTTGCGGCGGGCGTCCGAGAGCCGCTCCAGGACGAGTACGCCGACGCCCTCGGCCCAGCCGGTGCCGTTTGCGGAGTCGGCGAAGGAGCGGCAGAGGCCGTCCGCGGCCAGGCCGCCCTGCCGGGCGAACTCGACGAAGGTGGTGGGGCTGGACATGACGGTGACGCCCGCGGCGAGCGCGAGTTCGGACTCCCCGGAGCGCAGCGACTGCGCGGCCAGGTGCAGGGCGACGAGGGAGGAGGAGCAGGCGGTGTCGACCGTCACGGCGGGGCCGACCGTGCCGAGGACGTAGGCCAGGCGGCCGGAGATGATGCTGGTCGCGTTGCCGGTCAGGACGAAGCCCTGGACGTCGTCGTCGGGCCCGGTCCGGTACTCCTGCGGCATCGCGCCGACGAACATGCCGGTCCGGGTGGAGCGCAGGGCGAGCGGGTCGATGCCGGCCCGTTCGAAGGCCTCCCAGGACGCCTCCAGCAGCACCCGCTGCTGCGGGTCCATGGACAGGGCCTCGCGGGGCGAGATGCCGAAGAAGGCCGAGTCGAAGTCGGCGGCGCCGCGGAGGAATCCGCCGCGGATGTCGGTGGGCCCGTCGGCGGGGTCGAGTTCCCACCCGCGGTCGGAGGGCAGGCCGGTGATGCCGTCCCGCTCCTCCACGAGCATGCTCCACAGGTCTTCGGGGGAGGCCACCCCGCCGGGGAAGCGGCAGCTCATGCCGACGATGGCGATCGGCTCGGTGGCTGCCGCCTCCAGCTCGTGCACCCGCTGCCTCGAGCGCTGCAGGTCCGCACCGGCCCGCTTGAGGTAGTCCCGGAGTTTCTGCTCGTTGCCCATATCCACTCAACCCATCTGAAAGACCGGCGGACGGCAGGGGATCGGCGCGTCAGATCGCGCATACCTGCAGACCAGCGGCAAGTCTCCGATCGGCCCCGCCAGGAAAACCCCTAGTCATGGACTAGGGGTTTGCGCAGCGGGCGGAGGGCAGGATCGGCGGCATGTCCGAAACCGTGGAGAACGGCTCCGCGCCCGCCCGACTCGCCGGACTCCGCGAGCTCGCGGAGGTGTACGAGCCCGGAGGGCCGTCCGAGACGGACGAGCTCGACCGGCTCGACGAACAGCTCGTCGCCCTGGTGCTCCTGCGGGTGCGGGAGGCCCGTGGCCGCCAGCTGGACCGGCGTGCGTCGGGCCTTCCCCTGTCACCGCTCGCCCGGGAGAACGCGATGCTGCGTCGTTACGGGCAGGCCCTGGGCCGCGAGGGCACCGCCATCGCCCTGGCCGTCCTCGCGCTGTCGCGGCGGCAGTGGCCTCCCGGCCGGTGACGGCCCGACGCTCGCCCCCGCACTCTTCACGCGATACGTACGCGGCGGCGAGCCCTCTGTTGCGTCGGGGCAGGCGTCGGCCCCCGTGAGCGACGGACCACCCCGGCGTCCGGGGGATTCCGCACGGCCGGCGCGAGGCCGGAAGGGCTAGAACGGGTGTCCGGCTGGCGCGGACCGCAGCGTGGTCCAGCGCAGCTCCGTGAAGGCGTCCAGGTTGGCCTCGCCGCCGAAGCGGACGCCGGTGCCGGAGGCGCCGACCCCGCCGAACGGGGCCACGGCCTCGTCGTTGACGGTCTGGTCGTTGACGTGCGCGATGCCGGTCGGGATCCGCCCCGCGAGGTCCAGGCCGCGCGCCGCGTCGCGGGTGACGATGCCGAGGGAGAGCCCGTACGGGCCCTGCGAGGCCAGTGCCACGGCCTCGTCCTCGGTCGTGAACGAGCGCACCGGTGCCACCGGCCCGAAGACCTCCTCCGCGTACGCGGGGGTGTCGTCCTCGACCCCGGCGAGCACGGTCGGCCGGTAGAACAGCTCCCGGTGCGTGCCCCCGGCGACGAGCTTGGCGCCCTGCCCGGTGCTGGCCTCGACGAGCCCGCGGACCCGGTCGAGCTGGGTGCGGTCGATGAGCGGCCCCAGGTGCACCTGCTCCCGGTACGGGTCCCCCACGGCCAGCGCCTCGGCCTTCGCGGCGAGCCGCTCCACGTACTCGTCGTACAGCGAGGCGTGGACGAGGTGCCGGCCGGCGGTCATGCAGATCTGGCCCTGGTGGAAGAACGAGCCCCAGGAGGCCTGCGCGACGGCGGCTTCGACGTCCGCGTCACGCAGCACGACGAGCGCGGAGTTCCCGCCCAGCTCCAGGTGCATCCGCTTGAGGTGGCGGCCGCCCAGCTCGCCGACGGCCCGACCGGCGGCCGTCGAGCCCGTGAACGACACCACCCGCACCAGCGGGTCCGCGACGACCGCCGCCCCGGTGTCGGCGCCGCCGGGCAGCACCTGGAGCAGGCCCGCGGGCAGTCCGGCCGCCGCGAACACCGCAGCCAGGGCGATCCCGCCGCACACGGCGGTGCGCGGGTCCGGCTTGAGCAGGACGGCGTTGCCCAGCGCGAGCGCCGGTGCCACCGAGCGGATCGACAGGATCAGCGGCGCGTTGAACGGGGCGATCACGCCCACCACCCCGGCGGGGACCCGGCGGGTGAAGGACAGCCGGGGCGCCTCGCTCGGCAGGACCTGCCCGGCCGGCCGCGACGCGAGCGCGGCTGCCTCGTGGCACTCCTGGGCGGCGACGTGCAGCTCGAAGTCGGCCTTGCCGGGTATGGAGCCGGACTCCCGCACCAGCCACTCGCGCAGCTCACCGGCGTGGGCGGCGAACAGCTCCCCTGCCCGGCGCAGCACGGCGGCACGCTCCACGTGCGTGGCCCGCGCCCACTCCTGCTGGGCGGCCCGGGCCCGTACGGCGGCCTCGGCCGCGTCGGCGGGGGCGGCCAGGCGGACGGTGGCCAGGGTGTGGCCGGTGGCGGGCTCGACGACCGGCGCGGTACCGCCGGTGAGCGTCGGTCCGTCCTGCCAGAGGGTCGGGTCGAGGAGCGGCATGGCGCGGGCCTCCGAAGGGGTTCGGCGGAGCGGGGGGCGGCGGCACGCGCCATCGTGCCAGACGGGAAGGCCCAGTTCTGTCGGGTTCTCGGGCAGTTGGGAGCCGACCCTGACCGGAAACGATCGCCGCGGCGCCGATCTCGGCCGCGTACCGCCGGACCGCCGGGCGCCGCCCAGCCGGCGGCCGGCAGTCTTCGGCCGGCAGTCGGCAGTCGGCAGTCGGTGACCGCCGGCCTGAGCGCCTGCGCCCCCGCCGCTCCGGTTCAGCGCTCCGGTTCAGCGCTCCAGGACGAGCGCGATGCCCTGGCCGACGCCGATGCACAGCGACGCCACGCCCTTGCCCGAGCCCGCCGCCGCGAGCTGGTGGGCGACCGCGCCCGCCAGCCGCGCGCCGGACGCGCCGAGCGGGTGCCCGATGGCGATCGCCCCGCCGCGCGGGTTGACGACCGCCGGGTCCAGCTCGGGCCAGGACGCCAGGCAGCCGAGCGCCTGGGCCGCGAAGGCCTCGTTCAGCTCCATGACGGCCAGGTCGGAGAAGCCCGTACCGGCCTTCTCCAGGGCCCGCTGCACGGCCTCGACCGGGCCGAGTCCGAACAGCTGCGGCTCGATGCCGGTGACCGCGGAGGCACTGATCCGGGCCAGCGGCTCCCGCCCGGTGGCGCGCAGCCCCGCCTCGTCGGTCAGCAGCAGCGCGGCCGCGCCGTCGTTCAGCGGAGACGCGTTACCGGCGGTGACCGTCCCGGTCCCGTCCGTACGGAAGACCGGCTTCAGCTTGGCCAGCGCCTCCATGGTGGAGCCGGCCCGGATGGACTCGTCGCGCTCCAGCTCCACGCCGGGGAACGGCACGACCTCGTCGGCGTACAGTCCGGCCTGCCAGGCGGCGGCCGCCTTGCGGTGGCTGTCCAGCGCGAACGCGTCCTGCTCATCCCGCGTGATGCCGTGCTTCTCCGCGACGAGCTCCGCGCCCTCGCCGAGGGACACCGTCCACTCCTGCGGCATCCGCGGGTTCGTCATCCGCCAGCCGAGCGCCGTCGACCACATCTGCTGGTGCGTGGCCGGGTAGGCCCGCTCGGGCTTCTGCACCACCCAGGGGGCCCGCGTCATGGACTCGACGCCGCCCGCGATCGCGACGGAGGAGTCGCCGAGCGCGATGGAGCGCGCCGCCTGGACGACCGCTTCGAGGCCGGAGCCGCACAGCCGGTTCACCGTCACACCGGGCACCGTGACGGGCAGGCCCGCGAGGAGGACCGCCATGCGGGCCACGTCGCGGTTGTCCTCGCCGGCGCCGTTCGCGTCGCCGAAGACGACGTCGTCGATCCGGGCCGGGTCGAGTCCGGGCGTCCGGTCCACCAGCGCGCGCACCACGTGCGCGGCGAGGTCGTCGGGCCGGACCCCCGCCAAGGCGCCGCCGAACTTGCCGACGGGGGTGCGGACGGCGTCGACGACGTACACGTCGCGGACGGTGCGGATGCTCATGGCGTCTCTCCTGGGCGGATCCGTACGGGCGGCGCCGCCAGGGTGCCGCCGTCGGCACCCGTACGACGCCGGGCGCGCCCGGTGGGGCGCGCCCGCAGTCTCCGTCCGCCGGTCACCGCCTGTCAACGGCCTCCCGGCCGCGCCGGACCGGGCCGCCGGTCAGGTGGACTCCCGGTGGAGGGCCTCGGCCGCCGCCGTGCCGTGCCGCTCGGTGATCGCGGCCGGCTCGCGCACGGCCCGGTCGACGAGTTCGGCGAGCTGCTGCCCGGTCGGCATCCCGAACCGCACCGTGCTCAGCCGGGGCCGCAGGAGCCGTCCGACGAGCAGGTCGTCCGCCCCGATCACGGCGGCGTCCGCGGGCACGCGCAGCCCCGCGTCGTGGAGCGCGGCCATCAGCAGCAGCGCGTACTCGTCGCTGTACGCGAACACCGCGTCGAGCCCGTGGGAGCGCCAGCCGGCGGCGAGCGCCGCCGCCGACTCCTCCGTACAGGCCATGGGCAGGGCCACGACCCCGGCTCCGCCGGCTGCTCGCACGGCTCGGCGCGCGCCCTCCAGGCGCGGCCCGGAGAACGGCTCCAGCCCGCCCTCCGACGGGACGACCACTCCGATGCGGCGCCGCCCCCGCTCCAACAGGTGCGCCGCGGCCCGCGCACCCACCTCGGCCTGGTCGAGGACGAGGGCGTGCGCCCCGGGCACCCGGGACGGCCCGACGGTGACGACGGCGCGGGCCCCGGCCCGCTTCAACGTCTCGACGTTGTGCGCCGACAGGACGACCCCGCCGACGGAGATCACCGCGACGGGCCGCAGCTCGGCCCACGCCCGGGCCGCGTCGTCGCCGCCGAGCCCGGGGCTGCCGTAGTGGACGACGGTGTAGTCCATGCGGTGCAGGGCGGTCTGGAGCTCCCCGAGGAAGGAGCCGTACGGCGGCCCGACGGGAACGTGCCAGCCGGCCAGCAGCACGATGCGGGTGTGCCCGGCCCGCAGACTGCGGGCGGCGGCGTGCGGGACGTAGCCCAGCTCCTCGGCGGCCTGCCGCACCTTGAGGCGGGTGGGCTCGCTGATCCGCACGGAGGCGGCGTTGTTCAGCACGTACGACACGGTGGCCCGCGACACCCCGGCGAGCCGGGCCACATCGGCGCTGGTGGGTATGGCGGGGGCGGGAGGGGCGGGCGGCGGCGCGGGCGGCTTCGGCGGCGCGGGTAACGCGGGCGGCATCGGCGGCGCCGGTACCGCGGGTGCCGTGAGTGCCGTGGGCGGCTTCGATGACTGTGACATTGCGGTGGCATCCTTCCAGACCCACCGCCCCCTTCGAACGCCGCTTGGCCGGATCGGACCCGCAGCCGACGTGTGCCGGAGCCGCTGCCCGCCCTCAGCGTCCCGGCGCGCCGAACGCCCGCTCGAACGCCTCCCGGGGCTGCGGGTTGCGGTCCAGGATCCCGAACACGACGCGTTCGAACACCCCCGCGAAACGGCCCGCCAGCAGGGCGCGGAAGGCCTCCGCGACCTCCGCCGGGTCGTTGCGGAACACCCCGCACCCCCATGCCCCCAGCACCAGCCGGGGGTAGCGGTGCAGGGCGGCCGTCTCCAGGACGCGTTCCGCGCGCAGTGCCAGGGCGGCCGGGATCTCCGCGGCGCGCTCCGGTTCCTGGCGGCGGATGGTGCCCGCGTTGGGTGCGGGCGAAGTGAGGAAGCCGGCGCGGAACGGGGTGTCGAGCAGTTCGCCGCGGTCGTCGCGGAAAACGGGCACCCCCGGGGAGTGGATCACCCGGTCGGTGTAGAAGGCGCTGCGGCCCGCGCGGTGGACCTCGTAGTACTCGGGGGCCAGGAGCAGCGTCTCGTAGAGGGCGGAGGCCCGGCAGAGGGCCTCCTCCTGCGCCTTCGCCCCGCGCAGGTAGCCGCCCCCCGGGTTGCGGGCCGAGGCGAAGTTGAGCACCGCCACGGCGTGCGGCTCCGCCCCGACCTCCCCACCCCCGGCGCCCGGCGCGGTGAGTCTGCGGGCCGCCGCCGTGCTGCTTTCCCCGGTCACCTCGATGGCGGTGTCATGGGGACCGGCCGGAAGTTGCTCGTCTGGAATGACCTGGTTCGGTCCATATAGTCTGGTTCCGGCCTTGGACTCCTCCAGGGCGGCGGCCAGGGAGACGTGCCGCCCCGACCGTGTCCGGTACCCGCCGGCCGCAAGGATGGTCGCGTTCTCCCGCGCGATCTCGCGCAATCTGCTGCTCACGCCGCCATCATCGACGGCGGGTCGGCACCCCGGCCAACGAATTGACGGCAACGCGGCGCGAATCGGCCCTTCGATCCCGTGAAGGACGGGTAGGCATGGTCAAGTCAACGGTCCAGGACAGGAGATCGGCCATGCACCAGGACTCGACCGACCCGTCTGCCGCCCGGCCCCCGGGCGCCCCCTCCCCCATCACCGAAACCGGCGCCGAGGACCTCGTCCGCGGCATCTGCTTCAAGACCGGCCCGCCCCGCATCCTCGGCGCCGAACTCGAATGGCTCGTCGTGGACGCCGAGCTCCCCGGCGAGCTCGTATCCCCCGAACGGCTGATCGCCGCGCACGATGCCGCGCGCGCCCTCCCCTTGCGGTCCGGCTTCAGCATCGAGCCCGGCGGCCAGTTGGAGCTCAGCTCCGCCCCGGCCGCGTCGCTCACCGAGTGCCTCGACGGCCTGCGGGCCGACCTCGCCGCCGTCCGCTCCGCGCTGGGCTCCATGGGGCTGGGCCTCCAGGGCGCGGGCTGCGATCCGCGGGGCGCGGTGCCCCGCCTGGTGGAGAGCCCCCGCTACGACGCCATGGAGTGCTACCTCGACCGCTCCGGCCCCGGCGGGCGCGCCATGATGCGGGCGTCAGCGTCCGTGCAGGTCTGCGTGGACGCCGGGTTCGAGGAGCCGGGCCCCTTCGGGCACGGCCGGCGCTGGCGGATGGCGCACCTGCTGGGCGCGGTGTTCGTCGCCGCGTTCGCCAACTCGCCCGCGGCCTCCGGCCGGTACGCGGGCTGGCGGTGCGCCCGGCAGGGGATCTGGGGCGACCTGGACGCCCGGCGGTCGCTCGCCCCGGCACTGGACGCCGAGCCGCGGGCGGCGTGGGCGCGGCACGCCCTGGACACCGAGGTGATGTGCGTACGGTCGCACGGCGACGGGCGCGGCGCCTGGGCGGTGCCCCGCGGGGTGACGTTCCGCGACTGGCTGCGTGCGGCGGCCGGGCAGGGCGGGGGTGACGCCGCCGGTCCGGCCGCGACGCTGCGTCCGCCCACCGCGGAGGACCTGGAGTACCACCTGACGACGCTGTTCCCGCCGGTGCGGCCGCGCGGGCACCTGGAGCTGCGGATGATCGACGCGCAGCCCGGTGACGACGGCTGGCTGGTGCCGGTGGCGGTGGTGCACGCCCTGTTCGACGATCCGGAGGCCGCGGAGACGGCGTACCGGGTGGCGAAGGGGCTGGCCGACGGGTACGGGCCGGAGGCTGCGCCGCGCAACCGGCTGTGGCGGTCCGCGGCCCGTTTCGGGCCGGCCGATCCGGAGCTGCGGGCCGCGGCGGCGGTGTGCTTCCGGGCGGCGGTCGAGGCGCTGCCGCGGCTCGGTGCGGCCACGTACGTGGTCGACGCGGTCGGATGCTTCGCCGACCGGTACGTGCGGCGCGGGCGCTGTCCCGCGGACGACCGGCCGCCGGGCCCGGCGGCAGACGCGGCCGGGAAGGGGGCGGCGCGATGACGGCGGAGTCGTACGCTCCCGGCCCGTCGGAGGAGGTGCGGGGGCGGGCGGTGCAGGCCCTGGCGGCAGCGCGGGCGCGTACGGCCGCGCTGACGGACGCGGTGTCGGACCGGGACCTGACCGCGCAGCACTCCCCGCTGATGTCGCCCCTGGTGTGGGACCTGGCGCACATCGGGAACATGGAGGAGCTGTGGCTGCTGCGCCACGTGGGCGGCCGTGAGGCGATGCATCCGGAGATCGACCCGCTGTACGACGCGTTCGAGCATCCGCGGGCGGAGCGGCCGAAGCTGCCGCTGCTGGGGCCGGCGGAGGCCCGCCGGTACGCGGCGGAGGTGCGCGGGCGCGTCTTCGACCTGCTGGAGGGCACGGCGCTCGAGGGGTCGGCGCTCCTCGACGGCGGCTACGTGTTCGGGATGATCGCGCAGCACGAGCAGCAGCACGACGAGACGATGCTGATCACGCACCAGCTGCGGCGCGGGGAGGCGGTGCTGGCGGCGCCTGACCCGGATCCGCCGGCGGGCCCGCCGCCCCCTGCGGCGGAGGTGCTGGTTCCGGGCGGGCCGTTCACGATGGGCACGTCGGCGGAGCCGTGGTCGCTGGACAACGAGCGGCCGGCGCACGTCCGGGAGACCGCTGCGTTCTGGATCGACACGGTGCCGGTGACGAACGCGGCGTACCAGGCGTTCATCGAGGACGGCGGCTACGGGGACGAGCGCTGGTGGGCGCCGGAGGGCTGGGAGCAGATCCGGCGGCACGGCATCGGCGCGCCGCTGTTCTGGCGCCGGGAGGCGGGCCAGTGGCTGCGGCGCCGGTTCGGTGTGACGGAGCCGGTGCCGGACGCGGAGCCGGTGCTGCACGTCAGCTGGTACGAGGCGGACGCGTACGCGCGCTGGGCGGGGCGGCGCCTGCCGACCGAGGCGGAGTGGGAGAAGGCCGCCCGCCACGATCCGGCGACTGGCCGGTCCAGGCGATACCCGTGGGGCGACGGGGATCCGACGGAGGCGCACGCCAACCTGGGGCAGCGGCACCTGCGGCCCGCTCCGGCGGGCAGCTATCCGGCGGGGGCGTCGCCGCTGGGGGTGCGGCAGCTGATCGGGGACGTGTGGGAGTGGACGTCGTCGGACTTCCTGCCGTACCCGGGGTTCCGGGCGTTCCCGTACCGGGAGTACTCGGAGGTGTTCTTCGGCCCGGAGCACAAGGTGCTGCGGGGCGGTTCGTTCGCGGTGGACCCGGTCGCCTGCCGGGGCACCTTCCGCAACTGGGACCTGCCGGTGCGCCGGCAGATCTTCTCCGGGTTCCGGACGGCGAGGGATGCCTGATGTGCCGTCATATTGCTTATCTGGGGCCGCGGACGGCCCTCGGCCGGGTGTTCGCCGATCCGGAGCATTCGCTGGTGGTGCAGTCGTGGCGGCCGCGCCGGCAGCGGCACGGGACGGTCAACGCCGACGGGTTCGGCGTCGGCTGGTACGCGGAGGGCGACCCGGTGCCGGCCCGGTACCGGCGGGCCAGCCCGATCTGGGGGGACCTGACCTTCACCGACCTGGCAAGGGTCGTCCGGGCGGAGGCCGCTCTGGCAGCCGTACGGGACGCGACGCTGGCGGGGGCGGAGGGGGAGGCGGCGGCCGCGCCTTTCACGGCGGGCCCGTGGCTGTTCAGCCACAACGGCGCGGTGCGGGGCTGGCCGCTGTCGGTCGCGGCGCTCGCGGCCGAACTACCGCCGCCGGAGCTGCTGTCGCTGCCCGCGGCCACCGATTCCGCGCTGGTGTGGGCGCTCGTGCTGCACCGGCTGCGGCAGGGCGACGACCTGGCGACGGCGCTGGCGGAGCCGGTGCGGGAGGTGGCGGAGGCCGCGCCCGGATCCCGGCTGAACCTGCTGCTGACGGACGGCACGTCGATCGCCGCGACCGCCTGGGGGGATTCGCTGTGGTATCTGGCCGATCCGTCCGCGGGCCGCGTGGTGGTGGCGTCGGAGCCGTACGACGACGACACCCGCTGGTGCGAGGTGCCCGACCGGACCCTGTTGACCGCCCACCGCACGGGGGTCGCACTGACCCCGCTCAAGGAGACCGTCCAGTGAGCAGTAGTGACTTCCAGTTGACCCGGACCCTCGACGAGCACGCCGCGGACGCGGCGCTGCGCGCTGACGTGCTGCACGGGCTCGCGCAGTCGCCGAAGGCGCTGCCGCCCAAGTGGTTCTACGACGCGCGCGGCAGTGCGCTGTTCGAGGAGATCACCCGGCTGCCCGAGTACTACCCGACGCGCGCGGAGCGGGAGATCCTGCGGGAGCGGGCGGCGGAGATCGCGGACGCGAGCGGGGCCCGGACCCTGGTGGAGCTGGGTTCGGGGTCCTCGGAGAAGACCCGGCACCTGATCGAGGCGATGCCCGCGCTCGAGATGTACGTACCGGTGGACGTGAGCGGGAGCGCCCTGGAGGGGGCGGCCCGGGCGCTGCTGGAGGAGCATCCGGGGCTGCGGGTGCACGCGCTGGTGGCGGACTTCACGAAGCCGCTGCGGCTTCCGGAGTCGCCCGGTCCGCGGCTGGTGGTCTTCCTCGGGGGGACGATCGGCAATCTGCTGCCGGCGGAGCGGGCGCGGTTCCTGGCGTCCGTGCGGGCGGGGCTGGAGCCCGGGGACGCGCTGCTGATGGGGACGGACCTCGTCAAGGACGAGGACGTGCTGGTGGCGGCGTACGACGACGCGCAGGGCGTGACGGCCGAGTTCAACCGGAACGTCCTCGCGGTGGTCAACCGGGAGCTGGACGCGGACTTCCCGCTCGGCGACTTCGAGCACGTCGCGGTGTGGAACCGGGAGGAGGAGTGGATCGAGATGCGGCTGCGGGCCCGGTCGGAGCTGGTGGTGAAGATCCGGGCGCTGGACATGCTGGTGCCGTTCGCGGCGGGTGAGGAGATCCTGACGGAGGTGTCGGCGAAGTTCCGCCGGGAGGGCGTGCGGCGGGAGCTGGCGGCCGCCGGGCTGGAGCCGGCCCGCTGGTGGACGGACTCCGGGGGCCGGTTCGCGCTGTCGCTGTCGGTGGCGGTCGGCTAGCCGGTGCTGGAGGCCCGTACGGGGCCCTGAGCCGCGGCCGCGAGGTCCCGCCGGCCGGTGTGCCGGCCCGGCGGGATCCGCGGCAGCAGCCGGATCTCGGCGGTGATCCCGCGCGCGCGGGCCGTCCGCCACAGGGAGGCGGCGAGCGGGTCGTCGCCGACGAAGGCGCAGGCCCCGGCGGTGGTGCCGTCGGGGAGCAGGTAGGCGAGGCGGACGGGCTGTACGGGGACGCGGGCGTCGAGGGCGGCTTGGAAGGCGGCCCTGCGGAAGGTGCCTCCGGCGCGCCCGCACCAGGTGCTGCCCTCGGGGAAGACGGTGACGCGGTCGCCGGCCCGGAGGGCGCGGGCGACTGCGTCGACGGTGGCGGGGAGCGCGCGCAGCCGGTCGCGTTCGATGAAGAGGGTTCCGGCGTCGGCGGCGAGCCGGCCGAACACGGGCCAGCCGCGGATCTCGCTCTTGGCGAGCATGCGGCCGGGCAGGACCGCGGCCACGAGGGGGATGTCGAGCCAGGAGACGTGGTTGGGGGTGATGAGGCGGGGGCCGTCGGGGCCGGGGCTGCCGTGGACGCGGACGCGCAGGCCGAAGGCGCGCAGGAAGGCGGTCGACCAGGCGCGGACGAGGGCATGGCGGGGCCCGCGGGGCAGCAGCCGGACCGGCGGGGCGGCGCCGGCCGCGACGAGGAGCAGGACGAGGGCGGTGGCGATCCGCAGGACGGCGCGTGCGATCCCCGCGGTGGGCCCGGCGTGGCCGGCGCAGGCCGAGGGTGTGCAGGGCGAGGCGGGCAGCCAGGCGCTCATGCGGACGGGGCGAGTGAGAGGAAGTGCCGGAGGTAGCGGGGGTCGGTGCGCCGCAGGGAGAGCAGGACGTACAGGTCGGCGCAGCCGAACTCTGCGTCGAGGGCGGGCTCTCCGCAGACCCAGGCGCCCAGGCGCAGGTAGCCGCGCAGCAGGGGCGGGAGCGGGGTGCGGGCGGGGAACGGGGTGCCGGAGGGGTTCCAGGGGCGGTGGGGGGTGACGCGGTACTCGGCGGGGGCGAGGCTGCCGGGCAGGACGTTCCGGTGCGTGGCGGCGGCGAGGACACCGCCGTCGGAGAGCGGGATGGAGCAGCAGCCGGCGATCCAGTTGTGGCCGCAGCGGTCCATGTAGCGGGCGAGCCCGGCCCAGAGCATGCCGATGGCGGCGCCGTTGCGGTGGTCGGGGTGGACGCAGGAGCGGCCGGCCTCGACGAGGCCGGGTCGGATGGGGGCGAGGGCCGAGAGGTCGAACTCGGTCTCGGAGTAGAGGCGTCCGGCGACGGCGGCGCGTTCGGGGGGAAGCAGCCGGTAGGTGGCGATGATCTGCCCGGTCTCCTCCTCCACGACCAGGAGGTGGTCGCAGTAGGCGTCGAAGGCGTCGGCGTCGATGTTGGGCTCGGGTCCGTCGAGGCGGGCTCCGAGTTCTCCGGCGAAGACGTCGTGCCGCAGCCGCTGGGCCGCGCGCACCTCGTCCTCGTCGCGGGCGAGGCGTACCGCGTAGCGGGGGGCGGCGCCGCGGGCGCCGGCGGGCTCGGGGACGGAGGCGGGGGCGGCGGGGGCGGCGCTCGGGGACAGCGGGGCGATGGTCATGGCGGCTCCAGGTCCGGGCACGGAGCGCGGGCCGCAGGCGTGGCGGCCCGGCTCCTCTACTTCTTCCGTGACCGGCTGGATTCGGCGTGACCGCTTCGCGGCCGCCGGGTGTGCGGACTTTGAACTCGGCGGCTCAGCGGGCGGAGTTCAGTACGGTGGTGATGGACTCGGAGGCGGTGCGGGCGGCCTTGCGGGGGTCCTGGCCGGTGAGGACGGCCGTCATGTACGGCTTGATGGGGTTCCTGGCCTCGACTTCGGCCCAGCGGGCGGACTTGGGGGTGGCGCGGCCGTGGGCGGCGCCGGCGGCCATGCCGGCGGCGCCCTCGTTGTCGGCGACGACGTGGGCGAGGGTGGTCTTGTTGGGCACGTAGCCCATGGTGCGGGCGAGTTCGGTCTGCCACTTCTCGCTGACCAGGGCGGTGATGACGTCGACGGCGTGGTCGCGCTGCCGGGTCCGCTCCGGGATGATCAGGACGGATCCGCCGGTGAAGACGGCGCCGGGCTTGTCGGAGGTCTTGCCGGGGACGGGGAAGAAGCCGAGCTTTCCCTTGAGGGCGGGGTTCGCGGCCTCGATGGCGGCGGCCTGGCTGGGCGGCCCGATGATCTGGGCGACCTTGCCGCGGGCGAACACGTCGGCCTGCGGGGGCGTCTCCTCGTCGGCGCCCTTGGGGCCGTCGCCGAGGGCCTGGAGCTGCTTGTAGAACTCCATTCCGGCGAGGGCCTTCTCGTCGTGGAGGGTCCCCTCCCAGGTGCCGTTGTTCTGGACGGCGAGGTCGCCGCCCTCGTCCCAGACGAAGCCGGAGAGGACGTACCAGTTCTGCCCGGGGAGGTAGATGCCCTGCTGCTCGCCCTTGTCGAGCTTCCGGGTGGCCTGGATCCACTCCTGGCGGTTGCGGGGCGGGGCCTTGATGCCGGCGTCCGCGAAGAGGTCCTTGTGGTAGATCACCACGCGGTTGGCGGCGTACCAGGGGACGCCGTACTGGGCGCCGCCGATGCTGCTCGGGTCGGCGAGGCCTTCGAGCCAGTCCTGGTTGCCCCACTTGCGCATGCCTTCGAGGGTGAGCTCGGAGACGCCGCCGGTCTCGATGTAGCGGGCGACCTGGGTGTTGCCGACCTCGATGAGGTCGGCGCTCTCGCCGCCGCGGCCGGAGAGGACGCCGTCGACCTTCTCCCCGATGCCGGTCCACTCCTGGATCCGGACATCCAGGTCGACGCCCGGGTGCTCCTGCTCGAAGGCGGCGGTGAAGCGGGCGATGAACTCGTCGGAGGCGCTGCCCTTCATGAGCCAGAGCGTCACCTTGTCCGATCCCCCGGACGCGCCGCCTGCCCCGCTGCATCCGGTCAGGGCGGCCACGGCCGCGACGGCGGCGCACACGGCGAGGAAGCGCATCTTCACGAGGGGTCACCTTCTGCGGGAAGTTCCGAGATGGCTTGAAATTGGCATAGACCAATGGGCCGGTCAAGGGTCTTCGTGGCGGAATTGATCCGGCAAAGTTCGCGCCGAGGGACGTACTGGGGCACCGTGGAAAGCGACGAAGCCCCCACCGTCGGGAGACCGCCATGTCCAACCACACGTACCGGGTGACCGAAATCGTCGGCACGTCCACCGAGGGCATCGATCAGGCCATCCGCAACGGGATCGCCCGAGCGAACCAGACGCTGCGCCACCTGGACTGGTTCGAGGTGACGCAGATGCGCGGACACATCGAGAACGGCGAGATCGCGCACTACCAGGTGGGACTGAAGGTCGGCTTCCGGCTCGACGAGGAGGAATGACGCACGCGCCGGGCCCCGCGGGCACACGCCCGGGCCCCGCGGGCACACGCCCGGGGCCCGGCGCGCCCGCCGTCCCGTCGCCGTCAGGTGCGGCCCTCGCCCTCCTGGGCGTCCCTGAGCTCCGGCGCCTCCGCCGCCCAGTTCGCCAGCAGCACCGGGAACCCCTCGGCGCGCGCGGCCTGGTACACCAGTTCGTCGTCGTCGACCAGCACCCGCACCTCGCGGCTCCGCGCAAGGCGGCGCAGGATCTCCAGCTTGGTCAGCCGCGCCGGCCGCCGGTCCCGGTCACCGCGCATCCACACCCGCCCCTGCGGCAGCCCGTGCCGCTCCAGCCACTCCTCCGTGTCGGCCCGGCACCGCTCCGGGCGGCCGGTCAGGTACACGATCTCGCTGTCGGCGGCACGCTCGACCGCCAGCGCCACCCCGCGCGCGAGCGGCGGATCCGCCGGCGCCGCACCGAAGAACCCGTCCCAGTCCCGCGGGCGGCGCTCCAGGAAGTGCTGGCGGTGGCCGGTGTCGGCCAGGGTGTTGTCGATGTCGAAGACGGCCAGCGGCCGCCGGTTCGTGCGCTCACTCATACGGGCCAGCCTAGGCGGGGCAATTGACGGCGCCGGGACCGCCGCTCGTGGCGGGCGGCCCCGCGACGCCGGCGGCGGGACGGGGCGGCCGGGCGGGGGGCGCGGCCGGCGGGGGCGGGCCGGGCCGGGCGGCTCCTGACCGGCGGGCGCCCGTAAAGTGGGGCGAATGCACCAGCCCGACGAGAGCCCGGCGCCGGCGTCCGCCCCCGACCCGTTCGTACGCGTCCGCGGGGCCCGCGAGCACAACCTGCGCGGCGTCGACGTGGACATCCCCCGTGACGCCCTGACCGTCTTCACCGGCGTCTCCGGATCCGGGAAGAGCTCCCTCGCCTTCGGCACGCTCTACGCCGAGGCGCAGCGCCGCTACTTCGAGTCGGTCGCCCCGTACGCCCGGCGCCTGATCCACCAGGTCGGCGCGCCCGAGGTGGACTCGGTCACCGGTCTGCCGCCCGCAGTGTCGCTGGAGCAGCGGCGCTCCACGCCCGGCTCCCGCTCCTCCGTGGGCACCGTGACCCTCCTGTCCAACTCCCTGCGCATGCTGTTCTCCCGCGCCGGCAGCTACCCCGAGGGCGCCGAGCGGCTCGACTCCGACGCCTTCTCCCCCAACACCGCGGCCGGGGCCTGCCCTTCGTGCCAGGGGCTGGGCAGCATCCACGGCACCACCGAGGAGCTGCTCGTTCCCGACCCCGGCCTGTCCATCCGCGAGGGCGCCATCGCCGCCTGGCCCGGGGCCTGGCAGGGCAAGAACCTGCGGGACATCCTGGAGGCGCTCGGACACGACGTGGACACGCCGTGGCGGAAGCTGCCCGCGGCGGACCGCCAGTGGATCCTCTTCACCGAGGAGCAGCCGGTCGTCACCGTGCACCCCGTGCGCGACCCGGAGCGGATCCAGCGCCCGTACCGGGGGACGTACACGAGCGCCCACCGGTGGGTGATGAAGACGTTCGCGGAGAGCCGCAGCGCCACCCTGCGGGCGCGCGCGGAGAAGTTCCTCACCGACTCCCCGTGCCCGGCGTGCGCGGGGCGGCGGCTGCGGCCGGAGGCGCTCGCCGTCAGGTACGCCGGGCACACCGTCGCGGAGCTGGCGGCGCTGCCGCTGACCGGACTGGACCGGCTGCTGGCGCGGACGCCGCCGGACGGGGAGGCTGCGCGGGTGCTCGCGGCCGACCTGCGGGCCCGGATCGCACCGGTCGTGGAGCTGGGCCTTGGCTATCTGAGCCTGGACCGGACGGCGCCGACGCTGTCGGCGGGCGAGCTCCAGCGGCTGCGGCTGGCGACGCAGCTGCGGTCGGGGCTGTTCGGGGTGGTGTACGTGCTGGACGAGCCGTCGGCCGGCCTGCACCCGGCCGACACGGAGGCGCTGCTGGGGGTGCTGGACCGGCTGAAGGCGGCCGGGAACACGGTGTTCGTGGTGGAGCACCACCTGGACGTGGTGCGCCATGCGGACTGGGTGGTGGACGTGGGCCCGCTCGCGGGCGAGCACGGAGGACGGGTGCTGCACAGCGGCCCGCCGGGGGAGCTGGCCGGCGTGCCGCGGTCGGCGACGGCGCGGCACCTGTTCGCCGAGCGGGCGCCGGGGGCGCGGCGGGCGGTGCGGGCGGCGGCCGGGTCCGTACGGGTGTCCGGGGCGCGGCGGCACAACCTGCGGGGCGTCGACGCGGAGTTCCCGCTCGGCGTGTTCACGGCCGTCACGGGGGTGTCGGGGTCGGGGAAGTCGACGCTGGTGGGGCAGGTGCTGGCGCGGGAGGCCGGCGAGCGGCTCGCCGCCGATCCGGCGTTCCCGGTGCGGCGGCTGGTGGAGGTGGACCAGAAGCCGATCGGGCGGACGCCGCGGTCCAACCTGGCGACGTACACGGGGCTGTTCGACGTGGTGCGCCGGCTGTTCGCGGCGTCCGGCGAGGCGCGGGCCCGCGGCTGGAAGGCCGGCCGGTTCTCCTTCAACGTGCCGGGCGGCCGGTGCGAGACCTGCCAGGGCGAGGGCTTCGTCTCCGTGGAGCTGCTGTTCCTGCCCAGTACGTACGCCCCCTGCCCGGAGTGCGCGGGGGCACGGTACAACGCCGAGACGCTGGAGGTCCGCCACGGGGGCCTGCACATCGCGGAGGTGCTGGCGCTGACGGTGGAGGCGGCCGCGGAGTTCTTCGCGGACGTCCCGGCGGCGGCCCGCAGCCTGCGCGCGCTGGAGGAGATCGGGCTGGGCTACCTGCGGCTGGGGCAGCCGGCCACGGAGCTGTCGGGCGGCGAGGCGCAGCGGATCAAGCTGGCGGCGGAGCTCCAGCGGCTGCGGCGCGAGCACACGCTGTACGTGCTGGACGAGCCGACGACGGGGCTGCACCCCGCGGACGTGGAGGTGCTGGTGCGGCAGTTGCACGGGCTGGTGGACGCCGGGCACACGGTGGTGGTCGTGGAGCACGACATGGATGTGGTGGCGGGCGCGGACTGGGTGGTGGACCTGGGGCCGGGCGGCGGCGCGGACGGGGGCCGGATCGTCGCGGCGGGGACGCCGGAGCAGGTCGCGCGGAGCGGGCTCGGGCGGACAGCGGGGCATCTGGCGAGGGCGCTGGGGCTGGACTGAGCCGGGGGCGGCGGGTGCGCGGGCATGCGTACGTGCGTGCTTGCGTGCGGGGTGGTGTGGTCGGCGGGCCGGCCGGTGGCGGGCGGGTCAGGCGTCGCCGGGCAGCAGGTGCTGCGGCACCTCGCGGAACGCCCAGCGGCCGCTCCGGCGGGTGAACGCCCACACCAGGTCGTGGCGGTCCGGCCAGGCGGCGGGCACGCCCGGCAGCCGGTCGGCGCCGAGGGCGCGGACGAGGCGGGGGACGCCGTGGTGCTCCCAGCAGACGAGGACGGGCTGCGGTGCGGTGAGGACGGCGCGGGCGAGGGTCGCTTCGGCGCCGACGGCGAACCGGGTGTGCACCGGGAGGTGCAGGGCCGCGGCCAGCGGTTCGACGGTCAGCCGGCAGCGGGCGGGCGCGCCGGCGCCGCCGGCGGCGAACAGGGTGGCGGGGCGGGGCAGCAGGGACGAGCCGCGGCCGGGGGCGAACAGCCCGGGGAGCTCCTCGGCCCTGCGCAGGCCCCGGGCGGCGAGGAAGCCGGGGTCCTCGTTGCCGTCCGCGTCCTCGCCGGTGTCTCCGGGGTAGGGCTTCTCGGCATGCCGGATCAGCATGACCATGGCGTCGCGCGGGGCGCCCGCGGGCCCGTGCGCCGGGGGCGGGGCGGGCTTCCCGGAGGAGCAGCCGGCCGCGGCGAGCGGCGCGAGGGCGGCGGCCAGCACGGTGCGGCGTCGCGGTCCGTTCCCGGCGGGGGCTTCTGGCATGCGGTCCACTGTCGCCGACGCGGCCGGGTGCCGCCGGGCGCGGCACGTCGCGTACCCGGTACGAGCGCCCGGTCGGCCGAGCGGATGGGCCGACCGGCTGACCGGCGGCCGGTGCGGGACGGTGCGGGCGGGGGTCAGTGGCGGGCGGCGCCGCCCTTGCGGAGGGCGCGGAGCCATTCGCGGTTCATGGCGGCGATCGACGGCAGCGGGATGCCCTTCGGGCAGGCGGTCGCGCATTCGCCGGCCAGGGTGCAGCCGCCGAAGCCCTCGGCGTCCATCGCGGCGACCATGTCGAGGACCCGGGTCTCCCGTTCGGGTGAGCCCTGCGGCAGCGCGCCGAGGTGGTTGACCTTGGCGGAGGTGAAGAGCATGGCCGAGCCGTTGGGGCAGGCGGCGACGCAGGCGCCGCATCCGATGCACTCGGCGTGTTCGAAGGCGCGGTCGGCGTCGGGCTTGGGCACGGCGGTGGCGTGCGCCTCGGGGGCGGAGCCGGTGGGTGCGGTGATGTAGCCCCCGGCCTGGATGATCCGGTCGAAGGCGCTGCGGTCCACGACGAGGTCCTTGACGACGGGGAACGCGGCCGCGCGCCAGGGTTCGACGTCGACGGTGTCGCCGTCGCGGAAGGAGCGCATGTGGAGCTGGCAGGCGGTGGTGCGCTCGGGGCCGTGCGCTTCGCCGTTGACGACGAGGCTGCACGCGCCGCAGATGCCTTCGCGGCAGTCGTGGTCGAAGGCGACGGGTTCCTCACCGCGCAGGATCAGGTCCTCGTTGAGGGTGTCGAGCATTTCGAGGAAGGACATGTCGCGGGAGATGCCGTCGACCTCGTAGGTGACCATGGCGCCGGGGGCGTCGGGGCTCTGCTGGCGCCAGACGCGCAGGTTGAGCTTCATGCGTAGCTCCGCTGGGTGGGGTGGACGTACTCGAAGACGAGGTCCTCCCTGTGGAGGACGGGCGGCTTGCCGGTGCCGCGGAACTGCCAGGCGGCGGCGTAGGAGAACTCCTCGTCGCGGCGGGCCGCCTCGCCGTCGCGGGTCTGGGACTCCTCGCGGAAGTGGCCGCCGCAGGACTCGGTGCGGTGCAGGGCGTCGAGGCACATGAGCTCGGCCAGTTCCAGGTAGTCGACGATCCGGTTGGCCTTCTCCAGCGTCTGGTTGAGCTGGGCACCGCTGCCGGGGACCTTGACGCGCCGCCAGAACTCGTCGCGGATCCGCGGGATGCGGGCGAGGGCCGTGCGCAGGCCGGCGTCGCTGCGGGCCATCCCGCAGTGCTCCCACATGAGTTCGCCGATCTCGCGGTGGAAGGAGTCGGGGGTGCGGTCGCCGTCGGTGTGCAGGAGCCGGTCGAGGCGGTCGCGGGTTTCGCGCAGGGCGGCTGCGGCGTCGGGGTGGGTGTCGTCGACGGGCTCCTGGGCGGGGTGGCGGGCGAGGTAGTCGCCGAGGGTGGCGGGGAGGACGAAGTAGCCGTCGGCGAGGCCCTGCATGAGGGCGGAGGCGCCGAGCCGGTTGGCGCCGTGGTCGGAGAAGTTGGCCTCGCCGATCGCGAACAGGCCGGGGACAGTGGTCTGGAGGTCGTAGTCGACCCACAGTCCGCCCATCGTGTAGTGCACGGCGGGGTAGATCCGCATGGGGACCTCGTACGGGTCCTCGGCGGTGATCCGCTCGTACATCTCGAAGAGGTTGCCGTACTTCTCGGCGACCTTGTCGCGGCCCATGCGGCGGATGGCGTCGGCGAAGTCGAGGTAGACGCCCTGGCCGCCGGGGCCGACGCCGCGTCCCTCGTCGCAGACGTTCTTGGCGGCGCGGGAGGCGATGTCGCGCGGGACGAGGTTGCCGAAGGACGGGTAGATCCGCTCCAGGTAGTAGTCGCGTTCCGCTTCGGGGATCCGGGCGGGCGGGCGGGTGTCGCCCTCGGCCTTGGGGACCCAGATGCGCCCGTCGTTGCGGAGGGACTCGCTCATCAGGGTGAGCTTGGACTGGTGGTCGCCGGTGCGCGGGATGCAGGTGGGGTGGATCTGGGTGAAGCAGGGGTTGGCGAAGTACGCGCCGCGCCGGTGCGCCCGCCAGACGGCGGTCGCGTTGGAGTTCATGGCGTTGGTGGAGAGGTAGAAGACGTTGCCGTAGCCGCCGGTCGCGAGGACGACGGCGTCCGCGAAGTGGGTGGTGGTCTCCCCGGTGACGAGGTCGCGGGCGACGATGCCGCGGGCCCTGCCGTCGGCGACGACGAGGTCGAGCATCTCGGTGCGGGCGTGCATGTCGACGCCGCCGCCGGCGATCTGCCGGGAGAGGGCCTGGTAGGCGCCGAGGAGGAGCTGCTGGCCGGTCTGGCCGCGGGCGTAGAAGGTGCGGGAGACCTGGACGCCGCCGAAGGATCGGGTGTCGAGGAGTCCGCCGTACTCGCGGGCGAAGGGGACGCCCTGCGCGACGCACTGGTCGATGATCTCGACGGAGATCTGGGCGAGGCGGTGGACGTTCGACTCGCGGGCGCGGAAGTCGCCGCCCTTGACGGTGTCGTAGAAGAGGCGGTGGACGGAGTCGCCGTCGTTGCGGTAGTTCTTCGCGGCGTTGATGCCGCCCTGGGCGGCGATGGAGTGGGCGCGGCGCGGGGAGTCGGAGTAGCAGAACTGGATGACGCGGTAGCCCTGTTCGGCGAGGGTGGCGCCCGCGGCGGCGCCTGCGAGGCCGGTGCCGACGACGATGACGGTCTGCTTGCGGCGGTTGGCGGGGTTGACCAGGCGGGCCTCGAAGCGGCGGCGGTCCCACCGTTCGGCGATGGGGCCGGCAGGGGCCCTGGTGTCGGCGAGGGGCTCGCCGGTGGTGTAGTGCGCGTAGGTGTCGCTCATGGTGGCGGTTCCGGGGTCGGTTGCGTGCGCGGTCACTTCACCACTCCGGTCATGACGCCGACGGGGACGGAGACGAAGCCGGCGAAGAGGAGGAGGGCGAGGGCGTTGGCGAGGGTCTTGAGCGTGCGGTCGCGGCGGGCGCTGCCGGCGCCGAGGGTCTGGGCGGCGCTGCGGAAGCCGTGCCGGATGTGCAGGCCGAGGGCTGCCATGGCGGTGATGTACAGGGTGTTGCCGTACCAGGTGGAGAAGGTGGCGAGGACGTTCTCGTAGGGGTGGCCGGCCCAGGCGCGTTCGTTGACGGTGAGGGTGGTGAGGTCGAGGATGTGCCAGACGACGAACAGGCCGAGGATGACGCCGCCCCAGCGCATGGTGCGGGTCGCGTAGCCGGCGCGGCGGCGTTTGTGGGCGTAGGCGACGGGGCGGGCCTTGATGTCGCGGCGGCTGAGCTGGTACGCCGACACGGCGTGCGCGGCGACGGCGGCGAGGAGGACCACGCGGACGGCCCAGAGGGCCCAGTGGCTGTGCAGGAAGGGTTCGCCGATGTGGCGCAGCCAGTGCCCGTACGCGTTGAACTCCTGCGCGCCGAAGAAGATCTTGAGGTTGCCCATCATGTGGACGACCAGGTAGCCGAGCATGATCAGCCCGGACACCGCCATCACGGCCTTCTTGCCGACGGTGGAGTCCCAGAGCGTGCGCGTGGTGGACGGCCGTCGGTCCGTCCGCGTTGCCAGAGCCATGCCCTCGACGGTAAGGAGACGGACCCCGAGAGGTCCAAGACATGATGGCGCTGCTCTCGATAGGTGCTGCCTATGGCGGGTAGCCTGGGGTGATGCAGTTCCAGCAGCTCCTGTACTTCGTGGCGGTGGCCGAGGCTCGGCACTTCACGCGCGCCGCCGAGCGGGTGCACGTCGCGCAGCCGTCGCTGTCGCAGCAGATCAGGGCGCTGGAGCGGGAGCTGGGTGCGGAGCTCTTCAGCCGGGCGCGGGGCAACATCGCGCTGACGGACGCCGGCGAGGCGCTGCTTCCGCTGGCACGGCGGATCCTCGCCGACGCGGAGACGGCGCGGCTGGAGGTGCAGGAGCTGGCACAGCTGCGGCGGGGGCGGGTGCGGCTGGGGGCGACCCCGAGCGTGTGCACGGGCCTGCTCCCGGAGGTGCTGCGCGCCTTCCACTCCGCGCATCCGGGGATCGAGCTGCTGATCGAGGAGAGCGGGTCGCTGGATCTGGTACGGGAGTTGGCGCGCGGAGCGCTGGACCTGGCGCTGATCGCGCTGCCGCTGCCCCCTTCGGCGCCCGCGCTGGACACCGTGGAGCTGCTGACCGAGGACCTGGTGGTGGTGTCGTCGGAGCGGCTGCCGCCGCCCGGCGGGGGCGGGCCGCTGACGGTGTCGGCGCTGCGGCGCGAGCCGATGGTGATGTTCCGGCACGGCTACGACCTGCGGGACCTCACAGTGGCCGCCTGCCGGGCTGAGGGGTTCGAGCCGGTCTTCACGGTGGAGGGCGGGGAGATGGACGCGGTGCTCGGCTTCGTGCGCGCGGGGCTCGGGGTGGCCGTCGTCCCGGCGATGGTCGCCGGCAACGCGGCGCCGGGGCTGCGCAGCACCCCCCTGGAGGGCGCGCCGCTGCGCCGCACGATCGCCTTGGCGCACCGGACGGATGTCGCGCCGCCCAGGGCGGCGCGCGAGCTGAAGCGCATCCTGCTGCTGCGCTGAGGGCCGGGCGCCGTGGCGACGGCCGCGGCGGTGGGCGCCCGTGGTCAGGGGCGGCGGACGGGCAGGGCGGCGTCCAGTCCGTCGGCCAGCATGGCGAAGGCCTGCTCCGCGTCGGCCACGGCCGCCGGCTGCACCTCGGCCGCGCTCAGGCCCGCGGATATCCGCCGCCAGTTCTCCCGGCCGAGTTCGTGCCGGACGGCCACCAGGTGCGTCGCGGCCAGTCGGGCGGCCAGTGGTGCGACGGACTCCCCCTCCAGCACGGCGGCCAGCAGCTCGACCTCGCGCGAGGTGTAGTGGCCCAGGCGCGCCTCCAGGCTGGCCGTGGTGTACAGCAGCCGCTGGAAGGCGACGACTTCCGGATGGTCGCACAGGCCGGTGATCGGGTCGCCTGCGGCGAGGGCGGCCAGGAAGTGCCCGCGCACCGCCGCCACCGGCGTCTGCCCGGCGGGTCTGTCGCGCACGACGCGGGCCGCCTCGTCCTGGTGGTCGGCGAACCGGTCGAGGACCAGGTCCTCCTTGCTCGGGAAGTACCGGAACAGAGTCGGCTTGGAGACCTCGGCCGCCGCCGCGACGTCGGCCACCGACACCTCCTCGAAGCCCCGCTCCAGGAAGAGTTCCAGCGCCGTGGCCGCCAGGTGGCGGCGCGTGCGCAGCTTCTTGTTCTCGCGCAGACCGGTCGTGTTCGCCATGGGGCGAGCATAGCACCAATTGAGTGACCGGGTAATTTTTGTAACCGGGTTGCTTTTTCGCGCGACGGCCGCTTTCCTTGAGACGACGACGAAGGAAGGACAAGCCATGACGACGAACGCCCCGACCCCTGCGCCGGATGTCCTGGTGGTCGGCTCCGGCCCGACCGGCCTCACCCTCGCCTGCGGCCTCGCCCGCCGGGGCGTCGCGGTGCGGGTCCTGGAGCGGCGCACGGAGCCCCACCGCGAATCGCGCGGCAAGGGCCTCCGCCCGGAGGCCCTGGAGGTCCTTGACCGACTCGGCGCGGGCGACCGCATCAGGGCCGTCGGGCGGAGCGGGATCGTGCTGCGCAAGTACTTCGACGGCGAGCACGTCAGCGACACCCCCTCCGGCGCCGGGATCCTCGTGGGGCAGTGGCAGGTGGAGGAGGCGCTGCGCGAGCGGCTCGCGGAGCTGGGCGTGCGCGTCGAGCACGGCTCCGCCCTCGCGTCGGTCGACCAGGACGCTGCGGGGGTCCGCGCCGAACTGTCCGACGGCACGGCCGTGCGCGCGGCCTACCTCGCCGGCTGCGACGGGGGCCGCAGCACCACGCGGCGGCTCCTCGGGATCCCGCTGGAGGGGAGCACCGCCGAGGAGGAGGCGATGGTCCTCGGCGACGTGCGGGCGCCCGGCCTCAGCAGGGAGTTCTGGCACCAGTGGTTCACAGCGGAGGGCGGCGGCATCCTGCTGTGCCCCATGCCGGGGACGGACTCCTTCCAACTGCAGGCGGCACCCGAGAGGGACGAGGCGGGCCGGGTGCTGCCGCCGTCCCTGGAGAGCTTCCAGCGGCTCTTCGACCGGTATGCGCGGGTCCCCGGCATACGCCTGGCCGACCCCACCTGGCTGTCGTCATGGCGGGTCAACTCACGCGTGGCGGCCCGGATGCGCCGAGGCCGGGCGTTTCTCGCGGGGGACGCGGCGCATGTGCACCCGATAGCGGGCGGGCTCGGCATGAACACCGGCATCCAGGACGCCGCCGCCCTCGCCCGAACCCTCGCCGCCGCCCTGGCGGGGCCGGCCGCGCAGGAGGTGCTCGGCGCCTACGAGTCGGAGCGCCTTCCCGCGGCGGCAGCGGTCGTGGCCGACACCACGCAGCGGTACGAGCGCGTCGTCGCAGCGGTGCGCACCCCGGGCCGCGGCACGGAGGCGGGCATGGACTGACACCCCGGCCGCCCACCGCTCCCGGCAACCGGCCGGGCCCGCGGCCGGTTGCCGGGGGCGGTCAGTCCGGAAAATGGAGGGAGGTCAGCCCGGGGAGGGGACGGCGTCGGCGAGGGTCAGGGCGTGGATGCGGTCCGGGGCGCCGGGGCGGGCGTAGTACCAGCCCTGGGCGGTGTCGCAGCCGAGTGCGCGGAGCTGGGCCGCCTGGGCGCCGGTCTCCACGCCCTCGACGGTGACGGCGAGTTCGAGGCTGTGGGCCAGGGACACGATGCCCTCGACTATCTTGACGTCGACCGGGTTGGCGGGCTGCTGCTGCATCCCCTTGGTGAAGGAGCGGTCCAGCTTCAGCACACTGACGGGGAGGCGCCGCAGGTTCGCGAGGTTCGAGTAGCCCGTGCCGAAGTCGTCGAGCGCGATGTCCACGCCGAGGTCGGCGAGGCGGCGCAGCGGTTCCAGCAGGTCGTCGTCCGCGCCGATGAGGGCCGACTCGGTGACCTCCAGGCACAGTGCGCCCGGGGTGAGGCCGGCGTTCTCCAGGACCGCGACCGTGTCGGCGACCAGGCCGGGGTGGTGGAGCTGGGTCGGCGACAGGTTGACGTTGACCCGCAGCGGCGAGCCGCCGTGCTCGCGCTGCCAGGTGCGGGCCTGGCGGACGGACTCCTCCAGCACCCACCGGCCCAGCGGGACGATCAGGCCGGTGCGCTCGGCCAGCGGGATGAAGCGGTCCGGGCCGAGGACCCCGTACTGGGGGTGCTCCCAGCGGACGAGGGCCTCCGCGCCGCGGACCGTGCCGTCGTGCATGTGGACGAGCGGCTGGTACTCGATGAAGAACTCGCCGCGCTCCAGGGCCGCGGGGAGGGCGTTCGTCAGGCCGTGGCGGGTGATCGCGCGGGCGTCGGCCTCCGCGTCGGCGAACTCGAAGCGGCTGCCGCCGGCCGCCTTCGCCCGGTACATGGTGATGTCCGCGCTGCGCAGCACCTCCGCCGGGGTGCGCTCCCCCGCCGGGCCCTCCACGATGCCGATGCTGCCGCGGACGGACAGCTCCCGGCCCTCGATCCGAATCGGGGCCGACAGGGCCGACAGGATGCGGACGGCGAGTTCCGTCACCTTCTCCTGGGTGTCGGGGCCGGTCGTCAGTGCCACGAACTCGTCGCCGCCGAGCCGGGCGACGACCTCGCCGGGGCCCGTCGCGCAGCTTTCGAGGCGGTCCGCGACCTCCACGAGCAGCCGGTCCCCCGCCGAGTGGCCGAGGCTGTCGTTGACCGCCTTGAACCCGTCCAGGTCGAGGTAGCACAGGCCGAATCTGGTGCCGCCGCCGCTGAGGGCCTTTTCCAGGCGTTCGAAGAACAGCGTCCGGTTGGGCAGGCCCGTCAGGGCGTCGTGCGTGGCCTCGTAGCGCAGCCGCAGGTTCAGCAGGCGCCGCTCGGTGGTGTCCTCCATCAGCGCCAGCTGGTACTGGGGCCGGCCCTCGGCGTCGCGCAGCAGCGACACCGTCAGGTTGGTCCACAGCACGGTGCCGTCGTGCCGGTAGTACGGCTTCTCGACGCGGTAGCTCTCCCGCTCGCCGCGGACGAGTTCGCCGTACATCCGCCAGACCTGCGGGGCGTCGTCGGGGTGGCCCCACTCGCTGACGTTGCGGCCGCGGACGTGGCCGCCCATCCCGCCGAACATCTGGAGCAGGGCGTCGTTGACCTCCAGCACGTTGCCTTCGAGGTCGGCGATGCCGATGCCGATCGCCGCGCCCTCGAAGACCGCGCGGAACCGCTCCTCGCTGGCGTGCAGGGCCTGCTGGGCGTCGATGCGGGCGGTCAGCGCGGAGCGGGCGATCGCCTCCTGCTCCCGCAGGGTGCGCTCCCGCAGGGCGCGGGCGAAGCCGGCGGCGATCTGGTGCTGGAGGCGGGCGCAGCGGGACCGGTACTCCTCGGCGGCCTCCGCCCCTACGCCGTCGGGCCCGCAGTACAGGACGAGGTAGGACTCGACGACGCCGAGCGTGCCGGCCAGCGCCTCCGGGTCGGTGCAGTGCACGGCGACGAGTTCGGCCCCGACCTGGTGGGCGGCGGCCGCGTCGAACGGCCTGGCGCGCAGGGCCTCGGCGAGCGTGCGGGTCAGCGGCACCAGGTGCTGCTCGAACTCCGGGCGCGTCAGGGAGGTCGCCGTGAACGGGAAGATGGCGCGCCCCCAGATCGTCGCGAAACGCGCGATCCGGTCGTCCAGGCCGCTGTGCGGGGCGGGCTGCGGGCACGGGTGCGGGACGCGGGAGGGGCCGCCCTGCAGGGGCTCCGCGTCCTTCGGGGTCGGTGTGCCGGAGGGCACCGCGGCCGTCGATCTCACGCCTTGCGTCCCACTCCGCCGAAGCCGGAGAACGCGTACGGGTCCTCCGGCATGTCTCCGTCCTGCGGGTCCGCGAGGCCGCCGGGCTGCCAGTTCGGCATCGACACGACGCCGGGGTCGACCAGTTCGAAGCCGTCGAAGAAGCGGGCGACCTCCTCGCGCGTGCGCATGACCAGCGGGTTGCGGATCTCCCGGTAGACGCCGACCGTGCCGCTGGCGACCTCCTCGGACAGCGGCATGCCCTCGTACGAGGCGTGCGTGAGGACGAGGAGGCTCCCCGGCGGCAGGGCGTCGCGGAGTTCGGCGACGGCCCCGTACGGGTCGTCGGCGTCCTCCAGGAAGTGCAGGACCGCGACGAGCAGCAGGGCCACCGGGCGGTCGAAGTCCAGGAGCCGCTCGACCTCGGGGGCGGCGAGGATCTCCCGCGGCTTGCGCAGGTCGGCGGAGACGACGCCGGTCTGCGGGTCGCCCTCCAGGACGGCGCGGCTGTGCGCGACCGCCACCGGGTCGTGGTCGACGTAGACGACGCGCGCGTCGGGGTTGGCGGCCCGGGCGACCTCGTGGACGTTGCCGAAGGTGGGGATGCCGGAGCCGATGTCGAGGAACTGGGTCACGCCCTGGGCGGCGGCGTAGCGGACGGCGCGGCGCATGAACGCCCGGTTCGCCTGCATGATCTTCGGCAGGCCCGGCATGAATTCCATGGCCCGGCGGGCGGCCTGCCGGTCCACCTCGAAATTGTGGGAGCCGCCCAGGTAGTAATCGTAGATGCGGGACACGCTCGGCACCGATATGTCGATACCTGGCGGGGCCCAGGTGGGGCGCTCCATCTCGGTCTCCAAGCCGTAGTCCGTGGCGGTCGTCCGGGAGGTCGGACACCTGTCCGAGCCGAATGTACTGATCATCGCCCAAGGGAGCGAGCAAAAGCGGAAATTGGTGATCCGTTCTTCATCACACACCAAAGACCTCTGCGGCCCCGCGCGCCACCGATGGCGGAAACCGACACGTCCCTTTTGGGAATCGCCCGAGAGGTGATCGCATCGGTTCGGTTCATGGCTCAAACCTCTATGTTCCGAACTGCACCCGTTCAGGCGAACCAAGGCCGTGCCCCGCGTACGCGGGCACGCGCGAGCCCATGCTGCCCGGGTGAACAGAGCCCGTACCCGGCGTTTGATCGTGCTCCCGGCCCTGCTGTGGGCGGCCTTGTCCGCCACGCCCGCCGTGGCCGATAGCTGCGCCTACGCGACGGTCGGCGACGGCGGCGCCGGGGGCGGCACCAGGCTGACCGCCGTCGCCGGCAGCGGCGCCGCAAGAGCGGCCGGAGGTGGCGCACATCACGGCGCCGGCCCCTCGGATGCCGAGGACCGCGCGGGGGACCGAGGCGGCGGCAAGGGCCGCGGGCACGGCCACGGCAAGGGGCGGGGAAAGGGCCACCGCTGCCACGGGCACGGCCGCGGCCACCACTGCCCGCCGCCTCCCCCGCCGTGCCCGCCGAAGCCGACGCCCACCCCGACGCCGAAGCCGACCCCGACTCCCCCACCGCCGCCCAAGCCCACTCCGCCGGTCCCGAAGCCGACCCCGCCGCCCGCGCCCCGGCCCACTCCACCGCCCCCGCCGAGGCCGGCGCCGCCGAAGCCCGTACCCGTGCCCGAGGTGCCCGAGCCGGCCCCGCCGAAGCCCGCGCCCTCGCGGGCCCAGGCCGCGCCCGCAGTCCTCCCGCCGCCACCGCCGACCCCGCCGGCGAAGAAACCCGTACCGAGGCCCGCGTACCGGGCCGCGAGCGCGAAACCCGTCGGACACCACATCTCGCCGGTGACCTTCACCCTGATGACCGCGGCGCCCGCGGTGCTCGCGATCGTCGCGCTGCGCCCGCGCTGACCGCCTCCGCCACCCCGGCCGCCGCCGCCCGCCCGCATACCGCCCGCCCGCGCCACGATTGGGAGTCCCCTTGTCGGAATGGCTCGTCCTGACCCTCGCGATGGCCGCGGCCTGCGCCGTCGTCCTCGCCACCGCCTTCTTCCGGCACCGGCGGATCGGCGAGGACGACGATCCCAGCGAAACCCCCGACGTCATCGAGTACATGACGATGATGATCGGCGTGATCTACGCGATCGTGCTCGGCCTCGCGATCGCGGGCGTCTGGGAGGGCAGGGGAGCGGCCCAGGAGTACGTGCGCCAGGAGGCCCAGGCCCTGCACGAGATCAGCGTCCGCTCCCAGGTCTACCCGCCCGGGGTCCGCGACCGGATCCGGGCCGGTGTCGACGCGTACGTGACGTACGTGGTGGACACCGAGTGGCGGCAGATGGCCGACCACGGCTCGGTCACCGACCGCAGCGGGGAGCTGCTGGAGCGGATCCGCCGGGACGTCACCGACTACGAGCCGCAGACCGACCACGAGGGCCAGGCGTACCAGCCGCTGGTGGACCAGGTGGCGCTGGTCGACGACGCCCGCAGCGCCCGGGGGCTCAGCGCCGGGGCCACCATGCCCGGGGTCGTGTGGTTCGGGCTGATCGTCGGGGCGCTCGTCACCGTCGGGATGATCTTCATGCTGCAGATCCGCCGCTCCTTCCGGGAGCTGCTGCTGGCGGGCCTGTTCAGTGCGCTGATCGCGTTCCTGCTGTTCCTGATCTGGGACTTCGACGCCCCGTTCGGGCGGGGCATCTCCGCGACCGCCGAGCCGTTCCTTGCGCAGTTCCCGCACCTGGACCTGGGCGGCTGAGCCCCGCGCCAAACCGGGGAGGGGCCCGCCGTCCCCGGTTCGGCCCAGCAGTGTGCCCCATTCGCCCGCTCCTGATCGCGGGGCGGCGGGCCCGCGCCTAGCGTGGCGGGCATCGGGGAGCATCCCCCACCGCCGGCGGAAACCGTTCCGCGGCTGCTTCCCGGGATCCGGAGAACCATCCATGGGTGCGATACGCAGCTCCGCCACTGCCCTGCTCGGCGCCGGCGCCGCGGGCGCCGTCCTTGCGGTCGGCGTCTTCGGTGCGCCCGCCGCGATCGCGGCCGAGGCACAGCCCATCACCTCTTTCGGCTTCGCCGTCACCCCGTCCACGGTCGCCCCCGGCGGCCAGACAGTGCTCTCGGTCACCGGCTGCGACGCCGCCTTCGCGACCGCCTCCTCCGGGGTTTTCGACACCGTGAGCATCGCCCGGGGCAGCACCGCGCGCGTGACCGTGGACCGCGACGCACGCCGCGGAGCCGTCTACTCGGTGACGTTCACCTGCAACGGCGAGAACGGTTCCGCGGACCTCACCATCGCCGGCGGCACCGGCACCCCGACGACCAGTTCCACCTCCGCCGAGCGGCCGACCGCGCCGCGCACCGCAACCGCCACGGCGCCCGCGGAGACCGCGGCGGCGCGTGGCGTGCGGGGCGGACTCGGCGGCAGCGTCGCCGGGATGGACGCCCTGGAACTCGGGGCGGGCGCGGCCCTCTTCCTGGCCGCCGCGGCCGGCACCGCCGTCGCGCTGCGGCGCCGCGGCTCCTCCCGCCACTGACGCGGCGCCCCTGCGCCAACACCCCCGCACCGCCTGCGCGTACGCGCACAACAAACAGCACCGCATCGCCCGTCCGCCGGGCGGCCGGCGCCGACAGCCGGTCGCCCCGGATCCCGGACGGGATGCGGGGCGGCCGGCGTGTGTTCCGGGCGGGGACCGGGGAGGTCGGCCGGTCGTCAGGCCCGGTTGCGGTGCGGGCGGCGGCGCCGCAGGACGTGGACGCCCGCGCCGAGGGCCGCCGCGCCGACGAGACCCGCGCCGACGGCGGTCTCGGCGGCGGAGGGGCCGAAGGAGCCGCCGAGACCGCCCTGGGCGCCGCGGCCGTCGAGGATCTGGAAGCGGTGGGTGGCGATCAGGTTGCTGTCGTTGCACTTGACCGACAGCGTGTGCGTCCCGGGCGAGGCGTGGTTGAAGATCCGTACCGTCGCGAACCCGACGGACCCGGCCGACAGGTTCGCCGGCGAGAAGTTGCCGGGCGAGGAAACGGTTCCGCCGTGGCCGCAGCCGGCGGCGCTGACCTGCATCGTGGCACCCTGGTGCACCGAGTACGGGGTGACGGAGACGTTGCTGGGGCCGCGGCCGCCGTTGCCGCCCTGGCCCCCGCTCTCCGGCGGCCCCGCCGCCGGGTTCGCCGAGGCGACCGGAATACTGAGACCGACGGCGACGCACGCCGCCGCGGTCACGGTGAGAGCGCGCAGAACACGCATGGTGGAACCTCCAGCGGAAAGCGCCCCGGAGCGGTCGCCCGGGATGATCGACGAGAACGCCTCCCATCACGAACCCTCGGGCCGGCCCGCAAGCGGCGCATGTCCGGCTTTGGTCTGCACGGTTGAGCGACACACCGCCGGCCCTGCGTGTCATCTGACGGAACCGCAGGTCACGACCCGTCAGCAGTTTGTGTGATGAATACCCGGACGGGTGCAACCCGTCCGGCCCGCCACCCGTTCGCCCGGCAGCGATCGCCGTCTTGCGCGGGCGGGCTTAGCGTGCGTGGAGAAGGGCGTGAAGGGGCGGGATGGAACGCGGGTCGGGACCCCCGCGTCGGGAAGGGAGAGCCATGACCGAGGACGAGAGTGAGCTGCGGCCGAGGAGACGCTCCCCCTGGGGTGTGCTCGCGCTGGTCATGCTCAGCGGCCTCGCCATGATGCGCAACGGCGCCGAGTCCGGGGACGGGCCGCCGCAGCCGACGGCCGCCGCTGCGGTGTCGGCGCCGGCCGGGCAGCCGGACGGGCAGGCGCCGATGCCGCTGCCGCCGGGTGCGGCGCTGCCTGCGGGCGCCGCGGAGCTGGAGCACTCGTCGGTCCAGCGCATCCGGATTCCGCAGATCCGGGTGGACGCACCGGTGATGACGGTGGGGCTGGACGCGCAGGGCTGGATCGAGGCCCCGCCGGCCCAGGATCCGAACCTGGCCGGCTGGTACCTCAACGGCATCGCGCCGGGCCAGCGCGGCTCGGCCGTCGTCGTGGGCCACGTCGACAACGAGCAGGGCCCTGCGGTGTTCTACGGGCTGGGCGCCCTGCGCAAGGGCGACCGCGTCGAGGTCGACCGCTACGACGGGCGCACCGCGGTGTTCGAGGTGTACGGCGTGGAGGTGTTCTCGAAGGAGACGTTCCCCGGAGCGCGGGTGTACGGGGACACCGGGCTGCCCGAGCTCCGGGTGATCACGTGCGGTGGCGGCTACTCGAAGGCGCGGGGCTACGACGGGAACGTCGTCGTGTTCGCCCGCATGGTCGAGGCCCGCTGAGCCGGCGGGCGCCGCGCCCCGCTGGGGATACGTTTCCTCAGCGGGGCGGCAGCACGGGCAGGGTCATCCGGTGGCCGCGGGCCAGGAGCTGCGGCAGGTAGGTGCCGAGGGCGTGGACGCTCTGCGTGCGGTCGCCGCCGGCGTCGTGCGAGAGGACGATCACTCCGGGTGCGGCGCCCTTGAGGATGCGGGAGACGATCACGGAGGTGCCCGGCTCCGTCCAGTCGAGGCTGTCCACGGTCCAGGCGAGGGGCTCCATGCCCAGTTCGGCGCCGATCTCGAAGGCGGCCCGGTTCCACGCGCCGTACGGCGCCCGGAACCACAGGGGCGGGGCTCCGACGGTCCGCTCGACGACCTCGCTGGTGCGGCCGATCTCGGAGGCGAGGCCGGGCCTGCTCAGGCGGGGGATGAGGGGGTGGGACCAGGTGTGGTTGCCGATGAGGTGGCCCTCCGCGGCCATCCTGCGGACCAGGTCGCGGTTCTCGGCGGCCATCTCGCCGCAGACGAAGAACATCGCGCGGACGCCGTACCGGGCGAGGGTGTCGAGGATGCCGGGGGTGTAGCGGGGGTCGGGGCCGTCGTCGAAGGTGAGGACCATCGAGTTGCCGGCGGCCGCGGCCGGGTCGAGCTCCAGGATGGGCCGGGTGCGGACGGCGGGCCTGGCGGCCGGCGGGCGCACGGGCGCCTCGGCGGTCATGGGGCTCAGCCGGTAGGCGGTCCGGCCGGGGGTCTGCGGCCGGACGGCTCGGACGCCTCCGGGGCCGGCCGCGCCTCCCGGACCGGGCTGCCCGGCGGCCCCCGCGGCTCCGGCGGCTCCCCGGCCTCCGGGGGTTCCGCCGGCGGAGGCGCTTCCGGGCGGGCCGGACTCGCCGGAGGCCAGGAGTCCGGAGGCTGCGGCGATTCCGAGGAAGACTGCGGTGCGCAGGAGCACGCGCCGCCCGACTGTCGGCTCGTCATTTTTCATTATTACTACGTATCAACGAGACCGGCCGGGATGTCGAGAGGCGCGGACGCGGCCGCGCGCCCTCACCCGATCAGCCGCGCCGCACCAGCGGGAACGGCAGCGTCTCGCGGATCGTCAGACCGGTGAGGAACATGACGAGGCGGTCCACTCCGATGCCCAGCCCGCCGGTGGGCGGCATCGCGTACTCCAGGGCGTCGAGGAAGTCGTTGTCGAGTTCCATCGCCTCCGGGTCGCCGCCCGCGGCGAGCAGCGACTGCGCTGTGAGCCGGCGCCGCTGCTCGACGGGGTCGGTCAGCTCCGAGTAGGCGGTGCCGAGTTCGGTCCCGAAGGCGACGAGGTCCCAGCGCTCGGCCAGGCGCGGATCGCGCCGGTGCTGCCGGGTCAGCGGGGAGACGTCGGTGGGGAAGTCCTTGTAGAAGGTGGGCAGGGTGGTCTTCTCCTCGACGAGCCGCTCGTACATCTCCAGGACGACGTCGCCGCGGGTGTCGGCGGGGGTGTGGGGCACCCCGGCCCGGTCGCACAGCCGGCGCAGCACGGCTTCCGGGGTGTCGGCGTCGACGGCTTCGCCGAGGGCCTCGCTGACCGCGCCGTACAGGGTCTTGACGGGCCAGGTGCCGGAGATGTCGTGGACGGCGAGCCTGCCGTCCGGGCCGGTCCTGTGGGCGACGGGCGAGCCGAAGGCGGCGGTGGCGGCGCCCTGGATGAGCTCGCGGGTCAGGTCGAGCATCACGTCGTAGTCGGCGTAGGCCTGGTAGGCCTCCAGCATCGTGAACTCGGGGTTGTGCTTGTAGGAGACGCCCTCGTTGCGGAAGGTGCGGCCCATCTCGAAGACCTTCTCCATGCCGCCGACGCACAGCCGCTTCAGGTACAGCTCGGGTGCGATGCGCAGGTACAGGTCGAGGTCGTAGGCATTGATGTGGGTGCGGAAGGGGCGGGCGTTGGCCCCGCCGTGGATCTGCTGGAGCATCGGGGTCTCGACCTCCAGGAAGCCGCGCTCCAGCAGGCCGTGCCGCAGGGCCTGCACGGCCGTCGAGCGGGCCCGTACGGTGTCGCGGGCCTCCGGGCTGGCGACGAGGTCGAGGTAGCGCCGGCGGACGCGGGCCTCGGGGTCGGCGAGGCCCTTGCGCTTGTCGGGCAGGGGGCGCAGGCACTTGCCGGTGAGCTGCCAGGACTCCACGAGGAGGGAGGGTTCGCCGGATTTGCTGGCCCCCGTCCGGCCGGTGGCGGTGACGTGGTCGCCGAAGTCGACCTGGGAGGTGAAGGAGTCGAGGACGGCGGCGCCGCTCTCGTCCCGGGTGAGCATCAGCTGGATGTCGCCGGACCAGTCGCGCAGGACGGCGAAGACGACGCCGCCGAGGTCGCGGACGACCATGATCCGCCCGGCGAGTGTGGCGGGGCCGTCGCCGCGGGCTCCGGGCGGCAGGCCGGGGCGGGCGGTCAGGAGCCCGGACGCGGTGTGGGTGGGGGCGGGGACGCCGACGGGGTAGGGGTCGACGCCGGCGGCGCGCAGCCGGTCGAGCTTGGCGTGGCGGACGCGGACCTGCTCGGGCAGGCGCTCGGCGGGGAGGGCCGGACCGCCCTGCCCGCCGGCCGCGTCCAGGCCGAGGGAGTCGAGCGGAGGCAGCTCCGCGGTGTTCGCGGGGGCGGTGACGCCCTTGGGGTGGCCCTTGCCCCACAGCGTGCGCAGGCTGGGCACGGAGACGAAGCCCTCGGCGATGCCGGAGGCGAGGCTGACCCGGGCGAGCGAGCCGGCGTCCTGGTAGCAGAGGAACCGCGGGTACCACTCCGGCCCGTACTTGACGTTCGAGCGGTAGAGGGCCTCCAGCTGCCACCAGCGGGAGAGGAACAGCAGCAGCCGGCGCCAGAGCTTCAGGACGGGGCCGGCGCCGATCCGGCCGCCCTCCTCGAAGGCGGAGCGGAAGACGGCGAAGTTCAGCGAGATCCGGCGCACGCCGAGGCCGGGCGCGGCGGCGCACAGCTGGGCGACCATGAACTCCATGACGCCGTTGGGGGCGTTGCGGTCGCGGCGCATCAGGTCGAGGGAGATGCCGTCCTTGCCCCAGGGGACGAAGGACAGCAGGGCGATGAGCTCGCCGTCGGCGTCGAAGGCCTCGACGAGCAGGCAGTCGCCGTCGGCGGGGTCGCCGAGCCGGTCGAGGGCCATGGAGAAGCCGCGTTCGGTCTCGGTGTCGCGCCAGGTGTCGGCGCGGTCGATGATCCGCTGCATCTCCTCGTCGGACAGCGCGGAGTGGCGGCGGATGGAGGTGGTGGCCCCGGCGCGGCGGACCCGGTTGACGGCCTGGCGGGTGACGCGCATGTCGCGGCCGTCGAGGTCGAAGTGGGCGACGTGCAGGATGGCCTCGTCGCCGAGCTGGAGGGCGCTCAGCCCGGACCGGGCGTAGGCGGTGGCACCGTCCTCGGAGGCGCCCATGACGGCGGGCTGCCATCCGTATCGGCGGGCCACGGCCAGCCAGGCGTCGATGGCCGGGGTCCAGGCGGCGGGGTCGCCCACCGGGTCGCCGCTGGCGAGGCAGACGCCCGCCTCGACGCGGTAGGTGACGCACGCCTTGCCGTTGGGGGCGAAGACGACGGCCTTGTCGCGGCGGGTGGCGAAGTAGCCGAGGGAGTCGGAGCGGCCGTACGCGCCGAGCAGCGCGCGGATGCGGGGCTCTTCGTCGCCGTGCAGGGCGGCGGTCATGCGCTGGGAGCGGAAGAGCGTGGCCGCGGCGCCCAGCAGGGCGAGCGCGCCGAACAGGCCGAGCAGGAAGGACAGGGGCCGCGGCGGGCGGCCGTCGAACTCGCGGGCCGAGAACAGGCCGCCGAACACCTGCTTGGCGGCCCAGTCCAGCCACTGGCCGCGGGGCAGGGTGCCGGGGAAGAGGGCGACGAGCGCCCAGCCGAGGAGGACGGCGGCGAGCAGGCCGAGCCCGAGGACGAGCAGGGCCCGCCAGAACGCTCCGGGCCGGGAGGCGGCGTAGAACTCGCTGCGGGCGGCGGTCAGCAGCGCCAGCGCGGCGGCGGCGATGACGAGGGAGGGGCCGCCGATCCGGATCCAGCCGTCGCCGATGAGCAGCACGTCGACGAGGGCCAGCATGGCCAGGTAGGCGACGACGATCCACCAGGCGACCTTCTTGCGGGCGCCGAGCGCGGCGGCGAGGAGGAAGAGGAAGACCGCGTAGGCGAGGTTCTCGCTGACGGGTACCACGAAGTCGTCGAGGAAGCGGACGACGTGCCGCAGCAGGTACCGCAGCGCCGGCGAGAGCGCCAGGACGGCACAGAACAGGCCGAGGACGCCGAAGAAGGCGGCGAACCCGTCGGGCACCCGGTTCAGGAAGCGGTTCCGGGTCCCCCGGGTCTGCTCCGTCGTGGCACTCATGGTTGGCACTCTAGGGAGCCCGGCCGCGGTCCGCGCGGCGAGCGCCCGGTCCCCCGGGAGGGTGAAGGGCGGGGAGCCCGCCCGTCCCGGCCGGGCGCGGACACGTCAGCGGCCCATGGTGAGGCCGTGTGCGGCGGCGCCGCGGCCCAGGACCGCCTCGCTGACGGTGTCGCGGGCGCGGCGGTAGCCGGCGTCGCCGGGCTCCTCGGCGAGGGCGGCCGGCAGGTTGACGACCTTCCCGGCGTCCAGGTCCATCATCTGGGGGACGAACTCGGCCTTGGCGACCTGCCAGCGCCCGCCCGCCGCGGCCGGCGGGGCGAAGGTGAAGCGGGCGAGGGAGCCGTAGTTGCCGCGCAGGTCCCGGTCGCCGGAGTGGTTGAACATCTCGCCGGCGACCTGGTCGCCCATGCCGTAGACCACCCAGGTGCCGTTGACCTTCTCGTATGCCTGCGGGACGTGGGCGTGCGTGCCGAGGATCAGGTCGATGTCGGGGCGGCCGCCGGTCTGGGACGCGGTCAGCTCCCGGCCGAGGGTCAGCTGCCGCTCGTCCGGCGCGGTCTGCCATTCGGTGCCCCAGTGGAGGCTGACGAGGACCACGTCCGCGCCGGCCTTCCGGGCCGCCCGCGCGTCCGCGACGACCTTGTCCTTGTCGATGAGGTTGACGGCCCACGGCCGGCCCTCGGGCATCGGGTACCCGTTGGTGTCGTAGGTGTAGGCGAGGTGGGCGACCTTGGCCGAGCCTGCGGTGTAGAGGGTCGGGGTGGCCGCCTCGGCCGCCGTGCGGGCCGAGCCGGCGTGGCGCAGGCCGACCCGGTCGAAGCGGTCGAGGGTGCGCGCAAGGCCTTCGGCGCCGGCGTCGAGGGTGTGGTTCGAGGCGGTCGAGCAGCCGTCGTAGCCGGCGTCCTTGAGGCCGTCGGCGACTTCCGGCGGGGACTGGAAGGCCGGGTAGCCGGTGAAGGGGCCGCCGTCGGGGCCGTAGACGGTCTCCATGTGGCACAGCGCCAGGTCGGCGGCGGAGACGAGCGGTTTGACGTGCGAGAACATCGGCCGGAAGTCGTGGCCGGCGCCGTCGGCGTCGGCCGCGGCCCGCTTGATGACCGAGTCGTGGGGCAGGACGTCGCCGCTCGCGACGAGCGTGAAGCCGCGTGCGGCGGTCGCGGCCGGGCCGGCGGCGCGGGAGGGCGGGGGGTGGGCGTCGCCGAGGCGGGCGGGCGGGGTGCGGCCGGCCGAGCAGGCGGCCGCGGCGGCGGCCGACAGCAGGGCCGCGGACAGGAGGGCGAGGGTCTTGCGGGTGCGCTGGGTCATGGGCGCGACTCCCTCTCCAATTAGTACGACTATCTGATCATCTTTTAGTCCATGGAGGGAGGGGCTGCGCGTCGGAGGGGGCCGCCCGGCCGCACCCGAGGCCGCCGGCGCGAGGGCCGCGGGGGCATGGGGGCGGCAGGGGCGCCGGGGACCGTGGGGCCCCGCGGGGGCCGTTCACCGCACCGTTCGACCGTTCGGCGACCGCCCACCGGTCCGGGCGGCCGCCCACCGGTCGTCCCGGGCGCTTGGGCGCACAACCGCGGCCGGACGGTTCACGGGGCGCCCGGCGCACGTGAGGGTGGGTGCGTCGGACCCGGACGGCCCCAGGAAGGAGGCCCTCGTGCCCCTCTCCCCCACCCTTGCACGCACGGCCCCCGAGGCGCTGGCCGAACTCCAGCGCGAGCACGGTCGGGCCCTGTTCGGCCTCCTGCTCGGCCTCACCTCCGGGGACGCCCAGCGCGCCGAGGACCTCGTCCAGGAGACGCTCGTCCGGGCCTGGCAGCACCCCGAGGCCCTGGCGAGCGGCCACGCGTCCATGCGCCCCTGGCTCTTCACCGTCGCGCGGCGCCTCGCGATCGACGCCCGCCGGGCGCGCCTCTCGCGCCCGCAGGAGGTCGACGCGGAAGCGCTGGAGCAGGCGCCGGCCCCCGAGGACGGGGTGGCGGGCTCCGTGACGGCCATCGACGTCCGGCGCGCCGTCGGCTCGCTGGGGCCGGAGCACCGGGAGGTGCTGCTGGAGGTGTACTTCCGCGACCGGTCCGTCGCCGAGGCCGCCGCCGAGCTGGGGATCCCCGCCGGAACGGTCAAGTCCCGCACCCACTACGCCCTGCGGGCCCTCCGCAAGGGCCTCCAGGGATACGGGTACGGGCTCGGCGCGTGAGAGTGCCGCGGCCCGGCCGCCGCACCGGGAAACGATCCGAATGCACGCGGATCGGACAGGAAGTGCGCGGAAACAGGCCGCAGACCGTTCAAGTTGAGTAAACATCCCCCACGCCGCAAGCCGGGAGGGGAAGGCTCGGAACCCACGGACGGGAAGCTCGACACGCGGGAGAAGGTGGAACGGTGCAGCCCGAGGGTACGAACGGCACCAGTGACGGCGGGCTTGCGGTGCCCATGGCGTGGCTGTACGCCGAGTACATCGCCGACGAACTGCTGCGCACGGGCCGGCTGATCCCGGCCGGCACCCTGGAGTTCCGCGCCGGCCGCGACACGCTCGCCCTGACCATCTACCTCTCCGACGCCGCCGGCGAGCTCTCGGGGATCCGCGTGGTCTCCCAGCTCGACGAGTGGATGTCGCTGACGGCGTACGGGCACCCCTGGCGCGACTGGGTCCACACCCGCTTCCTCGCGCTCGGCGAGGAGGCCCGCGAGAGCGGCCGCGGCGAGGACCCCGACCTCGAACTGGCCCGCGCCGCCTGGCGCTGGCTGGACCGGACGGAGCTCTTCGCCACCAACATCGACGCCGCCCGGCCGGGCCAGGCCGAGCCGTACCAGGGCCTGGACGAGAACGCCCGCGTGTGGACGCCCGCCTGGCAGCTCGGGCTCCCCCTGGGCCATTTGGCCATGCACCTCTTCTGACCGGCCCCGGCCCTGCCGCCCGCCCCGCTACGGGCGCCTCCGCGGGGGCGGCGGGTCGGCCGGGTCCAGCACCAGGCCGGCGAAGTCGGCCTCGTTGCGCTCGGCGCGGACGACGTACCACCGTGCGATCAGCCACAGCACGGGATAGGCGGCCACCCCGAGCACCGCCCACACCACCGGTCCCGGCACCGCCCGCGGCAGCGCGAACAGCAGCGGAAGCGCCCCCACCGCCAGCGCCAGCGCAACCACCGCACCCAGCCCGGCGCGCAGTTGGCTGCGCATGAGGGCGCGTACGTACGTCGTGCCGAGGCTGGTCTGCTCGCAGATCTCCGAACGGGCCGGGGTGTAGGCGGGAGCACGGCGGCGGGCGGCGCGCGGCACCCCCGTGACGGTCTCCCGCCGGGGCGCCGCCGCCTGCCGGGGCGGGTGTGGCGGGGGGTCCTGCATGGTGCGGGAGTCTACGCAGCGGCGGGCGCGGGCGGGGGTCATTTGAGCAGGCGGGAGAGCCTGCGGTCGGCGAGCGGCTTGCCGCCGGTCTGGCAGGTGGGGCAGTACTGGAGGGAGGAGTCGGCGAACGACACCGACCGGATGGTGTCGCCGCACACCGGGCACGGCTCGCCGTCCCGGCCGTGCACCCGCAGGCCGCTCCTCTTCTCGGCCTTCAACCGGCCGGCGGCCACGCCGTGGGCCCGGTCGACGGCCTCGCGCAGGGTGCCCCGGACGGCCTCGTACAGGCGGGTGGTCTGCTCCTCGTCGAAGGCGGACGCCGGCTTGAACGGGGACACCCCGGCCGCGTGGAGGATCTCGTCGCTGTAGGCGTTGCCGATGCCGGCGAGGACGCCCTGGTCGCGCAGTACGCCCTTGATCTGCCGCCGCTCCCCCGCCAGCAGCGCGGCGAACGCCTCCCGGTCGAAGCCCTCGGCCAGCGGGTCCGGCCCCAGGCGGGCGATGCCCGGCACCTCCGCCGGGTCCCGGACCACGTAGACGGCGAGGCGCTTCTGGGTGCCCGCCTCCGTCAGGTCGAAGCCGCCGCCGCCTTCGAGGGCGACGCGCAGGGCGAGCGGCCCCTTGCCGGGGCGCGGGGGCCGGTCGGGCAGGGCGTCCTGCCAGCGGAGCCAGCCGGCCCGTGCCAGGTGGGCGACCAGGTGGAGTTCCCCGATCCGCAGGGCGAGGAACTTGCCGTACCGGGCGGTGTGCCCGGCCTCCTGCCCCTCCAGGGCGGACAGCGGCGGGTCGTACGTCTTGAGCACGCTCACGGCGAGCGGGAGGACGCGTTCGACCACCCTTCCGGTGAGGTGCTCGTCGAGGAACTCCCTGAGGGCCTCGACCTCCGGCAGCTCGGGCATGCCCCCAGCCTGCCCATCCGGCCGCGGATGCGCGACCGGACGAGGCCCCGGGATGGCGGGTGCCGGCTCAGGTCAGGAGGAACTCGCACCAGACGCACTTGCCGCTGCCCCGCGCCTCCACGCCCCACACGTCCGCCAGCCGGTCGACCAGCATGAGCCCCCGCCCGGACACGCCCGCCTCGCCCGCCTCCCGGCGGCGCGGGAGGGCGCTGGAGCGGTCCTCCACCTCGACGCGGAGCCGGCGGACCTGCCCGCTCAGGACGCGCAGGGTGACGATCGCAGGGCCGTCCGTGTGCATCAGGGCGTTGACGATCAGCTCGTCCGCGACGAGTTCGATCTCGTCGGAGCGCTCCCGCGCACCCCAAGCGCGCACCGCCGCCCCGATCATGTGGCGGGCGGACACGAGGGCCTCCGGGTCGCCGGGGGCGACGTGCTGCTGGAGCCGGCCGCCGCCCCGTTCCGCCTCCTCCACGCGGCGGCGCAGCAGGAGCAGCGCCATGTCGTCGTCGCCGCCGCGTTCGTCTATCACCTCGCACAGCCGGTCGGCGAGCCGCTGGAGGTCCTCCGGGCCGCCGCGGATCAGCCCGGACAGCAGCCGCACCCCGTCGTCGAGGTCCGCTCCGGGGTGCTCGACGAGGCCGTCCGTGCACAGCAGGATCGTTTCGCCCGGGTCGAGCTCCACCGTCGTGACCGGGTACTCCAGGCGGCCGAACTCCGCCGAGAGGCCGAGCGGCATGCCGCCCTCGACGTCGAGCCGGCGGCAGTCGCCGTCGCGGGTGCGCAGCAGCGGGTCGATGTGCCCGGCGCGCACGACCTGCAGGACGCCGGTCGACAGGTCGGCCTCGACGTAGGTGCAGGTGGCGAAGCGGTCGGTGTCCAGTTCGTGCAGGAACACCGATGCCCGGGCCATGACGGTGCCCGGCGAGTGGCCCTCGGCGGCGTACGCGCGCAGCACGATCCGCAGCTGGCCCATGACGGCCGCGGCGTGCGTGTCGTGGCCCTGGACGTCCCCGATGACGGCGCCGACGCGGCCGCCCGGCAGCGGGATCACGTCGTACCAGTCGCCGCCGATGTCCTGGCCCATCCGGGCGGACCGGTAGCGGACGGCGATGTCGCCGCCGGGGACGGTGGGGATCCGGCGCGGCAGCATGGCCTGCTGGAGCCCCTCCGCGAGGTCGTGCTCCTGCTCCAGCAGCATGGCGCGCTGGAGGCTCTGGGCGATGCTGCTGCCCAGGGCGACGAGGAGGTTCCGCTCGTCCTGGGTGAAGCCGTCCTTGTCCTGGTAGAGCAGGCCGATCGCGCCGATCGGGCGGGCCTGGGCGATCAGCGGCAGGTAGGCGGCCGCCGAGATGTCCATGTACGAGATCTTCGCCCACAGGCCGGGGTAGCCCTCGGCGAACTCGTCCGCGGAGTCGAGGAAGCGCGGCTGGAGGGAGCGGACCACCTCGCTCATCGGGTAGTCCTCGTCGATGCGGGTGTAGCGGGTGCCGGGGACGAAGCTGCCCGAGGGGCCCTCGGCGACGAGGTGGATGCGGCCGGCCTCGACCAGTCCCATGACCATGCCCATGGAGCCGAGCCGCTCCAGGCCGTGGGCGTCGCCGATGACGTCGATGACGTCCTTCACGGTCCGGGCGTGGGCCAGTGCCGCGGTGGTGCTCTCGACCACCGAGGTCTGGCGGCGGCGCTCCTCGTCGAGGCCGAGGCGTTCGGCCGAGTGGCTGAGCTCCTCGGTGGCGTCGCGGACGATGCCGATGATCCGGTGGGGGCGGCCGTCGGGGTCGCGCATGACGCGGCCCTGGGTGTGCGTCCAGCGCAGCCGGCCGTCGCGGCAGCGGATCCGGAAGTAGGCGCCGTAGCTGTCCTCGTCGCTCTTGAGGGCGTGGGAGACGAGGTCGAAGAGGCGGGCCGACTCCCCTTCGGGCACCCGGGCGGCGAGCGATTCGGGCCGGCCGTCGTACTCCTCCGCGGCGGTGTCGAACACGTCGAGGGCGGCCGTGTCCAGGTGCATCAGGCCGGTGGACAGGTCCCAGTCGAAGCTGCCCATCCGGTTGAGCGAGAGCGACCGGTCCGGGTGTGCGGGCCAGTCGTCCGGCAGCGATACGGTGGTCGGCACCGGTCCACCATGACACACGGGCGGGTCAGGCGCCCCCCGGATGCGCGGCCGGAACGGCGGCGGTCGCGGCCCCGGCGGCGGGCACCCCGGCCGATGCCGGGTCGGACTCCTGCGCCGCTCCGGTGCCGGGGGCGCCTGCCGCGCCGTCGGCGGTGCCCGTCTCCTCGACACCGGTGCCGTAGGGGTCGGCGTCGTGGGAGTCGACGTCGTAGGAGTCGGCGTCGTAGGAGTCGGCCTCGTAGGAGTCGGCCTCGTAGGAGTCGGCCTCGTAGGAGTCGGCGGTGGCCGGGTCCGCGCCGTCGGTCGCGGTGCCGTCCAGGTCGGCGTCCCACGGGTCGGCGGACGTGTCGGTGAGGGCCGCGTCGGCTTCCGCCTCGGGGGCGTTCGGGTCGTAGAGGTCGCCCGTGTCCGCGGCCGCGTCGTCCCCGCCCGGCCACGGCGCCAGGTCGCCGCCGCCCGCCGCCGGATCCGCCTCGGCCGACCCGTCGGAGGACCCGACCCCCGGCAGGCCCGGCTGGGACGGGGTGCGCTGCGGGGCGTCCTGGCCGCCCGGGACGCTCTGCGCGGGCGGCAGCCCGGGGGTGCCGGGCGGGGCGGCCGGGGCGGTGGCCGGCGCCGCTCCGAGGGGGATGCCGTCGGCGGGGTCGTACGCGGGCACGACGCGCGGGGAGCGGTCCTGGGCGCCGTCGTCGCCGGTGGTCCGCTCGATCCACGAGTTGTCCGCGACGTTGGCGATGACGAGGCCGGCGAGCGGGTAGGGGGTCGGCTCGATCACGATCACCTGGTTGGGCTGGTAGCCGTTCCACCGCTCGCCCTTGACGGCGGGGGTGCCCTTGGCGGTGAGCGGGGCGAGCAGCGGGCTGCCGCCGGCGCACCGCAGGCGGGGCATGCCCTGGGCGTCGACGAGGACGGCGGTGCCGGCCTGGAGGACGGACTGGAAGCCGTACGCGCCGCCGTCGCGGAATCCGTGGTTCGTGACGCGGGTGTCGGCGCGGAGCACGACCGGCGTGAGCCCGCGCAGGAACTCGGGGAGCCCGGATTCCTGGACGGAGGAGGCCGCCGCGAAGGCGCGGGCCTTGCCCTCGTCGCCGGTGAGGGTGCGCAGCTGCTGTTCGACGTCGCAGCTGCCGAGGCGCTTGGTGCCGCCGTAGAGGCCGGGGGTGGCGGCATTGACGGTGCGGATGCCGCGGCCGGTCGGGTTGGGGAGCGGGGGCTGGGCCGGGGCGGATTCGGCGGTGGCGGAGGAGGGGGTGAAGGGATCGGGGCCCGCCGAGCCGACGGGCTGCAGGTGGATCTCCTGGCTCTCGGGGCCGGCCGGCGCGGGGGCCTCCTCGCCGCCTCCGCAAGCCGCGGCGGCGAGGCCGAGCAACGTCAAGAGGGCTGCTCGGGCCGGTGTGTGACGACGCGGCGCCTGACGGGGTGTCGGCTCGTGCACGGTCTTCTCCCTGTTCGCCCCGGATGCTCCCTCCTGTCTGCCGCATGTCGGCGGGCCCCGCAACCGGAGCGCCCGCAGCCGGGCGCACGGCCTCCCCCGAGCGGTACGGGCGCACCCCGGAGAGCATTCTTGAACGCGTTCAGGGAATCCCGTAGGGTCACGACCGCGACCTGAACGCGTTCAAAGCGCGGGAGGGGCCGGGGCGCCCGCGTGCGCGGCGTCCGGCGTTTCCGGAGGAGAAGGGATGCGCGGTGACCGTCCTGCTGAACCTCGTCGTGGCGTTGGGCATGCTGTACGTCGTGCCCGCCGGTCTGCGGCTGATCGACCCGGCCGCCCTGCACCGCACCGCCCGCTGGTGGCCGCTCGCCGCCGCGCCCGGCGCGGTGTGCCTCTGGCTGCCGCGCGGCGCCGCCGCGACGGCCCTGGCCGCCCTCTACGCGGCGGCCGCCCTCGCGCTCGCCGCCCGCGCCCCGGGCCGGCTGCAGCGGCTCCTGCGGGCGCCGTCCGCGGACCGGGCCCGCTCCGCCCCCGCCGCGCTCGCCGCGGCCACGGCCCTGGCCGCGCCTGCGGTCGCCGCGACGGCGCTGGTGGCCGAGCGGGCCGGGTACCGGCTCTTCGGCTTCGACCTGGACATCCTGGCGCTCACGGTGCCGCACTTCCACTACGCCGGGTTCGCGGCGGCCCTCGTCGCCGGGCTCGTGTGCCGGGCGGCACCGGGGCCCGCGGCACGCCTGGCGGCGTACAGCGTCCCCGGCGGGACCCTGCTGGTGCTCCTCGGCTACTTCGTGGACGACTGGGCGGAGCTGGCGGGCGCGGTCGTGCTCACCACCGGGATGTGGGCGGTGGCGCTGGTGACCTGGCGGGAGGTGCGCCCGACCGCCCGCGACCGGCTCACCCGGGGGCTCCTCGCCGCGTCATCGGCCGTCCTCGTCGCCACGATGCTCCTCGCCCTGTGGTGGGCGGTCGGCGAGGCCACCGGAGCCGTGCACCCCACCCTGGCCTGGACGGCCGCCACCCACGGCGTCGGCAACGCCCTCGGCTTCGCCGTGTGCGCGCTGCTCGCGTGGCGCCGCCTTGCGGCCGCCGGCCCTCCCGGTCCCGTACCGCACGGGCAGCAGCCCCCGCCGACCGGGCGGGACCGCGGCCGTACGGGGCAGAAGCAGACCACGCCGCAGACGGAGGAGACGATCCGATGACCCGGCTCACCGGGGCGGCCCGCCCCGCGCTCACCTACCCGGAGCGGGGCGCCACCGCCGCACTGCCCCTGCCCGACCGATACCACCACCTCCGCCACCGGACCCGGATCGGCCGCGGCCGCGCCGTCTTCGAGGCGGCCGGGGCCGCGGTCACCACCTTCGGCGCGCACCGCGCCGCGGGCGTGTCGGTCCGCTGCGGCCACGGCGCCGTCCGGCCCGGGAGCCGCGTCGGGGTCGGGCTCGGCTGGGGCCCGCTGCGGATCGAGGTGCCCTGCGAGGTCGTCTGGACGGCGTACGAGCCCACCCGGACCGGCTTCGCCTACGGGACCCTGGCCGGCCACCCCGAGCAGGGCGAGGAGTCCTTCCTGGTCCTCCTCGACCGGGACGGGACGGTGTGGTTCGAGGTGACCGCCTTCAGCCGTCCCGCGCGCTGGTACACGCGGGCCGCCGGCCCGCTGGTGCCCTTCCTCCAGCGCTGCTACGCCCGCCGCCTGGGCCGGACCCTGCGCAGGCTGGCCGCCGCGGGCTGAACCGCCTGATACTGGAGGGGATGGACTGGTTCACGGCGCCCGACCTCTGGCTGGGCCGGCTGGTCTTCCAGCGGGCCCTCGCCGCCGTCTACCTCGTCGCCTTCCTGGCGGCCGCCCTCCAGTTCCGGGCCCTGATCGGGAGCCGCGGCATGCTGCCGGTCCCCCGGTACGTGCGGTTCGTGCCTTTCAAACGCGCCCCCAGCCTGTTCCAACTCCACTACTCGGACCGGTTCTTCGCCGGCTGCGCCTGGGGAGGGGCGGCCCTGGCCGCGGCGCTGGCGGCCGGGGCGGGGGACGCCGTGCCGCTCGGTGCGGCGATGGCGATGTGGGCGGTGCTGTGGGCGCTGTACCTGTCGATCGTGAACGTGGGCCAGACGTGGTACGCCTTCGGCTGGGAGTCGCTCCTGCTGGAGGCCGGCTTCCTCGCGGTGTTCCTCGGCAACGCGGAGACCGGGCCGCCGGTGCTGGTGCTGTGGCTGCTGCGGTGGGCGGCGTTCCGGGTGGAGTTCGGGGCCGGGCTGATCAAGATGCGCGGAGACGCCTGCTGGCGGAAGCTGACCTGCCTGTACCACCACCACGAGACGCAGCCGATGCCCGGCCCGCTGAGCTGGTTCTTCCACCACCTGCCGAAGCCGCTGCACCGGGTGGAGTGCGCCGCCAACCACGTGACCCAACTGGTCGTGCCGGTGCTGCTGTTCGCGCCGCAGCCGGTCGCCTCGTACGCCGCCTGCGCGATCATGGCGACGCAGCTGTGGCTGGTGCTCTCCGGGAACTTCGCCTGGCTGAACTGGCTGACGATCACGCTCGCGCTGCCGGCGGTCGACTTCACCCCGGTCGCCGGCCCGCCGCCGGCCGCGGCCTCCGCCCCGCCGCCGGTGTGGTTCGCGGTGCTGGTGTGCGCGGTGACGCTGCTGGTGCTGGTGCTGAGCAGGCACCCGGTGCGCAACATGGTCTCGCGGCGGCAGGTGATGAACCGCTCCTTCGACTCCCTGCACCTGGTCAACACGTACGGGGCCTTCGGCACGGTGAGCCGCATCCGCGACGAGGTCGTCGTCGAGGGCACTCCGGACGCGGTGCCGCGGGAGGACGGGGAATGGCGGGAGTACGGCTTCAAGGGCAAGCCGGGGGATCCGCGCCGGGTCCCGCGCCAGTTCGCCCCGTACCACCTGCGGCTGGACTGGCTCATGTGGTTCGCGGCGCTCTCCCCCGGCTACGCCCGGGACTGGTTCGGTCCCTTCGTCGAGCGGCTGCTGGAGGGCGACCGGGACACGCTGCGGCTGATCCGCCGCAACCCCTTCCCCGGTGCCCCGCCCGTGTACGTGCGGGCCCGGCTGTACCGGTACCGGTTCACCACCTGGCGGGAGCTGCGCGAGACGGGGGCGTGGTGGCATCGAAGCCTGGTACGGGAGTACCTGCCCCCCACTCGCCTCTCGGCGGCGTCCGGCTCGGGCGGGGCCGGAGCGCGGTCAGAGCCCGAGTAGGGCGGCCTCCCGTTCGGGGCTGAGGCCCTTGGCGCTGCGGTCGGGGCGGAGCGGGGCGGTGCCGCCGATGGACCGGAGCCAGGCCCAGGTGTCGGCGACGGTCTCCTCGACGGGGCGGCACCGCAGGCCGGTCGCGAGCGCCTTGGAGACGTCCGCGCCGAACATGTGGGCGTGCAGTTCGCCCTCGGGCAGCCAGACGGGCAGGTCGGTCCAGGGTTCGATGCCGGCGTCGAGGATCGGGGCGGCCTCGGTCCAGCGCAGGTCGGCGACGCCGCCGGTGGCGGCCGTGCAGGCTTCGAGGAAGGCGCCCATGGTGGCGTGGCCGGCGGGCGAGACCGCGTTGTACGGGCCGCCGATCCCGGCCGCGGCGGCGTCGAGGGTCCAGCGGGCGAGGTCGCGTACGTCGATGTACTGGAGGGGCAGGTCCTTCGGGCCCGGGGCGAGGGTGGGCCCGCCGCGGGCGGTGCGGCCCAGCCACCAGGGGAGGCGGCCGACGTTCTCGTACGGCCCGAGGATCAGGCCGGCCCGGACGAGGAGCGCGCGGTCGCCGAAGGCGTCGGTTGCGGCGATCTCGCCGCCGCGCTTGTCCTCGGCGTAGGCGGTGGAGCCGGCGTCGGGCGAGCCGTCGACGACGGGGGCGTCCTCGGCGGCGTCGACGCCCGTGGGGTAGGGGTGGACCGAGCGGCTGGAGACGTACGTGTAGTGGCCGGCGCGGTCGCGCAGCAGGCGTGCGGTGTCGCGGACCGCGGTGGGGGCGCCGGACCAGGTGTCGACGACCAGGTCCCACTCGCCCGCTCCGGGGGCGGCGAGGGCGGCGAGTCCGTCGGGGGCGGTGCGGTCGCCGTGTACGGCCCGGGTGCCGGGCGGCGGGGCGTGGCGGCCGCGGTGGAAGACCGTGACGTCCCAGCCCCGGGCGAGGGCGTCGTCGGTGAGGGCGCGTCCGACGAACTCGGTTCCGCCGAGCATCAGCAGTTTCGTCATGCGGCCAGCGTGCCGGGGCCGGTGCGGCGGTGGAAGCGGTGATCGCCCTCAGCGATGACGCCGACGGCGGAAGCGAACGGGGAACTCCGGTTGCCCGGCCCCGGGCGGCGGCACGTCTGCCTCCGCCCGCCGAGCCGTGCTCCGCCCCCTTGCCGTCGTGCGTCGTGTGACGGCCGGAGGGGCAGCGGGGTCGCTGCCGGGCTAGTCGATGCCGGGCAGGATGTGGGATTCCGCGAGGTCGTCCTCGTAGCCGGCGAGGCGGATCGGGGCCGAGCGGGCCCAGACCTCGAGGCTGCCCAGTTCGTCGCTGTGGGGGCGGCCCTTCCACCCCGTGCGCTCCAGCAGCTCGTCCGACTTCGTCTTCGTGTCTGTCACCGCGCACTCCTTCGGTGTCGCTTGACCCGGCGGCCAACCGCATCGGGTATCGGGAATGAAGAGTTTCAAGACGCGGTGGCGCCGTGGTGGAGCGTGGCCTGGGTGGGGCTCTAACGTGTCCCTCAGAGTACACATCTGAGCAGGCTCGCGCTCTGTAGATTGGCAAAATCCACCCCAATGGCGCGAATATCCGATCGGTTCTGTGGTTCGTGTGTCACCTTTGCGGCGAGGTCTGCCCTTTGAGGCGTCCTTCGCCCTCGGCTCGCGCCGGCCGCCGGCTCGGAAACGCAGAAGCGCCCCGGCCCCTCGGGAGGAGGGGCCGGGGCGCTGCCGCACCGGGGTCGGGTGGGCCTGCGCTCACCACTTCGCGGGCGCGTAGTCCTTGAGGAAGACTCCGTACAGGTCCTCGCCGGCCTCGCCGCGGACGACCGGGTCGTACACGCGGGCCGCCCCGTCGACCAGGTCCAGGGGGGCGTGGAAGCCCTCCTCGGCCAGCCGGAGCTTGTCGAAGTGCGGGCGCTCGTCCGTGATCCAGCCGGTGTCGACGGAGGTCATGAGGATGCGGTCGGTCTCGAACATCTCCTGGCCGCTCGTCCGGGTCACCATGTTCATCGCGGCCTTGGCGGCATTGGTGTTGGGGTGCCCCGCGCCCTTGTAGCCGCGGCTGAAGACGCCCTCCATCGCGGAGACGTTCACGATGTACGCCCGACCGCTGGCGGCCTTGCGGGCCGCCTCGGCCATCACCGGCCGGAGCTTGCTGATCAGGATGAACGGCGCCGTGTAGTTGCACAGCTGGGTCTCGAGCAGCTCCACCGGGGAGATCTGGTCGATGGTCTGCACCCAGGTGTTGCTCTCGACGACGTCGGGCAGCAGGCCGCCCGCGTCGATGGCGGTGCCGTCCAGGTGCCGCTCCAGGCTGGCGTTGCCCGCGACGAGGGCGAGGTCCGCGACCTTCTGCGCCTCCAGGCCGCTCACGCCGACGGGCAGCGCCGCCAGGCCGTCGACCGAGCCCGAGTTGAACGCGCCGATGACGTGGTGGGCGGGCAGCTCGCCGGCCGGCAGCGGGGCGCCCTCCCCCTCCACCAGCGCGGCGTACGCGCTGGGCAGGCGGCGCACCGTCTGCGTCGCGTTGTTGATCAGGATGTCGAGCGGCCCGGCGGCGGCGACCCGGTCGGCCAGCTCCACGGCCTGCGCCGGGTCGCGCAGGTCGATGCCGACGACCTCCAGGCGGTGCATCCAGTCCGCCGAGTCCTCCATCGCCTTGAAGCGGCGGATGGCGTCCTTCGGGAAGCGGGTGGTGACCGTGGTGTGGGCGCCGTCGCGCAGCAGCCGCAGCGCGATGTACATGCCGATCTTCGCCCGCCCGCCGGTGAGCAGCGCGCGCTTGCCCGCGAGGTCGGCGCGGGCCTCGCGCCGGGTGCGGTTCTCGGCGGCGCACGGCGGGCAGAGCTGGTGGTAGAAGTAGTCGACCTCGACGTACCGCGTCTTGCAGACGTAGCAGGAGCGCGGGCGCTGGAGTATGCCGGCGATCCGGCCGGCCTCCGTCACCGAGGTCGGGAGGATGCCCTCGGTCTCGTCGTCGATGCGCTGGGCCGAGCCCGTCGCGGTGGCCTCGGTGACCGCCTTGTCGTTGGCGGTCTTGGCGGCGCGGCGCTCCTGGCGGCGGCGCTGCTTCACCGTCCGGTAGATGCCGGCGGTGGCCCGGCGCACGGCGACGGCGTCGGGGTGGTCGACCTCCAGCTTGTCCAGCTCGTCCAGCACGCTGAGGCAGACGGCCATGCGCTCGGGGTCGATGCCCGGCCCGTACGCCTGGCTGTCTTCGGTCTCGGTCTCGGTCGCCGTCATGGCCGCTGCCGTTCCTTGGTCACTCGTCCGCATCCGCCTGCTGCGGAAGTCCTCAAAACGGCAACTGTACGGATGCTGCGGCCCCGGAACCAAACCCGTGCGGCGACGGCTCACTCACCGCGTCCGGGCCGTCACCGGAGGCGTACCGCGCGGGGAGTGCGGGCGCGACCGCGTCATCCTTCCGCAGTACACCCTGAGCAGGGTCGATGTGGTCCTCCAGGGGGAGGAATAGGCGGCCCCGACCCGGCATTGTGGGATACATGAGTGCCCTGGGGCTGTCGGTGCTGCTGTGCCTGGTGTCCGCGGTCGCGTACGCGGGCGGCGCGATCGTGCAGGAGCGGGTCGCGGTGACCAGCCCGGACCGGCCGTACGCGCCGCTGCGCCGGGCCGCGTGGTGGGCGGCCGTCGCGCTGAACGGCCTCGGCGCCGTGCTGCACGTCGTGGCGCTGGCCTACGGGCCGCTGAGCCTGGTGCAGCCGCTGGGCGCGCTGACGATCGTGTTCGCGCTGCCGATGGCGGCCGTCTTCGTACGGCGGCGGGCCGGTGCCGCGGCGTGGCGCGGGGCGGTCCTGGCGTCGGCGGGGCTGGCGGGGCTGCTGGCGCTGACGGGCGGGAACCCGGACGGGGCCGCGGACCGGCTGCCCGCGGCCGGGGAGCGGGTGCTCCTGCTCGCGGTGGCCGCGGCCGGGGTGTCCGGGCTGTTCGCGGCCGCCTGCCGGATGCGGCGGCCGGTGCTGCGGAGCGTGCTGCTGGCCGCGGCGGCGGGTACGGCGTTCGGGATGGCGTCGGTGTTCACGAAGCCGGTCGCCGAGGGCGCCGTACGCGGATTCGCGGGCGGCCTGTGGCCGGACGCGGCGGCCGTGGCGGTCCTGGCCTGCGCCGGGCTGCTGCTGTCCCAGGCCGCCTACCGCGGGGCGGGGCTGGCCGCGCCGCTGGCCACCCTGACCGTCGTCAACCCGGTGGTGGCGGCCGCGGTGGGCATCACGCTGTTCGGCGAGGGCTTCCGCCACGGGGCGGCGGGCACGGCGGGGGCGCTGGCCAGCGCCGCGGTGGCGGCGGCCGGCCTGGTCGCGCTCACGGCCGCCGCGCCGCCCCGCGCGTCCGCGTCAGATGCCCACGCCGTGGGCGCGGAGGTACTTCAGCGGGTCGATGTCGGAGCCGTACCCGGGGCCGGTCCGCACCTCGAAGTGGAGGTGGGGCCCGCTGCTGTTGCCGGTCGATCCGGAACGCCCGATCCGCTGGCCGGCGGAGACGTCCTGCCCGGCCTTCACGCCGAGGGCCGACAGGTGGGCGTACTGGGAGTACCGGCCGTCGGTGTGCCGGACGATCACCTGGTACCCGTACGCACCGGCCCAGCCGGCCGAGACGACGCGGCCGGGGCCGACGGACTTGACGGACGTCCCGGTCGCGACGGGGAAGTCGACGCCGGTGTGGTAGCCGCTGGACCAGGAGGATCCGCTGGCCTTGTAGCGGGTGCCGACCGAGGCGTCGACGGGGGCGACGTAGCCGCCGGCGGCGGGCTGCTGCTGGGGCGCTGAGGCGGGCTTCTCCGCGGGCTTCTGCTGCGCGGGGGCCGGCTTGGGCGCGGGTTTGGCCGCGGGCTTGTCCGCCGGCTTCTCCGCCGGCTTCTCGGCGGGCTTGGCGACCTGCTCGCCGGCCGGGGGCGCCGCGGGCGCGACCGGCTTGACCGGTTCGGCGGTGCGCGGCGGCTTCTCCGGGTTCTGCGCGGGCGGGGCGGCGGTGATGCGGAGGGTGAGGCGCTGCCCGGGGAAGATCAGGTCCGGGTTGGCGCCGACGGTGGTCCGGTTGGTCTCGTACAGGGCCTGCCAGCCACCGGCGACGTGCTGGCGGGTCGCAATCGACGACAGCGAGTCGCCGGGGGCCACGACGTACGGGTTCGGCAGCACCGACGTCCCGGTCGGCCGGGGCGCGGCGGGCGGCGCCGCGGCCTTCCCGGCGGGCTGCGCCTGCACCTTGACGACCTGGACGGTGGCCTTCGCCCCGCCCTGCGGCGAGAGGTCGGGGGCGGGACCGCCGCGGGTGAGCCCCGCCTGCTTCCCGCAGGTGGGCCAGGCCTGCGGGCCCTGCCCCTGCAACACCTTCTCCGCGACGGCGATCTGCTGCTCCCTGGTCGCCTTGTCGGCGCGCGGCGCGTACTGCGTGCCGCCGAAGGCGCGCCACGTCGTCTGGCTGAACTGGAGCCCGCCGTAGTAGCCGTTGCCGGTGTTGATCTGCCAGTTGCTGCCGGACTCGCAGTCGGCGACGGTGGCCCAGGTCTCCGCCGACGCGGCGTGGACGGTCCCGGCGCCGATCAGCGGGAGCGCGATGCCGGCGCCGCCCGCGGTGACGGCCAGCGAGGCGCGGTTGATGCTGCTCGGCTGGTACCGGCGGTGCCGACCCCGTACACCCATTGGGAGCCCCCATCGAAGACATTGGTGACCGCACAACCTAACGGTCCGGTCACGGCCGTGACAAGGGGCGCAACAGGGCGCACAGCAGGGCAAGTTGACATTGTCCCGGGCGGCGGACGGCCCGCCGCGGGCCGTGTCGCGGTAGCGTCGGTGATCCCCGCACATCGAAGCACCAAGGAGCGCACGCATGAGCAGCACCGCCCAGATCGGTGTCACCGGGCTCGCGGTGATGGGCAGCAACCTCGCCCGGAACTTCGCCCGCAACGGTTTCACCGTGGCCGTGCACAACCGGACCGCCGCCAAGTCCCGTGCCCTGGTGGAGGAGTTCGGGCACGAGGGGGACTTCGTCGCGGCCGAGTCGGCGAAGGAGTTCGTCGACGCGCTGGAGCGGCCGCGCCGGCTGATCGTGATGGTGAAGGCGGGCGAGCCGACGGACGCGGTGATCCGCGAGTTCGCCCCGCTGCTGGAGCCCGGGGACGTCGTCATCGACGGCGGGAACGCGCACTTCGAGGACACGCGGCGGCGCGAGCGCGACCTGCGGGAGCGGGGCATCCACTTCGTGGGCGTGGGGATCTCCGGCGGCGAGGAGGGCGCGCTGCTCGGCCCGAGCATCATGCCCGGCGGGTCGCCGGAGTCGTACGACGCGCTCGGCCCGATGCTGGAGCGGATCGCGGCGAAGGCCGCCGACGGCACGCCGTGCACCTCGCACGTCGGCCCGGACGGCGCCGGCCACTTCGTGAAGATGGTGCACAACGGCATCGAGTACGCCGACATGCAGCTGATCGCGGAGGCGTACCACCTGCTGCGCGAGGTCGCCGGCTACTCCCCCGCGCGGATCGCGGAGACGTTCCGGACGTGGAACCGGGGCCGGCTGGACTCCTACCTGATCGAGATCACCGCGGAGGTCCTCGCGCACGTGGACGCGGCCACCGGGCGGCCGTTCGTGGACGTGGTGGCCGACGCGGCCGAGCAGAAGGGCACCGGCCGCTGGACCGTGCAGACGGCCATGGACCTGGGCGTCCCGGTGTCGGGCATCGCCGAGGCGGTCTTCGCCCGCGCCGTCTCGGGCCACGCCGGGCTGCGGGAGGCGTCGCGGGGGCTCGCGGGCCCGTCCGCCCAGCCGCTGGCGGGCGGGGCGGCGGACGCGTTCGCCGCGAAGGTGGAGCAGGCGCTGTACGCCTCGAAGATCGTCTCGTACACGCAGGGCTTCCACCAGATCCGGGCGGGCAGCGAGGAGTACGGCTGGGGCATCGACCTGGGGGCGGTGGCCTCGCTGTGGCGCGGCGGCTGCATCATCCGGGCGGCGTTCCTCGACCGGATCCGCGCCGCGTACGACGCCCGGCCGGACCTGCCGGGCCTGCTCGCCGACACCGGGTTCGCGCAGGAGATCGGGGCGGCGCAGGACGACTGGCGTGCGGTGGTGGCGGCCGCGGTAGCCGGCGGCATCCCGGTCCCGGCGTTCGCGGCGTCGCTCGCGTACTACGACGCGCTGCGCGCGGAGCGGCTGCCGGCTGCGCTGACGCAGGGGCAGCGGGACTTCTTCGGGGCCCACACGTACCGGCGCACGGACCGCGAGGGCTCGTTCCACACCCTCTGGAGCGGCGACCGCACGGAGACCACGGCCTGACGTGCGGCTGCCGCGGCGGGGCCGGACGGCCCCGCCGCGGCTCCGCGCGGATCAGCTGGGCGGCGGGGGCTGCGGAATCGGCGCGGGTCCGGGCGGCGGAGGCACCGGATCCGGCTCGGGGACCGGCTCCGGCACCGGCGGAACCGGCCGCGGCACGGGCTCCGGATCGGGGAACGGCCCGGGCGCCGGCCCCGGCGTGGGCGGCGGCACCGGGGTCGGCTCCGGAACGGGGGGCTGCGTCTGCTCGGCATGGACATCGATCGGCATGTGCCCCACCTTCCCGCGATTCGCCCGCCCACGCCTCCGGACACCCCCGGCGGCGTGACGGGGGCGTCCGACGGACCGACGGCTCAGACGGCCACGGCGTGGGGGCTGCGCTGCTGATCGCTCCCGGGAACGGGCGCGGAGGCGTCCTCACCCAGCTCGACGATCCGGTTGTCCGCGTCGACGTGCACGACCCGCGGCCGCATCGCCCGCGCCTCGGCGTCGTCGACCTGGGCGTAGCTGATCAGGATGACGAGGTCGCCCGGGTGCACGAGGTGCGCGGCGGCCCCGTTGATCCCGATCACCCCGGACCCGCGCTCCCCCTCGATGACGTAGGTCTCCAGCCGCGCACCGTTGGTGATGTCGACGATGTGCACGAGCTCTCCGGGGAGCAGATCCGCGGCTTCAAGCAGATCGGCGTCAATGGTCACGGACCCGACATAGTGCAGGTCGGCCTGCGTGACGGTGGCCCGGTGGATCTTGGACTTGAACATGGTGCGCAGCATGGTGGACTCCTGGAAGACGGCTCCCTGCCGGCTTTTTGCAGGTCAAGGGCGCTAGGCACTCTACACGGAGGCCCGTTGGGGCGAAGATGAAAAGGAACATCGCCCTCTCCGCCGAGAAGCCTCGCAGCCTGCACTTCTCTGTGACCAGGCTCCTCCCCTGAAGCCGCCGACCAGGCGTCACGCCAGACAGCGCCTCGGGAAAGGCTTCGGCTCGGGCATGACGTGCTGGCGGCGGCTCGCTGCGTGGAACGAGGCCGGCGTCTGGGATCGGCTCCATGCCGTCCCTGCTGACGAAGCTGCGTTCGGCGAAGCAGCTGGACTGGTCGCGGGCGGTGATCGACTCCAGCCGTGTCCGGGCTGCTCGGCGGGGCCCAAGAGCGGTCCCAGCCCGGTCGACCGAGCACGTCCGGGCAGCAAGCACCACGTCCTCGTCGACGGGCAGGCATCCCGCTCGCTGTGTCGCTGACAGGCGGAAACCGCAACGATGTGACGCAGCTGATGCCTCTGCTTGCGAAGGTCAACTCCGTTGCCGGCCTGGTCGGCCGGCCACGGCGTCGGCCGGACATGCTGCTGGCCGACCGGGGCTGCGACCACGACAAGTACCGCCGTCTCGTCTGGGCCCAGGGCATCAAACCGGTGATCGCCCGCCGCGGCGTCCCTCACGGTTCCGGCCTGGGAGTGCACCGCTGGGTCGTCGAACGCAGCATCGCCTGGCTGCACGGCTTCCGGCGCCTACGCGTCCGCTGGGAACGACGCGACGACATCCACGAAGCCTTCCTCGGCCTCGCCACGTGCCTCATCACCCATCGACACGTCCAACGCCTCTGCCCAGGCCCTTGATCCTCGATTCGATCGACAGATCGGCGCATCCTCGGCAACGATGCGGTGCCGTCGAACCTTCATCAGGAGCCATTCGTGTCGTCCAGGACCGCAGACATCGACTTCACTTTCGCCCGCGAGCTGCAGGTCCGCACCACCATTGAGGCCCTGGCCGCCACAGGATGGGCGTGGGAGGAGCCGCTCTCGTACATGGTGGACGACGACGACCTATACGACTGGCAGTCCACGACCCGCGATCACACGCAGGATGTCTAAGCTGCGCTGGCGGCTTCACGCCTCGGACGGCGCACCACTGCCATGGCGCTGCCGCTGGCGGTGTTTGCGCATGGACACCTGAGAGCCGCAGCCGGTACTGCAGTACAGCCCTCCCCCGTTGCGGGTGCGGTCGAAGAAGCCGAAATGGCACGGGGGGTTCCGGCACGCCTTGATGCGCCCCCAGTCGCCGCTCTGCGCGAACGTGGTCACCGCGGCCAGTACGGTTCCGAACACGCGCGGCACCCCCGCCTGGGGCGATGCCAGCTCCACGCCGTCGGCCGTGACCACCGTCGCCAGCGGGTAGAGCGCACCCACCCTTCGCAGATGCCGCTCGGCACGCAGCAGCGGCTTGCCCAGACTCCCCTCGTCGCCCGAATGCGCGAGCAGCAGGGTCACCAGGGCGTCGCGCAGCTCGCGCGCGACCGCGGCGTCAGCGTCCGTCACCACGGTGTCGCCACCGAACTCGTCGCGCTCCGCCAGCCACGCCGCGAACGAGTCGCCGTCCCCGAACAACTCCTGGCGGCCCGATCCGTCCGCGCGCGTGTTCACGAACGCGAGAACGGTCTCCACCGTCGGCGGGACGGCGCGTGGGGTGGGTGTGGGGGGTCCGGCTGCCGCAGCGATCATCCTCCCACAGTACATCAGGGTGAGCATCGCTAATCCGGCTAGTAAGCAACCGCTGCGGCCGATCAAGCTTGACGCGTTGCGATCTAACAGCTTACGGTCGCAACATGAATCAAGCATCCAACACCCAGGCCCCCCTCCGCACATGGCTGATCACCGGCGCGACGTCCGGCATCGGCCGCGAACTCACGCTCCAGGCACTGGAGAACGGCGACTCCGTCTCGGCCCTCGCCCGCGACACCTCCTCCCTCGACGAACTGGCGCAAGAGCACGGTGAGCGCCTACTTCTCATCCGGGCGGACGTAAGCGACGAGCAAGCCGTCCGGGACGCGGTGGAAGGCACGCTCGCACGGTTCGGCCGCATCGACGTCGTGGCCAACAACGCGGGATACGGACTGTTCGGGGCCGTTGAGGAGGCCTCCGACACGCAGGTCCGGGCCGTGTTCGACACCAACGTCTTCGGAGTGCTCAACGTGCTCCGCGCAACGCTGCCGGTGCTCCGCGCCCAGCGGTCCGGGCACGTCCTCCAGGGCTCGTCGGTCTACGGGCAGTCCGCCCATCCCGGCGTGGGTCTGCTGGCCGCCACCAAGTACGCGGTCGAGGGGCTGTCGGACGCGCTCGCGGCCGAGGTCGCGCCGCTCGGCGTCAAGGTCACGATCATCCAGCCCGGGATGACCGCGACCCCCTTCCTCGCCAACCTCGACGTCGCCGCCGGCCTGGACGACTACGACCGGACCGTCCGCGAGGCCCAGAAGGGCATCGGCGAACTGCCGGCCTCCGCGTTCTCCGCCGCGGCGCGCGTCGCCGCCGGCATCCGGACCGCGGTCGACAGCCCCAACCCTCCGCTGCGCCTGGCCCTCGGCACCTCCAGCACGACAGGCATGCGCCCCGCCCTGGAGGCGCGGATCGCAGACCTGGACGGCTGGCAGCACGTGACCAACGCCGTCGACGCGTAGCAGCTCCGCAACTGCCCGATCAACCCGTCGCTGTACGCGCTCATCTGCGCCGTCGCGTTCCTCCTCGGGACCATCGCCAACGAGTTCGTACTGGCCGACGAGCGCCCGACGCTGAGCCAGGCGGTCTCGCTGGTCGCGTTCTCCCTGCCACTGTCCTTCGGCGTCGGCCTGGTCGGCGGCGGCATCCAACACTTCGAGCAGTTCCCCGAACGCAGTGCCTGGATGACCCCCGTCGGCCTGCTCATGGCGTACGGCGCGTTCGTCGCCAAGGACTCCAAGGGCCGCCGGCGGCACCTCGTCAGCCCGTTCGCGGCCGCCGCCGTCGTCCTCGCGGCCCTAACCCGGCTGGGCAAGGCCGCCCTCGTGTGGGATCTCGCGGCCCAGGGCCTCGCGCCGCCCTGGTCACCTCCTGCGGGCCTCGGGGGGCCGGTGACGGGGGTGGACTTCCATACAGCAGGCGGCACGGCGACGGCTGCCGAGAACGTTCAGCGGGTGAGGTCGGCCAGACTGTTCAGTGCGGTGTCGATCTCGGCCGGCGTGTTGATGGCGGCGGTGCCGATCCGGGTGTAGGTCGAGGTGGACAGCCGCACGCGGCGGGTGGCTGCGTGGTCGACGACCTGCTGATGGGTGTGTCCGGCCACGCTGAAACACGTGATGCCCGCTGACAGCCCGGGGTCGGCGGGGGTGTGCACGATGACGCCGGGGATGCGGCTCAGCCCGTGCTTCACCCGCGTCGACAGCTCGGTGATGCGGGCGGCGACGCGCGCCCGGCCCATCTGCTCGTGCAGGGCCACCGCCACCGGCAGGGCGAATGCGTGCTCGAACGCCAGGAACCCGCCGGGCGACAAGGGCGCTGCTCCCCCGCCCGCGATGAAGCTGACGAACGTGGGCCGCAGCTGATCGAGGACGTCCGGCGCCACCCAGATCAGGCCCGTTCCTCTGGGGCCGAACAACCATTTGTGCGTTCCGGCGATCACCACGTCCGCGCCCAGGCCGGCGGCATCCTCGTCAATGGCTGCCAGCCCGTGGACGCCGTCGACGACCAGCAGGCACCGGTCGGCAGGGCGTCGGCCCTCATTGGCCCGGCGCACGACATCGGCCACCGCACGTACCGGCATCCGGAGCCCTGTGCTCGACTGGACCCAGGTGATCCCCACGACTCTGGTGTTCGGCCGTATCGCCTCGCCGACCGCCGCTGCGATGCCGTCCGCCGTCGCGGTGGCCGGGTCGGTAAACCAGGAGGCCAGCCGGAGCGTGTTGCCGTGCTTCTCTGCGGCCAGGCGGGCGGCGGTGCGATGGGCGTTGTGGTCGTGCTCGGTCAGCAGGAACTCCTGTCCCCGACGGGTCACGACGCCGTTGTACACGACACCGAGCCCGATGCTCGTGCTCGCCGTCATCGCAATGTCCTCGGCCCGGCCGCCCACATAGGCCGCCAGCGCCTGGCGTACCCGGGTCCATCCGGTCGGACCGTCGGGCAGCGTCAGCCCCGTGGGCACCGAGAGGGGATTGGCGTCGATCTGGGCCGCCAAATGATCCACCGCATCCCGCACCACCTTCGGGTGCGAGGCCAGATAGAACAACGCCAGGTTCGCCCATCCCGGCTGCAGACGGAACTGGGCCCGCAGGGCGTCCCAGTCCACGCGGCCGTCGGTCGTGGTGACCGGCCGCTCCGGCGGTGGACTCACGCGTGCCGCGCCGGAGCTGGGCGCGAGGGTGACCGCCACCGCTCCCGCAGATTTCGCCAGCAGATCGCGCCGACTCATCAACGACATCCCGCACCCCTTTTGCCTCGCGACCGACGAAGCGGTGGCGCAACAGCTGCCTGGTGCCCTTCTGCTGACGAGGCTACGCAAAGTGTGCGTGGGCGCACGACCGCGGCATGACCCAAACGGTCCTGTCGAGGTACCGCACAGCACAGACCATCCGATTCTCGTTGCGGGCCGCGCGGGCCGTGCGGGCCGTGCGGGCCGTGCGGGCCGTGCGGGCCGTGCGGGCGAGCTTGGGCTGTCCGGGTACGCCCCCGGGGCGCTACAGCACAAGCGCCCGAGAGGCTGAGGTCAGTTCTTCCCGAGCAGCTCGTTCCCCGGCTGCCCGTCCGTCCGCACACTGCACCCCGCCGGCCGGGATCCGTGTTAGTGGGAGTGTCCGCCCGGCTCCGCGACGGAGTCGCCTGCGCGGTCGCCCGCGTGGACTGTGAAAGCGGCCGTGCGGACCTTGCCCTCGTGCTGGAAGTCCAGGAACAGGCGGTACGTCCCCGCGCTCGGGGGCGTTGGTGAAAGAGACCTCGGGCCCGGGGCCGCCAGGGTTGGGGCGGACGTGGAGGTAGGCGAGGTCTCCGTCGCGCAGGGCGACCAGGTGACCGTACGCACCGAGGTACGGCTCGAGGTCCGTGACCGGCTTCCCGTCCTTGCTGATGGTGAGCTTGAGTTCGCCCGCCTTGCCCGGATCCAGGGTCCCGCCCAGCGCGACGCGGTAGCCCTCCACGTCCGCCGCCGCGGCGGCTGGCGGCATCGGGGTGGGCGTGTACGAGCCGGGAACGGCGAGATCCGCGCCGATGGTGATGCCCTTTGCACCCTCGGCCGCCGGGGTGAAGTCGGCGAACGCCTTGTAACCACCGGCCGCGGGCAGGTCCATCAGCGTCGACCAGGTGCCGTCGGCCGCCCGGACCGGGTGGAGATGGCGGTAGACCGTCAAGTCCCGTGAGGCGACGATGAAGTGCAGCTCCTTGCCGTGCTCGGTCTTGTACGCCGTGACCTTGCGGCCATCGCGGTCCTTGATCGAGAACCTGAGCTCCCTCGGGCCCGGCGCCACGATCCGGGTATCCAGGGACAGCCTGTTTGACCTGCGCCTCGTGCGCGGCCCGGATCGAGACAGCCCCGAGGCGATAGCCGACAGCGCGAAGCCGTGGCAATTACCGAGCGCGTCCAGGTGATCGAGACCTCGGTCGCGAACGACAGGGCTTCTCCCCCAGTCGGCCCTCTCGCGTTGGTGCTCCACAGGAAGCGCCTGCCTGCTCGCCCCGCAGGCTCTCAGTGAGCGTGGCCGTCGTTGTGGGCCGGAGATGTGGAGGCCGACTTGGTCCGTGCCGGAGGTGACCGGAGCAGGTACGGACCGGGCAGCTCGCAGCCCTGCTGCGGGTGGCCCAAGGCACACTCCGGCGGTATGGGACTCCCCGCGGCCGTCGTCGCGTCCATCGGGTGTCCAGCCGTCGCGGTGATGGCCGTCGTCGGCCGTGGACACCAGCTGGGCTACGGCGGCGGCGCCACCGGTGACGTGCGCCGAGGCGCTGTCGGCTCCGGCGGCGTGGGTATAGAGGGAGGCGAACAGCAGGGCGGCCAGACACAGCAGTCGCAGCGGTCCCGGCGTTGGTCGGGACCGCGTCGCGCCGATTGCAGCCCGGGCCGTGATCACACCGTGGCCCTACCCGGTGCGCACGCGACGCCTCAGGTCAGCCGAGCGCGCCGAGGAGTTCGTTGCACGCCTGTTCGCAGGAGCGGCAGGCTTCGGCACATACGCGGCAGTGTTCGGGCATGTCCGCGTGGGAGGCGGCGCATTCGTCGCCGCACGCCTTGCAGGCCACGGCGCGCGCCTGGAGCACAGCGCGAGTGATGTTGGCGTCGTAGCCGGTGCGGCGGGAGAGCACGGATGCGGTGGCGTTGCAGATGTCGGCGCAGTCCATGTCGGTACGGATGCACTTGGTCAGGTCACCCACCATGCCCTCATTAGGCAGGCGTCCGCGCACGCCGTACACGCCTGTGCACAGGCGATGCACTCCTCGATGCGGCGGGTGAGCTTCTCGCGGTCGACCTCGCCGAAATCGGCCGGGTAGGTGGCGGGCATGTCCTTGACGGTGCTGGACATCGTTGCCTCCTTCACCTTCACCCAGGGGCCGGCGGACCCGAGCGGGCCGCCTCACGAGTCCCGGGGTGCACCTTCCAGCGAACGCCCTCGGCGCGATCACGCCCGCCCGCCCCATCATCGCGAGACCGGGCTGTCCTCCTTCTCCACCACAAACGGCCTGTCGCCTGCCCCGTGCCGGAGTCAGTTCGTGCCGAGCATCTGCCGCATCTGGGTGATCTCCGCCTTCTGGGCGGTGATGATGTCGTCGGCGAGTTCCTTGGCGGGGCCGTCGGCGCCGTCCTTCTTCTCGGTCTCGGCCATGTCGACGGCGCCTTCGTGGTGCTCGATCATCATGGTCAGGAACATGGTGTCGAAGGCCTTGCCGGAGGCGCCTCGCATGTCCTCCATCTGCTGGTCGTTCATCATGCCGGGCATGGACGAGGCGTCACCGTGGTCCATCCCCTCCATATCGTCCATACCCTGGGGGACCTTTTCACCCCAGGCCGTCAGCCAGGCGGACATGGTCTCGATCTCCGGCTGCTGCGCCTCCTTGATCTTCGCGGCGAGGGCCTTCACCTCGCTGGCCGAGGCCCGGGCCTCGGCCATGTCGGCCATCATGACGGCCTGGCGGTGGTGCGGGATCATGCCCTGCGCGAAGTCGACGTCCGCCTGGTTGTGCTCGCCCGCCGGGACCGAGACGGACGCGTTGGGGCTGGGAGAGGTGGCGGCAGAGCCGTAGCCGTCATCACCACAGCCGGCAAGGAAGAGCATGGGGGCGGCTGCGACGGCGGCAAGGGCGGTACGGCGGTGGAGGGAGCGGGTGCGCTTCACGGAAGGGGCTCCTCGGATCGAAGGTTCCAGGACATCCCTACACGGCACAAATGACTCGCGCTCGCGGACGACGCCGCCGGGGGGTCACTCTGGCGTCCGTCCGGTGTGAGCCGGGCTGATGGTGCGGCGGAACACTGCGCCAGCGGCGAGGGTGAGCCCGGCCAGCCAGGCGAGGGCGAGGAGGAGGGGGCCGGTTTCGTCGAAGCCCGGGGTGACGGCGGCGTCGATGAGGACGCGGGTGGAGCCGTAGCCGGGCAGGGCGTGCGCCCAGGTGGGCGGGGCGGGGTGGAGCATGGGGCTCTGTTCGATGCCCAGGTCGATGAAGGGCAGCAGGAAGGCGATCAGTACCCCGCCGACCCGGCCGAACAGCGGGCCGACAAGGACGCCGATGAGGGCGTACGTGAGGGCGATCAGGACGTTCGCGGCGATGTAGAGGCCCCATTGGCGGGCGTCGAAGACGGTCGCGGTCACCGCGAGGGATGCGGCGGTGGCCAGCAGCGCGCCGAGGATGACTACGGTCAGGCGGGAGGCGAGCAGGCTGGCGGGGCGGAACCCGGCGATGGCGAGGCGCTGGTCGCCTGTGCGAGCGTTCACGATCGTGAAGAGTCCAGCGAGGGTGGCGAGGGAGGCGGTGGCGATCGGTGCCATGGTGCCGCCGTGGATGTCGGGCAGCCACGCCTGCTGGACCGTGGTGCGCCCGCCTTCGCGGACGGTCAGGGACGTGGACTGCTCGGGGGTGGTGGCCACCGCGAGGAGGACGAAGACCGTCGGCACCGCGATGAGCAGCACCCACAGCACCCGGTTGCGGCCGGCCTCCCGCAGCCCCGCGCGCACCCCCGCGGCCAGTTGGGCGGTGGCTGAACCGGGCCTGGCGCGGCGGCGGGCTCGGGCGGTGCGGCTGGTGGCGGTGATCACCGTCCAGCTGACGGCGACGGCTGCCGCGGTCCAGGCCAGGGCCCAGCCGAAATCTCCGGGCCGACCGCTGTGGCCGGAAGGGACATCGACCATCCACAGCGTCACGAAGTGCGTCGGGAGTACCCGGGTCGCCGCCCGGTCCGCCGCACCGAGGCCGGGGCCGAAGAAGACGTCCAGGATCCATACGAACAGCACCAGCAGGGTGCCGTTGACGGGGCTGGTCACCGTCGCGCCGATCAGCGCCCCGATGGCCAGGTAGATCACCGCATACATCAGCGTTCCGGCCAGCACCCGCCCCGGATCACCGCCGAGTCCGGTCCTCAGTTGGAGGGCCAGCAGAGCCGCCGCCGCGGCGAGTACGGCCAGGGCCAGGCCGGCGCCCATGCGCGCGGCCACCAGCCGGTGGGGCGCCAGTCCGGCGAGTATCAGCCGGCGATCAGCCGCGCGTGAGGCGCGCATCTGGAAGTACATGGCGATCGCGGCGATGAATCCCGCGGCCCAGCCGGCGGTGGCCGTCTGCACGGCGGGCCCGCGGGTGCCGCCGAGCAGCTCGGCCGCGTCCGCCAGCGGGCGTGCGGCCACCACCACGAACACCACCGGCACCAGCACGAGTACGAGGAGGTTCACCGGGGTCCGGGCGGACTCGATGAGGAAGCGGCGGGCGAACGGCAGGGCGGTCATCGGTTCACCGCCCTGCCGTCCCGCAGTTCCACAATCCGGTCGAAGCGCTCTTGGTCCGTGACGAAGTGGCTGATGATCAGCACGGAGCGGCCTGCCGTGCGGCGCTTGGCGACCAGGTCCCAGAACTTCAGGTAGGTGTCGAAGTCGAAACCCGCGTACGGCTCGTCCAGCAGCAGCACTTCGGGGTCCGCAAGGAGCGCCAGGCCGAGGTTCAGCTTGGCGAGGGTTCCACCGGACAGCTGGTCCGCGCGAGTGCCGGCGTAGCGTTCGAAGCCGAGGGCAGCGTAGATCTCCCGGCGCGAGCGTCGTTCCGCCTCGCTCGTCATGGCGTAGGCGCGGCCGAACAGCTCGAAGTGCTCGTCGCAGGTGAGACGTTCGTAGACGACCGGTTCCTGTGGGCAGTAGCCCAGCCGGCCGGTGTGGGTGATGGTTCCGGCATCGGCGGCGAGCGCCCCGACCAGAATCTTCATCAGCGTGCTCTTGCCGGAGCCGTTCTCACCGACGATGCCGACCACCTCGCCCGGAGCCAGGGTGAGGTCCACGCCCCGCAGCACCGGCGCCGTGCGGCGTGCCGGCCACGGGCCGCGCCGGTACGCCTTCTCGATGCCTGCCGCCGCCAGCACCGGGCGGGCGGTTTGCGGTTCGTCACCCGAGCGGGGTTGGGGTTCGTTCACGTCGTCACCTCCACGGCTCGGGTGGGCCGGTTGCGTCATGTCACAAGCCGGGGGCGCCCCAGAGCGGGAACCAGCGCGCCAGGTCCTGCTCGATGCGCAGGTCGTCCTTGAGTACGGCCTTGACCTGGAGTTCCAGCGGGTTGTCGCGTTTGTTGCCGGGCAGCGGGGCGAACGGGTAGAAGGTGCCGCGTTTGTACAGGTAGACCAGGGCGAGGGGGCGCAGTTCGGCGTCGTGGAAGGCGATCAGCGAGCAGAGGAGGTGCGGGCCGAAGCCGCTTTCCTGCAGGGAGGTGTTGACGGCGTGGAGGTCGCCTACGAGGGCGGGCAGGTCGTCTGGTGGACGGCGGGACAGCAGCCACGAGTAGCCGTAGGCGTCGAGGCTGAACTCCGCCGGGGCGCCGGCGCGTTCGGAGTCGGCGGCCAGGAGGGCCCGTACCTCTTGTCGGACCTGGGCGAAGGCGCCGCCTTCGATCGCGGCGAAGCAGACCGAGCCCTCGCCGGTCGGGGTGAAGCCGATGGCCGCCTGGAGGGTGATCGCCGCTGAGGGCAGGGCGAAGAGCTGGTCCAGGTCGGGCCGGATCGGCTTGCTCCGGCCGAAGAGCACGTCCCAGAAGCCCATGGGCCACCGTCTCCTTCCCTCATGCCCTGCCTGGTTCGCCGCCCGCTTCGCCGAGCTGTGCGGAGAGTTCCGCGAGCGCCTCGAGGCGGCGTTCCAGGGTGGGGTGGGTGGAGAACAGGTTCGCCACCGCGGTACCGGGCCCGCGGGCGGGGGTGAAGAAGAACGCGTTGAACGCCTGGGCGGTGCGCAGATCCTGCGTGGGGATGCGGGCGATGTCGCCGCTGACCTTGGTCAGCGCCGAGGCCAGGACGGACGGCTTGGCGGTCAGCATGGCCGCGGCCCGGTCGGCGGCCAGCTCGCGGTAGCGGGACAGGGCCCGGATGAGAAGGAAGCTGATGGCGTAGACGAGGGCCGAGACGGCCATCACGGCGAGGAAGACGACGGCGGTGTTCTGGTCCCGCTGGCCCCGTCCGCCGAACAGCTGGGAGTAGAAGGCGAAGCGGACGATGAGGCCGGCGATGACGCCCAGGAACGAAGCGATGGTGATCACCGCCACGTCGCGGTGGGCGACGTGGGAGAGTTCGTGGGCGAGGACGCCTTCGAGCTCCTCGGTCTCCAGACGGCGCATGAGGCCGGTGGTCACGCAGACCACGGCGTGGTCGGCGTTGCGACCGGTGGCAAAGGCGTTGGGCAGGTCCATGTCCGAGACCGCGACCCGCGGCTTGGACATGTCCGCGCTCACGCACAGCCGGTCCACGACCCCGTGCAGCAGCGGCTGCTCCTCGGGCGTGACGAGCCGGCCGCGCATGGCGTACAGGGCGATCCGGTCGGAGTACCAGTACTGGGCCCCCAGCAGGGCCGCGGCGATCACGACCACGAGGACGACGGACTTGAGCAGCACGATCAGCGCGGCGATGAACGCCACGTAGAGCAGTCCGAGCAGGAACATGGTGACCGCCATGCGGGCGGTCAGCTGCCGGTCGGGCTCGAACCTGCTGCGCATCCCCATCACCCCATCAGTCCGTCAACCCGGGATCAGGCCCTCGTCTGACAGCAGCTCGCGCACCTGCGGCAGGCCGGTCGTCTCGTCGGGCAACACCAGATCCGATGGAGTGATCCGCTCCTCGGGCAGCGGTGTGCCGAGGCTGCGTACGGCGTCCAGCAGCGCCGACAGGGCGGTGGCGAAGGCCGTCTCGTCGCCTTCGTCGGCGGCTTTCTGCAGGGCGGAGTCCAGGTGGTTGAGCCGGTCGAGGTGCTCGTCGGCGATGTCGTACTGGCCCTCGCCGAGAATCCGCATGATCATGACTTCTTCTCCTGCCCGGGCTGTTCTTCACCGGCTGCCACCGCCTGCGGAGCGGACCCCGCCGGCAGCTGTGCCTTCATCCTGGCCAGTTCGAGCTCCACGTCCTGACCTGCGGTGACGCGCTCGAGCTCGGCCTGGATGTCGTCCCGGCCGGCAGGCAGGGTGGCGTCGTCCAGGGCGCCGGAGGCGATCAGTTCGTCCAGCGCGCCGGCCCGGGCCTGCATCTGCTCGGTCTTGTCCTGGGCTCGCTGCATGGCCAGGCCCACATCGCCCATCTCCTCGCCGATGCCCGTCACGGCCTCCGTGATACGCGTCTGGGCCTCGGCTGCGGTGTAGCTGGCCTTGATGGTCTCCTTGCGCGTCCGGAAGGCGTCCACCTTCCCCTCCAGGCGCTGGGCGGCGAGCGTGAGCTTGTCCTCCTGCTCCTTCAGCGACGTGTGCTCGGCTTGAAGGTCGCCGATCTGCCCGGCCACAGCGGTACGGCGGGTGAGCGCCTCGCGGGCCAGGTCCTCGCGCCCGGCGGCCAGCGCCCGCTCGGCCTGGCCCTGCAGTTTGTCGGTGGACTGCTGGAGTCGGCTGAGCTGGAGTTCGACCCGCTTGCGGCTGGTCGCCACGTCGGCCACCCCGCGCCGCACGCGTTGCAGCATCTGCAGCTGCTGCTCGTAGGAGTAGTCCAGGACCTCGCGCGGGTCTTCGGCCTTGTCCAGCGCCTTGTTCGCCTTGATCCGGAACAGGCTGGTGATGCGTTGGGTGATGCTGGTCATGGTGACCTCCATGCTCTGCAGGCGTCCGTCGGGTTCGAGGGTTCAGCCCCCGGTCGCGCGGCTGCACCACCGGCTCGCCCTCTGGTCACCGACCGCCGGGCACCACTTCCATTGTCCGCGCGGAGGTCCCGTGTGGCAGTTTGATCGTGGCCCGTGGCGGCTCGTGCTGGTCACGGTCTGCTCCCGGAATGACGTGTGGTGACGAGGGGCCGTGGGGGCCGCTCGGTGCGGGCCCGCGCCACGCGCAGCCCAGCGATGCCGGCGGCGGCCACGATCGTCGCCTGGGAGGACACGGGCTTGCCGGTCATCGGGCACCCCCGGAGCCGCTGGGGCGTGTGGTCGGCGGGAACGGGCCACGTCCGGCCTTGTCCCTCGCTCCGGGAGGACGCTGCGCCGGGGACGACTGCGCCATAACGCAGGGGTGCGAGCGGCGAAGTCCGTCCACTCCTCCCCCGAAGCGGGCCGCGACCTCGCGCTCCTCACCGCGGGCCAGCCTCATGTACACGTACACCAGGACGGGAAACATGATCAGGGCGGGGATGGTGGGCCACTGCAGCAGGAACCCGGTCATGACGAGCAGGAAGCCGTCGTACTGCGGGTGGCGCACCCAGGCGTACGGGCCGGTGGTGGCCAGCCGGTCCTTCTGCGCGGCTTCGTGCAGGACCTTCCAGGCGGCGGCGATCAGCCAGAATCCGACACCGATGGCAACGTAGCCGGCCAGGTGGAAGGGGCTCAGGTGTCGTACTTCATCATCGAGCCGGTGAGCTTGAGGGCTTTCTCAGTGGGCGCCGTGCGCCCGGTGGTGCCCGTGCTCCGCCGCGGCATCGACGGGGTGGGCCGGAGGCAGTAGCCCGGCCACGGTCACGGCGACGAGCCGGCGCACCGCCGCGCTGGACGGGAGCCCCGCAGCGGCCCCGAGGGCATGCAGACAGTAGGCGGCGAGCTCGCCGGCAGCCACATCGTCCCGGAGCGTGCCGCCCTCCGCGCCTTCCGCCACCAACCCCTCGACCAGCTCCAGGAGCCGCTGATGGGCGTGAGCGACACCGGCGCCCTGATGAAGGAGCGTGGCCACGGCCGTGCCGTGGTGCTCGTGGCGTTCGTACGTCATGAGGGCGTACGCCTCAAGGACCGCCCGCAGCCGCTCGCCGGGGTCACAGAGGCGGTCCCGTACGGCTTCGAGCTGTGCGAGGTGGCCGGCGACCCGGCGCTCGTGCCAGGCAACCAGGACAGACTCGATGTCCGGGAAGTACTTGTACAGCGTCGCGCGCCCGATGCCGGTTTCCTGGGCGAGACGCGACATCGTCACGGACAGCAGTCCGTGCTCCGCCACCAGCGCGGCGGCGGCGTCGAGCACCGCATCGCGTACGGCACTGCGGTGGGCCTCGATCGTCTCGTTCCACAGCTTCGGCATGCCCACAATCTACGGTACGACGAGGTAGTGACACGATGACTTGACAAAGACAGTCTGTCTCGAAAAAGCTGAGCGCGTTCGACGGCAGTGCGCCGTTCCCACGCGAAGCGGAGTTCCCGATGTCCGATGCACCCGACCGGTCCGCTCCCCCGCGCACTCCCCGGCCCCGCTGGGTCACCGCCTTGCTGATCGGCGCGGCACTCCTCGTAGTGGTCCTCCTGGCTCTGCACCTGGCCGGGGGCGGTATGCGGGGCCACGGCTGATGGCGATGTCCCCCCGCGGGCGCAAGCTGACGCTGACCGCCCATGTGACGGCGTCCGTCGGCTGGTTCGGCGCGGTCGCCGTCTTCCTCGCCCTGGCAGTGACCGGCCTCGTCGCTCAGGACGCGCTGACGGTGAGGTCGGTCTACGTGGCGATGGACGTAACCGGCGTGTACGTGATCGTGCCGCTCTGTTTCGCCTCGCTCGTGACCGGGGTCGTGTCGGCCCTCGGCACCACGTGGGGTCTGCTGCGCTACTACTGGGTCACGGTGAAACTCGCGATCACGGTGCTGGCCACCGGAGCGCTCCTCCTCCACATGCCGTCCATCAGCCACATCGCCGCCGCCGCAGCCGCGCCCGGCTGGACGGGCGGCGACCTCGTCGGGCTGCGGACCCAGCTCGTCATCCAGTCCGGCGCGGCATTGCTCGTCCTGCTGGGCGCGACCGCCCTATCGGTGTTCAAGCCACAGGGCCGGACCCGCTACGGGCAGCGGATGCAGCAGCAGCGTCAGACTCCGGTTGCGGGGCCCGGAGCCGGAGTCGGGGCGGCCCGTTGATCCGGCCGGTCAGACCGCGCTGGAAACGGTCGGCGCCGCGAACGTCCGTCGTGGTCTCCACGTCGACACAAGAGTGAGAGCCGTCAGCGCGATCATGACTCCGACCGAGATCAGGAAGGCCGGCGAGGTGGGCGACGAGGCGGAGGCCCCGGCGACGACGTAGGCGGCCGTGCCGGGGAGGACTCCCAGTGCTGTGGCGGCGGCGAAGGACCGCAACCGGACGCCGGAGAACGCGGCGGCGAAGTCAAGGGCCGGGAAGGGCACGCCGGGCACAGCGGCTCGGCATGCTACACGCACGCCCCTTGAGGCGGAGATGGGGTTCAGCAGTCGCCGGAGGCGGCGGGGGCGGGGCCGATGGTGAGCGTGGGCGGGGCGGTGCAGCCGCCGCCGGTCGGCTCCGCGGCCTCCGGCTCGTCGAAGAGGCCTGCCCCGCCGCATACGCCGGTCTCGCGCACGTGCGCCCACTCGCGCACGGCGGCTCCGGCGACCGGGCCGGCTTCCAGGACCAGGGGTTCGAGGCCGCGGTCGACGAGGTGGGCGGCGGCGGCCAGGCCTGCCGGGCCGGCTCCGATGACGACGACGGGCAGATCGGTGGTGGCTGGCGCGTCCACGGTCGGCTCCCTGCTGCTTGTTTCGATGTCTGTCGCTGGCTTGTGCCGCCAGGATGGCAGACTGATTCGACGTTCGTAAATATAGATGTTCGTGGAAGTCGGCGCTTCCTGTCGTCTCTGGTTTGACGTGTGTCAACATAGACATATGTCGAATGCCAAGGTTCTGCCGCTCCTGGAGCCCGAGGCAGCCGCTGCGTGCTGCCCTCCGTTGAGCGAGCGCCCCCTGTCCGCGGACGAGGCCGAGGTCGCGGCGCCGATGTTCAAGGCTCTCGGCGACCCCGTCCGGCTGCGCCTGTTCTCCGCCGTCGCCTCCCACGAGGGCGGCGAGGCCTGCGTGTGCGACATCTCCGATGTCGGCGTCTCCCAGCCCACCGTCTCCCACCACCTGAAGAAGCTGAAGGAGGCCGGGCTGCTGTCCTCGGAGCGGCGCGGCACGTGGGTGTACTACCGGGTCGAGCCGTCCGTGCTCGCCGCGATGGGCGCGCTGCTGGCCGGCGCCGCGAAGACGGCATGACCGGAGTGACCGGCCTGCGGATCGAGGCGCTCCTGCCCGAGCACGGCGAACAGGTGCTGGGCATCTACCAGGCGGGGATCGACGAGGGCAACGCCACGTTCGAGACGCGGGCACCCGAGTGGGCGGCGTTCGACGAGGCCAGGCTGCCCGCCCACCGCTTCGTCGCCCTCGGCGACGCCGGCACGGTGCTGGGGTGGGTGGCGGCGAGCGCGGTCTCCGACCGGTGTGCGTACGCGGGTGTGGTCGAGCACTCCGTCTACGTCCACCCCGGTGCCCGAGGCCGGGGCGTCGCCCGCGTCCTCCTGGACGCCCTGATCGCCTCCACCGAGGCGGCCGGGATCTGGACGATCCAGTCGGGGGTCTTCCCCGAGAACACCGCCAGCCTCTTCCTCCACGAGCGGGCCGGTTTCCGGGTCATCGGCACCCGGGAGCGGATCGGCCGCCACCACGGGGTGTGGCGGGACGTCGTCCTGCTGGAGCGCCGCAGCAGCGTGGTGTCGTAGGCCGCCGCGTCCGTGCGGCGCGTCAGGCTGCGGGCTGCTCCCAGATGGCGGCCGGTTCCTGCGGCACCTCGCCGGCGACCGCGTCGAGGTCCGATCCGCCGGGTCGATGCCCGGGGACCGGATCAACCCCTCCGCGGTGGCCGCGGTGGCCGCGGTGGCCGAGGTCGGCATCGACATCTCCGGCCAGACGCCCGGGGTCCTCACGCCCGAGGCCGCGCAGGCGTCCGACTGCGTCATCACGAGGGGCTGCGGCGACACCTGCCCGCCCTTCCCCGGCAGGACCTGCCTCGACCGGCAGCTGGAAGACCCCGCCGGCCAGGGCGTCGAGGCGGTCCGCCCCATCCGCGACGAGATCAGGGGCCTCGTCGGGAACCTGGTCGCCGAGATCGACGCCAGGGGGCAGCGCTGATCCCGTGAGCGGCGCGGGCGCCACCGGGGGTCCGCGGGTCAGCTGAGTTCCGCGAAGGCCTCCACGTGGCGCGTCCTGCCGGTGACGATGATGACGTCGCCCTTCTCCACGACGGTCTCGGCCGTGGCGTGGGTGAAGTCCTGGCCGGGCCGCTTGATGCCGACGACGGTGATGCCGTACTTGGTGCGGACCGCGCTCTGGGCGAGGGTGACGCCGGTGATCGCGGTCGGGGTGATCGTCTTGACCAGGGCGTAGTCGTCGTCGAACTCGATGAAGTCGAGCATGCGGCCGGTGACGAGGTGGGCGACGCGTTCGCCCATCTCGTGCTCGGGCAGGACGACGTGGTGGACGCCGAGCCGTTCGAGGATCTGGCCGTGCTGGCGGCTGATGGCCTTGGCCCAGATGTTCGGGACCTTCGCCTCCAGCAGGTTGGAGGCGATGAGGATGCTGGCCTCTATGTCGGTGCCGATGCCGACCACCACGCTGGAGAACTCGTGGACGCCGAGCTGGTGGAGGACCTCGGCGTCGGTGCAGTCGGCGACGGCGGTGTGCGTGAGGGCGTCGCTGTGCTTCTGCACGAGGGAGGCGTCGGTGTCGATGCCCAGGACGTCCCAGCCGCGCCGGGTCAGTTCGTGGGCGAGGGAGCTGCCGAAGCGGCCCAGTCCGACGACGGCCACGCGCTGGTCGGAGTGGAGCTGGGCGCCGAGGTCGGTGAGGCGCTTGCGGCGGCGGTGGCGCAGGGAGTTCAGGTAGTTACCCAATGACGGGTCGCTCCTCGGGTAGCTGGTAGCGGCGGGTCCGCTCGCGCAGGGCGAGGGAGGAGACGAGGGTGATCGGTCCGAGGCGGCCGATGAACATCAGCAGGACCAGGATGAGCTGCCCGGCGGCCGGGATGTCGGCGGTGATCCCGGTGGACAGGCCGACGGTGCCGAACGCGGACACCGCCTCGAACAGCACCGCCTCGGCCGGGGCCTTGGTGACGGTGAGCAGGGCCAGGGTGGCGGTGATGACCAGGCCGATGCCCAGCAGTGCGACGGTGAGGGCCTGGCGCAGGGCGTGGGGGGCCAGGCGGCGGCCCATCACCGTGGAGGTGGGTTCGCCGCGGACCTCGGCGAGCATGGCGGCGGCCAGGACCGAGAAGGTGGTGACCTTGATGCCGCCGGCCGTTCCGGCGCTGCCTCCGCCGATGAACATCAGCGTGCAGGTGAACAGGACGGTCGAGGCGTTGAGGGCGCCCATGTCGATGGCGTTGAACCCGGCGGTGCGGCTCATCGCCGAGTAGAAGAATCCATTGAGGATCTTCTCGTCCCAGTCGAACGCGCCGAGGGTTCCGGCGTTGGTCCATTCCAGCAGGCATGTCGTGACGGTGCCCACCAGGAGCAGTACCGCGCTGGTGACGAGGGTCAGCCGGGTGTGCAGGGACCAGTTGCGCCGCCCGGTGGTGCGCCGGCGGGTGCGGTGGCGCAGGAGTTCGAGCAGGACCGGGAAGCCCAGACCGCCCAGGATCACCGCGGCGGCGATCGGCATCGTGATCCAGGGGTCCCGCGCGTAGGGGACGATGCTGTCGGCGTGGAGGCCGAAGCCCGCGTTGTTGAAGGCCGAGACGGCGTGGAAGAAGCCGGAGTACGCGGCCTCGCCGAGGGGCCTGCCGTACCCGAACCGCAACCGCAGGGCGAGGAGGGCCCCGACGGCGAGCTCGACCGCGAGGGTGCAGCCGGCCACGCCGAGCAGGACGCGCCGTACGTCGCCGATGCCCAGGCTCTTGGTCTCGGCGGCAGCGGTGAGCTGCATGCGCAGGCGCAGCCGGCCGGAGACGAGCAGGGCGAGCAGGGAGGCCATCGTCATGATGCCGAACCCGCCGACCTGGATGAGGGCCAGGATGACGCCCTCGCCGAAGCCGCTCCAGTGCGTGGCGGTGTCCACGACGACCAGTCCCGTCACGCACACCGCGGAGGTAGAGGTGAACAGAGCGGTGAGGGGGTCGGTGACCGAGCCGTCGGTGGACGCCGCGGGCAGCATCAGCAGGCCGGTGCCGAGGGCGGTCACCAGGGCGAACGCCGACACCACGGTTCGGGCGGGATGTGCGGTGAACAGCCGCCACACCCCGGCCACGCGTCCAGCCACTTCGTTCGCCCTTCGATACGGTCCCGGCAACGGGCCCCGTCGTCAGGGACGCCCCAAGGACCGCAGCGGCCCAGAGTACCCGCAGGTAGGCGGAAGGGCACACGGGTGGGCAGGGTGTCCGTGGCGCCCCGTCCGCGGGCAGCAGCCGAGGGGCTCGTACGGCGTCAGGTCAGGGCCGCGCGCGGGGCGTCGCGGGGCCCCGTCGCCGCTTCGGCGGTGGGGACGGTGAGGACCATGGTGAGGCCGCCGCCGGGGGTGTCCTCCGCGGTGAGCGTGCCTCCGACGGCCTCGGTGAAGCCGCGGGCGACGGCGAGGCCGAGGCCGACGCCGGCGCCGGCGGGTGCGTCGCCGTAGCGCTGGAAAGGTTCGAAGACGCGGTCCTTCGCCTCGTCGGGGATGCCGGGTCCGCGGTCGACGACGCGCAGTTCGACCCGGTCGGCGAGGGCGCTGGCGGAGACCAGGACGGGGTGCCCCTCCGGGCTGTGCTTGACGGCGTTCTCCACGATGTTGGCGACGGCGCGTTCCAAAAGCCCGCCGTCGACGGCGACCATGGGGAGGGTTTCCGGGACGTCGAGTTCGACGCTGCCGTCGGGGATGCCGTGCAGCGCGCGGGGGACCACTTCGTCGAGGTCGGTCTCGCGGATGATCGGGGTGACGGTGCCGGTCCTGAGCCGGGACATGTCGAGGAGGTTGCCGACGAGGGCGTTGAGCCGGTCGGCGCCGTCCTCGATGCCTTCGAGGAGTTCGGCGCGGTCCTCGTCGGACCATTCGACGTCGGTGGCGCGCAGCGACGAGACGGAGGCCTTGATCCCGGCGAGCGGGGTGCGCAGGTCGTGGCTGACGGCGGCGAGGAGGGCGGTGCGGATCTGGTTGCCCTCGGCGAGGCGGCGCGCTTCCTCCGCCTGTCCGACCAGGCGCTGGCGGTCGAGGACGACGGCGGCCTGGGCGGCGAAGGCGCCCAGGACCCGGCGGTCTTCGGCGGGCAGGACCCGTCCGGTGAGGGCCACGGCCAAGTTCTCGCCGATGTGCAGGTCGACGTCGGCGTCTTCGGGGCGCTCGGCCGGGTGGGGGCCGGTGCTGGCCGCGGTGCTCCAGGGGTCCACCTCGCCGGTCCGCTCCAGCAGGGCGACGGACTCCATGGCGAAGGTCTCGCGCAGCCGTTCGAGCAGGGCGTCGAGGGAGTCCTCGCCGCGCAGCACGCTGCCGGCGAGGAAGGAGAGGATGTCGGCCTCGGAGCGCAGTCTCGCGGCCTGGTGGGTGCGCCGGGCCGCGAGGTCGACGACCGAGGCGACGGAGACGGCGACCGCGAAGAACACCGCGATGGCGACGATGTTCCTGGGGTCGGCGATGGTCCACAGGTGCAGCGGTGGGGTGAAGAAGTAGTTGAGGAGGAGGGACCCGAACGCCGCCGAGGCGAGCGCGGGCAGCAGCCCTCCCAGCAGGGCGGCCGCGACGGTGAGGCTCAGGAAGAGCAGCATGTCGTTGGCGAGCCCCAGCTCGGGGACGGCGGTGCGCAGGAGGACGGTCAGCAGGGCGGGGCCGGCGATGCCGACGAGCCATCCCCCCAGGATGCGGGACCGGCCGAGGCGGGCGCCCCGCGCGATCGGCAGTCCGCGGCCCTTGGCGGCCTCGTCGTGGGTGACGATGTGCACGTCGAGGTCGGGGCCGGAGTCACGGGCGACGGTGCCGCTGACCCCCGGTCCGAAGACGTACTGCCAGGACCGGCGGCGGCTGACGCCGAGGACGATCTGGGTGGCGTTGGCGCCGCGGGCGAACTCCAGCAGGGCCTGCGGGATGTCGTCGCCGATGACGTGGTGGAACGTGCCGCCGAGGTCCTCGACCAGGGTGCGCTGGACGGCGAGTTCCTTCGGTGAGGCGGCGGTGAGGCCGTCGCTGCGGGCGATGTAGACGGCGAGGACCTCGCCGCCGGCGCCCTTCTCGGCCAGGCGGGCGGCGCGGCGGATGAGGGTGCGGCCCTCGGGGCCGCCGGTGATGCCGACGACGATGCGTTCGCGGGCCTGCCAGGTGGTGCGTATGTCGTGCTCGCCGCGGTACTCGCGGAGATACTCGTCGACGCGGTCGGCCGTCCACAGCAGGGCGAGTTCGCGCAGGGCGGTGAGGTTGCCGGGCCGGAAGTAGTGGGAGAGCGCGGCGTCGACCTTGTCGGGCTGGTAGATGTTGCCGTGGGCCATGCGGCGGCGCAGTGCCTGCGGGGACATGTCGACCAGTTCGATCTGGTCGGCGCGGCGGACCACCTCGTCGGGCACGGTCTCCTGCTGGCGGATCCCCGTGATGGTCTCGACGACGTCGCCGAGGGATTCCAGGTGCTGGATGTTGACGGTGGTGATGACGTCGATGCCGGCCTGGAGCAGTTCCTCGACGTCCTGCCAGCGCTTGGCGTTGCGGGAGCCCGGCACGTTGGTGTGGGCGAGTTCGTCGATGAGCGCGACGGCGGGGCGCCGGGCCAGGACGGCGTCCACGTCCATCTCCGTGAAGCGGCCGCCCCGGTACTCCAGCTCGCGCCTCGGGACCTCCTCCAGGCCGTGCAGCATGACCTCGGTGCGGGGCCGGCCGTGGTGCTCGACGAAGCCGACGACGGCGTCGGTGCCGCGTTCGATCCGGCGGTGCCCCTCGGAGAGCATCGCGTAGGTCTTGCCGACGCCGGGTGCCGCGCCGAGGTAGATGCGGAATGTGCCGCGTCGCATGGTGCTCAGCCTTCGAACCGGTAGCCCATGCCGGGCTCGGTGATCAGATACCGGGGGTGCGCGGGGTCCGCTTCCAGTTTGCGCCGCAGCTGGGCCATGTAGACGCGCAGGTAGTTCGTCTTGTCCGCGTACCCCGGCCCCCAGACGTCGATGAGCAGCCGGCGCTGGCTGACCAGCCGTCCGGGGTGGGTGATGAGGATCTCCAGCAGGTGCCACTCGGTGGGCGTGAGCCGGACGTCCCGGCCGCCTCGCCGGACCTTCTTGGCCGGCAAATCCACGGTGAACTCGTCGGTCTCCACGACCGCCTGGTCGGGCCGGCCGGCCGGGTTCTCCGCCTGGCGGCGGACGGCCGCCCGGAGCCGGGCGAGCAGCTCGTCCATGCTGAACGGCTTGGTGACGTAGTCGTCGGCGCCGGCGTCCAGGGCCCTGACCTTCTCCTCGGAGGTCTGCCGCGCGGACAGGACGATGACGGGGACGGAGCTCCAGTCCCTCAGCCCCTTGATCACGTCGATGCCGTCCATGTCGGGCAGCCCCAGGTCCAGGAGGACCACGTCCGGCCGCTCCGCGGCGGCCAGGCGCAGAGCGGCCTGGCCGTGGGCGGTGGAGACGACCTCGAACTTGCGGGCCTGCAGGTTGATCCTCAGGGCCCGGACGAGCCGGGGGTCGTCCTCCACCACCAAGATCTTGCTCATGCTGTCGTGCCTTCTTCGTCGGTAGGGAAACGGGTCGGGCGGGTGGGTCATCGGCTCCCGGTGGCTGCCTTGAGGGCAAGGTTGAGCATCAGGACGTTGACGTGCGGCTCGCCGAGGAACCCGGCGGTGCGGCCTTCGGTGTGGTCCTCGACCAGTTTCGCAACCTGCGGGCCGGTCAGGCCGTTGGCCCTGGCGACCCGGGCGACCTGGATCCGCGCGTACTCCGGGGAGATGTGCGGGTCGATGGCGGACGCGGCTCCGGTGACGGCGTCCTTGGGCACGTCGGACTCGGGTACGCCGTTGAACTCCGCGACCGCCCTCTTGGTGGCCGCGACGGTCTTCGCGAGGGTCGGGTCGTCGGCGCCGAGCTGGCCGGAGCCGGTGGCCAGCGGGTCGTAGCCGCTGTTCGACGGGCGCGGCTGGAACCACTTCGGGTCCGGCCGGGCGGCTTCGTCCTCGTCGTCCGGGTTCTGCCCGGGCAGGTTCCAGCTCTGCCCGATCAGCTCGGACCCGACCTCCCTGCCGTCGGCCTCGACGATCGAGCCGTTGGCCTTGCCGGGGAAGAGGGCCTGGGCGGCGCCGGTGACGGCGAGCGGGTACAGGATGCCGGTGACGGCGGTCAGGACCAGCAGCATCCGCAGGGCGGCCCCGATCAGGCGGCCGGTGGTGGAGACGGAAGTGTTCATGCTGATCAGCCGATTCCGGGGACGAGGGACAGGGCCATGTCGACGAGCTTGATGCCGATGAACGGGGCGATGAGGCCGCCGAGGCCGTAGAGGCCGAGGTTGCGGCGGAGCATGCTGTCGGCGCTGCTCGGCCGGTACCGGACTCCCTTGAGGGCGAGCGGCACCAGCGCGACGATGACCAGCGCGTTGAAGACGACCGCGGAGAGGATCGCGGACTCCGGGGAGGCCAGGCCCATGATGTTCAGCTTGTCCAGGCCCGGATAGGCGACCGCGAACATCGCGGGAATGATCGCGAAGTACTTCGCGACGTCGTTGGCGAGGGAGAAGGTGGTCAGCGCGCCGCGGGTGATGAGGAGCTGCTTGCCGATCTCGACGATCTCGATGAGCTTCGTCGGGTCGGAGTCCAGGTCCACCATGTTCCCGGCCTCCTTGGCGGCCGAGGTGCCGGTGTTCATCGCCACGCCCACATCGGCCTGGGCCAGGGCCGGGGCGTCGTTCGTACCGTCGCCGGTCATCGCGACCAGCTTGCCGCCGGCCTGCTCCCGCTTGATGAGGGCCATCTTGTCCTCGGGGGTGGCCTCGGCGAGGAAGTCGTCGACACCGGCCTCCTCGGCGATCGCCTTGGCCGTCAGCGGGTTGTCACCCGTGATCATGATGGTTCTGATGCCCATGCGGCGCAGTTCCCCGAACCGCTCCCGCATGCCCTCCTTGACCACGTCCTTGAGGTGGACGACCCCCAGGATCCGGGCGCCCCTGTCGTCCTCCACGGCCACGAGCAGCGGGGTGCCGCCGGCCTGGGAGATCGTGTCGGCGAGGGTGCCGGCGTCGTCCGCCACGTCGCCGCCCCGCTCCCGCACCCAGGCGGTGACCGAGCCCGCGGCGCCCTTGCGGATCCTCCTGCCGTCCACGTCCACACCCGACATGCGGGTCTGGGCGGTGAACCCGATCCAGGCGGCGTGCGCCAGCTCGCCCTGGTGGCGCTCGCGCAGCCCGTACCCCTCCTTCGCCAGGACGACGACGGAACGGCCCTCGGGCGTCTCGTCGGCGAGGGAGGACAGCTGGGCGGCGTCGGCGACCTCGGCCTTTGTGGTGCCCTTGACCGGCACGAACTCGGCGGCCTGCCGGTTGCCCAGGGTGATGGTGCCGGTCTTGTCGAGCAGCAGGGTCGACACGTCTCCGGCGGCCTCGACCGCCCGCCCGGACTTGGCCAGGACGTTGCGCTGGACCAGGCGGTCCATGCCGGCGATGCCGATCGCGGACAGCAGCGCGCCGATGGTGGTCGGGATCAGGCAGACCAGCAGCGCGGTCAGCACGACCGGCGAGGTCTGCTCATCGGCCCCGGCATAGATCGCGAAGGGCTTCAGCGTGACCACGGCCAGCAGGAAGACGATCGTCAGCGAGGCCAGCAGGATGTTCAGCGCGATCTCGTTCGGCGTCTTCTGCCGGGCCGCGCCTTCCACCAGGCTGATCATCCGGTCGATGAACGTCTCACCGGGCCTCGTCGTGATCTTGATGACGATGCGGTCGGAGAGGACCTTCGTTCCGCCGGTGACCGCGCTGCGGTCGCCGCCGGACTCCCGGATGACGGGGGCCGACTCGCCCGTGATGGCGGACTCGTCGACGGAGGCGACGCCCTCGACGACGTCGCCGTCTCCGGGGATGACGTCGCCTGCCTCGCAGACCACCAGGTCCCCGATCTTCAGCTCGGTGCCGGGGACGCGCTCCTCGTTCCTGCCGACGACCCGTCGGGCGACCGCGTCCGTCTTCGCCTTGCGCAGGGTGTCCGCCTGCGCCTTGCCGCGGCCTTCTGCCACGGCCTCAGCGAGGTTGGCGAAGATCGTCGTCAGCCACAGCCATGCGGTGATGGCCCAGCCGAACCAGTCCGTCGGGTCCTTGACCGCCAGCACCGTGGTGACGACCGAGCCGATCAGCACCACGAACATGACCGGCGACTTGGCCATCACCCGCGGGTCGAGCTTGCGCACCGCGTCCGGGAAGGACCTGAGCAACTGCTCGGGGTCGAACAGGCCGCCGCCCACACGGCCGCCGTCGGGCTTGCGGCCCGTGGGCACGTCGCTGTGCGGCGCGGGGGCCCGGGTGAAGGTGGACATCTCGTCCTCGTGCTTCTTGAGACTGGAGGTCATGACGCCAGCCCCTCGGCGAGCGGCCCCAGCGCCAGCGCCGGGAAGAACGTCAGACCGGTGACGATCAGGATCGCGCCGACGAGCAGGCCGGTGAACAGCGGCTTCTCGGTACGCAGGGTCCCGGCCGTGGCCGGGACGGGGGCCTGCTCGGCGAGCGAGCCGGCCAGCGCCAGCACGAACACCATCGGCAGGAAGCGGCCCAGCAGCATGCACAGGCCCAGCGTGGTGTTGAAGAACGGCGTGTTCGCGCCGAAGCCGGCGAACGCCGAGCCGTTGTTGTTCGACGCCGAGGTGTAGGCGTAGAGGACCTCGGAGAAGCCGTGCGCCCCGACGTTGGCCATGGCCTCCCTGCCGTCCGGCAGGGCCATCGCCACCGCGGTCCCGGTCAGCACGAGAGCCGGGGTGATCAGGATGTACAGGGCCGCCGACCTGATCTCGCGGGTGCCGATCTTCTTGCCCAGGAACTCCGGCGTCCGGCCGACCATCAGGCCCGCCAGGAACACCGCGACCACGGCCATCACCAGCATGCCGTACAGGCCGGACCCGACGCCGCCGGGCGCGATCTCGCCGAGCATCATTCCGAGCAGCAGCACGCCGCCGGACAGGCCGCTGAAGGAGTCGTGGAACGAGTTCACCGAGCCGGTCGAGGTCATGGTCGTGGAGACCGCGAACAGCGAGGAGGCCCCCTCGCCGAAGCGCTGCTCCTTGCCCTCCATGGCGCCGCCCGCGATCTGGGAGGCGGCACCCGGGTGGGCGTACTCGATCCAGGTCACCAGCACCACGCCGGCGAGCCAGATCGCGCCCATCGCGCCGAGGATGGCGTAGCCCTGCCTGGGGCTGCCGACCATGCGGCCGAAGGTGCGGGGCAGGGAGAACGGGATGACGAGCAGCAGGAAGACCGTCAGCAGGTTGGAGAAGCCGTCGGGGTTCTCGAAGGGGTGGGACGAGTTGGCGTTGAAGTAGCCGCCGCCGTTCGTGCCCAGGTTCTTGATCGCTTCCTGGGAGGCGACGGCGCCCGGCGAGATGCTCTGCGCCTGCCCGGTGACCGTGGTCAGCTCGTGGATGCCGGCGAAGTTCTGGATGGCGCCTGCGGCGACCAGCAGCAGGGCGGCGACCACGGCGATCGGGAGGAGGATCCGGACGGTGCCGCGCACCAGGTCGGCCCAGAAGTTGCCCAGCTCACCCGTGCGGGAGCAGGCGAAGCCGCGGACCAGCGCCATCGCGACCGCGATCCCCGCGGCGGCGGAGACGAAGTTCTGCACCGCCAGACCGGCGGTCTGGGTGATGTGGCCCATCGCCGCCTCACCCGAGTACGACTGCCAGTTGGTGTTCGACACGAAGGACGCTGCGGTGTTGAACGCCTGGTCCGGGGTGAACGCCGGGAAGCCGAGCGACAGCGGCAGCTGGTCCTGGACCCGCTGGAGCACGTACAGGAACAGCACGCTCACCGCGGAGAACGCGAGGACACCGCGCAGGTACGCCGTCCAGCGCATCCCGGTGTCCGGGTCGGCGCCGACGCTGCGGTAGATCCACGTCTCCACCCGCAGGTGCCTCTCGGAGGAGAAGACGCGCGCCATGTAGTCGCCCAGCGGGCGGTGCACCAGCGCCAGGGCGGCGATCAGCGCCGCCACCTGGAGCACATCGGCAAGAACGGGGCTCATCTCGGTGCTCAGAACCTCTCCGGCTTGAGGAGGGCGAGGACGAGATAGCCGAGGAGGGAGGCGGCCACGACCAGCCCGACGATGTTCTCGGCAGTCACAGCTTCGCCACCCCCCGTGCTATGAGAGCCACCAGCGCGAACACCGCGATCGTGGTGGCGACGAAGGCCACGTCGGCCATCGTGAGCTCCTGGAGTGGGTGAAAGTACGGAATCGGCCGGTTGGCCGAGCACGAGCTAACCCCACTCGCCCGGTGGTGTTAAGCGTCCTTGACGGCTCCCATACGGCATCCGCCGCGGCCTTGACGCAACCTTGACGCGGGGGGGGCGCCTCCGGGCCCGGCGAGCACCGGAGCACCGGGCAGCGGACCGCCGTCAACCCGCGCAAGCCGGGCATCGCTGCGGGCCGCGGCGAAGCACGGCAGAGCCCGGGTTCCGGACACCGCGCAGACCGGTCCGCAGCCGGTGCTATCTTCCTTCCGGTCCGGGTGGGGATGCCCGAAGCCGGCCTTCCCACCGCCAAGCCGTCCTTTGGCATGAGGCGTGATCTCAGGCAACGTACGTCGCAACCGTCACAGAGCAGCGTGGCTGCCGCCGGCGCTCCTCGCGGTGGTGCTCGCCCTCCTCGGCATGCACGTCCTGGCTTCCCATCAGCCCCTGCACAGCGGCCATGCCGCCCGGCACCAGCTCGTCGACGCACGGGGGACGACGGAGCACGCCCACTCCCACGCCGTCCCAGCCGGCACCACCACGGCACCGCACGGCCCGGACGGCGAATGCGACCACGGCGGGGTCGAGGAGAGCTGCCTGGCGCTGCTGTACATCGTCGCCGCCCTGTTCACGTTCGCCCTCAGGCGCGCGGGCGCCACCGGGGCACTGCGCCCGTGGGCAGCGCTCACGCGCTTCCGGACCGGCCGCACCGTCGACCCGCCGTGCCTTCACCGACTTTCGATCCTGCGCTGCTGAGAGCCGCACCAGCGTGACGCCGCACCACAGGTGCCGGCGCGCTTCTGCATGCCCTCACCCTCACGATCCGAAAGGCACGACCCGCGTGACCACCGTTCTCGAACCCGAGCACCACCGCACTCCCCCCGCGAAGCACCGCCGCCCCGCGTTCGACAAGAAAGCCCTCCCGGCCCGCTACACCGGCCAGATGCTCTACTTCATGGGCGCCGCCCTCATCGCAGGCGCCGTCGTCCACTACCCGATCGATCCCTCGCTGTACGGGATCATCTGCGCGGTCGGCGCCGTCGTCTTCCTCCTCGGCACGATCGTCAACGAGTTCGTGCTGGCCGACGAGCGTCCGGCCGTGGGCCGGGCCGTCTCCGTGGTCTCCTTCTCCCTCCTGCTGTCCTTCGGCGTCGGCCTGGTCGGCGGCGGCATCCAGCACTTCGAGCAGTTCCCCGAACGCAGCGCGTGGATGACCCCCGTCGGGCTGCTCATGTCGTACGTCGCGTTCGTCGCCAAGGACTCCAAGGGCCGCTGGCGGCACCTGGTCAGCCCGTTCGCGGCGGTCGTCGTCGTCATCGCGGCCGGCGCGTGGCTGGGCATGACCGCTCTGGCCGGCACCATCGGTTCGGACGGCCACAGCCACGACCACGGCACCACGACGGGGACTCCTGCGGAGCCGGACCAGGCGCCCGCCGAGTCAGCCCCTCCCTCCGAGGCGCCCGCCAAGCCGGCGCAGGACGGCCACGCCCACGACCACTGACCGCCATGGCCGCCCCGGCCCCTCGGCCGGGGCGGCAACGCCGGCCGGACGCCGCCGTCACCGCGCCGCGAGCATGGCGCGCATCTCGGCGATCTCGGCGGTCTGGGTCCTGACGATGTCGGTGGCCAGGTCCTTCGCCGGGCCGTAGGAGCCGTGCCGGAGCTCGGACTCGGCCATGTCGACGGCACCCTCGTGGTGCTCGATCATCATGGTCAGGAACATCGTGTCGAACGCCCGGCCCGAAGCGCGGTCGAGGGCCGTCATGCCCCGATTGCCCATCACGCCGGACGGGGACCCCGCGTCATCGTCGTCATGCCCCATACCCGGCATGTGCTCCATGCCCCGCGGCACCGTTTCGCCCCATGCCCTCAACCATCCGGTCATCGTTTCGATCTCCGGGGTCTGAGCCTTCTCGATCCTCGCGGCCAGGGCCTTGACCTGCGGCGAAGAGTCGTGGCTGCGCGCCATCCGCGCCATCATGACGGCCTGGCGGTGGTGCGGAATCATCTCCTGCGCGAAGGCGACGTCGGCCTTGTTGTGCTCGTCGGCCTGCGTGGGGGCCGGCACCGCCACACCGGCGGGGCGAGCCGGTTCGGCCGAGGCGGCGGCCACGGCGCCGCCGGAGGCGGCCAGGGCGAACGCGGCGGCGGCGGCGGTCAGGGCGACGCGGCGGCCCTGCGGACGGTTGGCGGTCATGGCGTTCCTCCTGTGGTCACGGGCCGTTCCGCGGAGGGGATCGGAGGGCGGCCAGAAGACGCCTGTACTCGTCCTCGTCGACCTCTCCCCGAGCCAGTCGCCGGGCGAGGATGCCCTCGGGCGTCGGGCCGGGGGTGTGGATGTGCTCGTGAGGACGGTCCAGGGCCCGGAAGAGGAGCACGGCCGCGGTGATGACCAGCGCCCAGAACAGGATCATGCCGGCCGTCATCGCGAACCAGCCCCATCCGCCGACGTGTCCGTACCAGAACATCATCGCCGCTCACCTTCTTCGCCGCGGAGCTTGTCCCACCTGTCTCTGCATCGTCCCGCCGACCGGGCTGCGGGGGAGGGGGCCGAACGGTCCCCTCCGGGGGCCGCCGGTCCCTGCCGCGCAGCACCGCGCGGCAGGCGCATGCTGGAAGGGACGGGCCGAACAGGGAGGCGAGAACCCATGGGCGCCCTTGACGTGGTGGTCGTCACGGCAGCCGTCGTGGTGATCGGCGGTTTGGGCTGGTACTTCTTCGGCCCCCGCCGGGCCGGATCCGCCCGGCTGGAGGACGGGGTGCAGCGGGTGGACGTGGTCGTACGAGGCGGCTACAGCCCGAACCTGATCAAGGTCCGGCAGGGCACACCGCTGGAGCTGGTCTTCGACCGGCAGGAGTCCGGGGAGTGCACCTCCCGCGTCGTGTTCCCGGATCTGCACGTGAGCGCCGGGCTGCCCGCTCACACCCGTACCACGGTGCGGCTGAGCCCGGACCGGCCGGGCACGTTCGGCTTCGCCTGCGGCATGAACATGATCCACGGAACCCTGCTGGTCGAGCCGGACGGACAGCCGGAACCCACGACACCGCCCGCCTCCGGCGCCGGGGCCGGCGTCGCGCCCGGCGGCGCCCCGGCAGCCGGGGACCGGTCGGCGGCCGAGGCCGAGGCCGCCGACGCCGCGGAGCGGCAGGCGGAGATCGCGGACCTGACCCGGCGGGTGGGGACGGGCGCGGTTCTCACCGCCCCGGTGCTGTTCGCGGTGATGGCGCACGAGCTGTTCGGGGCCGACTGGGTACCGGGATGGATGCTGGACCACTGGCTCCAGCTTGCCCTGATCACCCCGGTGATGTTCTACACCGGGTGGCCGATCCACGTGACCGGCTGGCTCGCGCTGCGCCACCGCAGCGCCGACATGAACTCACTGATCACCCTCGGTACGAGCGCCGCCTACGGCTACAGCCTCCTCGTCACCCTCGCCCCCGGCCTGCTGCCCGAGGACGTACGCGAGGTGTACTACGAGGCCGTCGGCGTGATCCTCACCCTCATCCTGCTCGGCCGGCTCCTGGAGGCCCGCGCGAAAGCCGGCACGGGCGAGGCCATCCGCTCCCTGCTGGGACTCCAGGCCCGCACCGCGCGCGTGGTGCGGGACGGCGCCGAGGCCGAGATCCCCGTCGACGACGTCATGGTGGGCGACGAGATCGTGATCCGGCCCGGGGAGAAGATCCCCGTCGACGCCGAGGTCCTGACCGGCTCGTCCGCCGTCGACGAGTCGATGGTCACGGGCGAGCCGATGCCGGTCACCAAGCGCACCGGGGACACCGTGATCGGCGCCACCGTCAACACCACCGGCTCCCTGCGGGTACGCGCCGCCAAGGTCGGCTCGGACACGGTGCTCGCCCAGATCATCCGCCTCGTCCAGGCCGCGCAGGCGTCCAAGGCGCCCATCCAGCGCCTCGCCGACGCAGTCTCCGCCTACTTCGTGCCCGCGGTCATCGCCATCGCCGTCGCCACGTTCGCCATCTGGTTCACCGTCGGCCCCGCGCCGGCCCTCACCCTGGCCTTGGTGACGGCCGTCGCCGTGCTGATCATCGCCTGCCCCTGCGCGCTCGGGCTGGCGACCCCGCTCTCGGTGATGGTCGGCACCGGCAAGGGAGCCCAGGCCGGCATCCTCGTCCGCTCCGCGGAGGCCCTGGAGACCGCGCACAAACTCGACACCGTGGTCCTCGACAAGACCGGCACCGTCACCGCCGGAAAGCCCGTCCTCACCGACGTCCGCCCCGCCGAAGGCACCGACGAGGACGAGCTGCTGCGGCTGGTGGCCGCCGCCGAGGAACCGAGCGAGCACCCGCTTGCCCAGGCCGTCGTCGGCGGCACCCGCGAACGCGGCGTGACCTCGCCGACCACCTCCGTCTCCGACTTCGACTCCGTCACCGGCCAGGGAGTCAGGGCGACCGTCGACGGCCACACCGTCCTCGTGGGCACCGCCCGCCTCCTGGCAGGCGCCGGCATCGACACCGGCTCGCTGAGCACGGAGGCGGCACGCCTGTCCGCCGAGGGGAAGACGCCCGTACTCGCCGGGATCGACGGCAGCCCGGCGGGCGTCCTGGCCGTGGCCGACACCGTCAAGGAGGACTCCGCAGCCGCCGTCGCCGCCCTGCAGGACCGCGGCATCGACGTGGTCATGCTGACCGGCGACAACGCACGTACCGCCGCCGCGATCGCCGCCCACGTCGGCATCGGCCGGGTGCTGGCCGAGGTGCTGCCCGAGCACAAGGCGGATGAGATACGCCGGCTCCAAGCCGAAGGCCGCACCGTCGGCATGGTCGGCGACGGCATCAACGACGCCCCCGCACTCGCCGCCGCCGACGTGGGCCTCGCGATCGGCACGGGCACCGACATCGCCATCGAGGCCGCCGACATCACCCTCATCTCCGGCTCCCTCACCGGAGTCGTCACCGCCGTCAGCCTCTCCCGCGCCACCATGCGCAACATCCGCCAGAACCTGTTCTTCGCCCTGGTCTACAACGCCGTCGGCGTCCCCCTCGCCGCCGGCGCCCTCTACCCCCTCTGGGGCATCCGCCTCAGCCCGATCATCGCCGCCGCAGCCATGGCCCTGAGTTCCCTTTCCGTGGTCACCAACGCCTCCCGCCTGCGTCGCTGGCACCCCTCTCCCCTGCCCCACAGCGCACCGGCCCGCGTCGAGCCCCGGGTCGAGACCCCGGCCGAGCACGCGGCATCCCCCGGCCGCACCGCAGCCGCGACCCCTCGCCCGCATCCCGCGGACACGGCACGGCAGGTCGTGGACCCCGTGTGCGGCATGCGCATCGACCCGGCAGACGCCGCAGAGCACCGCAGGACCGACAGCGGGGAGTACTTCTTCTGCTCCGCCCACTGCGCCGCTGCCTTCGACGCCGGCCCGGACCGGTACGTGCACTGACCACGGGCACTGCCACGCCGACCGGGCCCCCGGGGCGAAGGCCACCGGTGCGGCGGAGGTCGAACGCGCGCACGGGCCGGCGGGAGCGGTGACGTGCAAAACTGCTACCCCGTCAGAAGACGGCCCGCGCAGGGCGGGCGGGAGGGCAACGGAAGGGGGCGGCGTGGCCGTACCACCGCAGCAGGGCCCGGGCCCGTACGGCGGCCGCGACGGGCACATGGTGGTCTGCGGCGACGACGGGCTGGCGCACCGGCTCGCCGCGGAGCTGCGGCACGTCTACCGCCGGCGGGTCGTCCTCGTCGTCCCCGGCGACCAGGAGCAGGAAAGGGCGGTCCGGCAGCCGGGGCGGGGTTTGGCGGGCCGGTTCGGCGCGGTCCTCGGGGCGTTCCCCGGCGCCGCCGCCTCCGGGGCGGCGCCGGGGAACGCCCCGGAGGAGGACCTGGCGGCGTCGGCGCCCACCGAGGACGTGCTCCTGCGGGCCGGCGCGGACCGGGCGGCCGCCCTGGCCCTGCTGTACGAGGACGACGAGACGAACCTGCGTGCCGCGCTCACCGCCCGCAGGCTGAGCCCCGGACTGCGGCTCGTGGTCCGCATGTACAACCGCAAGCTCGGCCAGTACCTGGAGACCCTCCTCGACCAGACCGTCCTCATGGCCGAGCCCGGGATCGACCGGGAGGCCCTCGACGCGTCCACGACCGTGCTGTCCGACGCCGACACCGCGGCGCCCTCCCTCGCGGCGACCGCGGCCGCCGGGTCGGGGAAGGTCGTCCAGGCCGACGGCCTGCTGCTGCGGGCCGCCGAGCGGCACCCGCAGCAGGGGCGCGGGCCGTCCGACCCGGGACTGTGCACGCTGGCGCTGCTCTCCTCCACGGCCTCCGACCCCGCGGGTGCCGAGGGCTCCGACTCCAGCGGCCCGTCGGCGCCGGAACTCCTCCCGGACGACCGCACCGTGCAGAGCGCGGCGGGGCGCGGGAGGATCGTCCTGGAGACGGTCCGCCACACCGGGCCCGCGCTGCCCGCCCGCCGGCTCGCCGGCCGCGGCGCCCCGCTGGGCGAGCTGTTCTCCCCGCGGCTGCGCTGGGCGCTCGCCGGCGTCGTCGCCTCCGTCCTCGCCCTGAGCGTGACCACCACCGTGCTCACCGACACCGGCCCCGTGCACGCCGTCTACCTGACGCTGCTCGACCTGTTCTCCATCAACGACCCGGCCGTCGACGAGTCCACCACGCGCCAGGTCCTCCAGCTGCTCTCCGGGCTCGTCGGCCTCGCCCTGCTGCCACTGCTCGTCGCCGGCGCGCTGGAGGCCCTCGGCACGTTCCGGGCCGCGGGGGTGCTGCGGCGGCCTCCCCGGGGGCTGTCCGGGCACGTCGTCCTGCTGGGCCTGGGCAAGATCGGCACGCGCGTCCTGGCGCGGCTGCGCGAACTGGGCATCCCCGTCGTCTGCGTCGAGGAGGACCCCGACGCCCGCGGCATTGCCCTCGCCCGCAGCCTCCGGGTGCCCGTCGTCCTCGGCGACGTCACCGACGAGGGCGTACTGGAAGCCGCGAAGATCCACCGCGCCCATGCCTTCCTCGCGCTCACCAGCTCCGACACCACGAACCTGGAGGCCACGCTCTGCGCCCGCACCGTCAAGGGCGACCTGAAGGTGGCGCTGCGGCTGTACGACGACGACTTCGCCACGGCCGTGCACCGCACCCTGCGCACCGCCCACCCCGGCGCCCTCACCCGCAGCCGCAGCGTCACGCACCTCGCCGCTCCGGCGTTCGCCGGGGCCATGATGGGCCGGCAGATCCTCGGCGCGATCCCGGTCGAGCGGCGGGTCCTCGTCTTCGCCGCCCTGGTCGTGGCGGGGCACCCGCACCTGGAGGGCCGTACGGTCGCCGAGGCGTTCCGCCCCGGAGTCTGGCGCGTCCTCGCGCTCGACACGGCCGACCCGCAGGCCCGCCGGCCCGACCTCGCCCATCCGCCCTCCGACGGCGAGCAGCCCCAGCTGCTGTGGGACCTCCACCCCGGCTACGTCCTGCGCCCCCAGGACCGCGTCGTCGTCGCTGCGACCCGGCAGGGCCTCGCCGAACTCCTGCGCACGGCGCCGGCGTCGCACCGCCCCGCACCGCGCTGACCCGGCTCACGGTTCGATGAGACCGGCGCGGATCGCGCAGCGGGTGAGTTCCGGGCGGTCGCGGAGGCCGGGCTCCTGGAGCAGGTTGGCGCGGTGCCGTTCGCCGCGCCTGGCAGCATGTCCTCTTGGCGCGCCGGGCCGCCCGACCGGCCCGCCGCACCTCGCACCACCATCGCAAGAACAAGAGAAGGGGATGGGCTGTGCCTGCTCCACGGATGAGCACCACGCCGCTGCCCGGCATCGGCGTGCAGTACGACCTCACCACGCGTGAACACCAGCATCTGTCGGTGATCGCTCACCTGGACGGGACGCGCACCGTCAACGTCTACCGCACGGACGACCCGGACGCCTGCGCCCAGTCGCTGCACCTGACGAGCGGCGAGGCGGACACCCTGGTCGACGCGCTGATGCCGGCGCACCACAGCCCCAACCTGCTGTCCACGACCGGCCTGGGGCTGGTCGCCGAGCGCATCGAGCTGTCCTCCGGGTCGCGCTGGAACGGCCGGACCCTCGGCGAGACGCGGATGCGGACCGAGACCGGCGCGTCCCTCGTGGCGGTGCTGCGGCGGGCGGAGGCGATCCCGTCCCCGGGGCCGGATTTCCGGCTGGCCGGCGGGGACACCCTCATCGTGATCGGCACCCGCGAGGGCGTCGAGGCGGCCGCCGCGATACTCGGACGGGAGTGACGCGTGCACTCCTCCGCGATCTTCCTGATCGAGTTCGGTGCGATCATCCTCGCGCTCGGCCTGCTCGGGCGCCTGGCCGGCCGTTTCCGGTTCTCTCCCATCCCCCTGTACCTGCTGGCCGGCCTGGCCTTCGGCGAGGGCGGCCTGCTGCCCCTCGGCGCGAGCGAGGGCTTCGTCGCGATCGGCGCCGAGATCGGCGTCATCCTGCTGCTGCTGATGCTGGGGCTGGAGTACACGGCGAGCGACCTGGTCTCCAACCTCAAGACGCAGTACCCGGCGGGTCTGGTCGACTTCGCCCTGAACGCCGTGCCCGGCGCGCTGGCGGCGCTGCTCATGGGCTGGGGGCCGGTCGCCGCGGTCGTGCTGGCCGGTGTGACGTGGATCTCCTCCTCCGGTGTGATCGCCAAGGTGATGGGCGACCTCGGGCGCCTCGGCAACCGCGAGACGCCGGTGATCCTCAGCGTGCTGGTCCTGGAGGACCTCGCGATGGCCGTCTACCTGCCGATCGTGACCGCCCTGCTGGCGGGCGTGAGCCTGGCGGCCGGCAGCGCCACGCTGGCGATCGCGCTCGCCGTGGCCGGTGCGGTCCTGTTCGTCGCCGTCCGCTACGGGCGGCTGATCTCGCGGTTCGTCTCCAGTGACGACCCCGAGAAGCTGCTGCTCGTGGTCCTCGGGCTGACGCTGCTGGTCGCGGGCATCGCGCAGCAGCTCCAGGTGTCCGCGGCCGTCGGGGCGTTCCTCGTCGGTATCGCCCTGTCCGGGGAGGTCGCGGAGGGCGCACACACGCTGCTGAGCCCGCTGCGGGACCTGTTCGCCGCGGTGTTCTTCGTCTTCTTCGGCCTGCACACGGACCCGGCGAGCATTCCGCCCGTGCTCCTGCCGGCCCTGGCGCTCGCCGTCGTCACCGCCCTGACGAAGGTCGCCACCGGCTACTGGGCGGCCAGGCGGGCCGGTGTCGGCGCCAAGGGCCGCTGGCGTGCCGGCGGGACCCTGGTGGCGCGCGGCGAGTTCTCGATCGTCATCGCGGGTCTCGCCGTCAGCGCCGGCATCGAGCCGTCGCTGGGCCCGCTGGCGACCGCGTACGTGCTGGTCCTGGTCGTGGTCGGGCCGCTGACCGCCCGCTACACCGAGCCGTTGGCCGCCTGGGTCGGCGAGCGCCGCCGCCGGGGCGGCGGGCCGTCGTCCGGTGAGCCGGCCGCGGCGGAGCCCGTCCGGGATGCGGTCGGCCGCGTGTGACGTGAGGAAGGCCGGGCGGCGGCCGCCGGTGCGCGGGAGCGTGCCGGCGGCCGCCGCCTCTGCCGTTCCCGGCCCCCGGTCAGGCGCCGAGCGCGGTGAAGCCCCCGACGAGGGTCCCGTGACCGGTGTGCGCGGCGACGGTGGCCCCGGGGTGCCGATCCCGTACCCGTAGCGCGGCATCGGGAAGCGCTGCCGGCGAGCCGGGGCGCAGGGGCGGCCCCGGCGGCAGTGCACCACCGGTTCCGGCAATTGCGAAATTCAGCAAGTCATCACATCATGGAGGCGCTGCGCCCCCAGGCGGCCCCGGGTACAGCCGACCCGTCCGTGCGGCCGCCACGGTGAGGCGAGGAGTCGAGGGCCCGTGCCGGTTCCGCTCTACCAGGCGAAAGCCGAGTTCTTCCGGATGCTCGGGCATCCGGTGCGCATCCGGATCCTGGAGCTGCTCCAGTCCGGCCCGCTGCCGGTGCGGGAGCTGCTCGCGCGGATCGAGGTCGAGCCCTCGGCGCTGTCGCAGCACCTCGCCGTCCTGCGGCGCTCGGGGATCGTCACGTCCAGCCGCGAGGGGTCCAGCGTCGTCTACACCCTGGCCGGCGGTGACGTGGCGGACCTGATGCAGGCCGCCCGGCGGATCCTCACCGAGATGCTGGCCGGGCAGGACCAGCTCCTCGCCGAGCTGCGCCGGGGCGCCCGGGAGGCCGACCGCAAGGCCGGAGCCGCGCGCCCGTGAGCGTCCTCGGCAGTGCGCGGGCCCGGCTCCGCTCCCTCCTGCCCCGCCGGGCCGATCTCGCGGCCATGGCGCGTAACCCGCGGCGGGACCTGCCGGCCGGGCTGACCGTCGCCGTCGTCGCCCTCCCGCTCGCGCTCGGGTTCGGCGTCTCCTCCGGCCTCGGCGCCGAGGCCGGGCTCGCGACGGCCGTCGTCGCGGGGGCGCTCGCCGCGCTCTTCGGCGGCTCGAACCTCCAGGTGTCGGGCCCCACGGGCGCGATGACGGTCGTCCTGGTGCCCATCGCGGCCCGGCACGGCGCGGACGGCGTCCTCACCGTCGGCCTGCTGGCCGGGCTGATCGTGATCGGACTCGCCCTGGTGCGCGCCGGCCGGTACATGGCCTTCGTCCCGGCGCCCGTCGTCGAGGGCTTCACCCTCGGCATCGCGCTCGTCATCGGCCTCCAGCAGATCCCGAACGCCCTCGGCGTGCCCGGAATCGAGGGGGAGCGCGTCGTGCCCGTCGCGTGGCGGGCCGTGGAGGAGTTCGCCCGTACGCCGAACTGGACGGCCGCGGCGCTCGCCGCCGGCGTGGCCGCCGTGATGCTGCTCGGTGCCCGGCTGCGGCCGGGGGTCCCCTTCTCCCTCCTCGCCGTGATCGCCGCGACCGCCGCCGCGCAGGCCTTCGGCCTGGACGCCGCGGCGCCCATCGGCGAGCTGCCCGCCGGGCTTCCGGCGCCCTCCCTCGCCTTCCTGGACCTCTCCGCCCTGGGGTCGCTGATCGCCCCGGCGGTCGCGGTCGCGGCCCTCGCCGCACTGGAGTCGCTGCTGTCGGCGCAGGTCGCCGACGGCATGGCGGCGGGCCGGAGGCACGACCCCGACCGGGAGCTGTTCGGGCAGGGCCTGGCCAACCTGGTCGCCCCGCTGTTCGGCGGCGTTCCGGCGACCGGCGCCATCGCCCGTACCGCGGTGAACGTCCGCTCCGGTGCCCGCTCGCGCCTCGCCGCCCTCACCCACGCCGCGGTCCTCGCCGTGATCGTGTTCGCCGCGGCGCCCCTGGTGTCGAAGATCCCCCTCGCGGCCCTCGCCGGCGTCCTGCTGGCCACCGCGGTCCGCATGGTCGAGGTGGCCTCGCTGCGGGCGATGGCCCGGGCCACCCGCTCGGACGGGCTGGTCCTCGTCCTCACCGCGATCACCACGCTCGCCCTCGACCTCGTGTACGCCGTCATCATCGGCCTGGCCGCCGCGGGCGCCCTCGCGCTGCGCGCCGTGGCGCGGCAGACGCGGATGGAGAGGGTGGACCTCCGCGCCGACCTGCCCGGGGAGCACGGCGAGGAGGAGCACGCGCTGCTCGCCGAGCACGTCGCCGCGTACCGCATCGACGGACCGCTCTTCTTCGCCGCCGCCCACCGCTTCCTGCCGGAGCTGGCCGGCGTGGCCGGCGTCCGGGTGGTCGTCCTGAGGATGTGCGGCGTCACCACGATGGACGCGACCGGGGCGCTCGTCGTGAGGGACGCCGTCGAGAAGCTGGACCGGCGGGGCATCGCCGTCATGGTCTCGGGGGTCCGGCCCGCGCAGCGCCGGGTCCTCGACTCCGTCGGGGCCCTGGACCTGCTGCGCGGCCCGGGCCGGGAGTACGCGACGGCCTCGGACGCCCTCGCCGGCGCCCGCTCCCACCTGCGGGACGCCGGGCTGCTGCCCCTGCTGCCGGGCCAGAGGCCGGCATCCGGGCGGGAGGGCGCGCGGTAGCCGGCCCTCGCTCGTCCCGGCGGCACGGGGTGCGTGAGGATGGGGGCATGACGACGAGACCGCATCCGACGGACAGCCCGGCACCGGCAGGGGGGAGGCCGTGCGCATGAACACGCCGCTCTACCAGCTGAAGGCGGACTTCTTCAAGACGCTGGGGCATCCGGTGCGGATCCGCGTCCTGGAGCTGCTCAGCGAACGGGAGCACGCGGTGAGCGAGATGCTGCCGCACCTGGGCATCGAGCCGGCGCACCTGTCGCAGCAGCTGGCGGTCCTGCGCCGCGCGAACCTGGTCGTGTCCCGGCGCGAGGGAGCCGCCGTCCTTTACTCGCTGACGGACCCGCAGGTGGCGGAACTCCTGGCCGTCGCGCGCGGAATCCTCTCCGGCGTGCTCGCCGAACACGCGGGGCTGCTGGCGGACCTGCGGGCGGCGGGAGCGAACCCGCCCGCCTGAGGGCGCGCACCGGCGGGGCGGGGAGGCCGCCCGGCGCCGGGGGTCACTTGTCCGCGTGCTGGCCCAGGTAGAACAGCAGGTACACGAAACCGGCGAACGCGTGGGTGGCGAAGACGTAAACGAAGACGCGCAGCATCACGCCGCGCTCCTTCCACTTCTCCCCGTCGGCCGGTGTCACGGTCACGCCTCAGGCCTTCTTGACGACGCCGGACTTGAGCTGCATGTTGCCGAAGCCCTCGATGCGGCAGTCGATGTCGTGGCCGTCGACGCCGTCCACCAGCCTGATGTTGCGCACCTTGGTGCCGGCCTTGATGCCGGAGGGGCTGCCCTTGACCTTGAGGGCCTTGACGACGGTGACCGTATCGCCGTCCTGGAGGACGTTGCCGACGGCGTCCTTGACCACCTTCTCGCCGGACTCGGCGCCCGGGGCCCCGGACGGGGCCGGCGACCACTCGTGTCCGCACTCGGGGCAGACCAGGAGCGCGCCCATCTCATAGGTGAAGGTGCCGGAGCACTCCGGACACGGCGGCATGGTGTCGTTCATGCGGAAATCGTAGGCCATGGGTCGGGGAGGGGACGCGGTGTGAGGATGGAGGGGCCGCCGCTCAGGGGCGGTGATCCGGAACGAGACGTACGGAGCGACGTGCAGCAGCGGCAAGCCGAGGGCCCGGTCGAGTGGATGGAGGACCGCCAGGTCGCGCTGTACCTCGCGGCGATGGCGGCCGGCGGAGCGCTGGCATGGCTGGTCCCGGCCGTCGGCTCCGGCCTGGAGCACGCCGTCAACCCGGTCCTCGGCGCACTCCTCTTCGTGACCTTCCTCCAGGTGCCGGCCGCCGAGCTGGTCCGCTCCCTGCGCGACGGCCGGTTCCTGGCGGCGGCGCTGGTGGTGAACTTCGCCGTCGTCCCGCTCGTGGTGGCCGCGATGTACGCGTTCCTCCCCGCCGACCAGGCCGTCCGCCTCGGCGTGCTGCTGGTACTGCTGTGCCCGTGCGTGGACTACGTGATCGTCTTCTCGGGCCTGGCGGGCGGCTCCAGTCGGCGCCTGCTCGCCGCCACGCCGCTCCTGCTGCTGGCGCAGATGCTGCTGCTGCCCTGCTTCCTCTCCGTCTTCATGGGGCCGGGCCTCGCCGGCGTCGGGGCGTTCGGTCCGTTCCTGGAGGCGTTCCTCACCCTCATCGCCGTCCCGCTCGCGCTCGCCTGGGGGCTCCAGGCGTGGGCGGCCCGCCGCCCGGCCGGCGGGAGGGCCGCGGCGGCGGCGACCACGGCGATGGTGCCGCTGATGGCCGCGACGCTCTTCACGGTCGTCGCCGGGCAGCTCCCGAAGGTGGGCGGCAGCCTGGCCGGCGTCGCCGCCGTCATCCCCTTCTACGCGGCGTTCCTCGTCGTCATGGCCTTCGCGGGCCGGGCCGTGGCCCGCCTCTTCCGCCTCGACACGGGGGCCGGCCGGGCGATCGTCTTCAGCGGCGCCACCCGCAACTCGCTCGTCGTCCTCCCCCTGGCCCTCGCCCTCCCCGACTCCCTCGCCGTCGCGGCCGCGGTGGTGGTCACGCAGACCCTGGTCGAGGTCCTCGGCATGACGGCGTACGTCCGCCTCGTACCGCGCCTGCTGCCCGAGGCCGCGCCGGCTGCCCGCTGAACCGGTGCGCGGTGCTCGGCGGGCGGGCCGTCAGGGGCGGCCTCCGCGGAGGCGCCGGAGACCTCGCCGGCAGTCCGACGGGCCGCGCACGCGGGAACGGGGCGGCCGGCACCCCTGGTGGAGGGTGTCGGCCGCCCCGTGGGCGGGCGCGCCGCGCAGGCCGGGTGCGCGGGCCCGCGTCAGGGGGCCCCGTGCCCCTCGTGGGGGGAGGGGCCGTCCGCGGGGGGCGAGCCGTGGCCCGGAGCCGACTCGATCGTGCCGCCCAGGCGGTCGCGCAGCGGGGCCAGCGCCTCGGCGGACCCGGCGGTGACGACCCAGCGGGGGCCGACGAGGTAGGTGCCCCCGTAGGCGCGGGCCTCGGCCAGCCAGGCGGTGCGGCCCTCCTCCGTGCCGAACGTGGCCATGCGGTACGCGGCGGCCCCCGTACCGCAGGCCCCCTCCCGCAGTTCCTCGGCGTCGACGGTGACCTCGGGCGTGCAGCCGAGGGCTCCGGCGATGTCCTCGAGCGGGGCGGGGCGGGGGGCCGGCGGAGCGGACGCGGCCGCGGCCCCGCCGGGGGCCGGCCCGTCCGGGGAGGCGGCCGCCCCGCCGCCCCCGCAGCCGCCGCACAGCAGCAGCACGGGCAGGGCGGCGGCGCAGGCGGCCAGGCGGGCCGGGGTCGGGATCACGGCTTTCCTCACGGGTCTCAGCCGGCCGAAACCGGGGCCTTCTTGCCGGTCTCGGTGACCGCGAACCACAGGCCCTGCTTGTTGTGCCCGCTGGTCTGACCGGGCTGGGTGTCGCCGGTGAACGTGTACACCGGCCAGCAGTCGATCGTCAGCTGCTCGGTACCGTCGGGCCGCTTCACCGTGCCGATCAGCTCCGGCCGGATTCCCGACGCCTTGGACTTGTCGACCGGGGCGGCGGGCTTCCACGTCTCCGCGCACGCCCCGACACAGGTGACCTTCATGGGCCAGGCACTGTCCTTGTCGAACCGGTAGAGGGTGCGCCACTGCCCGTCGACGAGTATCTTCCCGAGCTTTTCGTTCGCGGCGACGGAGAGTTCCTTGTCCGGATTCTTCGAATATCCGCCCGAACCCGATCCGCCGCCCGTTCCCATCCCCATTCCCATTCCCGTGCCGGTCTGGCCGCCGCCTCCCTGCTGCTTCTTGTCGACCGCCTTCTTCCCGTCGGGCGCCAGGGCGTGCCAGGTCCCGCCGACGCCCTCGCCGTTCGCCTCGCCCGCCCGGGTGTCCTTGGCGTACCGGTAGACGGGCCAGCCGGCGAGGGTCAGCTGCCTGGTCCCGTCGGAGCGGGTGACCGCGCCGAGCAGGCCCGCGTCGATGCCGGCGGAGGCGGTGGCGTCGTCGGCGGGGACCGGCGGCCACGCCGTGGCGCAGTCACCGTCGCAGTTCGACTTCGGCGGCTGCGGCGTGTCCTTCTCGAAGCGGTACAGCGTGGCCCCGGCCCCGTCGGTGACGACGCTGCCGACCGACGCGATCTCCCGTACGGCGAGCTGCCCGGCCGGCCCGCCCTTGCCGCCGCCGGCCGCGTCACCCGCCGCCGAGCCCGCGCCGGAGCCGCTCAGCTCTCCGGGGGCGGCCCCGTAGCCGCTGCCCGAGCCGTAGGCGTCCGCGAGGGACTTCCCCGCGCCCACGGGCTGTACGGAATTCCCGCCGCGCGCCTCGCCGCCGCCTCCGCAGGCCGCCGTAAGCATCAGGACGGCGGCCACCGATCCGACGGTTGTCACGCGGCGCATCTTGTTCACGATCGCTCCTTCGGGTTTTTCCCGGGGGTTTTGCTGCCGAGTAATTCATAAACCCCGCAAGGGGCCTGGAAGGGAAAAGGCGGGGAATTTGTCAGAAGCCGCTAACCGGTGAACTGGCCGCCGTGCGCACCGTCGCCGGCTGCTCACTCCTGGATGCGCAGCGCGAGGGCGGGGCAGCGCCGCACGGCCCGCAGGGCCTTCGCCCTGAGCCGCTCCGGCACGGGCATGACGGCCTGCGCCGGGAAGCCGTCCGCGTCCAGGCGGACGACGTCCGGCAGGAGGTCGGCGCAGAGCCCGTGGCCCCGGCACAGCGTCCAGTCGACGACGAGCCGCTCGGGGTTCTCGTCGGCGGGCAGGGGCAGCGCCCCGAGGACGCGGCGGCCGCAGCCGCTGCCGAGGGCGTGGTCGCGCAGTTCGTCGGGGAACACGGCGAGCGCGGAGGCGACGAAGCCGGAGGTGCCGTCGGGGTGGCTGCACGCGCCGCGGCCGCGTACCGCCCGCATGCGGGTCTCGATCGCCTCCCAGGCCGTCCTGCCGCCGCCCGCGACGAGTTCCTCCACGGCCGTGGCGAGGGAGGGCAGGCCCCTGACGCACGGGCCGCACTGGCCGGCGGACTCGTCGGCCATCCAGCGGGCCACGCGGGCCACTTCGCCGGCCGGGCAGGTGTCCTCCGGCAGCGGCAGCACGGCCCCCGCGCCCAGGACGGCGTTGACGGAGGACAGCGACTGCCGGGACAGGTTCACCGAGCGCGCGGCGGCGGCGGTGAGCCACCGGCCGTGGTACCCGCCGACGAGGACGCCCTGCCCCGGGGAGTACCCGCACAGCTCCAGGACGTACGCCAGGGAGGTGCCGGTCGGCACCTCGACGACGGTCGACCCGGCGACCGTGAGCAGGACGGTGCCGGGCTCGGAGGGCAGGCCGGCCGAGCAGTAACCGGAGGCGCCGAGCCGTGCGGCGACGGCGAGTTGGGCGTACGTCTCGGTGTTGGACAGCAGGGTCGGGACCCCGCCGAGGCCCCGGTCGCTGGTGCGGACCTTCTGCCCGTTGGGCAGGGCGGGCCCGCCCTCGATGCCGTTGATGAGGGATGTGCCCTCGCCGGTGACGAAGCGTTCGGGGAGCCTGGCGACGCGGACGCGGCTGCCGGCCGGACCACGCTCGGCGACGGCCGCGCGCAGGGACTGCTCCACGTCGTCGCGGGTGACGCCGACGACCACGTCGTCGGCGCCGAGCGCGGCGGCGGCGAGGAGCGCCCCGTCGAGGACGAGGTGCGGGGCGTGCAGCAGCACCGCCTTGTCCTTGAGGCAACTGGGCTCGCCCTCGCTGCCGTTGACGACGACGGCGGTGCGCCCGTCGCGGGACCGGGCGGTGCGCATGACCGCCCGCAGCTTGCGGGCGAAGGGGAAGCCGGCTCCGCCGCGGCCCCGCAGGTCGATGTCCTCGGCGAGTTCCACGAGTTCTTCGGGCCGGTAGAGGGGCAGGGCGCCGTGCACGGCCAGGTGGTCGGCGCGGTCCAGGCGCGGCAGGGTGTCGAGGCCTGCCAGCACCCGGGGTTGGCCCACGCATCCGAGGGCCGGGGTCACCTCGGTCACCGGCCCCTCCGCCTGCCGCCGAGCGGCTGTCCGGGAAGGTCGGGCACGATGTCGAGCCGGCTGGTGACGAACGCGGCGCCCGCGCCGTAGGGCGGGCGGTCGGGTATGGGGGCGAGGGTGGGCCGCGGCGGGGTCTCCGGGCGCGGCGCCCGTCCGGCGGCGGCCGGGCCGGCGGCGCCCTGCACGCTCACGGGATCGGGGAGGGTGTCGACGAACGGGCCGGGCTGGGGTCCGGACGGGTTCCGGCCGCCCTGCCGGGCGAGGCGGGCGGTCAGCCGCTCGGCGGCCCACTCGGCGGGCCGGCGTACGAAGCGCTGGGCGGCCCCGGCGCGGTCCGGGCCGCCGGGGCGGGCGGCGGGCTGAGGCTGCGCGGCGGCGGGGCGGGCCCGTTCGGTGCGCATCCGCTCCCGCATGCGCAGGACGAGCAGGGTGGCGACCGCGACGAGGCAGAGGGCGTACGCGGCGGTGACCCAGCCGCTGGCGGGGCGGCCGGCCTTGAGGCCGTGCACGAGCGACGCCCCCCAGGCGGGGTAGGCCCCGACGTGCAGCACCCGCCACCAGCGGGAGCGGCCCTTGGTGGCGAACGCGCTGCGGACGGCGCCGGAGACGGCCACGCTGACGAAGAAGTACCCGGCGAGGCTGCCGAGTCCGATCAGCATCGGCTGGTTGTCGTCGGTGAAGGGGACGAGGACGGAGCCGACGTCCGTCCGCGATTCGGCGATCTTGATCCAGACGTGCAGGGCGAGGAAGCCGAGCCCCGCGACCGCGAGTCCGCGGTGGACGCCCTGGGCGACGATCCGGTGGCCGGAGGTGAGCAGGACGCGGTCGGTGGCGGCGAGGCCCCACAGGACGGCGGAGGTGAGGGAGACGAGCGAGAGGACGCCCGCCCCGTAGTCCAGGAACTCCCACAGGTTGGTGAGGGCGCCGGCCCGGGCGGCGACGCCGAGGGCCAGAAGGGCGGCGAGCGCGCCGAGGGCCAGGGTGGCGGGGCGTGGACCTCCGGCGGGGGACAGCAGCGGGGGTCGGCGCACCGCCCGCCGTCCGGCTGCCGCGGCCGCGGCCGCGCCGGCGTGGCGTCTGGTCCGGCGGGCCCGGTGGGAGCGGGGCGCGCGGGTCTGGGACAGGGGCATCGGGTTCTCCCATACGCCGGGCCCGAGGCACTCCACTTCGCACTCGGCGCCCGGGGTGGTCGACGGAACTGCTCCGCGGCGGGCGGGAGATGGGCCTCGCCGGCCGGGAGCGGGGGCCGGAGTGCAGAAGCATCGTGGACCTTCGCAACGCCTCCACAGTATTTATCGAATCGTGACAAGTTCTTGTGCGTGTGGCGCCGCCGCGACGAACGTCCCCGGAAGATTCCCTTCCAACGGTGCGGCGGCCCCCACGGCCACGCCTGGTCGTCCGCCACACCTCCCCGTCGGCAAAATCGAGGCAAAGCCGCGGGACCGCAAGTGGCTGACGCCCTCCTGGAGGGTGTACGAGGTGCTCAACTGCCCCGTCCGCAAGGCCGGTACGGGCAGGGGGGCGGCTCGACGCGGGCCTGTCACCCTCCCCGCGGGGCAGGCCGTACCCCGGCATGAACGAGGTAACAATGTGCGAACTGCTGAACCGTATCTGGGCCCGACCGCGCGGCGAGTGGACCCGGGTCCTGCGCCGGGAGCTCCCCGCGCTGGCATCCGGGATGGTGGAGGAGCTGAGGGACGGCCTCCCCGGCTTCGCCGCGCTGGTGGATGACTTCGACGACGAGGTGGTCAGAGCACAGGTCGAGGCGGCCCTGCTGACGGCGCTCGGGTACCGGGAGCCGGCGGCGCGCCACCAGGAGCGCGCGGAGGTCCACGGCGCCGCGCCCGACGGCGGCCCCGAACCGGTCAGGGCCGGCCCGTACGGCACGCCCGCGGGGCATCCGGACGTCGACGACGACACCGACGAGGACGGCCGCACGGGGATCGACCCGGAGGAGGACGTCGACCTCGACGTGGCGGCCCTGGACGCGGCCGGGGCCGGGCTCCACGGAGGCGCCCTGCACGGGCCGGGACTGCACGGCGGGGCTACGGACCCGGTCCTGGACCGGATCCCCCGCCAGGGCTCGTACCGGACGCGGACGGCGCCGCTCACGGTGGTCGCGTCGGACGGCCCGGGCGGCGGCGCCTCGGAACGGGCGCGGAGGGAGCTCTTCTTCGCTCTCACACATGACATGCCCATGGCTGAAATCGCGCTGTCGGAACTCGCCCGCGCCGCCGGCTGGCCCCTCCCCCCGGAGATACGCGCCATCGCCCTCGCGACACCGGGCGAGACCCAGCAGCTGGCCGCCGCCCTCGGCGACGCCCTGGCCGGCATGGTCGGCGGCCAGCCGTGCCTCCTCGTCCCCAGTCCGGACGACCCCGACACGCGCATCGCCCTGGAGACCCTGCTGCGCGGCCGGTTCGCGGCCGTGGGGCATCCCGTCGCACCGCGCGACACGAGCCATTCCCTGCGCTGGGCCCTGCGCCTGCTGGCCCTCGCCCCCCAGCGGCCCGGACCGGAGGGCCGGCCCCTCTTCGTCGACGACCACCTCTCCACTCTCCTCCTGCTCCAGGACGAACCCCTCGCGCACGCCCTCGCCGCCCGCTGGCTGCGGCCGCTGGCCGACCTGACGCCGCGCCAGAGCGAGCGGCTCGAAGTCACCCTCCTGGCCTGGCTGGAGGGAGGCGGCGCCCCCGAGGCCGCCAAGGCGCTGAGCGTCCACCCGCAGACCGTCCGCTACCGGATGCGGCAGCTGGAGAAGCTCTTCGGCCCCGGCCTGCGCGACCCGCGCACCCGCTTCGAGCTGGAGATGGCCCTGCGCAGCCGCCGGCTCATGGCCCAGGTGCGGCGCCAGTACGCGCGCGTCGGCCGCAAGGCCCGCGCCGCCGCCACCGACTTCCGCCCCCTCGGCGTGGACCGCATGGCCCGCGTCAACGGCCTCTAGCACCGCCCCCCGCCGGCGCGGGCGGCCCCTCCACAGCCAGCCCGCACCCAGTCCCCTCCCCTTTACTCCCCTGCTCCCCCGCGGCCCCGGCCCGCTCGCCGCCCATCCGGCGCGAGCGGTCCGGGGCCGTGCGTGTGCCCGCCGCCGGGCAGCGCGGCGTGCAGGTCCAGCAGTTCGGCGTACGCGCGCGAGCAGTGCGCGCAGGACGCCAGGTGTCCGGCCAGGCCGGGCGCGCGCAGGGCCCCGCCGCGCCGGACCGCCGCGCCGAGCGGGCCCGCGTAAGCGCGGCAGCGGGGGTCGGGGGCCCCGTCGAGGTGCGCGCGCAGGTACGCCTCCCGGAGCCCCTCACGGGCCCGGAACGCCAGCGACGTCACGGCACTGGGGGTGATGCCGAGCAGCAGCGGCACGGGGTGCGGGCAGTCGTCCTCGACCAGGGTGTGCCACAGGACGGCCCGCCAGCGCTCGGGCAGCGTGCGGAACGAGCGGGCGACGAGCCGGCGGTCCTCGCACTCCAGCAGCCGGCGCTGCGGATCGTCCCCGCCCGCCCCGGGGCCGCACCACGGCTCGACGTCGGGCGTCAGCACCGTCCGGCCCGCGCCGGCCCGCCACTCGGCGGCCGTGTGCCGGACGACCGCCAGCAGGTACGGGCGCCACCGCTCCCGCGGGCCGGCTCCGGAGCGGACGGCCTGGAGGGTCCGCAGGAAGGCCTCGGAGGCGAGGTCCTCGGCGTCGTGCGGGGTTCGGCAGCACGCGCGCGCACATGCGAAAGCGGCGGCACCGTGCCGCCGGTGGAGCAGTTCGCAGACTCCGGCGTCCGCGGTCCCGGCCGCGAACGCGCGGCGGAGCCGCCGGATGAGCTCCGCGTCGGAAGGCCCGGATCCGGCACCGGGCTCCGGTGCGGGCCGCGGCTGCGGCTGCGGCTGCGGCTGCGGCTGCGGCTGCGGCGCGGGCTGGGGTTCGTTCTGGGGCTCGGGTTCGGGCGCTAACCCGGACATGGCACTCCCTGGGTACGTCGGCCCCCGCCGGGGGCCCTCGGAACGGCTGCGCACACGCGTACGGCGGTGGGGGGGGGGGGGGGGGGGGGGGGGGGGGGGGGGGGGGGGGGGGGGGGGGGGGGGGGGGGGGGGGGGGGGGGGGGGGGGGGGGGGGGGGG
>NZ_JBVIGV010000003.1:0-54455 GCF_055570615.1 Streptomyces sp. NPDC031121
CAACGGGCGTATGAGGTCCCACTCGGCGTCGGACAGTTCATGGCGACGTATCACCACTCCATGATCCACAATCCAAGATCACTTTGACGACAGGCCCTAGACCGGTCCGCCCTGAGCAGAGCAACCCGTAACGAGCTTCCCCCGACTCGTGTCCGCCGCTCAGGGCGGGCCCTCCAACTCCCGCCCGGTTGAACAGTCCTGGACAGGTCGAGCAGCCGGGCGGGTTGCTCCACCGATCACGCACCATCCGACCAACGGAAGGCAGAGACGTGACGATCACCCGAGAACGCGCGAGCGAGGCCCTGGGCCTCATCACGCCCGAGTTGCGCGCGCTGCTCATCAAGGACGTGAGCAAGCGCTGGCCCGACCTGACCGAGGAGCTGGGGCAGCGCGGTGTGGACCAGATGGTGGCCTTCCTGGTCGCCGGCACCCTCACCGACGAGCCGCTGACCCCGTCGCTGCGCGTGGACGAGTTCTGGCACTCCTTCGTCCTGCGCACCCGGCCGTACGGCGAGTTCTGCGAGGCTGTGGCGGGCCGGATCATCCACCACGTACCCGACGACGGCGGGAAGGTGGACCCGGTGGCCGGTCGGGCCGCGATGGAGGCGACCAAGGCGGCGATCCGGCGGGCAGGGTTCGCGGTCGACGCCCAGTTCTGGCCCGGCGAGGGCGTGGCCGACTGCGCGCAGGACCCCGCCATGGCCGGGTGCACGCAGTGCCACGCCGGGTGCACCGACAGCCCGGTGAGCTAGTAAGTCCAGCCCGAGCCCAGCCGTCCGGCACACGTTGCCGGGCGGCTGGGCCCGTGACCGAGAACGGATGACGAGTGTCTGACACCCAGAGCGCAGCATGGGACACGTACGCGGAGACCAAGCCCCAGCGTCGGCCGACGAACGCCAAGGGCGAGACGACGTGGTTCAACTGGACGCAGCACCCCGATCACGGGCCCGGGACGATGCTTCTCGACGTGCGCGAAGGGCACACCGTCCTCGACCTCGGCTGCGGGTCGGGCGGAAACCTCGCACATCTGGCCACGCTCGGGATGCGCGCGGTCGGCGTCGACCTTTCGCCCGCCCAGATCGCGAAGGCTAAAGAGCGCTGGCCCGACGTCGGCATGGAGATCCATCAGGGCGAGGCGCTGGAGTTCCTGGCGAACTGGCCGACGCAGTTCGACGCGATCTACTCCGTGTTCGGGGCGGCCTACTTCACCGACCCGGACCTCATGCTCCCGGCCGTCCACGCCCGACTGAAGCCCGGAGGCGTGTTCGCCATGTCGCAGAACCCTGCCGTCCAGGGCTGCTACGGCTGTCAGGCGTCGTACATCCCGCGCGGCCCTGACGAGGACCCCGCGATCGTCAAGCGCTGGGACTACGCGGTCAACGCCTGGTCGGTGATGCTCAAGCAGCACGGCTTTGGGGAGGTCACTGTCACCGTCCTTCCTGCCCCCGAGGGAGGGAAGAAGAGGATCGGCACCCTGCTGGTTCGGGGCCGTCGCGCGTACGACTGGCCCTTGCACTGACGTGACGGTGCCCCCGGCTCGATCTGGCTGGGGGCGCCGTGGGGTGGACCGGTCAAGCGGCAGGGTCGAGGACGACGAGAAGGGGGCCGGACGCAGTGCTCCAGCTCCGCCCGGCTTCTACCTCAGTCCTGCCGGCGGACGCGATGCCGTCCCGCACGGGGCCGAGGAACTCGTCCCGGAAGTGGGTCTGCGCGCTCTGCTTCATGCCGCTCGCGGAGACGATCGCCCTCACCTTGTCGTTCAGCTCGGCCGCAGCCGCGCTGAAGTCGTCGCCAGTCCACACGTCCACGCGGTCGGCGACCAGCGCCGTCGCTGATGCGCGCGTAGCCGCCGACTACGATCCCCATATGGACTCTCTCGTTCCGGTTCGGCGGTCAGGCGATCGAACTATGTTTTGATCGTGCGGGGCGAGACCCGCACGTACAGCTTCGAGGCGATGACGAAGGCGGTCCGCCTGATCAACGCGGGCGCCCGCTTCATCTGCACGAACCCCGACGAGACCGGCCCGTCCACCGAGGGCCCGCTGCCCGCGACCGGCGCCGTCGCCGCGCTGATCACCAAGGCCACGGGCAAGCGGCCGTACTTCGCGGGCAAGCCGAACCCGCTGATGATGCGTACGGGGCTGAACGCGATCGGCGCCCACTCCGAGACCAGCGCGATGATCGGCGACCGGATGGACACCGACGTGCTGGCCGGGCTGGAGGCGGGCATGCAGACCTTCCTCGTCCTGACGGGCCTGACGACGGTCGAGGACACCGAGAAGTTCCCCTACCGGCCGACGAAGACGGTCGACTCCATCGCCGACCTGGTCGATCTCGTCTGAGCCGTTCGGGTGGGCGGCCCGCCCCTCCGGATGCGGAGCCCGCCGCCGCGCGTGAACCTCCTTGAGAGGAGGTTCACCATGCGCAGTGCTCTGATCGCCGTACGTGTCCGCCGCGGGGTCCGCGCGGGCGGGGTGGCGGCAGTCCTGGCGGCCGCGGCCGCGATGGCCGCTCCCGCCGCGCCCGCCGCCGCCGTCGAGCAGAACCACGGGACCGTCTCGGTGGAACCGCACCGGGCGGAGCCCGGGGCGCAGGTCAAGGTCCACGTGAGCGGCTGCAAGGGCCGCTGGGCGGTGGCGAAGTCCTCCGTTTTCGTCTCCGAGGTCCACCTGTCCGCCGGCCACGGCAGCGACAAGGCCGACAAAGCCGACGGGTCCGGGAAAGCCGACGGGTCCGGGAAAGCCGACGGGTCCGGTAAGGCCGACGAGCCCGCGAAGGCCGCCGGTGCCGCCGCCAAGCCCCTCTGGGGCGATGCCATGATCAGCTCGCGTGCCCGGCCCGGCCGGCACGAGGTCACCGTCCGGTGCGAGGCGGACGAGCTGCGCGGCTCCGTCGAGGTCGTAGCGCACGGGCAGGGCCACGACACGCGCCCCGAGCCGCACAAGACGCCGGTCCACCCGGTCCGCGCGGGCGGCGGCGGCATGGCCGCCGAGGTCGCCGACGCGTCCCGCGTCGCCGGGCAGGCGGCGCCCGCGCGCAAGGGCGGCGGCGAGCCCGGCGGCCCGGGGCTGCCGCACACCCTGATCGGCGCCATCCTGGCGGCCGCGGCCACGCTGGCCGTCGCGGGCCGGGCCCTGGTGCTGCGCCGCCGCCGCAGCGGCGAGTGAGGTCCGGGCGGTGAGGGGCACGGCCGAGCCGAGGCAGTCCGGCGGCGGGCGCCTGCTCGGCTTCGCCGCCTGGACGGTGCTGGTGCTCGGGCTGTGGCTGTGGGGCCGCGAGATCACCGGGATGCCGGAGCGGCCGGGCGCGGGGGCGTCCGGCGGGGCCGCCTACCCGGTGCCCGGCCTGCCCGCGGCGCACGCCCCGCTCGCGGCGTCGGTCCCCGTACGGGTCGACGTGCCGTCCCTCGGCGTGCAGGCCTCCGTGGTCGCCCGCGGTCTCGACGCGCAGGGTGCGATCGACCCGCCGCCGTACGACCGGCCCGGCACGGTCGGCTGGTGGGGTGCGGGCCCGAAGCCGGGCGAGGCGGGGGCCGCGCTGCTGGTGGGCCATGTGGACACCCGCTCGAAGCCGGCGGTCTTCTACGGCCTGAGCACGCTCCGCCCGGGCGCCAATGTCCGGGTGGCGCGGGCCGACGGGGCGGTCGCCGAGTTCACGGTCGAGGACGTACGGGTCCACGAGCGCGGCCGCTTCGACGCCGATCGCGCGTACGGCGCGCTCGTGCCGGGCCGGGCTGAGCTGCGGCTGGTGACGTGCGGGGGCACGTACGACCGGAAGGCCGGCGCGTACACGGCGAACGTGGTGGTCTCGGCATACCTGACGGGCCGGGCGGCCGCCGCCGCCACGCCCTCGGGCGGAGCAGGGCCGGGCGGCCGTACGGGTGCGAATCCGGGCCCGGAAGCCGGTGGCGCGGCGGGTGCGCCGGGGCAGCGGGAAGTGCCGGTGGTTCCGGTGGTTCCGGTGGGGCCGCCGGGAGGTCGGCCCGCATGACGAAGAAGCCCCTCGCAGTTCTCACTGCGAGGGGCTTCCCCTTGTCGTGCGCCGCCAGGGACTCGAACCCCGGACCCGCTGATTAAGAGTCAGCTGCTCTAACCAACTGAGCTAGCGGCGCCTGCTGACAGGGAAAACTCTACCCCACCTCCGGGGGTGGTCATGACCAGCCGCGCCCACCTTGTCCGATTAGCCCATGTTTGAGTGGTTTATCGTGCACGATATGTCTGGGTCGAGCCGAATCTGATGCCCCGACAGATATGCGGCGGCCCCGATCAGCCACGAGCAGGGGAGTGGACGGAACCGCATGACGATGCAGCCCCCGGTGCATGTGCCGATGCCGACGCCGGTTTTCGAGGAGTACGAGCCCGCAGGCGACTGCGGCTGCCCGGGCTGCGCCGGGCGCCGGCGCTCCCTCGCCCGCGCCAGGGCCATACCGCTCCGGGACGGCGGCCACCCGGCCGCCCGGGGCGCACGCCGGGCGCTCGTGCTGGCCACGGCCGCGGGGGCCGTGCTCGGCGGCGGCACGGCCTCGACCGCACTGGCGGCCCACTCCCCGGCCCCCGACGCCCCGACGGGCACGGCCCCGGGCCGCCAGGCCCGCACCGCGGACACCGCGGACACCCGTACCGCCGACACCGCGGACACCCGTACCGCCGACACCGCGGACACCCGTACCGCCGACACCGCGGACACCCGTACCGGCGACACCGCGGACACCCGTACCGGCGACACCGCGGACACCCGGCGCGGGGCCGCCGCGGACGCCCCCACCGGGGCCGCCGCGGACGCCCCCACCGGGAGCGCCGCGGACGCCCGTACCCGGGACACGGCGGACCCGCGGCCCGGCACCGCCGAGGCCGCCCGCTCGGGGGCAGCCGGGCCCGCCCGCCCCCGGGAGACCGCGGACCCCCGGCCCACGGACGCTGCGAAGCCCCAGCCGCCCGCCGACACCGCGGACGCCCGCCGCCCCGACACGGCGCACGGCCGCCGCCCGGGCATCGCGCACGGCCGCCCCGACACCGCACACACCGGCCGCCCCACCGCGCCCGCCCGACCGGGCGAGGCCCCGGACGCCCGCCCCGGCAGGGACGCCCGCGACGACCCGGCGAGCACCCCGCAGGGCGACCGCTCCCCGCTGCACGGCCGCCCCGGGCCGGTGAAGCCGGGCGGTGCGCCGGGCGCGCCCTCGTCGGTGCGGCGGATCGACCGGGCCACGATCATCAACCGGGCGAAGCTGTGGCTGGACGCGCAGGTGCCCTACAGCATGTCCTCGTACTGGACGGACGGCTACCGGCAGGACTGCTCCGGCTACGTCTCCATGGCCTGGAACCTCGGCTCGAACGAGTGGACCGGCAGCCTGGACAAGTTCGCGACCCGGATCACCAAGGACGAGCTGCTGCCGGGCGACATGCTGCTGTTCCACAACCCGGCCGACCCCACCAACGGCTCGCACGTCGTCCTCTTCGGCGGCTGGGTCGACGAGACGCGCACGCACTACACCGCCTACGAGCAGACCCGCCCGGCCACACGGAAGGGCGCGACCCCGTACGCGTACTGGACCAACTCGGCCAAGTACGTGCCGTACCGGTTCACCGGCGTGACGGACGGGCTCACCACCCCGGCGCCGCAGCCGTCGCCCGACCCGGGTGCGGACCCGAAGCCGGCGGCGCCGTCGAAGGAGTACCCCGGCGCCGCCATGTTCGGGCCGGGCGCGGACAACCCGCACGTCGCCGAACTCGGCAGGATGCTCATCGATCGCGGCGGCCGCCGCTTCTACCCCAAGGGCCCGAGCACGAAGTGGAGCGACGCCGACCGGCTGGCGACGCAGGCCTTCCAGAGCGCGCAGGGCTGGACGGGCGCCGACGCCGACGGCATCCCCGGCCCGCACACCTGGCAGCTGCTGGCCGAGGGCAAGGGCAAGGACATCCGGCCGACCATCGACCCCGCGCCGGGCCCCGCCGGGTCCCCGGCCGACCGGCCCGCCGCTCCGGCGGCCCCCGGCGCGACGGCCGCCCCCGCGCGCCCGGGCAGCACTCCCGCCCGCCCGGGCGCCGCCGCGGTCCCGGCCTACCCGGGGGCGTCGGTGTTCCGCCCCGGGTCCACCCACCCGTCCATCGCCGCCCTCGGCCGCCGGCTGGTGGAGAAGGGCTTCGGCAAGCACTACACCACGGGTCCCGGTCCCCGCTGGAGCGAGGCCGACCGCCGCAGCGTCGAGGCGTTCCAGCGCGCCCAGGGCTGGCGCGGTGCCGCGGCCAACGGATACCCGGGCCCGGAGACCTGGCGGCGGCTGTTCGCATGACGGAGGCAACGATGTACCCGACGCTCACCACCACCTCCACCACCGGCACCTTCCGCGTGCCGCCCGTTTCCACCGGGAGCCTGCGGCCCCCGTCGGCCCCCGTCGTCCACGGCACGGGCACGATGCGCCTGGCCCCGCCGCCCGCACGGCGCGGCCTGGCGGCCCTGCTCCCGACGGCTCCGCCTGCCCCGGCTCCGGCGGCCGCCGCACGGCCGCTCCCGGCCGGCCCGCCACCGGCGCCGCCGCTCGGCCCGGAACTCCCCTCCGCGCGCCCCCCGGCCGCGGCCCCGGCCGCGGCGCACCTCCGCCCGCAGCCACCCGCCGCCCGCCCGGAAGCCGTCCCGACGCCCGGACCGCGACCGACGGATCCGCCGGCTCGGCCGGACCCCGTACCGGCGGCGACCGCCCCCGCCCCGTACGACCGGACGGGCGCGGCCGCAGCCCCGTCGGCCGGACCCCACCCGGCGTCCCAGCCCCCCGCCCGCCCGAACTCCGGGGAGCCGGGTGCCGCCTACCCGTACGGGGCCCCGGCCCGTCCGCAGGCAGTGCCGGCAGGTGCCACCCCCCTGTACGCGGACCAGGGCGCAGCAGCCGGCCCCCACCGGGCGGATTCCTCCGTCCAGTCGGCCCCGGCCCGGCCGGAAGCCGCCCCGGCGGCGGCCGCCACCGCTCTGTACGCGGACCCGGGCGCGGCCACGGCCCCCCACGCCCCGGCGGGCTTTTCTGCCGGGTCCGCGGCGGCGCCCCGGCTGCACATCGGCCCCCCGGCCCGGGTCGTCGTGGCGCCGGCACCGGAGCGCTCCCGGTGGGTCGCCGGCGTGCCGGGTGCCATGGTCGTGACGGTCCTGCCGTACGGCCGGGGCGCCGGCAGCACCGCCCTCGGGGACGTCCCGGCCGCCCGCACCGAGCCCGGCCCCGGGTCTCCCGCCCCCGCGGACGGCAGCGGAACCGCCCCCGCCCCCCGGGTCGGGGAGGCAGCGGAGTCCCCCGCACCGGCCCCGGCCGGCGCGGCCCTGGACATCCCGCACCCCGCGGCCGCCCCCGAGCCGCAGACGGCACCGCCCGCCGCGGCGGCCGACTCCGCCGCGGAGAGGGGCGCACGCCCCCGACCGGACGACGCCCACACCGCGGCCGAGCCCGCCCCGACGCCCGGCCGCCCGCACCCGGCGGTGGACCCCTCCGACGACCCCGACCCCGACCCCGACCCGGGCCCCGGAGCCGGGTCGCGGGGAGTGCCCGACCCGGACGCGGCAGCGGACCCGGCGGGCGCGCCCGCCCTGCAAGCGGCGGACTCGCCGGGCCCCCTGGACGGGCCGCGGGCCGTGCCCGGCCCGCATACGGCGGCCCCTGCCGTCGCGCCTGGCTCCTACGCGCTGCCGGACCCGGCGGGCGGGCCCGCCCCGCAAGCGGCGGACACAGCGGCGACGGGCACGGCGGACGGGCCGCTCGGCGAGCCGGCCCCCCGCGCGGCCGACCCGGCCGACGTGCCGGGCCCCTACGCGGCGGTGGACGCCGCCGCCACGCCCGGCACCGCGGACGGGCCGCACGGCGGCCCCGGACGGTACCGGGCGGGGTCGGCCGGAGAGCCGGGCCCGTGCCAGGCGGAGGTCGCCACCGAGCGCAGCCCCGCGGACGGGACGGGCGACGTGCCCGGGACGTACGCGGCGGCGGATCCGGCCGGCGTGCCCGGCCCGCAGGCGGCGGACACGTTCGGCGCGTCGGGCCCGTACGCGGAGCCGGACGCGGTCGGCGGCGAGCACGGTGCTCCCGGTGAGCCGGTCGGTGTGCCCGGTCCGGCCGCCGCCGGCGACACCGCCGCCGGTGGCGCGGAGGGCGGCGGCGCTGCTGCGCAAGCGGACGCAGGGCCCGCCGCCCGGGCGTCGGTGGCCGAGATCGTCTCGCGGGCGGTGGTCCGCGGTATCGAGGGCGGCGGCGGCGAATCGCCGCAGGCCGCCCGGCCCGAGGTGCCGGCCGGCGGGGCGGCGGTGACCTCGGTGCCGCTGCACCTGCCGTTCCCCGCGGAGCCCCGCCCCCACACCGCCGCCCCGGCCGCCGCGCCGGGCCGTGCCGCCGGGTCCGCGGCCCGGCGCGCGGTGGCGTGGGTGGGGCCGGGGCGGCGGGTGCCGCGGGGCGACGACCGGCTGCGGGAGCGCCGGGGGCCCGTCCTGCCCGGCTGGGTCGGCGTGGCGGTGGGCGGGCTCGCCCTCAGCGGCTGCCTGGCCGTGCTGTGGCGGGCCGGGGCTGTGCCGGACGCGTTCGCGGCCGCGTTCGGCGTGGCGCCCCGCCCCTACCGGGGACTGCACGCCACCCACTGGCCGCCGCTCGCCTTCCTCGGCATCGTCGCGCTCCTCTCCCTCGGCGGCCTCGGCCGCGGCAAGGTCGGGCACGCCTGGGTGCTCACCCTGTTCGGCCGCTACCGCGGGACGGTCCGCCGGACCGGCCTCACCTGGGTGAGCCCGCTGCTCCTGCGCCGCCGGATCGACGTCCGCCTGCGCCACTGGCGCAGCGACCCCATGCCGGCCGTCGACTGCGGCGGCCTCGCGCTCCAGGTGGTCGTACAGGTCGTCTGGCAGGTCAAGGACACCGCGCGGGCCGCACTGGCCGTGGAGGACCACACCGAGTACCTGGCCGAGCAGGTGGAGGCGGCGATGGCGCGGGTGCTGTCGCAGCTCCCGGCCGACGCCTTCCACGAGGACGCCCCGACCCTCCGCGACGCGGAGGCCGTCGGCGACGCGCTGACCAGGATGCTCGCCGCCGAGACCGAGGCGGTCGGCATCGAGGTGTACTCGGCGCAGCCGACGCGTATCGAGTACGCGCCCGAGGTGGCCGAGGCGATGCGCCGCCGCCGGGTGGCGGCGATCGACGCGAAGCACCGGGACATGGTGCTGACGTCGGTCGTCGACGCCGTCGACGACACCGTCCACCGGCTGACCTCGCGGGGCCTGGTCGAGTTGGACGACTACGAGCGCAAGGCCCTCGTGAAGGACCTCACCGTCGCCTTCTACACCGGCCGTTCCGAGTAGCAGGCCCCGCCCGCCCCGGCCCGACGGCCCCGGCCCCGCCCTTCAGGCGGCGCCGGGGCCGTCTCCGTACCCGCGCGCGCCGCCGCCCGGGTGTCCTGTTTTCGGACAGCCGGGCCCGCCGCCCCCGCCGCCCGCGCGCCCGTCCTTCGGTCCGAACGGCTCCCGGCGCGCCGAGGTCGGGCCCGGTGCGGCCGGGCCCGGGCGCACCGGGCCATCCGTTCGCGCAGTGGTCTGGACATGGCCAACTGGCGTCAATAACCTGGGACTTGGTCTAGACCTGAAATTCCGCCCGTGCGGCCGCGGACCCCACCCGCGGCCGTCCCCGCGCGTGCGCACGCCCTCCCCGGACCTCCCCCCCCACGCTCAAGGAGCACCGCATCATGCGTCCCTTCCGCATGCCCTCGCGCCTGCCCGCGCGCCCCTCCGGACGGGCCGGCTCCGCCGCCGTGCTCGGCCTCGCCGGCGTGGTCGGACTCGCGCTCGCCTCCGCGCCCTCCGCCAGCAGCCACGGCTACACCGACAGCCCGATCAGCCGCCAGAAGCTCTGTGCCAACCGGACCGTCTCGGACTGCGGCCCCGTCCAGTGGGAGCCGCAGAGCGTCGAGGGCTTCAAGGGCTTCCCCGCGGCCGGCCCCGCCGACGGCCGGATATGCGCCGGCGGCCACCCCGAGTTCGCGCAGCTCGACGACCCGCGCGGCGGCACCTGGCCCGCCACCAGGGTCACCTCCGGGCAGGGCTACTCCTTCCGGTGGCAGTTCACCGCCAACCACGCCACCACCGACATCAGGTACTACGTCACCCGGGACGGCTGGGACCCGGCCAAGCCGCTGACCCGCGCCGCCCTGGAGTCGCAGCCGTTCCTCACTGTCGCCTACAACGGGGCCCGGCCCGCCATGACGACCGTCCACAACGGCGTCATGCCCGCCGGCAAGACCGGACGGCACCTGATCCTGGCCGTCTGGACCGTCCACGACACCCCGATGGCCTTCTACGCCTGCTCCGACGTCCAGTTCTGACCCGGAACCGCCCGCGGAGGGGCCGGCCGCGGGGGTGGTTTGGAGCACCCCCGCGGACCAGGTAGTATTTTCTCTGTCAGCAGGCGCCGCTAGCTCAGTTGGTTAGAGCAGCTGACTCTTAATCAGCGGGTCCGGGGTTCGAGTCCCTGGCGGCGCACCTGTCCTTCGGGCGGCTTCCGGTTCCACCGGGAGCCGCCCGAAGTGTTTCCCGTCCCGCTCCGGCACCCTGCCTCCCGCGCCGCGGCCTCTCCCGTGAGCCGCGTCACCGGGCCTACAGGGCGAGCGACAGCAGCAGGGGCGCGGCTTTCCGGTTCAGCGTCTCTGCCGCCGCCCGCAGCCGGTGCGCGTGCTCCACGGGCATCGACAGGGCCAGGCAGCCCACCGACGCCCCCGCCGTGATCGGCACCGCCGCGCAGACCGTGCCGAGCGCGTACTCCTGGAGGTCGAGCACCGGCACCGTGGCCGGCTGGCTGTCGAGCTTCGAGAACAGGACCCGCTCGTTCACGATCGTCTTCGACGTCAGTCGGGCGATCTTGTGCCGGGACAGGTGGTCGCGCCGCCCGTTCCGGTCGAGCTGCGTCAGAAGGCACTTCCCGACCGCGCTCGCGTGCGCCGCGGAGCGGAAGTCCACCCACTCGTGCACCTTCGGCGTGCGGGGGCTGTCCGCGAACTGCGTGATCTTCACCTCGCCGTCCACGTACCGGCTGATGTAGACCGCCGCGCCCACCGAGTCCCGCAGCCGGTCCAGGGTCTCCTGCAGCCTGTCCTGGAGGGCCTGCTGCCGGTCCGCGCCCGAGCCGAGCAGGACCAGCGAGTCGCCTATCGCGTACGCGCCGTCCGACACCTCCAGGACGTACCCCTCGCGGCGCAGCATCAGGAGCATCGGAGCGAGATGGACCGCCGGCAGTCCGGTCTCGCGCGCGATCTGCTCGCCGGACACGCCGCCGGGGTGGCGGACGATCACTTCGAGCACGCGCAGGGCGTACTGCACCGAGTGGAACGGCGCGGTCGGCTCGGGCTTCAGCGCCACGGTCTCCCCCTAGCAGGTCGTTACCGCTTGCCCTACCACGATAGCCACGAAGAGGCCCGTCCGGAGCGCCCGTTGGGGAGATTGACTGGCCGGATAGCGACCCCCTGCCAGGACCTAAGCCACTGGCATATGCCAAAGACACGGACCTCACCCCCTGTCGGCGCATCCGCCCCGGGAATGCCCGCCACCGCGCCCCGGTTCGACTCCCCGTACGGACGTACGAGCGAGACGGGAGTTGCCCTGAGTGACCACGGGGAAGCCGCGCGGGAGGCCCGCCCGGCCGGCGGCGCGCAGGAACCGGAACCCCCGGCCGCAGCCGCCCCGAACCCGGTCCGCGGCACCGCGCACGGCACGGCCCCCGTCCCGCTGTCGGTGCTGGACCTCGTCACCGTCGGCAGCGGCAGCACCGCGAGCGCGTCCCTGCGTACCAGCGTCGCCCTCGCCAAGCTCGCCGAAGCCCGCGGCTACCAGCGCCACTGGGTCGCCGAGCACCACTCCATGCCCGGTGTCGCCAGCTCCTCGCCCGCCGTGATCCTGGCGCACCTGGCCGCGCACACCTCCCGCATCCGGCTCGGCTCGGGCGGCGTCATGCTGCCCAACCACGCCCCGCTCGCCGTCGCCGAGCAGTTCGGCACCCTGGAGGCGCTCGCCCCCGGCCGGATCGACCTCGGCCTCGGCCGCGCCCCCGGCACCGACGGCCGCACCGCCGCCGCCCTGCGCGGCCCCGGCCGGGCCGAGGAGGGCCACGACGAGTTCCCCCGCCGCCTCGCCGAACTCACCCGCTTCCTCGACGACGACTTCCCCGACGGCCACCCGTACGCCCGGGTCCACGCCGTGCCCGGCCCGGTGCAGGGGCCGACCGGCCGGCCGCCGGTGTGGCTGCTCGGCTCCTCCGGCTTCAGCGCCCGCCTCGCCGGGGAACTGGGCCTGCCCTTCGCGTACGCGCACCACTTCTCCGCCGCCGGCACGCTGCCCGCCCTGGACCTCTACCGGCAGACGTTCCGCCCCTCGGCCGCGCTGGACGCCCCGTACGCGGTGATCGGGGTGTCGGCGCTCGCCGCCGACACCGCCGCCAAGGCCCGCTCCCAGGTGCTCACGGGCGCGCTGTCGATGCTCCGGCTGCGCACGGGCCGGCCCGGCCTGATCCCCACCCCGGAAGAGGCGGCGGCGTACGCCTTCTCGCCGCCGGAGCGGGAGTTCACCGACGGCTGGCTGGCCAACGTGGTGCACGGCACCCCGGACGAGGTCCGCGCCGGGCTCGACGCGCTGGCCGCCCGCACCGGCGCGGACGAGCTGATGCTGACCGCGAACGCGCACGGCGGCGCGGCCCGGCTGCGCTCCTACGAACTCGTCGCGGACGCCTACGGGATGCCGGCGGGGGAGCCGCGGGCCGATTGACGGCGTGCGAACGGGGTTCGGCTGGTTTGTTGCCGAAACCTTGCCGCAGCCTTTCCTAAGGCACCCTTAAACCGCTCGTCACCCGGGGTGGCGAGCGGTTCTCGATGCCTCCGTACGCCTCTGACGAGGGAATTTACCCGGGGAATGGTCTAGTCCTTCTTTGGTTCGAACCATTGACGGCGCCTGTCGGTGATCGCTATCACTTCTCCCACCCGGACCTCTTGCCTTCCCTCCCCACCTCCCCGGAGGCAGTACATGCACATCCGTAAACCCCTGATCGCGGCCGCCGCCACGGCCGCGCTGGCGGCCGGGGCCGTGGCCGGCCTCTCGGGGCTCGGCAGCGCCCAGGCCGCGGACGCCCCCGCGGCAGCCGGCAGCGGCAACATCCGCATCGCGTACTACGACCAGTGGAGCGTGTACGGGAACGCCTTCTACCCCAAGCACCTCGACACCCGCGGCATCGCGGGCAAGCTGGACGTCATCAACTACTCGTTCGGCAACATCCACCCCACCAACCTCACCTGCTTCATGGCCAACAAGGCCGCGGGCGACGACAACAACCCGAACGCGGGCGACGGTGCGGGCGACTCCTACGCCGACTACCAGAAGTCCTTCAGCGCGGCCGACTCCGTAGACGGCGTCGCGGACAAGTGGGACCAGCCGATCGTGGGCGTCTTCAACCAGTTCAAGGAACTGAAGGCCAAGTACCCCCACCTCAAGATCAACATCTCGCTGGGCGGCTGGACCTACTCCAAGTACTTCCACGACGCCGCGAAGACCGACGCGAGCCGCAAGAAGCTGGTCTCCTCCTGCATCGACCAGTACATCAAGGGCAACCTGCCCGTCGAGGGCGGCTTCGGCGGCCCCGGCACCGCGGCCGGCATCTTCGACGGCGTCGACATCGACTGGGAGTACCCGGGCTCCTCCGGCGGCCACCTCGGCAACCACCACGGGCCCGAGGACAAGGAGAACTTCACGCTCCTGCTCGCCGAGTTCCGCAAGCAGCTCGACGAGTACGGCGCCGCCAACGGCGGCCGGAAGCTGATGCTGACCGCGGCCCTCCCGGCCGGCCAGGACAAGATCAAGTACATCGAGACCGACAAGATCGGCCGGTACTTGGACTACGCCAACATCATGACGTACGACATGCACGGCGCCTGGGACGGCGACGGGCCCACGTACCACCAGTCCCCGCTGCGGAACTCGCCGGCCGACCCGACCGACCCCATCGCGCCGGGCACCGAGAAGTACAGCATCGAGAACGCCATCGACGCCTGGATCGACGGCGACCCCGCCTACGGCATCGCCGGCGGCTTCCCCGCGAACAAGCTGACGCTGGGCTACGAGTTCTACTACCGCGGCTGGAAGGGCGTCCCGGCCGGCCAGGCGAACGGCCTCGCCCAGCCCGCGACCGGCGGCTCCAGCCCCCGCCAGTACAGCCAGCAGGCGGGCATCGCCCACTACAAGGAGCTCGGCGGAATCGTCGACAACCCGGCGACGACCTTCTGGGACGACCAGTCGAAGTCCTCGTACTTCTACAAGGACGGCGAGTTCTTCACCGGCCTGAACCAGAAGTCCATCCAGGCCCGCGTCGACTACGGCAAGAGCCGGGGCCTCGGCGGGGCGATGATGTACTCCCTGCTCGGCCTGGACGCGGGCACCACCCTGCTGAACCAGATCTCGGACGCCCTCGGCGGCACCACGCAGCCCCCGACCACGCCGCCGACCACCCCGCCCACCACGCCTCCGACGACCCCGCCGACGACGCCGCCCGCCACGGGCTGCGGCTCCCTCCCGGCGTACACGGCCGGCACGGTCTACACCGGCGGCACGGAGGTCTCCCACAAGGCCCGCAAGTGGAAGGCCCAGTGGTGGACGCAGAACGAGGAGCCCGGCACCACCGGTGAATGGGGTGTCTGGAAGGACCTCGGCGCCTGCTGATCCCCCCACCCCGCGCCGAGCGGCACGCCGCCCCGCACCCACCAGCCCGGGTGCGGGGCGGCGGTGTGCCGTACGGCGGCCGGATCCGGACGCCGGCCGGCGGCGCCCGAGGCGCCCGAGGCGCCCGAGGGCGCGGCGGAGCCCGGCCTCCTGGCGGGAGGCCGGGCCCGACGCGTTCCCCCGTTCCGCGGTCCGGCCCGGCCCCGCTTCCCCCGAATGCGCGGCCGGCCCGTCCCGTCGTACGGCCGGCCCGCACCCTGGGGCGGCGGCCCGGCTGACGAAGCGACTCTCCTGCGCCAACCTGCCCCCCGTCCAGTGCCGCCGCCCGAACCGGGCCGGCGTGGGACGTCCCACGCTCCGACCTGCTGGGATGCCGGTCCGCGGGATGCGCTGCCGGGACGCCGCGGAGGCGAACGGTTCTCGCCAACCCGTGGTCCGGACCTGGAAGCCGGGTCGGGGCGGCCCGATGCTGGGGGAGAACAGGGGGGAACGTCACAGTGGCGCGTTGGAAGGAACTGCCCGCCGCACTCGACGGCCGGGAGCGCCGGCTCGTCGCGGAGTTGCGGCGGTTGAAGGACCACAGCGGCCTGAGTCTGGCCGCGCTGGCGGCCAAGACCGCCTACAGCAGGTCGTCGTGGGAGAGGTACCTCAACGGCAAGCAGCCCGTGCCGCGCGAGGCGGTCGAGCAGCTGGCCCGGGTGTGCGGGACGGAGCCGACCCGGCTGACGGTGCTGCACGACGTGGCGGTGCGGGCGCGGCAGCCCGCGGCCGGCGGGGCCGCCCCGAAGGAGCGGGAGGACGCCACGGCCGGCGGTGAGGGCACCGACGCCCCGGCCGCGCCCCCGGCGGCCGCGCCCCCGCACACCACGCCCCCGCAGGGCGACGCCGCCGAGCCGGCCGGGGCGCGGTCCGGGCGGACGGTGTCGCCGGCGTGGTTCCTGGCCGGGATCGGCGCCGCCGCGGCGGTGGCGTTCACGGCGGGCCTCCTGGCCGGCGGGGCCTGGTCGGCCGACGGCCGGGCCGCGCAGACGGCGGCGGCGCCGGCGGGCGGCAAGCCCGGCTACCGGCGGGGCGTGGCCTACACGTGCGAGGTGAAGCGGGAGGGGACGGAGCTGCGGGCCGGGCACGGCACGAGCCGCGACATCCTGCTGGACATCAACAGCACCGGTTTCGACGTCGTCGAGGTCCAGTGCCTGCTGCGCGAGCACGGCTTCGACCCGGGCAGCACCGAGGGGCTGTACGACCAGGCGACGAAGGACGCGGCGACGCGGTTCCAGAAGGCGCGCGGGCTCGTCGCGGACGGCATCGTCGGCCCGAAGACCTGGGGGGAGCTGCGCAAGTGATCACGGACACGGAGTGCGGGCAGCTCGCCGCGGAGCTGCGGCGGCTGCGCGAGCGGACGGGGCTCAGCCTCGCGGCGCTGGCCCGGCGCACCCCGTACAGCAAGTCGTCGTGGGAGCGGTACCTCAACGGCAAGATGCCGCCGCCCCGCAAGGCCGTGGAGGCGCTGTGCGCGGTCGCGCACGAGCCGCCCGCCCGGCTGCTGGCCCTGTGGGAGCTCGCCGACAGCGCGTGGAGCGGCCGGGCCCGGCCCGCAGGGCCCGCACCGGCCGCAGCGCCGGGTGCCACAGCCACCGCGCCCGCGGCCGCCGCAGGCCCGCCGGCACCGCCCGCCCGGCGGTGGCGTCCGGCGGCCGCAGCGGCCGGGGCGGTGTGCGCGGCGGTGCTCGCGGCGGGCGCGGCGCTGCTCGCCCTGCGCGGCCCGGAGCGGGAGGGGGCGTCCGCCGGGCCGGAGGAGAAGCCGATCCGGAACCCGGGCTGCGCGGCGGAGTCCTGCGCGGGGCAGGACCCGACGCGGATGGGCTGCGGCGGCGCGGGCATGGTCGACACCGTCCTCGCCGCCGACGCGGCGGGCGGGCGGCACCTGGAGCTGCGGCACGGCGGGATGTGCCGGGCGGTGTGGGTGCGGGTGTCCGGCCTGGCGGCGGGCGACCGCGTCGAGCTGTCCGTGCCCGGCGGCGCGCCGCCGCAGGTGCTGCTCATGTCGGATCGGGACGTGGGGAACTACGTGTCGACCCCGATGGCCGCCGCCGAGGGCCCCGCCGGGGCACGCATGTGCCTCCTGCCGTCCGGCGCCGCCGAGGACGCCCGCGTCTGCTTCCCCTGACCGGCGGGCCCCGCGGAACCCGGGCCGTCCCGCCGCCCCGCGTCAGTGCCGGTCGCGGCCCGCGCCGGGGCGGGTGCCGATCATCTCCGCGATCCGCTCCGGTGCGACGGCCCGCGAGTACAGCCAGCCCTGGCCGGTGTCGCAGCCCACGCGCCGCAGCCGGGCCGCCTGCCCGGCGGTCTCCACGCACTCGGCGGTCACCGTGAGGCCCAGCCGGTGCGCGAGCTGGACGAGGGCCTCGACGATGGTCTCGTCCGCCGGGTTCGGGTGCGTCCCGTCCTCGTAGCGGAAGCCGCGCACGAACGACCCGTCCAGCTTCAGCACCGACACCGGCAGCCGGCTCAGGTACGCCAGGTTCGAGTAGCCGGTCCCGAAGTCGTCGATGGCGATCCGCACGCCCATGTCGCTGAGGGCCTGGAGGGCCTGGAGCGGCCGGCCGGCCGAGCCCATCACCGCGGACTCGGTGAGCTCCAGCTGGAGCAGCTGCGGCGCGAGACCCGTCTCGGCGAGGATCCCGGCGACGTCTCCCACCAGGTCCGAGTCCCACACCTGCCGGACGGCGACGTTCACCGACACGAAGACCGGACTGTCGCCGGGATGCTCGATCTGCCAGCGCCGGGCCTGCCGGCAGGCGGTCCGCAGCACCCAGCGGCCCAACTGGACGATGGAGCCGTCCTCTTCCGCGATGCCGATGAACCGATTCGGCGTCAGGTTCCCGAACTGCGGGTGGTTCCACCGGACCAGTGCCTCCACCCCGCGCACCGCGCCGCTCTCCAGGTCCACCAGAGGCTGGTACTCCACCTCGAACTCGCCGCGCTCCACCGCCGGCCTGAGCGTGGAGCTGAGGGCCTGCCGGGTCATGCGGTGCGCGTTGCGCTCGGGGTCGAAGAGGGTCCAGCGGGCCTTGCCGTCGGCCTTCGCCCAGTACAGGGTCGTGTCCGCGGCCTGCATCAGCCCGGTCGCCGAGGTTCCCTCCGCGGCCCGCTCGACGACGCCGATGGACGCCGACACCGACAGCCTCTGCCCCGCCAGGTCGAACGGCTCCTGGATCGCGGCGAGGACGCTGCGGGCCAGGTCGGCGAGCTGCTCGGTGCCGGTTGAGTCCTCCACCAGCAGGGCGAACTCGTCGCCGCCGAGCCGGGCCACCAGGTGCCCGCCGGTCCGCCCGTACCCGGACTGGTCGGCGCACCGCGTCAGCCGGGCCGCCACCGCGGTCAGCAGGCGGTCGCCGACCCGGTGGCCGAGGGTGTCGTTGACGGCCTTGAAGCCGTCCAGATCCAGGTAGCACAGGCCGATCCGCCCCGTGCCGCCGTGCTCGCACGAGGAGGACTCCAGGGCGGCGGAGAGCCGCTCGAAGAACAGGGCCCGGTTGGGCAGCCGCGTCACCGGGTCGTGCATCTGGAGGTGCCGCAGCCGGGCCTGGAGGTCGCGGCGGTCGCTGATGTCGGCGACGGACAGCAGGACGTCCCGGGTGCCGGGGACCGGGCCGAGGGTGACCTCCGTCCACAGCGAGTGCCCGTCCGGGTGTTTGAGCCGGCGCGTGCAGCGCAGCCGGGCCTGCCGGCCGCGCAGCACCTCCTGGTACGCCTGCCAGGTGCGGGCCTCCGCGCCCAGGTCGACGAGGTCGGCGGCGCGGCGGCGGACCAGCGCGTGCGGCTCCGCGCCCAGCATGGAGGCCAGCGCCGGGTTCGCGGCGACGACGTGCCCGCCGCGGTCCACGACGGCCATCGCGAGGTGTGCGGCGTTGAACGCCGCCCGGTAGTCACGCGGTTCGGTCTCCGCCCGCCCCGGCGCGGGGGACATGACAGGCACTGAAGGGTGACGCTCCGTAATGGCCGATCGGATGCTGTCGGCCGCCGAACCGGTTTCGTCAGAGGTGCCGCTCACCGTGGCTCCCGCAGTGCTCGTGTGTGTCCGCGCAGGAAAGTGTGCCGATCATAGAGGCAGCCGTACGGCCCTATCCAGCGGCGTCGCCGTGTGGGGGGCTTCGCTTCCGCGTGCTGACGGGCTGCCTGAGCCGCCTGGGAGATCGTTTCTGTGCAGGTGTGAGCGACTGGCTGCGACTTCCGGCCCCGGGTGATCGATCGTGACATTCCGTAGGCAGGAGAGTGAACGTGCGAGTCACCGGCTTGCCGCATCCCTCACTCGGGTGGGGCACCGGAACAGGGCGTTAATAAGACAATCGCCTCAGGGTGGGACGAGAGGGTACGAAACTCACCACCGGAGGTCGACGTGCGGCGACAGCAGACACCCGGGGGAGTGGACCGCTCCCGCCTGCGCAGCGCGGCGGCCGCGCTCACCTCCCTGTCCGCGTTCGCCGCCATGTCCCTCGTCGCCGGGCCGGCCGCCGCCGACTCCGGCGCCGGACCGTGCGCCCTGGCCCGCACGGCGGCCCACCACTCCCTCGGCCTCGACACCTGGAACGGCGCCTACCCGCGGCCGGTGCGCAGCCTGGACGCGGTCATGGTCTTCCTGTCCTTCCCCGACCACCGCGCGACGCTGACACCGCAGGAGCTCGCCGCCGACCACTTCCCCGCCACCAGCGATTTCTTCGCCCGGGCCTCCTACGGCCGGTTCCGCCTGGTCGCGCATCCGCAGCAGGAGTGGATCCCCATGCCGCGGCCGTCCACGGCGTACGGCATACAGCGCGACTGGGCCCCCGCCGACCGGGCCGCGTACCTGCGTGACGCGGTGACGGCCGCCGACCGGGAGATCGACTTCTCGCGGTACGACGTCGTCTACTTCGTCGCCGACCCGGACGCGCCGGGCGTGGACTCGGACGCCACGAAGGTCGTCAACTTCGACCGGCCGGTCCGCGCCGACGGCACCGACCTGCGGCGGATCGTCACCGTCTTCGAGCGGCACCCCCCGGACCGCAACGTCCTCGCCCACGAGACGGGGCACGTCTTCGACCTGCCGGACCTCTACCACCGGCCGAGCGACGGCAAGGGCGACTGGGACACCCACGTCGGGGACTGGGATGTCATGGGCAGCCAGTTCGGGATGTCGCCGGACCTGTTCGCCTGGCACAAGTGGAAGCTCGGCTGGCTGGACGCCTCGCAGGTGGACTGCGTGCAGTCCGGGTCCTCCCTGCACACCCTCCAGCCGGTCGGCGTCTCCCCGCCCCCCGGGTCCTCCGGCGGCACCCGCCTCGCCGTGATCCGCACCGGCCCCGGCAGCGCGGTCGCCGTCGAGGCCCGGGGCTCCGCCGGCAACGACGGGGACACCTGCACGGAGGGCGTCCTCGTCTACCGGGTGCGGAACGAGGCGCCCTCCGGCGGCGGCCCGATCGAGGTGCTGGACGGGCACCCGGAGACCGAGGCCTGCTGGGACCGCTCGGTGTACCCGCCGCTGGCGGACGCGCCCCTGGCGGTCGGCGAGTCGTTCACCGTGCCAGGGGAGCGGATCAGGATCGAGGTCGCCGACCGGACCGCCTCGGGCGCCTACGCCGTCAAGATCACCACCTGAGCGGGCGGCGGAGCCGCCGGAGCCGACCGGGGCCGCACAACGAGGAAGGCCCCCCACTTGTGTGGGGGGCCTTCCTCCGTCTGTGCGCCGCCAGGGACTCGAACCCCGGACCCGCTGATTAAGAGTCAGCTGCTCTAACCAACTGAGCTAGCGGCGCTTGCTGACGAGGAAGACATTAGCAGGAGGAGGCCCGGAAGGAAAAATCGATATCCGCAGCTCGGGCCGCGCGCACGTATGCCCACAGCAGCGCCTCCGGTCCGGGCAGCCACGGCCGGCGGGTGTCGGGGGCCACGAGCCAGCGCGACGGGCCGGGCGCCGCATCCAGCGGGGGCACGCCCACGGCGTCGCCGAGGCCGTGGCACAGCGGCGCCGGCACCGGGCCGCCCCACTCCTCCCAGGCCAGCAGCGCCGGCAGCCGGTGCGCGGTCCCGGTGGCGGCGAAGAGCAGCACCCGCCCCCGGTGCACGGCGACGGGCCCGCTGCCCGGCCCCTCCGACCACAGCAGGTCCAGCATGCGCCGGCCCAGGACCGACGGGACGTTGACGACGTCGAAGGCGGTGCCGCACGGCAGCACGGCGGGCGCCCACGGCCGGGCCTGCCACGCCTCCAGGGTGCTCTCCGGCAGCGCCGAGGCCGAGGCCAGCCAGGCGGCGCCCTGCGCGGTGACCTGGGTGGCCGTACGGGAGTCCCGGTCGGGACAGGCGGAAGCGGAGGCCGTCGTCAGCGTCGTCATGGCAATGATCTACCGTCCGTGGCGGGACGGTTTCCAGGGGTTACGGAAAACCGGGACAGGACGGCCCGGGCTGCGCTATGTTGCGCCCCGCATATGCCACGGGCCCGTCCCCTAATCGCGGTCCGGACCGCCGCCGCGCTGGAGGGTCTCCCCGAACTCGATCATCTTCACGGCGTAGTCCTCGGTCCACTCCGCCGCGGACGCGATCAGCGCCGGGTCCAGCCGGTCGAACCGCCGCGGATCGGCGAGCTGCGCCGCAGCCACCGCCTGGAACTCCATGGCCCGCTCCGCCGCCGCCCGGAAGGCCAGCGTCAGCTCGGTGGCCCGGGCCAGCAGCTCCCGCGGGTCCTCGATCGACTCCAGGTCGAAGAAGTGCTCCGGGTCGGCGGCGGCCTCCGACGGCTCGAAGAGCAGCGGCGCCGGCCGCAGCTTCCGCTCGGTCCGCTCGGGCTCTGCCATGCGTCTCCTCCTGCTGCGCGTACGGGACCGGGCCGGGTGCCGGGCCACCCTCCATTGTCCAACGCCCGCGCAAGAGGGCCCGCGGCGGCTCAGGGCCGCCAGGTGACGCGGTGTTGCGCCAGGTGTGCCAGTACCGCGTGGTTCGCCTCCCAGTCGTCGGAAAACACGATCACCATGTAGCTTGGTGTGAGCGCAGGAGCTACAGGGGGGAACGACATGCTGAACAAGCCGTCACCTGGCAGCCGAGTCCTGAAGATGCGACGCATCAGCCGAGACTCTGAAGACAGCTCTGCCTTGGCCCGGCAGGCTGAGGCACTGGACGGAGCGGTCGCCGAAGGCCGCTACGACGCCGTGGGGGATGTAGAGGACTCGTTCGTGTCGGGTGCGGTCCGCCCCGAAGAGCGGCCCAGCCTCGGCAAGTGGATGCGTGAGCCGCTCTGGTACGAGTGGGACGCGATCATGGTCACTTCCCTCGACCGCATCACTCGGAATCAGACCCACTGGGAGATGTTTGCCGACAAGTGCTATCAGGGAGGAAAGGACGTCATCTGTCTCGATGACCCTTCCCTGGACATCACCCCCGGCAACGGCCGGATGATCGCTTACATCAAGGCGACGCAAGCGCAGGAGTACCGGGAAGCCATCGTGCAGAAACGCCGGAATCAGACTCAGTACTACCGTGATGAATCCCTGTGGGGCGGCGGGACTTGGCCCTTCGGTTACCGCCCGGTGCTGACGGAGTACCAGGGCAGGCAGCGCTACAAGCTGGTTATCGACCCGGTGACGGGCCCCCTGATCCGTGAGGCATACGAACGAATCGGTATCCAGGGGTGGAGCATGAGCCGCCTCTGTGAAGACTGGAACAAGCGGGGTGTCCTCACGTCGCAGGACTACCAGCGGAGCGTGAACGCAGGCGAGAAGAAGGTTGGCGTCAAGACAGCCATCAAGGGAACGCGGTGGACCACTGCCACCTTGGGGAAGATTCTGAAGAAGCCGATCCTTCAAGGAATCGCCATGCACAAGGGTGAGCCGCTTCTCCGCGACGGGATTCCTGTGCGATGGGCAGACCCGATCCTCAGCGATGATGAATTCGCCAAGTTGCAGGTTGCCGTTACCGCCCTCGGCCAGCATCGTGCGGGCATCAAGTCCAACGCATCTCCCATGGCGGGTGTTCTCCACTGTCCGTGCGGAAAGAAGATGTACGAGAACAGCTCGGTCGGAAAGCTGAACACGGGAGAGGTTCGGCCGCACAAGTACTTCCGCTGTTCCTCATGGTCCAACGGCAAGGCGTGTGAGTTCTCCGTCTCCTGGCCTCAGGATCAGCTCTACGCCATGGCGGAGCATGCATTCCTTGTCAAGTTGGGTGACGAGGAAATCATGGAACGCCAGTACGTTCCGGGTAGGGACAACAGGAAGCAGATCAGGGAGCTGGAGCGCGCCATCGACAATCTGTCGCAATCAATCGCCTTGGCCGCTTCTCCTGCCGTGATTTCGTCCCTGACTGGCACGATGGAGCGGCATGCGGCCAACCTCGAAGCTCTGACGGCTGAACCCTTCGTGCCGGGGCGGTGGGAGGTCACCAGCACCGGCCAAACCTACGCCGAGAAGTGGTCCAAAATGACAGGCTGGAAGGAGCGGGGGCCCTTCCTTCGTGAAGCCGGCTTCCGGCTCTTTGTCTGGGGCCACCCCAAGGAAAAAGGGCGAGATATGACTGTCTACGTTATCTCGCCGCATGATGTCGCCGAGAGGGCTAGTGGCACTCTGGCCAGATCTGTTGAGCCGAGTGACGAAGAAGCATGGAATCTTGAAGCCGTGAAAATCTTCAAGGAAGTCCTGGAGTTGGAGATTAATCAGTTGAGGGTTAGTGCCCCTTAATTGAGACCTGGGCCCCTGTTCAGGCAGGAGCCTATTTCTCTGCTACTTAGATAATGGTAGTAGATATATAACCAACCGCATAAATAATGTACGTGTCCTCTTGGGGTATCCCGGATGAGCCTCAAGGTAAGTGAGACAGGGATCATGGCCTTCTGAAACCCGTACGGGATTAGAGGGTGGCTCTCCGTGCAGTTCTCGTCGAGGCCTATTCACGCATCCCCCCAGGTGTAACGCACCGTGATGACGGCGAGCGGTCTCAGAAACCATGGTTTGCGAGACGGTGCGGAGGGTTGTCTCGGGCTGGCTGGAGCTGTGTCCAAAACTCGTCTCGAAACCTACTCTGGATGCTTGCTGTTTCGAGACGGGTTACGAGACGGTTGCCTCACGGCAAAGGACACAACCACGGGTCACCTCATCGGCTACGCCCGGGTCTCGACAGACGAACAAGAGGCGCAGCTACAGATAGACGCCCTCAACGCCGCTGGGTGCTCCCGGATCTTCACCGACAAGGCGTCTGCCAAGAACGCGGAGCGCCCGGAACTCACGGCGGCCATGGACTACCTGCGAAGCGGAGACAGTCTCTGCGTGTGGAAGCTGGACCGCTTCGCGCGATCCCTCATCGACCTCGTGACCCTGGTGGATGGACTCAGTCGGCGTGGCATCGGCTTCAAGGTGCTCACTGGCGCCCTGGCCAACATCGACCCCGCCACGGCGGACGGCCGTCTCATGCTTCAGGTGGTTGGTGCCATGGCGGAGTTTGAACGATCCCTCATCCAGGAGCGGACGAAGGCGGGACTGGAAGCGGCCAAGGCTCAAGGTCGGACCGGTGGTCGCCCCACTGTCATCACGGACGACAAGCTCACCGTGGCCAAGGTCCGGAAGGCCAAGGGGGAGAGCGTCAGTGCCATTGCCAAGGCTCTCGGAGTGTCCAGGGCCACGCTCTACAGACACCTTGGGGAACCCTAGGTGCGGGTCACCCGCGCATGGTCGGTAGCCACCCGGCGGAACAGCTCATGGCCCGTCCGGCCGGAGTGCCGTAAGGCCCAGTCCTGGGCAGTCTCCTGTTCTTCCTGTGGACCGGAGTCGGCTCCGCATCCAACGTGGGTACAGAAGACCTCCCAGGTGACTCCGCCCTCGGGAGCATGGCGAATGGAGTGCTCGACGTATCGGAAGGTGGTGCGCATTACCGGGCGGCCTGACCGTGCGGGTGCTGGCGGATCTCTACGTTGCAGTCCACCACTCCGGAGAAGTCCCGTAGCTGGTAGTACTCCGTCCGCTGTTTGCCCAGGGCGGCGCACACGGCACAGTTGGGAGCCGGCTTGGGGTCAGGCTTCGGGAAGGGATCGCGTTGCGGAACCTGCCGCCACTGCCTTGTCGTTGTGCCGCTCATGCTGCACCCCATTCACGTCGCCCACTGGTGTCCGTGATCGTCCCGCCGATCATCGGCGCGGCCTAGTGTGATTCGTAGTGCGAAGTGGCTTCATCGGTAGGGAATTCGGCCGTCTAGTGGCACCTGTAGTGGCAGGGTGGGGGTATGGACGTAGGGGAGCTGATCAGGGACCTGCGGAAGGCTCGCGGATGGAGCCAGGGGCGGCTAGCTTCTGAGATCAACAAGGCGCACGGGACAGCACTCTCACGGGAGTACGTCAGCAACTGGGAGCGTTCGAAGGTCCGGCCCGGCGGCTTCTACCTTGCTGCACTGTCCGGCGTTCTGGACGTGCCCCTAGCTGTCCTGGAAGGTGAAGTGGACCGACGTCAGTTCCTCACCGATGTTGCGGGAGCTTCCATAGCTCCTGTGGTTGCCTCGGATCTCCTGTCCAAGGGATTCACTGCCCGGTTGCAAGGTGGCCCGACAGCGGACGCCTGGGAAGGCAAGCTGGCGACCTACGGCACCGAGTACATGTCCCTGGGAGCTGCTGACATCCAGCGCCGGGTGTCCGGCGAACTGGTCGTCGTTCAGCAGCAACTGGAGAACCCTCGGCTGTGGTCTGTGGCTTCTCGCCTCATGACCCTGTACGCCAAGACCCTTCCAGGGTCGGACGGATCGAAGGCCGTGCACTGGTACCGCATGGCCGCGAAGGCCGCAGACGAGTCCGGCGACGACGAAGCGAGTGTGTGGGTCCGAGGCCGGGCGGCCATCGCTCTGGGCTACGAAGGTGCTTCCCTGGGCGTTGCCGACGTGTTTGCCGATCAGGCCCTGGCCATAGGGGGGCGTCCCTCCCTGGGGTTGCTCAACGCTGTGATGGGCAAGGCCCACGCCGCAGCACTCCGAGGTGACAGGGACGCGGCTCTGAAGCTCGCCGACCACGGGCGGCGCATCTTCGACGGAGTGGGCTCGTACGAACAGACCTCGGACTACGCCGTTCCCTGGTGGCGGATGAACGTCTTCCTGTCACTGTTGCTGGCCCGGCTCGGTGATGAGAAGGGAGCCGTCAGCGCGCAGGAGGAAGCGCTTCGGGAACTTCCCGATTCGCTTCCCCGCTTCCGTACCCACCTCGAGATGCACCGGGGTCTGATGTTGGCCAGATCCGGTGACCGTGAGGGAGGGGTGGCGTATGCGCAGGCCGCCTTGGCTGCTCTGCCACCCGAGAAGCACTCCCTGACGCTGCGGATGCTCATGGACGAAGTGACCGGGCCCTGAGCCCATCTGTGCCCTACGGCCGCCACGAGACGCGGTGGTTGGACCAGAAATCCCACGTGGTCATCATCGCCTCCCAGCCGTCCGGGAACTTGACGGTCACGCCCAGCTGGACCGGCTCCGCCGACGGGTGCTCGTCCAGCAGGTCCGCGATGCCCGCCCGGGCCACCACCACGCAGGCGTGCCGGTGCCGGGAGGCCAGCACGCACAGGCGGCCCGTCTCCAGGTGGAAGGCCGTCGCGTCCGGCCGCCCGGACAGCGGGTGGAGCACCACCGTCAGGTCGTACTCGCGGCCCTGAAGCCGGTTCGCGGTGTCCACCGTCACCCCCGCCACCCCGAGCCCGGCCAGCGCGGCGCGCACCGCCGCCGCCTGGTCCCGGTGGGCGGTGCCGACCGCGATCCGGTCCGGGGTGAGCGGGGCCGGGCCGGGGGAGTGCTCGTCGTGGGCGGCCGCTCCGCGGTCCAGGGCGCGGCGGACCACGAGGGCCACCGCCCGGACCGCCTCGGGGTCGGTGCGCGGGGTGTGCCGGGCGGGCAGCTCCAGCAGTCCCCAGCCGGCCTCGGCGGCCTCGTCGAGGACCCGGTCCGGGCCGGAGCCGTCGGAAGGCACCCCGTACGAGAGCCGGCGCTCGCCGGGGCCGGTGCCGCTGCGGAACTGCGAGTACGGGTAGAAGGCGCGGGAGACCAGCGGCGCGGCGGTCGCCGGGAGCCGCCAGGAGACGGGCAGCCGGTGCTGCGGCAGCTGCGGGTTGTGCGCGAGCAGCGTGCTGACCGCGGAGGCCGAGGGGTCGTAGGACAGGCCCGCCCACTGCTCGGCGCCGACCACGCTGAACGGGTCCAGCTGCCCGGGGTCGCCGACGAACAGGGCCCGCTCGAACAGCCCGGCCACGGCCAGCAGCGCGTCCGAGCGCATCTGGTAGGCCTCGTCGACGATGGCGTGCTCCCAGGGCTCGGTGTTCTTCACGTACGCCCACTTCGCCGCCGTCGAGATCGTGACGGGCAGCTCCGCCAGGTCGCCCGGCTTCGCCGACAGGGTGACCGACGGCAGGTCGCGCAGCGCCGGGTCGTAGGCGTCGGCGTCGCTGCTGTGGAGGCGGCCCACCCGCAGCTCCGGGTCCTTGTCGGCGAGCCGCAGCACCAGGTCGTCGACCTGGGCGTTCGTCTGCGCGACGATCATCAGCCGGCGGCCGGCCGCGGCGAGCTCGCGTGCGGCGCGGACCACGAGGGTGGACTTGCCGGCGCCGGGAGGGGAGTCGACGACGACGCCGCGCTCCGGCCCGTGCAGGGTGTCGCGCAGGATCGCCGCGGTCGCCGCGGCGGCGGCCGCGCCCGGGTCGGACGCGGCGGGCACGGCACCGGCCGCGTCGGCGGGGCGGGGGATCGGGCTCGCGGTCACAGGAGGTCCTCGTCGGTCACGGCGTCGGGCAGCCAGGCGGCGGCTTCGGCCGCCGCGGATCCGGGCGGGCCGCCGTGCGTCCACGGGGTCTGCTCCGGGTCGGGCAGCTTCGGGCCGCCCCGCGCGTCGTGCTCGAACAGCGTCCAGCAGATCCGGTCGCCCTTCTCCGGCACCGAGCCGGGCTCCGGCTCGCGGCCCCGGCCCATCTTGTCCAGGAGCCGCAGCACCAGGCGGCCGTCCTCCTCGCGGCGGACGAACTGCGCGCTCTGCGGGCGCCCGTCCAGCGAGCGGTACACCTTCTGGCCGCCCTCCTCCGCCAGCTGCGGCCGGTCCTCGGTGAACACGGTCACCAGGGGGCGGGGGCTCGGCCGCCTGGAGTCGGTCCACTCCATGACCACCTCGGTGACCTCGCCCGCGAAGGCCTCTCCGGCGAGCCGCCGGCCTGCCATGACCAGCGGGTCGTCCAGGGCCTCCTGGGCGTCGAGGCGCACCTGCTCCGTCTCGCGCGTCGCGAGCTTCTGCGCCGCGGTGACCGCGTCGTCGCGGCGCGGCTGCGGCGGCTCGCCGGCCCGGACCCGGTCGCGGTGCCCGGTGTAGGACCAGCGGTCGCGGACCCAGCGGTCCTCGGCCCGCTCGGCGGGCGGCAGGCCGCGCAGCAGCTCCAGGGCCCGCCACACCGCATCCCAGGTGGGGCGCATCTGCCCGGCGACCAGTTCGCGGACCTCCTCCGCGGCGCGGGCGGCCTGCGCCGGGCGGCCGGAGGCGCGCGCGGCGTCGTAGCGGGCCATGGCGGGGGCGAGCAGCCTGTTGTCGAAGGCCGGGTCGGTGGCGGGCCCGGCGGGCGGCACGAGGAGGTGTCCCTGCCGGTCGCGGCCCGACTCGGCGCGGAGCGCGGCGGCGGCGCCGGACTCCCCCTCCGGGGGGTCGATCCAGGCCAGCAGGGCGCCCAGGTGCTGGTCCTCCAGGTTGCTCTGGCCGGTCGCCCAGTGCCGGGCCAGGACCTCCGTCGCGGCCAGCAGCATCGCGGAGCCGGGGACGCGGGCGCGCTCGCCGAGGTGGGTGAGCCAGCGGCCCAGCAGCGGGACGCGGGCGGGCGCCGGGTACGGGTTGTCGGGGTCCTCCTCGGCGGTGCGGCGGAAGCGCATCGACCGGCCCAGCAGGCGCACGTACTCGACTCCGGCCCGGCTGGGGACGACCAGCTGCGGGGCGTCCAGGCACAGCTCGGCCGACACCTTGCCGCGCACGCCCGTCTCCGGGTCGGTCTCGGTGCGCTCGACCGCTTCGACGGCGTCCGCGTACGACTCGACGTACGGCAGGACCTCGTCGGCGAGGTCGGCGAGGAAGGACCAGCGCAGGTCGCGGTCGCGGGGCTGCGGCACGACGAGCAGCCGGGGCGCGGCCGGGTCGGTGCCGACGAGCGCGCCGAGGGGCGCGCCTGCCTCGCCCGCGGTGGTGAGCGGGACGAGGACGAGCGGGCGCTCGGACAGGTGCCGGTGGCGGACGGTGGCCTGCGGGCGGGCCCGGCCCGAGCGGACCGCCTCCAGGCGGGCGAGTGTGTTCAGCAGCGGCATGCGCCCTCCCCGGGGGGCTCGGCGGTCTCCGCGGCGGCGGCGAGGATCCCGGCGGCGGCGCGGTCGGCGGCCTCGGCGAGGGCCTCGGCGCGCAGCCGGGCCGCCTGGAGCAGCGCGGCGGCGGTCGGGTCGCCGTCCGCGCCGCGCCCGGCGGCGGCGTCGAGGGCCTGCGCGACGGTGGCGTACCCGCCAAGTTCCCCGCGGACGGAGCGGCCGAGCGCGGTGGCCTCGCCGGCGGCGCGGGCGCGCTCCCGGCAGTGGAAGGCCAGCTCGCAGGCGGAGAGGCACTCGGGGGCGTAGGAGGCGGAGACGGCGGCGACGGCCTCGGTGAGCTCGGCGGCGGGCCGGGCGGGGTCGAAGGTGAGCCCCGCGGGGAGGGCCGCGGCGAGTTCCTCGACCCGGGTGAGGCGGGCGAGCTGGCGGCGGGTCACCGCGCGTTCGCGGCGTACGTCGACGGGCGCGGCGGCGGGCTGGTTGGAGAAGTCCCTGGGGCAGACGAGCAGCACGGTGTGGCCGACCTCGGCGGCCTCCACCTTGGCGGCGGTCCTCTCCAGGGCGAGGACGTACACGGCGGCCTGCCGGGCGGCGGCGCCGACCTTGGCGGGGTCGGCCGAGCCGTCGAGCAGCGGGAACGACTTGACCTCGACGACGGTCCAGCGGCCGTCGGGGTGGACGACGACGGCGTCGGGCTCCAGGTAGGCGGGGGTTCCGGCGACATCCAGGGCCAGCATCGGGTGGTCCAGCAGGGTCCACTTCCCGGCGGCGGTGGCCTCGCGCAGGGCGAGCGCGGTCCGGGCGGCGCGGCCCTCGGGGCCGGCGGCGGAGAGGTCGGGGACGGTGGCGCCGGCGCGGGGCGGCTCGGCGCCGGCCCCGAGGTGGAGGTGGACCAGGCGCAGCAGCTCGGCCCCGCCGTCGCCCTTGACCTTGGCTTCGAAGGAGTTGCCGCGGATGATCGCGAACTGGGACTGGCCGAAGGGCGCGGGTGAGCCGAGGGCCGCGGCCAGCGCCGTCTTGTCGACTCCGGCCCCGTCCAGGAGGGCGCGTCTGCCGCAGCCCGGGTTGGCGGCGAGCGCCGCCAGCGCGCGGGCGTCGAGCGGGCGGGGTGGCACGGCCGGGCCGCGCAGGTCAGCGAGCCGCTGCCGCAGTGTCGTCGTCGGGGGCGGGCCGCTGGGCGGGTGGGAGCTCACGGGCGGAAGTGTCCCATCCGCCACTGACAATCGGGGGCGTACCGCCGAAACCCGCTGTTCCGGAGGGCAGTCGGCGGGCGATCGCGTAGCCGGCGGCCATCACGGCGGCGCCGGCGGCGGCGTCGAGGAAGTAGTGGTTGGCCGTGCCCATGACGACCAGCACGGTGAGGGCGGGGTAGGCGGCGCCGAGTGCCCGCAGCAGCGGCCGGCGGCCGTGCCGCCACAGCAGGACGCCGCACCACAGGGCCCATCCGACGTGCAGGCTGGGCATGGCCGCGTACTGGTTCGTCAGGCCGCCCATCCCGCGGGGCGCGCTGGCCTCGGCGCCCCACCAGCCGTACGCGCTGTACTGCGCCATGGTGTCGGTGAAGCCGTACGCGGGGTCGAGCAGGCGGGGCGGGCAGGTCGGCAGGAGTGTGAAGCCGACGAGGCCGAGGAGGGTGGAGGCCGCGAGCCAGGTGCGGGCGGCGGTGTAGGCGTGCGGGCGGCGGCGGTAGAGCCAGACCAGTACGGCCGGGGTGACGAGGTAGTGCAGGGAGGCGTACGCGAAGTCGGCGGGGACGCCGAGGGCGGCGTGGCCGGTGAGCAGCCGGTTCAGGGGCCGTTCGAAGTCGATGCCCAGCACCTCCTCGGCGCGGAGGATCGCGAGCCCGTGGCCGACGGCGAGCCCGACGTCGCCGCGGGCGAGGAGCCTGCCGCCGGAGTAGGCGCCGTAGAGGACCCCCAGGAGCAGCAGTTCGGCCCACCAGTGCGCGGGCTTCCGCCGATCAGTCATGCGGGCTAAGACGTGTGTTCGGGCGCGGGGGTTGCCTGGTGCCGGTGTGATGGATGATGGTCGGACGATACGAGCACGCGAACCACCGCGAACCACCAGTACCGGGAGAACACGACCATGGCGCCCCGCATCCTCCTCGCCCGGCACGGCCAGACCGCGTGGTCCAAGCTCGGCAAGCACACCGGCCGCACCGACGTGCCCCTGCTGGACGAGGGCCGGCGCGGCGCGAAGCTGCTCGGCGAGCGGCTCGCCGGGGAGCCGTGGGACGCCCTGCCCGGCGTGGAGGTTCGCACCAGCCCCCTGTCGCGGGCGAGCGAGAGCTGCGACCTGGCCGGATTCGGCGGCCGGGCCGAGCCGTGGGACCTGCTGATGGAGTGGGACTACGGCGACTACGAGGGCATGACCCCGGCCGAGATCCAGGCGGTCCGGCCCGGCTGGCTGATCTGGCGCGACGGCGTTCCAGGCGGCGAGTCCGTCGCCGACATCGCTGCCCGCGCGGACGAGGTGGTCGCCTGGGCCCGCTCGGCCGAGCGGGACGTCCTCGTCTTCGCCCACGGGCACATCCTGCGCACCCTCGCCGCCCGCTGGCTCGGCTTCGAGGCCTCCTTCGGGGCCCGCATCCGCCTGGAGCCCACCTCGCTGTCGGTGCTCGGCTGGGCCTACGGCGCCCCCGCGCTGGAGCGCTGGAACGACACCGGGCACCTGGAGGCGTAGGGGCCTGTCCGGCGGATCGCGGCCCGCCGCCCCGGCGGTGTCAGGCCATGGCGCGGCGGGCCAGGAAGGCCGCCACCCGGGGGCTGCGCTGGTGCGGCACGAGGGTGCGGGCCGTCGCCGACAGCATGCCCTCGACCCGGGTGGACTGCACGTCCGCGAGCAGGTCCATGACGCGGCCGCCCGCCCAGGCCGCCTCGTCGGGGGCGCCCGCGCGGGCCAGGTCGTCGGCGAGTTCCGCGGTGTAGAGGGCGACGTTGCGGGCGAAGTGCGGATCCTGGAGGTCCGCGGCGCGGCGAGCGTGCCGGGCCGCGCGGGGGTGCTCTCCGAGCGCCGCCCAGCAGCGCGACTCCAGTGACTCCAGCTCGGCCTCGCCGAAGAAGGACATCCACTCCGGGTCGGCGTCCGCCTCGCCGCGGGCGAACTCGGCGTGCGCCCGGCTCAGGGCGTCCTCGCAGGCCCGGCGGTCGGCCAGGCCGGCCCAGCCGCCCGCCTCGCGCAGCGCGAGCAGCGACAGCAGCCGGTGGGAGCCGAGGGAGCGGGCGGCGCGGCGGCCCGCCTGCGCGGCCCGCACCGACTCCCGGGGGCGGCCGGTGTCCCGCGCCAGGAAGGCCATGTTGCTGAAGGCGTGCGCCTCCAGGGCCGCGTTCCCCGAGACGCGGGCCGTGGCGAGGGCCTCCGCGTAGTGCGAGCGGGCGTCGTCGAAGCGGCCCGAGTCGTGCGCCAGCCAGCCTACCGACAGGGCCAGCTCGCCGGCGCCCGCGTGCAGCCGGTCCTCGGTGGACTGCCGGGTCGCGCCGGCGTCCAGCAGCGCGTAGGCGGCGCGCAGCGGTTCGGCGGCGCGGCGGTACAGGGCGTCGGCGCCGTGCCGGTCGTCCAGCAGCCGGATCCGGCGCACGGCGTCCTCGACGGCCGCGGCCTCGGGCTCGCCGGCGCGGGCGGGCAGCCGGCGGGTGTCGCCGAAGAGGGTCAGGCCGAGGGTGGCGGCCGCCACGGTCGCGGAGCCGCCCGCCATGAAGGCGCGGCGCTGCACGTCGCTCTCCCTGCCCTGCGCCCGGGACTGGGCGGTGCGCTGGGCGGCGCGGCCCCGCACCGCCTCGCGGGGGGAGAAGCCCAGGTCGGTCAGGGTCCGGCCGGGGAACATGTGCAGGAAGACCCGTTCGTAGGCGTAGTTGGGGCAGCGGATCTCCCCGGCCTCGACCCGGCCGATGTAGCGGGCGTCGCAGGAAACCGTTTCTCCGATGTCGCGCGCGGCCCGCCGCACCAGGGCGGCGAACTCGGCGGGGGAGCGGGTTCCGCGCAGCCGCCGGAACGCCTGGTTGGGTGAGTGCGGGAACGCCGCCATGGACCTGGCCTCTCTGGCAGGGGACGCACCGCCGGTGCTCTCGGCGCGGTGCCGGCCCGGCGCGCACGCAACGTACCGCCGGCGGGGGCCCCGTGATGTGCTGTTTGGCTACAAACCGGATATCTCACCCGCGATCCGCCATGAACTGCCATCCTTTGCGGCGTCTTGCCGCCGCATCTGTTGACGGACCGGGGCGTTGAACCCCTTGAGGAGCGCGCTGCGGCTCCTGTCCCCCGCGCGCAGGCGACGGAGGAGGCGTTCTGGTGGTGGAGGCCGTGATGGAAAGCACTGGAATGGACACCGCGCCCGCACAGGGCGTGCCCTGCGCGCCCGGGTTCCCGGCGGCCGGTGCCGGGGCCGGGGCCGGTGCGCCGGACCTCGTGACCGTGCCCGCCCGGCAGGGCCTGGAGGCCGTCGACATCATCCGCCGCGCCGCGGACCGCGCCGGCGGGGTCGGGCCGGTCCTCCACGACGGCCCGGGCGACACCCTCGGCTTCCTCGTGCCGCCCGGCACCGCCGACGGCTGGGACCTGCCGGGCAGCGCGTGCACGCAGACCAACGGGCGCGGCATGCGCTTCGGCGAGCTGCCCCCGGCCGCGCGTGACGGGGGCTGGCTGCTCCCGCCCGAGACCGCGGGCGGCGTCACCGACCCGGAGGTGCTGCGGGCGGCGCTCGGCGAGGCGGCCCGGCTGATCGAGGCTGCGGACAGCTGCAGCTGAGCCGGGCGGGCCGGCGGACCCGCGCGGCGGGGACAATGGCCTGGTGGCAGGCAAGGGCAGAGGCAAGGACAAGGGCCGCGGCGAGGCGCGCGGCGCGGGCGCCGGCAGCGGACGGCGCGGGCGCGCCTCCGCTCCCGCGGCGGGACCCGGCGGGGGCTCCGGGCCGGTCTCCGCGCAGGTGGACGGCGGGCTCGCGGAGCTGGCCCCCGACCCGGAGCGCGCGGGGGGCTGGACCCTGCTGATCGACGGGGCGCCGCAGTCGCACGTCGACCTCGCCGACCCGGGCCGGCTCGCCTTCGCCTACCAGCGCCGGATCGGCCACCTCATCGACCTCGCCGCCCCGGCCCGGCGGCCCCTGAACGTGGTCCACCTCGGAGGCGGCGCCTTCACCCTGGCCCGCTACGCGGCGGCCTCGCGGCCCCGCTCCCGGCAGCAGGTCGTCGAGGTCGACGCCGCGCTGGTCGCCTTCGTACGGGAGCACCTGCCGCCGGACCCTCAGGCCGGGATCCGGGTCCGGGCGCTGGACGCGCGCGCCGGCCTCGCCAAGGTCCCCGACGGCTGGGCGGACCTGGTCATCGCGGACGTGTTCAGCGGCGCCCGCACCCCCGCGCACCTGACGAGCCTCGAGTTCCTGGACGAGGTGCGCCGCACCCTCGCGCCCGGCGGCTGGTACGCGGCGAACCTCGCCGACGGGCCGCCGCTCGCTCACCTCAAGGGCCAGATCGCGACCGCCGCCGCCCGCTTCGGGCACCTGGCGCTGGCGGCGGACCCGGTCGTGTGGCGGGGGAAACGTTTCGGCAACGCGGTGCTCGCCGCCTCCGACCGCGAGCTGCCCGTCGCCGAGTTCACCCGCCGGGTCGCGAGCGACCCGCACCCCGGCCGCGTCGAGCACGGCCGGGCCCTGACCGACTTCGCGGGCGGCGCCGCCCCGGTGGCGGACGCCTCCGCGGTCCCGTCCCCGCAGCCGCCCGCGTCGGTCTTCCGCTGACGCGGCCCGGCCCGCTCAGTTCTCGTACGTCTCCACCAGCGGCGGATGGCTGTGCCAGGTGCAGAAGACGGAGACCTCCCGGTCGCCCTTGGTGAAGGTGACCCGGATCCAGTACGGCTGCTTCCACACCTGCATCTGCCAGCCGGCCTCCGGTGTCGCCGAGACCAGGTCCGCCGAGGACGCGCCGAGGTCGAAGACGACCCGGCCGCCCGCCGCCGTGTACGCCTTCACCCGCCCGGCGCCACCGGAGCCGTCGGAGGCGTCCGGCCCCGACGGCCGGGGGCCCGGCCCGGACGCCTTGGGCGACGGCCTGCCGGACGGCTGCCCGGAGGGCGCCGCGCCCGGGTCCGGCGGGGAGGCCCCGGCGGACGGCGGCCCCGGCGGGGACGGCTCCGGGGCGGTGGGCGGGCGCTGCGTCGACGAGGACAGCGCGTCCGCCGTCAACGGCACCGCGAGCGGCCGGTCGTAGGCCGTCCCGGACATCACGGTGTGCACGCCCCACCACGACAGCGTCACCGCCGCCCCGGTCGCCAGCATCCAGGCGAAAGCATGTACAAGTCCTCGGCGCATCAGGCCACATACTGCACCACCCGCACCGAACACCGCCCGACACCCCGCGGTGTCCCCCGAATGGACTACGGTGCGGCCCATGGCAAGTGTGCTCGTGGTCGAGGACGACCAGTTCGTACGTTCCGCCCTCATCCGGCACCTGACCGACGCCGCCCACACCGTGCGCAGCGTCGGCACGGCCCTGGAAGCCCTGCGGGAGGTCGCCCACCACCGCTTCGACGTCGTCATCCTCGACCTCGGACTGCCCGACCTGGACGGCGCCGAGGCGCTGAAGATGCTGCGCGGCATCACCGACGTCCCCGTGATCATCGCCACCGCCCGCGACGACGAGGCCGAGATCGTCCGGCTGCTCAACGACGGCGCCGACGACTACCTGACGAAACCGTTCTCCGTCGAGCACCTCTCCGCCCGCATCGCCGCCGTCCTGCGCCGCGCCCGCGCCGCCGCCGGGACCGAGGCGCCCTCGCGCGTCCTGCGCGTGGGCGGGCTGGCCATCGACCCGCTGCGCCGCCAGGCCGAACTCGACGGCACCGCACTGGACCTGACGCGCCGCGAGTTCGACCTGCTGGCCTTCCTCGCGGGCCGGCCCGGCGTGGTCGTCTCCCGCCGCGAGCTGCTCGCCGAGGTGTGGCAGCAGTCGTACGGCGACGACCAGACCATCGACGTGCACCTGTCCTGGCTGCGCCGCAAACTCGGCGAGACCGCCGCCAACCCCCGCTACCTGCACACGCTCCGCGGCGTCGGAGTGAAGCTGGAACCGCCCGCGTGAGCGCCGGCGGCGGCAGGGGAGCACGCCCGTGAGGTGGGCCCTGGTCAAGGTGTGCCTGGCGGTCACCGCGATGGTCGTCGTGGCCTTCGCCGTGCCCCTCGGGCTCGTCGTCCAGGAGATGGCCAGCGACCGGGCCTTCTCCAACGCCGAGCGGCAGGCCGCCACCATCGGCCCGACCCTGTCCATCACCACCGACCCCGTACAGCTGCGCAGGGCGGTGGAGTCCACGCAGACGGGCGCCGCCGGGCGGATGGCCGTGCACGTGCCCGCCGTCGGCGGCAGCCAGGCCGTGGAGGTCGGCACTGGCCGGGCCGCCGTGCACGCCGTGGAGGAGACCCGCAAGCAGGGCCGGGCCATGACGGTCCCACTGCCCCGCGGCGGCTCCGCCCTCCTCCAGCCCACGGCGCTGGGCTCCGGCGACATCGCCGTCGTCGAGATCTACGTCCCCGAGGCCGAGGTGAGCAACGGCGTCGGCACCGCCTGGCTCGTCCTCGCCGGCGTCGGCCTCGCGCTGGTCGTCGGCTCGGTCGCCGTCGCCGACCGGCTCGGGGCGCGCCTCGTACGGCCTGCCGAGCGGCTCGCCGACGCCGCCCACCAGCTGGGCGAGGGCCGGCTCGGGGCGCGCGTACCGGAGGCCGGGCCGAAGGAGCTGCGCTCCGCCGCCGTCGCGTTCAACTCCATGGCCGACCAGGTCGTCGAGCTCCTCGCCAACGAGCGGGAGCTCGCCGCCGACCTCTCCCACCGGCTGCGCACGCCCCTGACGGTGCTCCGGCTCAACGCGGCCTCGCTCGGCGAGGGCCCCGCCGCCGAGCAGACCCGCGCGGCCGTCGAGCAGCTGGAGCGGGAGGTCGACACGATCATCCGCACCGCCCGCGAGCAGCGCGGCCCCGGCTCCCCGGGCGCCGGGGTGGGCGCCGGCTGCGACGCCTCCGAGGTGATCCGCGACCGGATGGCCTTCTGGTCGGCGCTCGCCGAGGACGAGGGCCGCACCGTCCGGCTCGCCGGGGTGGACCGCACGGTGCGGATCCCGGTGGCCCGGCCCGAACTGGCGGCCGCCCTCGACGCGCTCCTCGGGAACGTCTTCCGGCACACCCCCGAGGGCACCCCGTTCGCCGTCGACGTCCACGACGCGGGCGACGCCGTCATCGTCCTCGTCTCCGACGCCGGCCCTGGCATCGACGACCCGGACGCCGCCCTGCGCCGCGGGAACGACGGCGGCCGCGACGGCTCGACGGGCCTCGGCCTGGACATCGTCCGCCGGGTCGCCGAGTCCACGGGCGGAGACGTGCGCATCGGCCGCTCCGTCCTCGGCGGCACCGAGGTCAGGCTGTGGATCGCCCTCGACGGCCGGACCCGCGGCGACGGCCCGGACGGCGGCCGCGAGCGGCGCGGACGGCGCAGGCGGCGCGGGCGCGCCGCTGCCGGTCAACCGACGTAACCGGCGGGCGCCGGGGGCGCGCCTCGCGGGGCGCGCGCGGGAGCGTGGGTACCGTCCGCGGCATGGACACCCTCATCTTCGGCGGTCTCCTCGCCACCCTTTTCGCCCTGTGCCGGGAGTCGTCGCGGACGGCCGTGCTCGGCGCCTGGTGGGCCGTGCTCGCCGCGGTGGTCCTGCTGACGGCCCACCACGTCGCGGGCGGCCCCTCGCTCGGGGCGGGCCTCTGACCGTGGTCACGATGCACAGCAGCATGGTCCCGGAGACGCCGATCGAGGGCGGCCTCCTCGGCCGCGCCCAGTTCTGGTTCGCCTGCCTCTTCACCGCCGGCTGGGCACTGGTCGCCGCCGGCGGCCTCGTCCACCAGTTCGCGCTCGGGATGCCGCCCTGTCCGCTCTGCGTCGTCCAGCGGATGTGCATGCTGCTGGCGGCGGCGGGCGCGGCGTACATCGTGCGGACGGCGCTGATGGACGGGGCGGTATCCGGCCGCGACTACATGACCGGGTGGGGGCTCGCGCTGACCGCCCTCGCCGCGGGCTCCTTCGCGTCCTGGCGGCAGGCCGTCCTGCCGGGCGGCCGGGCGGACGGCGCCGCGGTCCTCGGCCTCCACCCGCCCATGTGGGCGGCTCTCCTCTTCCAGGCCTCCGCCGCGGCCGTCGGGATCGTCCTCGCCCTCGCCCACGCGACCGCCGACCGGTCCGTCCCCGCGGCCGGGCCCGGCCGGTACCGGACCGCGGGGGCGGCCGCGCTGTGGCTGCTGGTGCTGGTCACCGCCGTGAGCCTGGCCGCGGTCTTCCTCCAGGAGGGCTTCCACTGGTTCCTGCCCGACACACCGCGCCGCTACGAGCTCTTCCACGACGTACGCCTGGGATGGCTGCGGTAAACCGGGCCCCGGGGAACGCGGAAGAGCCCCGGCCCGCTTCCGCGGACCGGGGCCCTCCTGCCAGGGTGAGTGACGGGACTCGAACCCGCGGCCACCTGGACCACAACCAGGTGCTCTACCAACTGAGCTACACCCACCATGCCCGGTCGAAACCGACCGGCCGAAGAAAAGGGTACAGGGTCCCGGAGGGTGCTCGCGCCCCCGTTTTCCGGAACCCCCCTCCGGAGGGCCGCTCCGCGTGCTATCCGGCGGGCAGCACGTACTTCGCGGCGATGGACCGGGCGGTGTCCGAGTCGGGCCCCGGCTGCGGCACGAAGACCGCCTCCCGGTAGTAGCGCAGCTCGGCGATCGACTCGCGGATGTCCGCCAGCGCCCGGTGGTTGCCGTTCTTCGGCGGGCTGTTGAAGTACGCCCGCGGGTACCAGCGGCGCGCCAGCTCCTTGACCGAGGACACGTCCACGATCCGGTAGTGCAGGTGGCCCTCCAGCGCCGGCATGTCCCGCAGCAGGAAGCCGCGGTCGGTACCGACCGAGTTCCCGCACAGCGGCGCCTTGCGGGGCTCCTTGACGTGCTCGCGCACGTACGCGAGGACCTGCTCCTCCGCGTCGGCGAGCGTCGTCCCCCCGGCCAGCTCGGCGAGCAGGCCGGAGGCGGTGTGCATCTCGCGCACCACGTCGGGCATGGTCTCCAGGGCCGCGTCCGGCGGGCGGATCACGATGTCCACGCCCTCGCCCAGCACGTTCAGCTCCGAGTCGGTGACCAGCGCGGCCACCTCGATAAGTGCGTCGTCCGTCAGCGAGAGACCGGTCATCTCGCAGTCGATCCACACCATGCGATCGTTCATGCGTCCACCTTATGCGCTCCCCGCGCCGATCCCGCCGGGCGGGCACCCGGGCGGCCCCGGGGACGGTGCAGGGCCCCGCACCGGTTCGAGACCGGTACGGGGCCCTGCCGTTCGGGGTGCGCCCCCGCGCCCGGCGCTACGCGTGCTCGCGCAGCACCCGGTTCGGGGCGTACAGCTCCGTCACCGTCGGGCCGGAGGCGGCCAGCGCCGCCGCCGCCCGCTGCGGCTGCGGGGTGCGCTGGTGCGGCACCGGCCCCGCGGCCAGGTCGGAGGCCTGCGCCTCGCCCTGGGGCCGGCGGGCCCGGTAGGCGGAGCGGTAGGCCGCCGGGGAGGACCCCAGCTGGCGGCGGAAGTGCCCGCGCAGCGCGACCGGCGAGCGGAACCCGCAGCGCCCGGCGACCTCGTCGACCGAGTAGTCGGAGGTCTCCAGCAGCCGCTGCGCCTGGAGCACCCGCTGGGTGATCAGCCACTGCAGCGGCGCGCTGCCGGTCAGCGAGCGGAACCGCCGGTCGAAGGTGCGCCGGCTCATGTACGCCCGGGCGGCGAGCGTCTCCACGTCGAACTGCTCGTGGAGGTGCTCCAGCGCCCAGGCGACGACCTCGGCCAGCGGGTCGGCGCCGATCTCCTCCGGCAGGGACCGGTCGAGGTAGCGCTCCTGGCCCCCGGTGCGCCGCGGCGGGACCACGAGCCGGCGGGCCAGTGCCCCTGCCGCCTCGCTGCCGTGGTCGGTGCGCACGATGTGCAGGCACAGGTCGATTCCGGCCGCGGTGCCCGCGGAGGTGAGGACGTCGCCGTCGTCGACGAACAGCTCGCGCGGGTCGACGTGGACGGACGGGTACCGCTTGGCCAGCGTCGGCGCGTACATCCAGTGCGTCGTCGCGGGCCGCCCGTCCAGGAGGCCGGCGGCGGCGAGCACGAAGGCACCCGTGCACAGTCCGACGATCCGGGCCCCCTCCTCGTGCGCCAGACGCAGGGCGTCCAGTGCCTCCGGCGGCGGCGGCGAAGTGATGGAGCGCCAGGCCGGGACGACGACGGTGCCCGCACGGGCGATCGCCTCCAGGCCGTACGGCGCGGTCAGTTCGAGTCCTCCGGTGGTCCGCAGCGGACCGTCCTCACCGGCGCACACGAGCAGTCGGTAGCGTGGAACTCCCGCGTCCTGCCGGTCGATGCCGAACACGGAGAGTGGAATGGAGCTCTCGAAGATCGGTCCGCCGCTGAACAGCAGCACCGCGACGATCTCCCTGCGGCGACGCCCCGCGAGCTTCCTGCCGGCGTCAGCGACGACGGCGGTGGAATCCTGGCTCATGGCTAAGCCCCCCTTGGGTGTCGCGACTCCTTGGTCTGGTCGCACCTGCACGTTTCCCCTCGGCCTTGCACGTGGATCCCCCGCCGTAAAACATGATCGAATCTACTGCGTCCACTGGTGTCGGCGTGACAAGTTCAGCACGCAGCGCTATGTCGACTTGGCAACTTGGCGAAAAGCATTCGATCAGGAACCGTTCCGCTCCGCTACCGGATCAGGGGGTCCTGGATTCGGCCGTGGCCGGTACTCATCGGGTCTTCCGGGCCCTCGGCGCCCGTCGTCGCTGGTGGTGGGGGGCGGGGCGGGGCATTCCGGCAAGGGGGCGGACCTTCCGGGAAGTTGGCTGAAATCATGCGGGTGTGGTTGTGCGAACCGGTCAGTCCCGCGGGGCGCCCCCGCCGGATCCCGCACAGCTGTGCCGGCCGCCGCCGCGGGCCGGGACCGCCGACCGCGAGTGCCGCCGGCGGCGCCCGGAGGCCGCCCGCTCCCGCGCCGGGACGAGCGCGGCGGCCCGCCCCGCCCGCTCGGACCGGCGGAGCATCACCCGGCACACGGCGGTGACCGCCGCCAGCCCCAGCGTCGCCACCGCGGCCCCGCCGAAGGAGGTCCCGTACACGACGAGGACGACGGGGACGAGCAGGCAGCTGAAGACCGCCCAGCGCACCACGTCACCCGCGGGATCGTCGTGCCGGCGGCGCGCGGACCGCACGGACGGGTGAACCGCGGTGCCCGCGGAGCGCCGGGGCGCACCGGCGTACGGGTCGGCGTACGGGCCGGGGGGCGCCGGCTCGGCGGGCTGGGCGGGCGGAACCGGATGGCCGGGCACGGCGGGCTCCCTGCGGGCACTTCGCGGACGGTCGGACGCCTGTCCAACGGCGTCCGGCGGGGCTCGGTCACTGCGCGCACGGGTGGCTCCCGGGCCCGCTCGTCACTGGCTGTAGGGGCCAGCGGCCATTGCCAAGGAGGCCCGCCTCCGGCATGCTCCCTGGGACGCTCTCCAAGTGCTGCATGCCCTGTGCAGGACAGGAGTGTCGCCGTACCCTGAGGGGTAAGGGCTTGGGAAGATGCTTCCCGGACAGAGCTCCGTCACCCTGCGTCGTCGATCTCACCCAATGCCGCCCCGTCGTCTTGTCCCTTCGCCCGAGGACCTCTTCGCCGAGACACCCATGGCCGGTCACGAACTCCCCGAACCCGCGGACCGCAAGCGCAAGCCGCTCGCCGACCACGTGCCGAGCGACGTGCGCGCGGCGGACGAGGCACGCCATCCCTGCGACCCGGCCTTCCGCCACGGCGTGGTGGTCGGCTTCGACGGCTCCACCTCCAGCGAGCGCGCCCTGGCGTACGCGATCGGCATGGCACGGCGCTCCGGCTCCGGCCTGATCATCGTGCACGTGGCGAACCGGCTGCCGACCACCGTCTGGGCCGGCTGCGAGCCGCCCGTCTTCGTCGACGTGCCGGACCACCGCACCGAGGTGCTGGGCCTGGAGCTGGCGTGCGCCGACTACCTGGCCGAGGTGCCGTGGATCCTCGTCGAGCGGGGCGGCGACATCTGCCACGAGCTGGAGGAGGTCGGCCGGGAGTACTCGGCGGACGCCATCGTGGTCGGTTCCACGCACGGGATCTTGGGCCGGATCTTCGGGTCGGTCGCGGGCCGGCTGGCCAAGCGCGCACAGCGACCGGTCGTTGTCATTCCGTAATCACGCAGGTGTCGATTGTGCGGTTGTGCACCCCTGTAAAGGGTAGATAAATGCTGCTGGGACGCAGCAACAACTGCAGATCGAAGGGAGCCCGCCGTGGACAACGGTGTCTCTGCGGGAAGCACGGCCTCCACCTCGACCCTCGGGAACATGGCCCTGGGTCTCACCCTTCTCGCGTTCGGAATCGGACACACCGGCATCGTCGGCGGGGTGTCCGCGGCCGACTCCGTCTCGCTCGCGACCTATGTCGGCGGCCTCGCCCTGTTCGTCCTCGGACTCCTGGAGTACCGCGGCGGCAACGGCTTCAACGGCACGGCGTTCGCGGGCCTCGGCGCCTTCTGGTTCACGTGGGCCCACGGGGCCGACGGAAAGGCCTCGGCCAACGCCGCCGGCCTGTTCCTGCTCCTCTTCGCCCTGCTCGCGCTGGCCCTCACCCTGGGCGCACCCGGCGGGCTGTTCGGCCAGGGCGCCTACGCCCTGCTCACCCTCTCCCTCGTCCTCCTCGCCGTGGCGACCCTCGCCGGCAGCGGCGGGCTGGGCAAGGCCGCCGGCTGGGTGGCCGCCGTCTCCGGGCTGATGGCCTGGTACGGCGCGACGGCGGGGCTGGCCAACTGGCCGACCGCGCTCGGCCGGGCCTCCGGCCGCAGGAGCGCGGCCGCCGCGGGCTGACCCGCTCGGCGCCGTCCCGCCACGCGGCGCCGCACGGGAAGGCGGCGCGGGCACGCGAACGGCCCCCGGTCCTCGGACCGGGGGCCGTTCGGCCGTTCGGCGGGGCGGCGCGGCCGCCCGCTGCTACTCGACGGTGACGGACTTCGCCAGGTTGCGCGGCTTGTCGATGTCCCGGCCCAGGGCCAGGGCGGTGTGGTAGGCCAGCAGCTGGAGCGGGATGCCCATCAGGATCGGGTCCAGCTCGTCCTCGTTCTTCGGGACGATGATGGTGTGGTCGGCCTTCTCCTGCTCGCGGTGCGCGACGGCGAGGATGCGGCCGCTGCGGGCCTTGATCTCCTCCAGGGCCGCGCGGTTCTTCTCCAGCAGGTCGTCGTCGGGGACGATCGCGACCGTCGGCATGGCCGGCTCGATCAGGGCGAGGGGGCCGTGCTTGAGCTCGGAGGCCGGGTAGGCCTCGGCGTGGATGTAGGAGATCTCCTTGAGCTTCAGGGAGGCCTCCAGCGCGACCGGGTAGCCGCGGACGCGGCCGATGAACATCATCGACTTGGCGTCGGCGTACTGGGCGGCCAGCTCCTTGATGTCCTCCTCGCCCTTGAGGATCTCCTCGATCTGGGCGGGCAGGCGGCGCAGGCCCTCGATGATCCGCTTGCCGTCGGTGACGGACAGGTCGCGGATCCGGCCGAGGTGCACGGCGAGCAGCGCGAACGCCACGACCGTGTTGGTGAAGCACTTGGTGGAGACGACGCAGACCTCGGGGCCGGCGTGCACGTACACGCCGCCGTCGGCCTCGCGGGCGATGGCGGAGCCGACCACGTTGACGACGCCGAGGACGCGGGCGCCCTTGCGCTTGAGCTCCTGGACGGCGGCCAGCACGTCGTAGGTCTCGCCGGACTGGGAGACGGCGATGTAGAGGGTGTCGGGGTCCACGACCGGGTTGCGGTAGCGGAACTCGGAGGCCGGCTCGGCGTCCGCCGGGATGCGGGCCATGCCCTCGATCAGGCTCGCGCCGATCATGCCCGCGTGGTACGAGGTGCCGCAGCCCAGGATCTTGACGCGGCGGATGCCGCGGGCCTCGCGCGGGTCGAGGTTCAGGCCGCCGAGGTGCACGGTGGAGAAGCGGTCGTCGATGCGGCCGCGCAGGACGCGGTCGACCGCGTCGGGCTGCTCGCTGATCTCCTTGTGCATGTAGGTGTCGTGGCCGCCCATGTCGTAGGAGGCGGCCTCCCACTCGACGGTCTCCGGGGTGGCGGTGGTGGTCGCGCCGGAGGTCGTGTAGGTGCGGAAGTCGTCGGCCTTCAGCGTCGCCATCTCGCCGTCGTCGAGGGTGACGACCTGGCGGGTGTGGGCGACGAGCGCAGCGACGTCGGAGGCGACGAACATCTCCTTCTCGCCGATGCCGAGGACGACCGGCGAGCCGTTGCGGGCGACGACGATGCGGTCGGCGAAGTCGGCGTGCATCACGGCGATGCCGTAGGTGCCCTCGATCGCCTTGACGGCCTCGCGGACCTTCTCCTCCAGGCTCTCGGCCTGGGAGCGGGCGATCAGGTGGACGATGACCTCGGTGTCGGTCTCCGAGACGAAGACCACACCCTCGGACTCCAGCTTGGCGCGGAGCTCGGCGGCGTTGTCGACGATGCCGTTGTGGACGACGGCGACCTTGTTCTCCGCGTCCAGGTGCGGGTGGGAGTTGATGTCGCTCGGGGCGCCGTGGGTGGCCCAGCGGGTGTGCGCGATGCCGGTGGTGCCGGCGAAGCGCTTGGGGACCCGGCTCTCCAGCTCACGGACGCGGCCCTTGGCCTTGACGACCTTGAGCGCCGTGGACTTCGGGCTGTTGACGACGATGCCCGCCGAGTCGTACCCGCGGTACTCCAGTCGCTGGAGCCCCTCCAGCAGCAGCGGCGCGACGTCGCGCTTGCCGATGTATCCCACGATTCCGCACATGAAGTACTGCCCCTCCTGAGGTTCGGATTGCCCGTGCCGTGCCGTGCCGTGCCGTGCCGCGGCGCTCAGCCGTAGACGATGCGCCGCAGCTGCCGCAGCGACAGCTCCGGCGGTGCCACCGCGCGGTGCGGCAGCTCGGCCGCGATCCGTTCGAAGATCTCGGCATTGACCGCCCCGCCGGCCTGGAGCTCGCGGTGCCTGCGGCGGACGAACTCCTCGGTGGTCTCGTCGAAGTACGCGAGCACGTCGAGCACCACCCGGGCGGCCTCCCCTCGCTGGAGCGAGGTGCTGCGTACCAGGTGGTCGACGAGGTCGTCGTAGGACGGGCGGCGGTCGAGCACTCGTAGATATTGACGGGAGAAGTGCGGGAACGCAAAGATCCTGCCCGAAACCGGGCAGGATCTTGCTGGTCTGGACCAGCGGAATGCGTCGATCCGCTACGGAAGCGGTCAGAAACGGCGCAAAACGGCCTGCTTGGCTGCGGTGAACTCGTCCGCCGTCAGGATCCCCGACTGGTGCAGATCGCCCAGCTCCCGCAGCCGGCGCAGCAGCGCGTCGTGGTCCTCCGGCCCCGACGGCTCCGGCGCCCCCGCCGCGAGCTCCGGCGCCGCGGCCGCCGCCGCGGGGACCTGCTCCCGCACGGCCGCAGGGTGCGGCATCCGCACCGCCACCGCCGCCGCGACGAGCGCCATCAGCGGGTCCTTCCGGAACCCGAACAGCTCCACCGTGTACGGGTCGTACTTGGGCGCGGGCGCCGGCGGCGCCCCGGCCGGCGTGAACCGGATCCACCCGTTGTCCAGGCCCTTCGACGGCGACCACTCCACCGCCCGCAGATCCGCCACCCGGAACTCCCGCGGACCCCCGGAGCTCTTCGCCTCCTCCGTCGTCCAGTTCCAGTCCAGGCCCACCCGGTCGCCGTCGAAGGCCACCGCGCCGTCGCCCGCCGCGACCGTGATCGGCACCGCCGGACCCGGCAGCAGGTACGCCTCCACCGGACCCGACTCCACCTGCTCCAGCAGCAGCGCGTTGCGCACCTCGTCCACGAAGTACTCGGCCACGCCCGCCCGGTCCGACTCCACCGCCAGCCGGTACGGGTCCGAGGCCTCCGGCAGCCGCCCCCCGGTCACCTGGAGCAGCGGACACGCCCCGTCACGCAGGCGCAGCCTGAGCCGGCCCGCCTTGCGGCCCGGCTCGAAGCTGATCCCGGCGATGGCGCGCAGCGGCACGACCACCTCGCCGAGGGTCTGGCGCAGCAGGCCCACCCCCTTGTCCCGCCCGGGCACGATCCGCACCGCGTCCCCGTCGAAACCCCACGTGCCGTCCTTCTGGATGATTTCCGCCATCCTGCGATTCTCGCACCGCCCCCCGCACGCGAGTTGGCCTATACCTGGGCCATGAGAGTCCTGCGACGCACGCTCGGCACCCTCCTCCTCCTGGCCTCGGTCGCCTCCTGCGCCACCGCCCGCGGCGACGACGCGAAACCCCTCGGCCCCCGGCCCGCCGCACCCGCCGGCTTCGGGCAGCTCCTGCCCGCCCCGGCATCCGTCAGGGCGGCCGGATCCGGCCACGTCCTCGGGCCCGGCACCGTCATCCGGACCGGCCGCACCGGCGGCGCGGAGGTCCGCCGGGTCGGGGAACTCCTCGCCGGGCAGCTCCGCGGCACCACCGGGCTGCCGCTGCCCGTCGTGGACGCCCCCGGAGGCGGCGGGATCGAGCTGCGGCTCGACACCGCGGCCCCGTACCTCGGCCACGAGGGCTACCGGCTGGAGTCCGGCCCGCGCGCCGTCACCCTCACCGCCCGCACCCCGGCCGGCCTCTTCCACGCAGGGCAGACGCTCCGCCAGCTGCTGCCCCCCGCCGGAGCCGGCACCGTCCCGGGCGGCACGGTCACCGACGCGCCCCGGTTCGCCTACCGCGGGGCGATGCTCGACATCGCCCGGCACTTCTTCACCACCGAGCAGGTCAAGCAGTACGTCGACCAGCTCGCCCAGTACAAGGTGAACGCCCTCCACCTGCACCTGACCGACGACCAGGGCTGGCGGATCGCGATCGACTCCTGGCCGCGGCTGGCCGAGTACGGCGGCGGCAGCGAGGTCGGAGGCGGGCCCGGCGGGTACTGGACGAAGGACGAGTACCGCGACCTGGTGCGGTACGCGGCCGAGCGGTACGTCGAGGTCGTCCCGGAGATCGACATGCCGGGGCACGTCAACGCCGCGCTCGCCTCCTATGCGGAGCTGAACTGCGACGGGAAGGCGCCCCCGCGCTACACCGGCACCAAGGTCGGCTTCAGCTCGCTGTGCACCGGCAGCGAGCGGACCTACGACTTCGTCGAGGACGTCCTCGCCGAGGTGGCCGCGCTCACGCCCGGCCGCTACCTGCACATCGGGGGCGACGAGGCGTCCGCCACCCCGGCCGCGGACTACGCGGCGTTCATGGACCGGGCGCAGCAGGCGGTGGCCCGGCACGGCAAGACGGTGGTGGCCTGGCACCAGCTGGCCGGGGCGCGGCCGGCGCCGGGGGCGGTGCTCCAGTACTGGGGCCACGACCGGACCGGCGCGGCGGAGAAGGCGCAGGTCGCGGCCGCCGCGAAGGCGGGCCACCCGGTGATCCTGTCACCGGCGGACCGGCTCTACCTCGACATGAAGTACGACGCGGCGACGAAGCCCGGCCTGTCCTGGGCGGGCTACGTGCCGGTGCGCCGGGCCTGCGAGTGGGACCCCGGGGCGTACCTGGCCGGGCTGCCGGCCGAGGCGGTGCTGGGGGTCGAGGCGCCGCTGTGGACGGAGACCGTCGCGACGCGCGAGGACCTGGAGTACATGGCGTTCCCGCGGGTGCTGGGCCTGGCCGAGCTCGGCTGGAGCCGGAGGCCGCCCGACTGGGCGGAGTACGGGCCGCGGCTGGCCGCGCAGGCGCCGCGCATGGAGGCGCAGGGCATCGGCTACCACCGCGCGCCGGACGTGCCCTGGCAGGCACGGCAGTAGAGGGGGCGGAGGAGCGGGCCGGTGTGCGAGGGACCGTCGTCGCGCACCGGCCCGCCCCGTGCCTACCGCCGCGCGAAGGGCGCGACGGGGTTCTGCAGGGTGCCGACCAGCTGCAGGGCGGCCGACGGGTCGGCCAGGTCGACCATCTGCTTGTTGTTGCGCAGCTGGAGCCGGTTCAGGCAGGACAGCTGGAACTCCGGGGCGAACAGGTCGTACTGCGCGAAGCGCTCGGCGAGCTGCGGCATCGACTCCTGGTAGGCGTGGCCGCAGTCGGCGACGGCCTTCCAGAACGTGTCCTCGTCGCAGACGCCCTCGGTTGCGAGGATCGAGCCCAGGAAGCGGAAGAAGCAGTCGAAGACGTCCGTGAAGATCGACAGCAGCTTCATGTCCTCCGGGACGTCCGCCCGGATCCGCTCGACCGCCGGCGGCAGGACCGCGTCCGGGTCCATGACGACGATCTCCTCGGCGATGTCCTTGAAGATCGCCCGCTTCACCACGCCGCCCTCGATGACGAGGATGGTGTTCTCGCCGTGCGGCATGTACGCGAGGTCGTACTGGTAGAAGCAGTGCAGCAGCGGCACCAGGTAGGCGCGCAGGTAGTGGCGCAGCCACTCGGCCGGACTCAGCCCCGACTCCTCGATCAGCGCGGCGGCGAACGACCTGCCCTCGGCGTCCACGTGCAGCAGCGAGGCCATCGTGGCCAGCCGCTCGCCCTCCTTCAGCGAGCCCACCGGCGACTCGCGCCACAGCGCGGCCAGCATCTTCCGGTACGGGGAGTACCGGTCGGTGGCCCGCTCGTACTGGCGGTGGTGGTAGCCGATCGCCGCCCGCTCGCGGATGATCGAGAAGTCGACGGACCGCAGCACCTCGTCGCTTTCGATCAGGCGGTGCAGCCAGTCGTTGATGGCCGGGGTGGCCTCCATGTACGCCGCGGACAGGCCGCGCATGAAGCCCATGTTCAGCACCGAGATCGCCGTCTTGACGTAGTGCTTCTCGGGGGCGCTCGTGTTGAAGAAGGTGCGGATGGACTGCTGCGCCAGGTAGGCGTCCGCGCCCTCGCCGAGCAGCACCAGGCGGCGGTTGGCGATCTCCGCGGCGAAGGTGACGGTCGTCTTGTTCCACCACTGCCAGGGGTGGATCGGCAGCAGGTGGTAGTCCGCCAGGTCCAGGCCGAGCGAGGCCATCTTCGCCTCGAATCCGGCGAGGGCCTCCTCGCCCAGCTCGGCGCGCATGAACGAGTCGTGGTCCAGGCCGGCGCCGGCCGTGAAGGTGGAGACGTCCTTGCGGGCGGCCACCCACACCAGGTGGACCGGGCTCGCCGCCTCCGGCGCGTACGAGCGGAACTCGTGCACGCCGAAGCCGAGGCGGCCGTTGTTGGCGACGAAGCAGGGGTGGCCCTCCGTCATGCCCGTCTCGATGTCCTGGAACGAGGACTTCGCGAGGACCGCGGCCGGCACCTGCGGCTTGGTGTACTTGAAGCCCGTGCCCGCCAGCGTGGAGGAGATCTCCTCCAGGTAGACCGGCAGGACCTCGTCGCTCAGGCCGAGCGCCCCGCGCATCTCGATGTGGAAGTCGAGGGCGTCCGGCTCGGCCTCGGCGCCGTCCTTCAGGCGGACGATGGAGGCCTCGTCCACGACCCAGTGGTCCAGGGCGTGCCGGACGGCGCGGAAGCGGTACTCCACCGTGCCGTCGTCGCTGAGGACCCGGTAGCCGGAGCCGTCCTCCAGGGGCTGGGGGGTCAGCAGGCGCTCGTGGGAGAACTCCGCCAGGGCCTTGCGGACCAGTGCGCGGTTGGCGCGGGCCCACAGCTCGGGGGAGAGGTGGGAGATCGCGTCGGCGAGGCTCATATCGACGCTCCCGTGGTCAGGCCGGTGGCGGCTTCGAACTGTTCGCGGGTGCAGAAGCTGAGGAGGGCGGTCTTCTCCGGCTTCTGCACGGGGCGCTCCGGGACGAAGCCGACGGCCTCGTTCAGGGCGTGCACGGCCTTGTTGCCGACGTCGGGCTCGACGACGACGCGGCGGACGGCCGGGTCGGCGAACAGCGCTGCCATGACCGTGGTGATCACGGCGCGGGTGAAGCCGTGCAGGGGCGTGTCGCTGGGCGCGACGAGGAAGTGCATGCCGACGTCGCCGGGCTCGGCGTCGTACAGGCCGACCAGCTCCAGCCGGCTCGGGTCGTAGCGCTCCATGAGGAACGCGGGCCGGCCCTCGTGCAGGCCGATGAACGCGTCGTGGTGCTCGGCCGCCGCGATCTTCATGTACTCGCGCTCGACGTCGGGCAGGGAGGCGTCCTGCATCATCCAGAACGCCGCCTTCGGGTGGGTGACCCACCCGTGGAGCAGTTCGGCGTCGGTCAGCGGGTCCATGGCGCGGATCGCGAAGGAGCCGAGGGCGGCGTCCGTGCGGGCGTACAGGGTTTCGGTGGTGGTGCTCATGCGGGCACGCCTTCCGGGGCGGCGAACTGCTGGAACGCGATGGACTTCTCGACCTTGTAGTACTCGCGGCCGAGCAGCTCCTTGACGATGTACGCGTTGCGGTACGCGGCCATGCCCAGGTCCGGCGAGGTGATCGAGTGGTTGTGGACGGTGCCGTTCTGGAGGAAGATCTCGCGGCCGGCCGTGTCGATCGTGTAGTTGCGGGCCGCGTCGGGGCGGCCGTGGCCGTCGAAGTTGATGCGGTCGCGGATCGGGGCGAGGAACTCGGGCAGGACGAACCTGTAGCCCGTCGCGAGGACGAGGCCGTCCGTGGCGAGGGAGAAGTCGCGCTCCTGCTCCTCCTGGCGCAGGCCCAGCGTGTAGGTGCCCGCGGTGGTGTCGTAGGCGGCCGAGTTCAGCGCGGTGTTGGTCATCAGCGTGGTCGGGACGGGGCCCGGCATGGTGACCTTCTTCTGGTAGAGCAGGTCGAAGATGGCGTTGATGAGCTCGCCGTCGATGCCCTTGAAGAGGTTCTTCTGCTGCGTCTCCAGCCGGTAGCGGGTCTCCTCGGGCAGGGCGTGGAAGTAGTCCACGTACTCCGGGGAGGTCATCTCCAGCGTGAGCTTGGTGTACTCCAGCGGGAAGAACCGCGGGGAGCGGGTCACCCAGTTGAGCTGGTAGCCGTGGACGTCGATCTCGGAGAGCAGGTCGTAGTAGATCTCCGCGGCGCTCTGCCCGGAGCCCACCAGGGTGATCGACTTCTTCTTCTGCAGCTCCGCCTTGTTCTCCATGTAGGCGGAGTTGTGGAAGAAGTCCCCGCCCAGGCCGGAGCAGGCCGCCGGGACGTACGGGGTGGTGCCGGTGCCGAGGACCAGGCGGCGGGCCAGGTGGGTCTCGCCGCGGTCGGTGCGGACCTCGTACAGGCCGGCCCGCTCGTCGTAGGAGACCTCGGTGACGGAGGTGGAGAACTGCACGTTCTCCAGGCGGTCGGCGGCCCAGCGGCAGTAGTCGTTGTACTCGGTCCGCAGCGGGTAGAAGTTCTCCCGGATATAGAAGGAGTACAGCCGGTCCTGGTCCTTGAGGTAGTTCAGGAACGAGAACGGCGAGGTCGGGTCGGCGAGGGTGACCAGGTCCGACATGAACGGCGTCTGCAGGTGCGCGCCGTCCAGGAACATGCCCGCGTGCCACTCGAAGTGCGGCTTCGTCTCGATGAAGAGGCTGTCGAGCTCGTCGATCGGGGCGGTCAGGCAGGCGAGTCCCAGGTTGAAGGGACCGAGGCCGACACCGATGAAGTCGAGGGGCCGGCGGGGGTCACGGGGCTCACGAGACGACTGCAAGGGATTCTCCCAGATACTGCTCGGCGTGGGACGCGAGGAGGTCGAGCACGGCCGCGATGTCGGCCGTGGTGGTCTGCGGGTTGAGGAGGGTGAACTTCAGGTACTGCCTGCCGTCGACCTTGGTGCCGGCGACGACGGCCTCGCCGGAGGCGAACAGGGCCTTGCGGGCGTGCAGGTTGGCCTCGTCGACGAGGTCGGGGCGCACGTCGTCCGCGGGGACGTAGCGGAAGACCAGGGTGGAGATCTGCGGCCGGACGACGACCTCGTAGCGGGGGTCGGCCTCGATGATGTCCCAGCCGGCGGCGGCCAGGTCGACGACCTCGTCGAAGAGCGAGCCGATGCCGTCGGCGCCCATGGTGCGCAGGGTCATCCAGAGCTTGAGGGCGTCGAAGCGGCGCGTGGTCTGGATGGACTTGTCGACCTGGTTCGGGATCCGCTCCTCGGCCATGCGGCGCGGGTTGAGGTAGTCCGCGTGGTACGTGGCGTGCTTCAGGGTGTCGCGGTCGCGGACCAGCATCGCGCTGGAGCTGACGGGCTGGAAGAAGGACTTGTGGTAGTCGACCGTGACCGAGTCGGCGTGCTCGATGCCGTCGAGGAGGTGCCGGCGGGTGGGGGAGACCAGCAGTCCGCAGCCGTAGGCGGCGTCCACGTGCATCCACGTGCCGTGCTCGGCGGCCAGGCGGGCTATCTCCGGGAGCGGGTCGATGGACCCGAAGTCGGTGGTGCCGGCGGTGGCGACGACGGCCATCGGGATGAGGCCCTCGGCCGCGCACTCCTCCAGCTCCAGCGCGAGGACGGAGGTGTCCATGCGGCGGTTGCGGTCGACGGGGACGGCGATGACGGCCTCGTAGCCCATGCCGAGCATGGCGGCCGACTTCTTGACGCTGAAGTGGCTGGCCTCGGAGGTGAAGATGCGCAGGCGGGGCAGGACCTCGGACTTGGCGAGGGGGCGCTCGGCGGCCTGCATGGCCTTGCGGCAGGCCTCGTCGCGGGCGAGCAGCAGGGAGTGGAAGTTGGACTGGCTGCCGCCTGAGGTGAAGATGCCGTCCGCGTCCGGGCCGAGGCCGATGCGGGCCGCGGTCCAGTCGATGAGGCGGCGCTCGATGAGCGTGCCGCCGATGGACTGGTCCCAGGTGTCCAGGGAGGAGTTGACGGCGGAGAGGACCGCCTCGCCGAGGACGGCGGGGATGACGACCGGGCAGTTGAGGTGGCCCAGGTAGCGCGGGTGGTGGAAGTACACCGCGTCGCGCAGGTAGACCTCTTCCAGCTCGTCCAGGACGGCGGCCGGGTCCTCCAGCGGCCGGTCCAGGTCGATTCCGTTGACCACCGGTGCGAGTTCGTCGACGGATATCCCGGTGTGGGGCCGCTGGGTGGACGCGAGTTTCGCGGCGACGCGCTCGACGCCCTCGGTGACGGAACGCCGGTAGAGCTCCGCGGTCGTCTCATTCAGGAGATGCGAGCGCATCAACTTTCCTCCGGGGCAGGGGAAGAGGGGGTGATCAGGTGCAGGCCTTAGGTTAGCCTAACCTAATTATTGAGCCAAATGGAGGTGGGCCCCAGCCGGAGTCGACCAAGGCCCTTGACCTGAAGGGTTGTCGAGGCCGCTGGTGGGACGGCAACGAAAACGCTGGTGACGGGGTATCGGGCGGCTTGCGAGACGCTGGAGCCGGAGCCCGGGAGCCGTCGGCGGGCGGTCCACCACCGCGCCAAGGGGGCCGTACCGTGCGGCTGTTGGCCGGAAACCGCCGGTGCGGCCGTCCCCGGCCCTACAGCTCGGAGGCGGGGTCCTCGCTGGCCGCCTTGCCCGCGTACGCCTCGGCGAGCAGCTGCTCCTCGCTGGCGCCCAGGCGCCAGTAGCCGGTGAAGCGCACCGCGCGCCGGTCGAGGGAGCGCTCCTGCACGAGGTGGCGGCGGACGGCCCGGACCGTGCCGGCCTCGCCCGCGAGCCAGCCGTACGGGCGCTGCGCCTGCGGCAGTTCGGCGGCCCGCACCGCCTCCACGGCGCGCCCGGCCCGGCCGGGGCCGGCCCCGCGCACGATCCAGGTGATCTCCGCGTCGGCCGCGGTCTCCAGGTCGAGCCGGTCGTCGGCGTGCGGGACCTCGAAGAACGCCCGCACCCGCATGCCCGGAGCCTGGCGTTCCAGGACGGCGGCGGCCGCGGGGAGCGCGGTCTCGTCCGCGTACATCACCAGCGCGTCCGTGCCCGCCGGCGGCTGGAAGCGGACGGACTTGTTGCCGGCCACCGTCGGGCCGATCGCCAGGATCCGGCGGCCGGCGGCGGCCCGGCCGGCCCAGGCGGAGGCGGGGGAGGAGTCGCCGTGCAGCACGAAGTCGATGTCCACCTCGACCGCGCCGCCGTCCGTGTCGCGCTGCTCGCGGACCGTGTACGAGCGCATGACCGGCCGCTCTTCGTCGGGCATCCCGCGCCAGGCGGCGAACCAGGTGTCCTCGGCGGTGGAGGGCAGTTCGGTGTGCTCCCGGTGGGCGGGCGGCAGGAAGAGCGAGAGGCTCTGGTCGAAGCCTCCCGAGCGGAAGCCCGCCAGGCCCGCGCCGCCGAAGGTGACCCGCAGGAAGGAGTGGCCGAGGCGGCGGGTGCGGAGCACTTCCGGGGTGAAGAAGCGGAAGTGGGCGGCTGCGGCCTCGGGTGCGGGCGCGGTCGCGGTGCCGGACGCGGAGTCGGACATGCGGGTGGATCCCCCCTGGGTGTCGGGCGGGCGCCGGACCGCGGGTCAGCGGGGTCCGGCGCCGGATGGGTGCGGCCGTGCCGCGTCAGGGCCGAGGGGCCGCAGTGTCTGCCACGGGCGCGGGTGCCCACTCCTGTTGGCCGGGAGCGGGGGCAGGCGGAAACCCCGACGACCCTCTTGTAGTTTTGGGGGTAATT
>NZ_JBVIGV010000003.1:54465-183708 GCF_055570615.1 Streptomyces sp. NPDC031121
ACGGAGGAGGGGGAGGGCGGCCCCCGGGGAAGGGTGCCCCTCCTCCCCCCCCTCCCCCCCCCCCCCCCCCCCCCCCCCCCCCCGGGCCCGGGTCCCCGTTCGTGCGGGCCGGCCGCGGGGCCGGCCGGAGCCTTAGCCGACCTTCTTGGCGTTCTGGATGGCCTTGGCGAGGTCCTCGAGGACCTGGGCGCACTTCTCGTAGGAGTAGATCGGCTCGGTCACGCGCGGGGCGACCTGGCCGGCCTTGACGGCGGGCAGCTCGTTCCAGGTCGGCTTGGCCTTCAGGGCGTCGGGCTGGAGGGTGCCCGTGCGGTTGTCGAGGAGGACGAGGTCGGCCTTGTACTTGCCGGCGTTCTCCCAGCTGAGGCTCTCGAAGAAGCCGCCCTGGTCGAGCTTGTCCTGCTCGGGGCTGACGAACTCGACGCCGAGGGTCTCGAAGTACTTCAGGTCGGCGGAGGTCTTCGGGGTGGAGACGTAGAACAGCGCGTCGGAGCCGGAGCCGACGAGCACCTTGATGCCCGGGTTGGCCTTGGTGGCCTCGCGGACCTTGCCGGCGGCGGCCTCGAAGCGGGCCTTGGCGTCGGTGACCTTCTTGCTGTTCAGGTCGGCGCCCAGGGCCTTCGCCAGGTCGGCGGTGCGGGCCAGGGACTTGTCCATGGAGGCGTCGCCGCCCACGCCGATCGCGGCGGCCGGGGCCAGGGCCAGGATCTTGTCCTTGGAGGCCTCCGGCACGTACCAGTAGGTGCCGTCCCAGGTGTTGGTGACGAGCAGCTCGGGGGCCAGGGAGGCGTACTTCTCGACGTTGAACTCGTCGTAGACGTTGCCGAGGATCTCGACCTTGGAGATGTCCATCGAGCCGGCGGTCGCGTCGGGCTTGCCGTCGGCGGTCTTGGTCGGGCCGAAGACGCCCTTGACCGAGACGCCGTAGTCGTACAGCGCGGCCGCGGTGCCGGTGTAGGCCACGACGTTCTTCGGGGCGGCCTTCAGGCTGACGTCCTTGCCCAGGTCGTCCTTGAAGGTCCAGGCGCCCGACGCCGCGGCGCCCCTGTCCGCGTCGCCGCCGCTCTTCGCCTTGTCGGTGCCGCCGCACGCGGTCAGCGCCGCGACGAGGCCGAGGGCACCGCCGGCGGCGACGAGGCCGCGGCGGGTGAGGTAGGAGGTACGGGACTTGGGCATGTCGGTGTCTGCTTTCATACGTTCCGGGCGGCCGAAACGGGCCGTTCGGTGGGGAAGGTAAGCCTAACCTAAAGGGGTCTTCGGCGGGGATGCAAGGCCGGGTGTCCGCCCGAGCGCCAATCGTGATCTCCGGGAGACCTTCCGCGATCCGCCCTTTCGGTGAAATGCCCTGCGGGCATGGCGAACTGCCGCCCCGTCGGCTCCGCATGGGAAAAGCCGTTCCCCTGCGGACCCGGCAATTCGGCAGAAACCGAACGGCCGTGACGCGAAAGGCCGGGGGCCGGCGCGGGATCGTTCCCCCGCGCCGGCCCCCGGCCTCCGGTGTGTCCGCGCGTCAGCCGGCGAAGCCCAGCTCGCGCGCGATGAGCATCCGCTGCACCTCGCTCGTGCCCTCCCCGATCTCCAGGATCTTGGAGTCGCGCCACATGCGGGCCACCGGGTACTCGTTCATGAACCCGTAGCCGCCGTGGATCTGCGTGGCGTCCCGCGCGTTGTCGACGGCGACCGTCGAGGAGTACAGCTTCGCGATGGCCGCCTCCTTCTTGAACGGCTCCCCGTTCACCAGCCGGGACGCGGCGTCGCGCCAGCCCACCCGGGCCATGTGGGCGCGCATCTCCATGTCGGCCAGCTTGAACTGGATGGCCTGGTTGTCCCCGATGGGCCGGCCGAAGGCCTGCCGCTCCTTCGCGTACTTCACCGACTCGTCCACACAGCCCTGCGCCAGGCCCGTGGCCAGCGCCGAGATCGCGATGCGGCCCTCGTCGAGGATGCGCAGGAACTGGGCGTAGCCGCGGCCCTCCTCGCCGACCAGGTTCTCCAGCGGGACCCGCACCCCGTCGAAGGACAGCTCGCGGGTGTCGGAGGCGTTCCAGCCGACCTTGGAGTACGGGGCGGCCACCGTGAAGCCGGGGGTGCCGGACGGCACGATGATGGAGGAGATCTCCGGGCGGCCGTCGTCCTTGCGGCCGGTGACGGCCGTGACGGTGACCAGGCCGGTGATGTCCGTGCCCGAGTTGGTGATGAAGCACTTGGAGCCGTTGATCACCCACTCGCCGCCGTCCTTGACGGCCGTGGTGCGGGTGCCGCCGGCGTCCGAGCCGGCCCCCGGCTCGGTCAGGCCGAACGCGCCCAGCACCTCGCCCGAGCACAGCTTGGGCAGCCACTGCCGCTTCTGCTCCTCGGAGCCGAACAGGTACAGCGGCATCGCGCCCAGGGAGACGCCCGCCTCCAGGGTGATGGCGACGGAGGAGTCGACGCGGGCCAGCTCCTCCAGGGCGATGCCGAGGGCGAGGTAGTCGCCGCCCATGCCGCCGTACTCCTCGGGGAAGGGCAGGCCGAACAGGCCCATGCGGCCCATCTCGCGCACGATCTCGTACGGGAACTCGTGCCGCTCGTAGAAGTCGCCGATCTTCGGCGCGACGACGTCGTGCGCGAACGCCTCCACCGTGCGGCGGAGCTCCTCGTGCTCGGGGGTCAGGCGGTGGTCGAGGGACATGTGGTCTTTACTCCTTGTGGGAGAGGGCGCGGACGGTGCGGGAGGGGCTGGGGCGCCCCAGCCGCTCGGCCATCCACACGCTCGTGGCGGTGAGGGCGGCCAGGTCGACCCCGGTCTCGATGCCGAGGCCGTCGAGCATCCACACCAGGTCCTCGGTGGCCAGGTTTCCGGTGGCGCTCTTCGCGTACGGGCAGCCGCCGAGGCCGCCCGCGGAGGCGTCCACGGTGGCCACCCCGTGCTCCAGCGCGGCGAGGGTGTTGGCGAGGGCCTGGCCGTAGGTGTCGTGGAAGTGCACGCCGATCCGGTCGGTCGCCACGCCCGCCCCGTTGAGGGCGGTGAGCAGGGACCGCACGTGGCCGGGGGTGGCGGTGCCGATGGTGTCGCCGAGGCTCAGCTCGTCGCAGCCGAGGTCCAGCAGCGCCTTCGCCGTGCCGACGACCTGCGCGACGGGTACGGGCCCCTCCCACGGGTCGCCGAAGCACATGGACAGGTAGCCGCGGACGTGCGCGCCGCCCTCCTTGGCCCGGGCCACGACGGGCTCGAACATGGCGAGGGACTCGGCGACGGTCCGGTTGAGGTTCCGCTGGGCGAACGTCTCGGTCGCCGAGCCGAAGACGGCGATCCGGTCGGCGCCGAGGGCGAGCGCCCGGTCCAGGCCGCGTTCGTTCGGCACGAGCACGGGCAGGTGCACGCCCGCCCCGGCGAGGTCGGCGAGCTGCGGGTAGAGCTGCTCGGCGTCGGCGAGCTGCGGCACCCACTTGGGGTGGACGAAGCTCGTCGCCTCGACGGTGCGCAGCCCGGCGGCGGCCAGGCGGCGGATGAACTCGGCCTTCACCCCGGTGGGGACGGCCGTCTTCTCGTTCTGCAGCCCGTCGCGGGCGCCGACCTCGTGGATCCGCACCCGGGCGGGCAGGCCGGGGGCCGGGACGGCCATGGGGAGCCCGTTCACGCGCCCTCCTCCTCGTCCTCGTCGGGGGTGACGACGGCCAGGACCTGGTCCATGGCGACGGTCGTCCCGGGGGAGACGTCCAGCTCGGCGACCGTGCCGGCGTGCGGCGCGGAGATGACGTGCTCCATCTTCATCGCCTCGACGACGAGCAGGCTCTGCCCGGCGGCGACCTTGTCGCCGACCGCGACCTTGACGACGGTGACGGTGCCCGGCATCGGGGCGGCCAGCGTGTCGGCCCCGGCGTGGCCGCGGCCGCCGAGCGCGGCCGCGACGGGGTCGTGGTGCTGGACGTGCCAGCTGTCGCCGTCGCGGCCGAGCCAGACGCCCTCCGGGGAGGCGGCGTGCCCGAACGTGTGGGTGGCGCGGTCGAGTTCGACGGTGAGCCGGTCGGCGGTGCGGGAGACGATCCGGCCGCGAACCGGGCCGCCCCCGCCGCCGGGGTGCTCGATCTCCAGCTCCGCGCCCAGGCGGCGGGTGCGGACGGCGACCGGGTCCTGGCCGGGCAGGCGGAAGTGGTGGACCGTCCAGGCCGGGGTGCCGCCGAGGCGCCAGCCGTCGGCCGCCGAGAAGGGGTCCGCCCAGCCCTGGCCGGCCGCCGTGTCCGGGGCGGGCTCGCGGGCCAGCAGGGCGGCGGCCGCGTACACCTCGGCCGGGACCCCGTCCGGCAGGAGGCCCGGCAGGTCGCGCTCGACCAGCCCGGTGTCCATGTTCCCGGACACCACGTCCGGGTGGGCCAGCAGCCGGCGCAGGAAGCCGGCGTTCGTCTGCACGCCCAGGATCACCGTGTCCGCGAGCGCCCCGCGCAGGACGCGCAGCGCCGCCGCCCGGTCGGGCCCGTACGCGATCACCTTCGACAGCATCGGGTCGTACGTGGAGCCCACGTCCACCCCGGCCGCCAGCCCGGAGTCGGTCCGCACGGTCCGCCCCGACGGCTCCGACAGCGCCAGGACCGTGCCGCCGGACGGCAGGAAGCCGCGCGCCGGGTCCTCCGCGCAGATACGGGCCTCGATCGCGTGCCCGGTCAGCTGCACGTCGTCCTGGGTGAGGCCGAGTTCGCCGCCCGCGGCCACCCGCAGCTGGAGCTCGACCAGGTCCAGGCCGGTGACCAGCTCGGTCACCGGGTGCTCGACCTGGAGGCGGGTGTTCATCTCCATGAAGTAGTAGGAGGAGGGGTCGCCGCCGGGGACGATGAACTCGACGGTGCCCGCGCCGACGTATCCGCACGCGCGGGCGGCCTCGACGGCCGCGGCGCCCATCGCGGCGCGGATCTGCGGGGTCAGCAGGACGGACGGGGCCTCCTCGATGACCTTCTGGTGGCGCCGCTGGAGCGAGCACTCGCGCTCGCCGAGGTGGACGACGTTGCCGTGGGCGTCGGCCATCACCTGGATCTCGATGTGGCGGGGCCGGTCCACCCAGCGCTCCACGAGCAGGGTGTCGTCGCCGAAGGAGGAGCGGGCCTCGCGGCGGGCCGCCGCGATCTCCTCCGCCAGCACCGCCCCGTCGCGCACCAGCCGCATGCCCTTGCCGCCGCCGCCCGCGGACGGCTTGAGCAGGACCGGCATGCCGATCTTCTCGGCGGCCTCGGCGAGCTCGGCGTCGGACAGGCCGCTGCCCGAGGAGCCGGGGACCACGGGCACGCCCGCCGCCCGGACGGTCTCCTTGGCCCGGATCTTGTCGCCCATCAGGGAGATCGCGGAGGCGGGCGGGCCGATGAAGACCAGCCCGGCCTCCGTGCAGGCCTGCGCGAACGCGGCGTTCTCCGCGAGGAAGCCGTAGCCGGGGTGGACGGCCTCGGCGCCGGTCCGCCGGGCCGCCTCCAGCAGCCGCTCAACGGACAGGTAGCTCTCGGCGGCGGCGGCGGGCCCGATCCGGACGGCCGTGTCGGCCTCCCGCACGTGCCGGGCATCCGCGTCGGCGTCGCTGAAGACGGCCACCGACCGGATGCCGAGCTCGCGCAGGGTGCGGATGACCCGGACCGCGATCTCGCCCCGGTTGGCCACAAGGACAGTGCTGAACATCTTGGGGGTCCTCACGTCACAGGTCGCAGGTCACATACGGAAGATGCCGAAGCCGGGCTCGCCCAGCGGCGCGTTCGCACAGGCGGTCAGGGCGAGCCCCAGCACCTGGCGGGTCTCCAGGGGGTCGATGACCCCGTCGTCCCACAGCCGCGCGGTGGCGTAGTAGGCGTTGCCCTGCTCCTCGTACTGGGCGCGGACCGGGGACTTGAACGCCTCCTCGTCCTCCGCGGACCACTCCTGGCCGGCGCCCTCGATCTGGTCGCGCTTGACCGTGGCGAGGACGGACGCCGCCTGCTCGCCGCCCATCACGGAGATCTTGGCGTTGGGCCACATCCACAGGAAGCGGGGCGAGTACGCCCGCCCGCACATCGAGTAGTTGCCCGCGCCGTACGAGCCGCCGACGACCACCGTCAGCTTCGGCACGCGGGTGCAGGCGACGGCGGTGACCATCTTGGCGCCGTGCTTGGCGATGCCGCCGGCCTCGTAGTCGCGGCCCACCATGAAGCCGGAGATGTTCTGCAGGAACAGCAGGGGGATGCCGCGCTGGTCGCACAGCTCGATGAAGTGGGCGCCCTTCTGGGCGGATTCGGCGAAGAGGATGCCGTTGTTGGCGACGATGCCGACGGGGTGGCCGTGGATGCGGGCGAAGCCGGTGACCAGCGTCGTGCCGAACTCGGCCTTGAACTCCTGGAAGCGGGAGCCGTCCGCGATGCGGGCGATGATCTCGCGGGCGTCGTAGGGGGTGCGGGAGTCGACGGGGACCGCGCCGTACAGGCCGTACGGGTCGACCTTCGGCTCCTCGGCCTGCTCCACCCCCCACGGCAGGGGGCCCCGCTCGGGCAGGGTCGCCACGATGTTGCGGACGATCCGCAGCGCGTGCGCGTCGTCCTCCGCGAGGTGGTCGGTGACGCCGGAGACGCGGCTGTGGACCTCGCCGCCGCCGAGCTCCTCCGCGGTGACGACCTCGCCGGTGGCGGCCTTCACCAGTGGCGGGCCGCCCAGGAAGATCGTGCCCTGGTTGCGGACGATGACGGCCTCGTCGCTCATCGCCGGGACGTACGCGCCGCCCGCGGTGCAGGAGCCGAGGACGGCGGCGATCTGCGGGATGCCCGCGCCCGACATGCGGGCCTGGTTGTAGAAGATGCGGCCGAAGTGCTCCCGGTCGGGGAAGACCTCGTCCTGCATCGGCAGGAAGGCGCCGCCCGAGTCGACCAGGTACAGGCAGGGGAGGCGGTTCTCCAGCGCCACCTCCTGGGCCCGCAGGTGCTTCTTGACCGTCATCGGGTAGTACGTGCCGCCCTTGACGGTGGCGTCGTTCGCGACGATGACGCACTCGCGGCCGCTGACCCGCCCGATGCCCGCGATGACCCCGGCGGCCGGCGCGGCGCCCCCGTACATGCCCTCGGCGGCCAGCGGGGCCAGCTCCAGGAACGGCGAACCGGGGTCCAGGAGCGCGTCCACCCGGTCGCGGGGCAGCAGCTTCCCGCGCGCCGTGTGGCGGGCCCGGGCCTTCTCGCCGCCGCCGAGGCGGACCGCCGCGAGGCGGGCGCGCAGCCCCTCGGACAGTTCGCGGTGGGCCGCCTCGTTGGTGCGCCAGGCCTCGGACGCCGGGTCCGCGGCGCTGGTCAGCACGGGTGCCTGCTGCATCGGTCGAGCTCCCTTGCTCGGGTCCACGCGGTTAATGAGCGTTAACGTCTGTGGCGCCTAGGTTAACGACCGCTAACGGCCCTGTCTAGAATGGTTGCCCATGAGCACTTCAGCGGCCGCACCCACCCGTCGCGAGCAGATCCTCAGCGAGGCCGCCCGCCTCTTCGCCGAGCGCGGCTTCCACGGCGTCGGCGTCGACGAGATAGGCGCGGCGGTGGGCATCAGCGGCCCCGGGCTCTACCGGCACTTCGCCGGGAAGGACGCCATGCTGGCCGAGCTGCTCGTCGGCATCAGCGAGCGGCTGCTCACCGGCGGCCGGCGCCGCGTCGAGGAGGCCGCCGGAGACCCGGCCGCCGTCCTGGCCTCGCTGATCGACGGCCACATAGACTTCGCCCTCGACGACCGCGCCCTCATCACCCTCCACGACCGGGAGCTGGACCGGCTGCGCGACGCCGACCGCAAGCTCGTACGGCAGCTCCAGCGCCGGTACGTCGAGCTGTGGGTGGCCGTCGTGCGCGAGCTGCACCCCGGCGTCGGCGAGGCCGAGGTCCGCGTCGCCGTCCACGCCGTCTTCGGCCTGCTGAACTCCACGCCCCACCTGGGGACGCCCGGCCGCGAGGCCACGGAGTCGCTGCTGCGGCGGCTCGCGCACGGCGCGTTCGGGGCGCTGAGCGCGTGACGCGCCCGGCCCGCCGCCTGCGATGGAAGCCCCGCCTCCGGCGGAGCGGCGGCACAATGGGCCGCATGCCGAAGCCGACTGAGCCGACCGTGCCGATACCGACGTCCGTCCCGACCCGCGCCGAACTGGTGGAACACCTGGTCCGCACGAGGATCGCCGGAGAGGTCGCCACCCCCCGCGAGAACAACCTGGCCCACTACCGGGCCCTCGCCAACGGCGACCGGCACTACTGGCTCGGCCTCGACCTCGGGGACCGCTGGAGCGACGAGCAGGACGTCCTCGCGGTGATGGCTGAGCGCTGCGGCGTCGTCGACGACGCCGAGCACCGGCAGGGCCAGGACACCATCGACCCCGAGCTGACCGCGGCCGCCCTCGACCGGATGGCGGCCCGGCTGCGCAAGGCGGCCCTGGACCGGCAGAGCGTCCTCTTCGCCACCGGGCACCCCGGCGGCCTGCTGGACGTGCACCGCGCCACGGCCGCGGCGCTGCGGGCGGCGGGCTGCGAGATCGTCGCCATCCCCTCCGGGCTCGTCGCCGACGAGGCCTCGGTGTGGCAGTTCGCCGACGTCGCGGTCCTGGAGCGGGGCGCCACCCTGTGGCACACCCACTCCCCGGAGCCCATGGCCGCGATCCTGGACGGGCTCGCCGCCGCCGGCCGCCCCCTGCCGGACCTGGTCGTCGCCGACCACGGCTGGGCGGGCTGCGCCGCGCAGCGCGGACTGGACGCGGTGGGGTACGCCGACTGCAACGACCCGGCGCTCTTCCTCGGCGAGGCCGAGGGCACCGTCCAGGTGGTGGTCCCGCTGGACGACCACGTCCGCGACCCGCGCTACTACGACCCCCTGGTCGCCTACCTGCTGGACGCGGCCGGCCTCGCCGGGGACTGACGGAGGACCGGGCGCGGGCGGACGGACCGGGCGCGGTCGCACCGCGCCCGGGCGTCCGGGCCGCCGCGCCCGGTCCCCGGCGTCAGGTGCGCGGGACGCGGACCACGCCCTCCTGGATGACGGTCACGGCCAGGCGGCCGTCCCGGGTCCAGATGCGGGCCTGCCCCAGCCCGCGGCCTCCGTGCGAGGTCGGCGAGTCCTGGTCGTACAGCAGCCACTCGTCGGCGCGGAACGGCCGGTGGAACCACATCGCGTGGTCCAGGGAGGCGCCGACCACGTCGCCGACGGCCCAGCCGCCCCGGCCGTGCGCGAGCAGCACCGAGTCGAGCAGGGTCATGTCCGAGACGTACGTGGCCAGGCAGGTGTGCAGCAGCGGGTCGTCCCCGTCGAGCTTGCCGGCGGTGCGGAACCACACCTGCGAGCGCGGCTCGACGGGCTCGCCGATGGTGCCCCACGGCGGGGTCGTCGCGTACCGCAGGTCCACCGCGGCCCGCGACTCCAGGAGCCGCTCCACCGTGCCGGCGTCCCGGAAGAGGTGCCGGTGGGCGGGCAGGTCCTCGGCGGCCGTGGGCAGCGTCTCCGGGTCCGGGGCGTCCGGCATGGCGACCTGGTGGTCGAGGCCCTCCTCGTACGTCTGGAAGGACGCGGAGAGGTGGAAGATCGGCTGGCCGTGCTGGACGGCGACGACCCGCCGGGTGGTGAAGGAGCGCCCGTCGCGGATCCGGTCCACGGAGTAGACGATCGGCGCGCCCGCGTCCCCCGTGCGCAGGAAGTACGAGTGCAGGGAGTGCGCGGTGCGGTCTCCGGGCACGGTCCGGCCGGCCGCGACCAGCGCCTGGGCCGCGACCTGCCCGCCGAACACCCGCGGCACCAGGGAGGTGCGGCTCTGGCCGCGGAAGATGTTCTCCTCGATCTGCTCCAGGTCGAGCAGATCGAGGAGATCGGTCAGTGCCTTGCTCAAGGGGTCTTACAGCCCCATCGCCTTGGCGATGATCGTCTTCATGATCTCGCTGGTACCGCCGTAGATGCGGTTGACGCGGTTGTCGGCGTACAGGCGGGCGATCGGGTACTCGTTCATGTAGCCGTAGCCGCCGTGCAGCTGGAGGCAGCGGTCGATGACGCGGTGGGCGACCTCGGTGCAGAACAGCTTCGCGGAGGCGGCCTCGGCCGGGGTCAGCTCGCCGGCGTCCAGGGCCTCCAGGGCGCGGTCGGCGACGGCCTGGGCGGCGTCCACCTCGGCCTGGCAGGCGGCCAGCTCGAACTTGGTGTTCTGGAAGTGGGCGACCGGCTTGCCGAAGACGGTGCGCTCGGTGACGTACTGCTGGGCGAACCGGACGGCCGCCGCGGCCTGGGCGTACGCGCCGAAGGCGATGCCCCAGCGCTCGGAGGCCAGGTTGTGGCCGAGGTAGTAGAAGCCCTTGCCCTCCTCGCCGAGCAGGTCCTCGACCGGCACCTTGACGTCGACGAAGGCCAGCTCGGCGGTGTCGGAGGTCTTCAGGCCCAGCTTGTCGAGCTTGCGGCCGATGGAGTAGCCCTCGGACTTGGTGTCCACGGCGAACAGGGAGATGCCGAAGCGGCGGTCCTGCTCGGTGGGGGCGGAGGTGCGGGCGCAGACGATGACGCGGTCGGCGTGCACACCGCCGGTGATGAAGGTCTTGGCGCCGTTGAGGACGTAGTGCGTGCCGTCCTCGGAGAGCTTCGCGGTGGTCTTCATGCCCGCGACGTCGGAGCCGGTGCCCGGCTCGGTCATCGCCAGCGCCCACATCTCCTCGCCGGAGACGAACTTCGGGAGGTAGCGCTTCTTCTGCTCGTCGGTGGCGAGCATCTTGATGTAGGGCAGGGCGAGCAGGACGTGCACGCCGGAGCCGCCGAAGTTGACGCCCGCGCGGGAGGTCTCCTCGTACAGGACGGCCTCGAACTTGTGGGTGTCCAGGCCGGCGCCGCCGAACTCCTCGGGGACGTTGATGCCGAAGACGCCCAGCTCGCCGAGCTTGTAGTAGAAGTCGCGGGGCGCCTGGCCGGCGGCGAACCACTCGTCGTAGACCGGTACGACCTCGGCCTCGATGAAGGCGCGGAGGGTCTCCCGGAAGGCCTCATGGTCCTCGTTGAACACCGTACGGCGCACGGCCGGCTCCCTTCGTCGCGGCAGTCCGCCGCCTGTGTCTAAGCGCTTGCTCATAGCAAAGTTACCGGCGAGTTGGCGACTCTGTCCAGAGCTCTGCAGACGGTATGACAAGCGCCACCCCCGCTGGTGGCGGCCCCGACGGCGACCTCGGGGACAACCCTGCCAACTCCCCGGACGGCGCACGGCGTTACCCGCAGGGGGCGGCTCCTGCCCGCGCAGGATCCGGCGGGCGGCCGGTGATCGCCAGGATGGGAGCCGTCCCGCACCGCCCACACGCCGACCGACCGGGAGTCCGCATGAACCGCCGTACCCGCACCGCCCTCGCCGCCGCCCTGCTCCTCGGCCTCACCGCCGGCCCCCTCGCCGCCACCGCCGCCCACGCCGCCGCACCCGCCCCGGCCGCCGCGAATGCCGTCACACAGGGCCCCGACACCGCGGCGCTGCGCGCGGCGCTCGCCGGGCTGCCCGACCGGGACGCGACGGCCGCCCTCGTCCGCGTCGGCGGGAACGGCAGCTGGACGGGCACGGCCGGGGTCCGCGACCTGCGCACCGGCGCCCCCGCCCTGGAGCACGCCCGCTTCCGGGCCGGCTCCACCACCAAGGTCGTCACCGCGGCGCTCGTCCTCCAGCTGGCCGCCGAGGGCCGGATCGACCTGGACGCCTCCGTCCAGCAGCTGATGCCCGGGCTGCTGCCCGCGACGTTCGCCAAGCCGGTCACCGTCCGCCACCTGCTCAACTTCACCAGCGGCATCCAGGGCGGCGACGGCTTCGGCAACACCGTCGCCGAGGAGTACCCGCACCGCTTCGAGACGATCACCCCACAGCAGTCCGTGGCCTCCGGCACCGCCAAGGGCCCGGCGTTCGACCCGGGCACGCGGCAGCAGTACAACAACATCAACTACACGATCCTCGGCATGCTGGTGGAGAAGGCCACCGGCGACTCCTACGCCCACCAGGCCGAGGTCCGGATCTTCCGCCCCCTCGGCATGACCGGCACGTCCTTCCCGCGCGGCACCGACCCCCGCATCCACGGCGCCCACCACCGCGGCTACCAGCTGATCGACGGCAAGACCGTCGACGTCACCGAGTGGAACATGTCCGACCGCTTCGCCGCGGGCGACATGATCTCCACCACCCGCGACCTGGAGCGGTTCGTCACGGCCCTGTTCGGCGGCCGCGTCGTCCCCGCCCCGCAGCTGGAGGAGATGTTCACCGTTCCGGACATCCCCGGCGCCACGCGCAGCGCGAGCCTGGAGCGGTTCACCGTCAACGGCAAGGAGGTGTGGGGCAAGACCGGCGCCCGGCCCGGCTACCACACCGTGATCGCCGCGACCCGCGACCTGTCCCGCACCCTCGTCTATTCCGTCAACAGCACCGACGCCAAGGGCGACGGGCTCGCGGTCGTCCAGCGCTTCGCCCTACCCGCCTTCAACCGCTGACGGCGGGTCCGGGAGGCGGCGCCTTCCCCTCCGCCGGCCGCCCGTCCGCCGAGGCCTGCGCCGCCGCCGTTCGCAGGGCGAACCACAGCTCCATGCGGACGTCCGCGTCGTCGAGGTCCCGGTCCAGCAGGGCCGCGGCGCGGGCGATCCGCTGGCGGACGGTGTTGCGGTGGACCCCCAGCGCCGCCGCCGTGCGGTCCCAGCTGCCGTGGTGGGCCAGCCAGGTCCGCAGCGTCCCCCGCAGCACCGGCGGGAGCGGCCCGAGCAGGGCCTCGGCGTGGGCGCGGGCCTCGGCCTCGCCGACCAGGCCCGCCAGGCCCGGCTCGGTGTGCCGGGCCAGGGCCGTGCGGGCCGCCTCGGCGCGGGCCAGGGCGCGGTGCGCCTGCGCGTCGGCCACGGGCAGGGCGTCCGGCGCGGCCGGGGCGCTGACCCCCAGCCGCCAGCCGGGCTGCGGGGCCGGGTCCCGGTCGGTGAGGAGGCGTACGGCCGGCCCGTCCGGATCGGCCAGTACGGTGCCCAGCGCGGCCGCGAGGACCCGCGGGTCCGGGCCGCCGCGGGCGTGGACGGCGTACCACGGGCCCGGACCGCCCAGCGCCGCGGCGGGGGAGCCGCCCAGCAGCAGCCGGGTCAGCGCCGCGGCCTGCTCCCCGGCCGGCCGCTCGGCGGTGAGCAGCGTCAGCAGGACCGCCGCGACCGAGGCGATCGTGTGGTCCCCCGGGGTCCGGAGCGGGGCGGCGGTGCCCAGGGCGGCCTGCCGGTCCGCGTGCCGGCCCAGGGCGTGGGCCGCCAGGTGCCAGCCGCCGGCCTGGTCCGTGGCGGTGGCCGGGCCGCCGGGCCGCCCCACCCGGGCCAGCAGCGCGTCCAAGGCCGCCCCGGCCCCCGACGCGGTCGGCGGGGGGCCGCCCGCGGTGCGGCCGTCCGGCCACAGCACGACGTACCCGCCGAGGCCGGACGCGAGCCGCGACAGCACCGCCGGGACGGGGTCGGGGCGGGCCGCCGCGGCCGCGAGGGCCTGCTGGGCCTCGGTCACCCGGCGCAGCTCCCGCGTCCGGGCCTCGGCCATCAGCCGCCACACGGCCCGGGCGACCGCGGTGAACGGGGTCCGCGGCGGCACCTCCAGCAGCGGCAGCCCGTGCCGGGCGCACGCCTCGGCCAGCGCCGGCGGGACCTCCGCGTGCAGCGGCGCCACGCCGAAGCCGAGCGCGGCGGCCCCCGCCGCGACGAGCCGGGCCGCGTACCGGTCGTACCCGCCGGCCGCGGCGAGGCCCTCGGCGGCCTCGGAGGGCGCCCCCGCCGCGTCCGCGGCCCCGGCCGTCAGGAGCAGCTCCCCGCCCAGCAGGTACGGCGCCGGATCGGCCATCTCCGAGGCGTGCACCCCGTGCACCGCCGCCTCCGCGGGCCCCGCCAGGTGCCGCAGCCCCAGCTCCCGGTCGGCGAGCAGCGCACCGAGAGGGACGGGCGGCACCGGCGACGCAGGGTCCCCGGCGGGAGCCGGAACATCCGGTGTGCGGGATTCGTCCATGGATACTCCGGACATACGAGCGGGGCTGTATGGAGGAAACGTACACTTCGCGCCCTCCCGGCCGCGCCGTACGCTCGAAGGACCGCACAGTAGGACCTCACGAAGGGCACCCCATGAGCACCGAGCAGACGCCGCGCGGACCGGTCGACTCCTCCCGCATCCCGCGCTACGCGGGCCCCGCGACGTTCGCGCGCCTGCCCCGCCTGGACGAGGTCGGCTCCGCGGACGTCGCCGTCGTCGGCGTGCCCTTCGACTCCGGTGTCTCCTACCGCCCCGGCGCCCGCTTCGGCGGCAACGCCATCCGCGAGGCCTCCCGCCTGCTGCGCCCGTACAACCCCGCGCAGGACGCCTCCCCGTTCGCGCTCGCGCAGGTCGCCGACGCCGGCGACATCGCCGTGAACCCCTTCAACATCAACGAGGCCGTCGACACGGTCGAGGCCGCGGCCGACGAGCTGCTGAACGCGGGCTCCCGCCTGATGACCCTCGGCGGCGACCACACCATCGCCCTGCCGCTGCTGCGCTCCGTCGCGAAGAAGCACGGCCCGGTCGCCCTGCTGCACTTCGACGCCCACCTGGACACCTGGGACACCTACTTCGGCGCCGAGTACACCCACGGCACCCCGTTCCGCCGCGCCGTCGAGGAGGGCATCCTCGACACCGAGGCGCTGTCCCACGTCGGCACCCGCGGCCCGCTGTACGGCAAGCAGGACCTCGACGACGACGCCAAGATGGGCTTCGGCATCGTCACCTCCGCCGACGTCTACCGCCGCGGCGCCGACGAGGTCGCCGACCAGCTGCGCCAGCGCATCGGCGACCGCCCGCTGTACATCTCCATCGACATCGACGTCCTCGACCCGGCCCACGCCCCCGGCACCGGCACCCCCGAGGCGGGCGGCATGACCTCCCGGGAACTGCTGGAGATCATCCGCGGCCTGTCCTCCTGCAACCTGGTCTCCGCGGACGTCGTCGAGGTCGCCCCGGCGTACGATCACGCCGAGATCACCTCGGTCGCGGCCTCGCACACCGCGTACGAGCTGACCACCATCATGAGCCGCCAGATCGCGGCCGCGAAGGGCAAGTAGCCGCCACGGCCCCGCCCTTCGGCACGTCGGCACGGAAGGCCCGCACAGCGTGACGCACGACCACGACCTGGTACTCCGCCCCACCGACGCCCAGCGCGCGGCGGCCCTCGCCCCGCCGCCGGGCCGCACGGGCGGGGACCTCGTCGTGGAGACGCTGCGCGGGCTCGGCGCGACGACCGTGTTCGGGCTGCCGGGGCAGCACGCCCTCGGCCTGTTCGACGCGGTCGGCCGCTCCGACCTGCGGCTCGTCACGCTGCGGGTGGAGAACAACGCCGGCTTCGCGGCCGACGCGTACGGCCGGCTGACCGGCGAGGCCGTGCCGCTGCTGCTGTCGACGGGCCCGGGCGCGCTCACCGCGCTGCCCGCCCTGGCGGAGGCGGCCGCCGCCTCCTCGCCCGTCCTCGCCATCTCCTCCCAGGTGCCGGCCGCGGGCCTCGGCGGCGGGCGCCGCGGCCACCTGCACGAGCTGCGCGACCAGGCCGCCTCCTTCCGGGACGTCGTCAAGTCCGTCCACACCGCCCGCACCCCCTCGCAGATCCCCTCCGCCGTCGCCGCGGCCTGGGAGTCGGCGCTGACCGCGCCGCACGGGCCGGTCTGGGTGGAGATCCCCGAGGACGTCCTGCGGGCGGAAACGTTCATCCCGCAGGTCACCGGCATGGACGCCACCCCGCGCGAACTCGCCCCGCGCCCCGAGCTGACCGCGCTCGCCGCGCACTGGCTGGAGCACGCCGAACGCCCGGCGATCCTCGCGGGCGGCGGCGTCATCCGCTCGGACGCCGCCGGAAAGCTGAGACAGCTCGCGGAGCGCCTCGACGCGCCCGTCGCCACCACCTTCGGCGGCAAGGGCGCCTTCCCCTGGCACCACCCGCTGTCCCTCCAGTCCTGGCTGGAGGACCGCCACACGACCGACTTCCTCGAAGACGCGGACGTCCTGCTCGTCGTCGGCTCCGGGCTGGGTGAACTGTCGTCGAACTACCACACGTTCCGGCCGCGCGGCCGCGTCATCCAGATCGAGGCCGACCCGGGCAAGCTGGAGTCCAACCACACCGCGCTGGGCATCCACGCCGACGCCCGCCTCGCCGTCCAGGCCCTCCTGGAGACCGTCGCCGAACGCCGCGACCCCGCCGCAGCCGAGCGGGTCCGCACCGTCCTGTCGGCCGTCGCGGCCCGCCTCGCCGGCCAGGGCCTCGACCTGGAGCAGGGCCTCCTGGCGTCGATCCGCGCGGCCCTGCCCGCCCGCTCCCCGTCGTTCTGGGACATGACGATCCTGGCGTACTGGGCGTGGTCGGCCTTCGACCCGCGGCACCCCAACACCATGCACTCGGCGCAGGGCGCTGGCGGCCTCGGCTACGCCTTCCCCGCCGCCCTCGGCGCCTGCCTGGCCGAGCCCGGCACCCCCGTCCTCGCCGTCTCCGGCGACGGCGGCGCGATGTACTCCCTCGCCGAGCTGGCCACCGCCCGCCAGCACGACCTGGACGTCACCTGGCTGATCGTCGACGACGGCGGTTACGGCATCCTCCGCGAGTACATGACGGACGCATTCGACGGCCGCACCACCGGCACCGAACTGACCCGCCCGGACTTCGCGGCCCTGGCCGAATCCTTCGGAGTCCCCGCCGCCACGACCACCCCGGAAACCCTCCGCGCCGACCTCGCGAAGGCCCTCGCCACCCGCGGCCCGTCGGTGGTGGTACTTCCGGCCAAACTCCGCATGTTCGCCCCGACCCACGTGTAACCGCGTACCGCGCTCGCTAGGTTGGCCGCGATCACGAGCACGGAACACAAGGGGGAGCGGTGTCCTTCGAGGGTGACTCAGGCCGGTCCGGGCAGTCCGCGGCGTCCGGGGGCCCGCCGCCGCAGATGCGGCTGAACCAGCTCGCCGCCGACCCGGGCGGCGGCGCCGCGGCGCCCGGCGGGCCCGGTGTGCTGGCCACGGCGCCTCCCGAGAAGAAGAAGGCCGCCAACACCATCGAGAACGTCCTCCAGCCCGGCACGACGAAGGCCGCGGACGCGGCCGACGAGCCGACCAGGACCGCGGTCAAGGCCCTCACCGGCTGGGATACGGCGGCCGGTCTGACGAAGGCGCACACGCACTGGGACGACCAGGTCAAGCGCCTGATGGGACGGCTGGACTCGGAGAAGGCGGCCCTGCGCGGGGCGTCGAACCTGTTCACCGGGCAAGACCAGCTGACGGGCCGGAGCTTCCAGCCGGTGCAGTCCAAGGTCACGGGACTCTAGGGGAGGCGGGACGTGCCGAGCTACACCGAGATCATGCAGACGGACCTCTCCGCGCTCACCACGGCCGCCGACGGCTGGAAGGCCATGGCGACGCAGTTCAAGACGATGGAAGATGTCTACAAGGACGAGGTCCAGAAGGTCTCCGCAGGCAACGGCTGGCTGGGCACCAGCGCCACGACCGCCGCCGGCAACTCCTCCGCCACCCGCCAGGAGTACGCGTCGGCGCAGAAGGAGGCGCTGGCCATGGAGTCGCTGCTCCGTGACGCGCACGCCCGGTTCACCGACCTCAAGGGCCGGCTCACGTCGGCCGTCGCGGACGCGCAGGCCGCCGGCATGAAGGTCTCCGACGCGGGCGTCGCGAGCTACGACTACTCCAAGGCCGACGCCGCCACGGCGAACGCCGTCCGGCACGACCCCGACCTCCCGGAGACCGAGCGCGCCTGGACCCGCCGGATCGCCGACACCGTCAAGGCCGTCACGGAGTTCGACGCGGACGTCAAGACCGCCCTGCTGAACGCGTCCGGCGCGGACGGCACCGCGATGTTCGGCTTCAACGCCAAGCCCGTCAACGACGTCGAAGCCGTGGAGGCGCTCGCCCTCACCCACAAGATCCGCCAGGGCAAGGCCTCCCCGGAGGAGCTGCGGCACTTCGACGAGGTCCTGAAGCAGAACTCCGGGGACAAGCACTTCGCCGAGGCGTACCTGCACGCGATGGGCGCGAAGGACACCCTCCTGCTCGCCGACCAGATGCACCTCGCGTCGAACGAGCGCGGCGCGCCGGCCGCCGAGCGGAAGCTCCACGAGTCGATCAACGCGGGCCTCGCCGGGACGATCGCCTCCGGCACCAAGGACCCGGACGGGTACGCGTACAAGCCGTTCGTGAACGGGCTCAAGGAACTCGGCCCGGAACTCGTCGCGAAGGGCCTGCGGCCGACGTACGGCTATCAGGCGCTGGTCACCCTCATGGCGAACGGCGACGGCTACGGCAAGCAGTTCCTCAACGACGTCGGCGACGGCATGATCGAGGCCGAGAAGTCCAAGCCGCACATGTACGACCACGCCTACGACCCGCAGCGCCCCGACCTGGCCGGGGACCCGCTGGACGGCCTGCTCGGCATCATGGCCAAGGACCCGGACTCGGCGACGTACTTCCTCGACCCCGAGGCGCCCGGCAACAAGAACGAGCACCTGAAGTACCTGCTCACCGAGCGCGACATGCCGGACCCCTACATCTCGACCGGCTACGGCCCGCCGATGGCGGTGCACGGCGACAAGACGGCCGGCCTCGGCGCGGCCCTCCAGGCGGCGGCGACCGGCCACACGGACGGCGAGAAGCTCGGCCCGCCTGGCCCGCACACGGAAGGCCAGGCCCGGGTCATGCACCACGCCGTGCGCCTCCTCGACCGGGAGATGGACGGCGACGAGTTCCCGAAGGACCTGGAGGGCCTGCGCCGCCCGATGGCGAAGGCGCTCGTCGACTACGTGGCGGACACGCACGACATCCTCGGCGGCCAGAAGTCCGACCTGGGCGGCATCAGCGGCAGCGACTCCATCCACGGTTCGGGCGACAAGGCCCAGATCGCGGTCGGGCAGGCCAGCCTGATCCGCGTCATGCGCGGCGTGGCCGACGACGGCCCGGCGTTCGCCCTGCTGGTTGAGGCCGAGCGCATGCACTCGGCGGAGCAGCTCACCGCAGCCGCCCCGTACAAGGGCGACCTGCACGGTGTGAGCGCGGACTGGGACAACAGGGCCCATGACATCGGCGTGGCGGCGGGCGCCCTCAACGGCATCGGCGCCGATGTCTACAAGGACAAGGAAGACGACCGGGTCAAGTGGGCCGAGGGCACGTCCGAGCACTCGGCCGCCTTCGCGAACTCACTCATCGGCGAGATTCCGATCGCGGGCACGGTCGGGGGCTCGCTCATCGACTCGCTCAAGTACGAGTGGGTCGCCGGCGTCAAGGAGGAGGCCGAGAGCCAGGGGAAGAAGGACTCCAGCTCGCATTACGGCGCGGGTATGGGAGCAACGAACGACATGCTTGAGGCGTGGGCCAAGGACCGCCAGATGATGCGCGATCCGGCCTTCGAGCACGCCCAGGACAAGGCACAGACCGGCTACACCAGTGGGAGGGATGCCGCCCGTGCGCATCTCCGCTCCTGACGCGCTCAAGGCGGTCGGACGGTCGGCGGTCGCGCTGCTGTGTGTACTTGCACTGGGAGCGTGTGATTCGGACGAGTCCGAAGCGAAGGCCGACCATCCGTGTGAGATCGCGCCCGGCTCCCAGGAGCAGGTGCTTCTGCGGGACATCCTCCGCGCGGACGGTTTTCAAACCGATGTCATGAGCAGCACGAGCCGTGCGGCCGAGCAGTTGGAGCTCCGGCTGCGAAGGCTGGATCCGAAGCAGCGGACAAACTCCTTCGACACGTGCGCGTACCGCCCCGCCGGTCAGGCGGGCGTAGAGCGCGCCAGGTTCGGATTCGGCTGGGTGGACCGCACATCGCCGAAGGTGAAACCGTCCCTGGACCAGGGCGTCCCGTTCGAGGCGAACGGCACGTTCGGCGAAGCCAACGACTTCTTCACGACGCTGCACGTCGAGTGCGTTCTGCCCGGGCTCGGCGACCTGCCGAAAGCCGCATGGCTGTACGCGGACGCCTCGTACACGGTCAACATCGGCCGGACGGACATCGACCAGGCAGCCCGGGACCGCCAGACGGCCCTGACGTACCTCATGACTCGCCGCATCACCGACGCGCTCGGCTGCGAGAACAAGCCCCTGGAGCAGCCCCCGACCGTGAAGCCGCTTCCCGCGCCTACCCCCTGACGGGGAACTCGGCCCACACCGTCTTGCCGATGCCGTGCGGGCGGGGGCCGTGGCCCCAACGGTCCGCCACGGCCGCCACCACCGCGAGGCCGCGGCCGCCTTCGCCGTCCGGCCCGTGAGGGGCCGGTTCGAGGTCGACGCAGTCGCCGGCATCGGCGACCTCGATCCGCAGGCACGCCCCGTCCCACACCGCCCGTACGCCGATCTCCCGGCCCCGGGGCGCCCGTGCGTGCCGTACGGCGTTGGTGACGAGCTCCGACAGCGCCAGCTCCGCCGCCTCCGCGGTCGGGTGCGCCACGCCCCACGCGCGCGCCTGCGCGCGGAAGAAGGCCCGCGCCCAGCCGGGGGTGCGGGGGCTGCGGGGGAGCAGCCAGGATGCGTCGTCGGGAGGGGCAACTGTGTCCACGTTCCTCACCTTGCCTATCTAGATAGGTGTTCAGTGAAGCGCCCTGCAGTGGCTGGGGCTCGTGGGTGTCTAGATATGTTCGCGAGTGTGTGATCAGGTATGCGAAAGCGGCCATTCGTGCCATCTGCCGCCCCCTACGCTGTCCGGAGATGATCGGGGAGGGATGGCATGCCTCGTGGCGCCGAGAAGCGGCAGCCCAAGTACCAGCGCATCGCCGCCGACTTGAAGGACGGCATGGCGTCCGGCCGGTACGGGCCCGGCGACCGGCTGCCCGGTGAGAGCGACCTGATGGCCACCTACGGCGTGGCCCGGATGACCGCCCGCCAGGCGTTCGCGGCGCTCCAGGCCGAGGGGCTGGTCGAGCCCCGCAAGGGTGCGGGCGTTTTCGTCCGGGAGTTCAAGGTCGGCATCCGGCGCCGCGGGATCCAGCGTCTCGCCGTCGAGGTGTGGGGCGCGGGCGGCTCCATCTGGGCCGCCGACGCCACCGGGCACGATGTCACCGTGCATGTGCTCGGCGTCGCCGAGGAGCCTGCCCCGCGCGCCGTGGCCGCGGTCCTCGAGGTTCCGGTCGGGGCGGCGGTCCTCGTACGGCGCAGGAAGTTCCTCCTCGACGGCAGGCCGGTCGTGCTCGCCACCTCCTACCTGGACGCCGCCCTCGCCGCCGGCACCCGTATCGCCGAGCCTGACACCGGCCCCGGTGGGGTCTACGCGCGGCTCGCCGAGCTCGGGCGGAGGCCCGTCCGGTTCCGGGAGGAGGTCCGGTCGCGGATGCCCGCGCCGGAGGAGGCCAAGGCCCTCGGGCTCGGGCCCGGGACGCCCGTCGTGCTGGTGTGCCGCACCGCGTTCGACGCCGACCGGCGGGTGGTCGAGGTCAACGAGATGGCGCTCGACTCCGCCGCGTACGTCCTGGAGTACGAGTTCGACGCCGTCTGACGCCCTTCAGGTGATGACGCTGGGTCACGGCCGGGATTCCGGGGCGGTCGGCGTCGGCTGTGGGAGCGTACCCGTGAGCCGATCCTCGTCGATCCGGGAGCGGAGGCGCAGACCCCGTCATGCCCGCAATTCCCCGAAGCCCCGCCGCAGCGGCGGCCGCGACGCTGCTGGCCGCCGTCCTCGCCGGCTGCCAGGAACCCGCACCGAACCCGCAGACCGTCTCCGTGCCACCCACGACGGCGGAGCCGTCCGACACCGGCACATCCTCGGACACGCTGTTCCTGGGGGAGAGCGCCCACCGGTCCCGGCCGACCATCCGCGTGCCCGCCGCGCCCGTGGGCGAGCCCGCCGTCCGGTACTTCGCCATCTACAACCCCGACAGTGAGGCCAAGACCGTAGAGCAGGTGTCCGCGGCCATCGACACAGGGGAGACCGACCTCGCGGAGGACAACTGCTCCGGCGTGGAACTGCCGCCCAAATTCAGCTGCCCGGTCGCGGTCCGGCACGTGGCCTCCGAGCCCGGTACCTACAGCGGGCAGCTCACGGCCGAAACCTCCGACGGCGGGGTCTACACCGCCGACATCACCGGCGAGGCGACCGGCGGCGAGACCACCGGCGGTACCGGGGAGCCGCCCGACCCGTCGCCCACGGCCGACGCCGAGCCCACGGACGCCACTCCCACCGGGGACCCGTCCACCGACGTCACGGGCTGATCTCCAGGCGGACGGAGTCGTCGTCGGGGATCACCGCCAGGCGGGGCTCCTGGCGGGAGAGGGCGTGGGAGATCAGGTAGAAGCGGGCCGGTGACTTCGCGAGGAGCCGGAACCCGCGGTACTGGTACCGGTACGGCGCCATGCCCGGGCCCCTGTCGACGAAATGGATGTCCTCCAGGTGGTGGGGGACGGGCACCCTCGAGTGGACGATGACCCGGGGGCACTCGTCGTCGACGCACCCCGTGGCCGCGAGGCCGACGGCCGCGGACCTGCCCGCCTGGTCCGCGTACCGCGCCATGGCGAAGAACAGGCTCAGCGTGAGCAGCCCGATCAGCAGGGCGCCGCCCGCCAGCCACAGGCGGTCGCCCGTGAGGGCGCCCGGGTCGAGGACGTCGCGCCGGGGCCGCCCCAGGTGCATCTGGACGGCGAAGAACGCCAGCGTCGCCCCCAGCGCCACGATCAGGCAGGGCAGGAACTCGCTCACCCACCCCTGCGGCAGCCAGGAGATCCGGCCCTCCAGGAAGAAGGCCGGGAAGCCCGCCAGGACCAGCAGCATGCCGGCGGCCAGCAGCGACAGCACGACCCTGCGGCGCACCGCCTGGCGGCCCGGCACCGCCAGGGCCCGGCCGACCGCGCCCAGCGCCAGCAGGACGACCAGCCCGCAGACCAGCAGCATCCAGAACGGGAAGAAGACGGCGGTCGGGCTCTTGGCGACGTACGCCTGGAGGGAGAGCTGGAGGTCGTTCGCCGGGATGCCGAAGTAGGCGTAGTACGCGTCCGTGTACGTCCGGCCGAAGTAGTAGAGGAGGCCGAGGACGACGGTCGCCGGGGCGGTCACGTACGCCGCCTTCTCCAGGACCGACCCCCGGCCGCGGCCCCCGTCAGTCGGCGGCTGCTCCTGCGGCTCGGGCATGCGCCCAGCATGGGGGCGCCCGCCGGGGGCCGCACGCGGGGCGGCGCCGCACGGCTGAGCCTGCCCCCGGCGGCGCCGGCGCGCTCACGCGGTCGGCCGCGCCCCGCGTGCGCCCGACCTGACACATACGCACCGTGGAAATGCTGCGGCGGGATGAAATCCGCCGGTCGGGGCGTTGGGGGAGGCGGCAGCGACGGACGACGGGGAGGCAGAACGTGGCGGCGGCGCAGACGGAGCAGACAGCCGGGGAGAGGTCCGAGGACGGCGGCCCGCCGGAGAAGGGCCAGGGCTGGGCCAGGCGGCTCGCGGCGTACACCTGGCGGTACAAGGCCAACGTGCTCCTCGCACTCGGCTCCTCGCTGGCCGGCATGGCCGTCACGGCGCTCGTCCCGCTCGTCACCAAGGTCATCATCGACGACGTCATCGGCGACCACAGCAAGCCCATGGCCCCCTGGGCCGGCCTGCTCGTCGGCGCCGCGCTCCTCGTCTACGCGTTCACCTACATACGCCGCTACTACGGCGGACGCCTCGCCCTCGACGTGCAGCACGACCTGCGCACCGACATGTACGCGACCATCGCCCGCCTCGACGGCCGGCGCCAGGACGAACTGTCCACCGGCCAGGTCGTCGGCCGGGCCACCAGCGACCTCCAGCTCATCCAGGGCCTGCTCTTCATGCTGCCGATGACCGTCGGCAACTTCCTCCTCTTCGGCATATCCCTCGGCGTCATGCTGTGGCTGTCGCCGCTGCTGACGCTCGTCGCACTGCTGATGGCGCCCGCCCTGTGGTTCATCGCCGAGCGCAGCCGCAGGAAGCTCTTCCCCGCCACCTGGTGGGCGCAGGGCCAGGCCGCCGCCGTCGCGTCCGTCGTCGACGGCGCCGTCACCGGCGTCCGCGTCGTCAAGGGCTTCGGCCAGGAGGAGCAGGAGACCGCCAAGCTGCGCGACGCCGGCCGCCGGCTCTTCGCGGGCCGGCTGCGGACCATACGCCTGAACTCCCGGTACACCCCCGCCCTCCAGGCCGTCCCCGCCCTCGCCCAGGTCGCCATGCTGGCCCTCGGCGGCTGGATGGCCACCCGCGGGCAGGTCACCCTCGGCACCTTCGTCGCCTTCTCCACCTACCTCGCCCAGCTCGTCGGCCCGGTCCGCATGCTGGCCATGGTGCTCACCGTCGGCCAGCAGGCCCGCGCCGGCGCCGAGCGCGTGTTCGAGCTCGTCGACACCGAGCCCGCCATCCGGGAGGGCGCGCACGAGCTGCCCGCCGACGCTCCCGCCACCGTCGAGTTCGACCGGGTCGTCTTCGGCTACGACCCCGAGCGGCCCGTCCTCGACGGGTTCTCCCTCTCCGTCCGCGCCGGCGAGACCGTCGCCGTCGTCGGATCCTCCGGCTCCGGGAAGTCGACGCTCTCCCTCCTCCTGCCCCGCTTCTACGACACCGACGGCGGCGCCGTCCGCGTCGGCGGGCACGACGTGCGGGACCTTACGTACGACTCGCTGCGCGCCGCCATCGGCCTCGTCCCCGAGGACTCCTTCCTCTTCTCCGACACCATCCGCGCGAACATCGCCTTCGGCCGGCCCGACGCCACCGACGAGGAGATCCGGGCCGCCGCCCGCGCCGCCCAGGCGGAAGGATTCGTCGAAGCCCTGCCCGCCGGATACGACACCAAGGTCGGCGAGCAGGGCCTGACCCTCTCCGGCGGCCAGCGCCAGCGCATCGCCCTGGCCCGCGCGATCCTCACCGACCCCCGGCTCCTGCTCCTCGACGACGCCACCTCGGCCGTCGACGCCCGCGTCGAGCACGAGATCCACGAGGCGCTGCGGTCCGTCATGGCGGGCCGCACCACCCTGCTGATCGCGCACCGCCGCTCCACGCTCGCGCTCGCCGACCGGATCGCCGTCCTCGACCGCGGGCGGCTCGCCGACATCGGCACCCACGAGGAGCTGGAGCGCCGCTCCGCGCTGTACCGGCGGCTGCTGACCGACCCGGACGCCCTCGCCGCCGGCTCGCCCCGCACCGCCGACGCCCCGGGCGCGGCCGGCGGGTACGAGCAGGACTTCGAGAAGGACATCGAACTCGAAGCCGAGATCGACGCCGAGCCGGTCAACGCCAAGCGGCGCGTCGCCGGCGGGATCACCCCCGAGCTGTGGCGCCGGCAGGAGGACTCCCAGAAGGCCGGCGCCCCCACCGCCGCGGCCGCGGCCGGCGGGCCCGGGGCGGTGTTCACCATGGCGGGCGCCGTCGGCGGGATGCCGGCCACGCCCGAGCTGCTCGCGAAGGTGGCCGCGCTGCCGCCCGCCGACGACGAGCCGGACGTCGACGAGTCCCGCGCGGCGGGCGCCGAGTCCAGCTACAACCTGCGCCGCCTGCTGCGCGGCTTCTGGGCGCCGCTCGCCGTCAGCCTCGGGCTCGTCGCCGCGGACGCGGCCGCCGGGCTGCTGCTGCCCGTCCTGATCCGGCACGGCATCGACCAGGGCGTCGAGCAGGCCGCGGTCGGCGCCGTCTGGGCGGCCTCCCTGCTGGCCCTGGCGGTCGTCCTCGGCCAGTGGGCGGCCCAGTTCGCCGAGACGCGGATGACGGGCCGGACCGGCGAGCGGGTGCTGTACGCGCTGCGCGTGAAGATCTTCGCCCAGCTCCAGCGGCTCGGCCTGGACTACTACGAGCGCGAACTCACCGGCAAGATCATGACCCGGATGACCACGGACGTGGACGCGCTGTCGACGTTCCTCCAGACCGGGCTGGTCACCGCCGTCGTCTCCGTCTTCACCTTCCTCGGCATCCTCGTCGCCCTCGTCGTCATCGACGCCGGCCTCGCCCTGATCGTCTTCGCGACCCTGCCCGTCCTCGTCGTCGGCACCGTCTTCTTCCGCCGCAAGTCGGTCGCCGCGTACGAGCTGGCCCGCGACCGGGTCAGCCTCGTCAACGCCGACCTCCAGGAGTCCGTCTCCGGGCTGCGCATCGTCCAGGCCTTCCGCAGGCAGGGCGCCGGGGCGGTCCGCTTCGCGGAGCGCAGCGACGCCTACCGGCAGGCGCGGGTGCGCGGCCAGTGGCTGATCTCGGTCTACTTCCCGTTCGTGCAGCTGCTGTCGTCGGGGGCGGCCGCGGCCGTCCTGATCGCCGGGGCGGGCCGCGTCGAGGCCGGCACGCTGACGCTCGGCGCGCTGGTCGCGTACCTGCTGTACATCGACCTGTTCTTCGCGCCCGTCCAGCAGCTGTCCCAGGTCTTCGACGGATACCAGCAGGCCACGGTGTCCCTCGGCCGGATCCAGGAGCTGCTGCGCGAGCCGACCGCGACGCCGGCCCCCGCCGATCCGCGCCAGGTGCGGGAGCTGCGCGGCGAGATCGCCTTCGAGGACGTGCGCTTCGCGTACGGCACCGCGCAGGAGCGCGGCGCGAAGGGCGACGCGCTGGCCGGGATCAGCCTGCGGATACCCGCCGGGCAGACCGTCGCCTTCGTCGGCGAGACCGGCGCCGGCAAGTCCACGCTGGTCAAGCTCGTCGCCCGGTTCTACGACCCGACGGGCGGCCGGGTCACCGCCGACGGCGCCGACCTGCGGGAGCTGGACCTGACGGCGTACCGGCGCCGCCTCGGGGTGGTCCCGCAGGAGCCGTACCTCTTCCCCGGCACCGTCCGCGACGCGATCGCCTACGGGCGGCCCGACGCGAGCGACGCCGAGGTCGAGGCGGCGGCCCGCGCGGTCGGCGCGCACGACATGATCGCCACCCTGGACGGCGGCTACCTGCACACCGTCGCGGACCGCGGCCGCAACCTGTCCGCCGGGCAGCGCCAGCTGATCGCGCTGGCCCGCGCCGAACTGGTCGACCCCGACGTGCTGCTGCTCGACGAGGCCACCGCCGCGCTCGACCTGGCCACCGAGGCGCAGGTCAACCGGGCCACGGACCGGCTGGCGGGCAAGCGCACCACGCTCGTCGTGGCGCACCGGCTGACCACGGCCGCCCGCGCCGACCGGGTCGTCGTCATGGACCGCGGCCGGGTCGCGGAGGACGGCACGCACGACGAGCTCCTCGCCCGCGGCGGCCGGTACGCGGAGCTGTGGCGGACCTTCGTGGGGGAGGACGAGCCGGCCGCCGCCTGAGCCGCCCCGCCGAACACGCCCGAGCCCCCCGGAACTTGCACCGTGGCAACCTTCCGGGGGGCTCGTGCGTCGTACGTCTGTGCGCGTCGCGTACGGGGGTACGGGTGGGGCGCGCCGGCGTTCCGGGGATGGGGGGACTGTGGTGGCACGGGAGCGCGAGGGGCGGGGCCGGGGGGTCCTCAGGGCGGGGGCGGCGCCCGCGGTGCTGCTGCTGTGTGCGGCGGGGCTGCTGGCGGCGCCGCCCGCGGCGGCGGCGACGGGCGGCTGCGAGGGCCGGCTGGTGAAGTCCCTGCCGTTCGCCGGCGGCGAGGTGCGCGTCTACAAGAGCCGTACGCAGGCCTGCGCGGCCGCCGTGGCCGACGCGCCGGGGGCGCGCCGGCCGATGGCGGTGTCCGTCCAGCCGCGTGGCGGGGTCCCCCTCCGCGATACGGGGCAATTCACCCGCTACGCCGGACCTGTCACGGTCGGGGCGATCAGCCGGTGTGTGTATGTAAAGGGGAGTATCGGGGCCGGGTCGGCCGAGTCCGGCTGGATCCTCTGCTGAGGACGGGTCCCAACCGGGTCTGGTCAGCGGCGTGTTGACCCCGCTAGGTTCACGGGCGACCGCAGTGAACAAAGGGGAGGGTGAATGCGCAAGACGCTTGGCCGGCTGCTGCCGCTCGCTGTACTGATCGGCACCATGGGCACGGCCGGCTTCACGGCTCAGGCGGCCACCGCCGCAGAGCCGGCCGCCGCGGCGCCGGCCACCGCAGGGCAGGCCGCAGCCGCTGACATCAAGGACCGGATCCTCGCCGTCCCGGGCATGAGCCTGATCGAGGAGAAGCCGTACGCCGGCTACCGGTTCTTCGTACTGAACTACGAGCAGCCGGTCGACCACCGGCAGCCGTGGAAGGGCACCTTCAAGCAGCGCCTCACCCTGCTGCACAAGGACGAGTCGCGTCCCACGGTCTTCTTCACCTCGGGCTACAACGTCAACACCAACCCGCGCCGCAGCGAGCCGACGACCATCATCGACGGCAACCAGGTGTCGATGGAGTACCGGTTCTTCAACCCCTCCCGGCCCGACCCGGCCGACTGGTCCAAGCTCGACATCTGGCAGGCGGCCAGCGACCAGCACCGCATCTTCACCGCCCTGAAGAAGATCTACACCAAGAAGTGGATCTCCACGGGGGCGAGCAAGGGCGGCATGACGGCCACCTACTACGAGCGCTTCTACCCCAAGGACATGGACGGCGTCGTCGCGTACGTCGCGCCCAACGACGTCGTCAACGACGAGGACTCGGCCTACGACCGGTTCTTCGCGAAGGTCGGCACCAAGGAGTGCCGCGACCGGCTGAACGCCGTCCAGCGCGAGGCCCTCGTCCGCCGCGAGCCCCTGGAGGCCAAGTACGCGGCCGCCGCCGCCGAGAACGGCTGGACCTTCCACACCGTCGGGAACCTCGACAAGGCCTACGAGGCCGTCGTCCTCGACTACACGTGGGCGTTCTGGCAGTACAGCCTGCTCGCCGACTGCGGCTCGATCCCGGACGCCAAGACCGCCTCCGACCAGGAGATCTGGGACTCCATCGACGCGATCTCCGGCTTCTCCGCCTACGCCGACCAGGGCCTGTCGACGTACACGCCGTACTACTACCAGGCCGGCACCCAGCTCGGCTCGCCCGACATCAAGCAGCCGCACCTCAAGGGCCTGAGCCGGTACGGCTACCAGCCGCCGCGCAACTTCGTGCCCCGCGACATCCCCATGACCTTCCAGCCGGCGGCCATGGCGGACATCGACACCTGGGTGAAGAACAACGCCCAGCGGATGCTCTTCGTCTACGGGCAGAACGACCCCTGGGGCGCAGAACCGTTCCGCCTGGGCTACGGCGCCCGCGACAGCTACGTCATGACCGCCCCCGGCGCCAACCACGGCGCCAACGTCGCCAAGCTCCGCGACGGCGACCGGGCGCTGGCCACCCAGCGGATCCAGGAGTGGGCCGGGGTCGCCCCGGCCGCTGCGGCCCTCGACGCCGGCCGCACCGCCCCGCTGGCCAAGCCGGACGCCCAGCTCGACAAGCAGGAACTGCGGCGCGAGCACCAGCTGCGCCCGTAGCCCCACCCGCCGGGCGCGGGCCGGCGTGCGGTCAGCCGTACGCCAGCCCGTGCCCCAGCGGGTAGCGGCCAGGCACCGGCACGGGCAGCCGGCCCGCCGGCAGCGCCGCACCCGTGACCACCCGGGCTGCCGCCCGCATCTCCACGTCCGACCACGTGTACGTGGCGAGCTCCGCCGCGCAGGTCGGCAGCCGGGCCGGGTCGTAGGGGTTGCGGAGCGCCACCGCTACCACCGGCACCCCGGTGGCCAGCAGGTCCTCCACCAGCTTCCGCTGCGGGCTCTCCCCCTCGGGGACGTTGTACGTGCACACCAGCACCGCGGTGTTCCCCGGGGCCGCCGCCGCGGCCCGGGCCGGCGGCACCGCCGTCGCCCGGCAGCCCAGCGCCGCCAGCTCCCGCGCCAGCACGGCCGTCGGCGGGCCCGTCGTGGCGCTCGGGGATGCCGGGTCGGTGCCGGTCACCAGCACCGCGGGCGCCGCCGACGCGTCCAGCGGCAGCAGCCCCAGCGGGTTGGCCAGCAGCGTCGTCGTGCCCGCCGCGATCTCGTCGGCGGCCGCCAGGTGCGCCGGCCTCCCCACCACGGCCGCCGTGTACCCGGCCGCGGTCTGCGGCCGGTCGAACAGGCCCCGGCGCGCCTTCATTTCCAGGACCCGCAGCACCGACTCGGCGACCCGCGTCTGCGCCAGCTCGCCCGACTCCACCGCCTGCACCACGGAGCGGAACGCCAGCCCCAGGTCGGGCGGGTTCAGCAGCTGGTCGCACCCCGCCTTCAGCGCCAGCACCGGCACCCGGTCGTCCCCGTACTTCTGCCGCACGCCCGCCATGTCCAGGGCATCGGTGACGACCACGCCCCGGAAGCCGAGCCGCTCGCGCAGCATGCCCGTCACGATCGGCCGCGACAGCGTCGCCGGATCCCCCGACGGGTCGAGCGCCGGGAAGACGATGTGCGCCGTCATCACGGCGTCCACGCCCGCATCCACCGCCGCCCGGAAAGGCGGCTCGTCCCACTCCTCCCACTGCTCCCGGGTGTGCCGCACCACCGGCAGGCCGACGTGGCTGTCGGTCTCCGTGTCGCCGTGCCCGGGGAAGTGCTTGGCCGTCGCCGCGATCCCCGCGCCCTGGTAGCCGCGTACCTGCGCCGCGACGAGCGCCGCCACCGCCTGCGGGTCGGAGCCGAAGGACCGCACCCCGATCACCGGGTTCGCCGGGTTGGTGTTCACGTCCGCCACCGGCGCGTAGTCCTGCCGGATCCCCATCGCGGCCAGCTCGGTGCCCGCGATGCGCGCCGCCCGGCGCGCCTCCGCCGCGGCCGGGGTGCGGCCGGTGCGCGCCCCCAGCGCCATCGCCCCGGGGAACAGCGTCGCCGGCTTGCCGATACGGGCCACCGCCCCGTGCTCCTGGTCCACCGAGAGCAGCAGCGGGATGCCCGCCCCCGTGCCGGCGGCGGCCTGCTGGAGGCCGGCGGCCAGCTCGGCGACCTGCTGCGGACTGCGGGTGTTGTGCGCCCAGGAGAACAGGACGACCCCGCCCAGGTGGTAGCGGGAGACCAGCTCGGCCGCGGTGCGGACCCCGAACAGCTCCTGGTTCTTCGCCGCGTCCGCGGGATCCGGGTCGGTCGCCGAGTGCCCGTAGGCCCGCGAGACGAACAACTGGCCGACCTGCTCCGTCAGGCTCATCCCGGCGACGGCCCGCCGCAGCGCGGCCAGGTCGGGCGCGGGACCGGGGGCGCGGTCGCCGGGGCGGGCGTCCCCGGAGCGGGACCCGACGCCGTGGGCGGAGCCGGGGCCCGCCGAGGAGTCGCGTACGGCGTACGCGGCCGCCCCGGCGGCCGTGGCGGCGGCCATGGCGGCCGCGGTGAGCAGGGACCGGCGCGAAGTGGGGTGCGGCACGCGCCGGACCCTACTGCCGGGCCGCGCCCCCACCGCCGAGGACACGGCCGGGGGTCCCCCGGACGGGGCCCGCACGACGGCCGCTCGTGCGCCGGCCCGCCTGCGCAGGGTCCGCCTACGCGGGGTCCGGTTGCGCGGCGCCCTCCTGCGCGGCCCAGTGCTCCCGCAGCGTCCGCACCGCCTCGGTGATGGCCGGGCGGCGGGCGGCTCCGGTGCGCCACAGGGCGTACAGGCGGCGCACCGGCCCCGGCTCCAGCGGCACCGCCACCGCTCCCGGCGGCAGCGCGCCGGTGCCGAGGCGGGGGACCACGGCCACCCCGAGCCCGGCCGCGACGAGCGCGACGATCGTGTGGTTCTCCTCCGCCACGTGCGCGACGTCCGGCTCGAAGCCGGCCGTGCGCAGCGTCCGCACCAGCCAGTCGTGGCAGACGCGGCCGGGCGGCTGGCACACCCACCGCTGTCCGCCGAGGTCCGACCGGCGGACCGCCGCCCGCCGCGTGAAGGGGTGGCCCTCGGGCACGACCAGGTCGCAGCGGTCGTGCCCGATCAGCGCCTGCTCGACGCCGTCGGGGGCGGGCAGCGGCGCGATGTCCCAGTCGTGGGCGACGGCCAGGTCCGTCACGCCGCGGGCCACCAGGTCCACCGACAGGTGCGGGTCGACCTCCGTCAGCCGTACGTCGAGCCCGGGATGGCGGCGGGCCAGCGCGGCCAGCACGCCCGGCAGCAGCCCGCGCGCCGCCGAGGCGAACGCGGCCACGGTCAGCAGCCCGCCCGGCTGCCCCCGTCGCTCCTCCAGGGTGGTCTCGGCCCGCTCCACGATCGCCAGCAGCTCGCGCGCGGTGCCGGCCAGGTGCCATGCCTCCTCGGTGAGCGCGATCCCGCGTCCGCGCCGCTCCAACAGGGTGGTCCTGGTCTCCCGTTCGAGCTTGGCGATCTGCTGGGACACCGCGGACGGCGTGTAGCCGAGGGCGGCCGCCGCGGCGGCGACGGAGCCGTGGACGGAGACGGCGTACAAGGCGCGCAGCCGGGAGAGGTCGAGCATGCCGACCATCGTAGGCAGGGCCCCCGGACCGGGGGCCGGGCCGTGGATTCATCACGGATGCTTCATCCATCGCGGAAGGAATCGTTGCTGGTGCTTCACGGTCGCCGCGCCGATGCTCGGATCATGCGTCCCGCACACACCGCCCTCGCGGTCCTCGTCGCCGCGGTCTGGGGCTTCAACTTCGTCGTCATCGAGATCGGGCTCGGGCACTTCCCGCCGCTGCTGCTGTCCGCCCTGCGCTTCCTCGCCGCCGCCCTGCCCGCGGTCTTCTTCGTGGGCCGGCCCAAGGTCGCCTGGAAATGGGTGCTGGGCGTCGGCGCGGCGCTCGGCATCGCGAAGTTCGGGTTCCTCTTCACGGGCATGGCCGCCGGGATGCCGGCCGGTCTCTCCTCCCTCGTCCTCCAGGTGCAGGCGGTCTTCACCGCCGCCCTGGCCGGCGCCGTGCTGCGCGAGCGGCCGGGGCGGGTCCGGCTGGCCGGGATGGCCGTCGCGCTCGGCGGGATCGCCCTGGCCGCCGCCGACCAGGGCGCGTCCGGGCCGGTGCTCGGCTTCACGCTGGTCGTCGCGGCCGCCGCCTGCTGGGGCGTCTCGAACGTGCTGACCCGCAAGGCGGCCCCGCCCGACGCGCTGAACTTCATGGTCTGGGTGTGCACCGTGCCCGTGCTGCCGCTGCTCGCGCTGTCGCTGCTGCTGGAGGGGCCCGAGCGGGACCTGGCCGCGCTGAGGGCCCTGGACTGGTCCGGGATCGCCGTCATCGGGTACGTCGCCTGGGTGTCGACCGTGTTCGGCTTCGGGGCCTGGGGGTACCTGCTGCGGCGCTACCCGGCCTCCTCCGTCGCCCCGTTCTCCCTGCTCGTGCCGGTGTTCGGGATGTCCTCGGCGGCTCTGGTGCTCGGCGAGGAGGCCTCCGGCGCGCGCCTGCTCGCCGCGCTGCTGCTGATCGGCGGGGTCGCGCTGACCTCGCTCGCCCCGACGGGTAAGGGAATCGCAAAGTCCGGCTCCGGTGTGCAACCCCCGGCGGGCCAGGCGGGTCTCATGATGCGTCGGCACTTCCGGGGAGGGATCCGGGGGGATCGGGAAGTACCGGCGAGGAGGGGGTGACCGCGAGGGGGTCCGGCCGCGAGGCCGGGCCCTTTTCCGGTTCCCGGGCCGCCCGTCCACAGGCCCGCCGGAGTGTCACGGGCGGACGGTAACGTCGTCCCATGGCAACGAACGGGGCGGTCCAACTCGCGGTGGTCGAGGGGGTCCTGGAGCGCATCACGTATGCGAACGAGGAGAACGGCTACACCGTCGCCCGCGTCGACACCGGCCGGGGCAGCGGGGACCTGCTGACGGTCGTCGGCTCCCTGCTGGGCGCCCAGCCCGGCGAATCGCTGCGCATGGAGGGCCGCTGGGGCTCGCACCCCCAGTACGGCCGCCAGTTCACGGTCGAGAACTACCGGACCGTGCTGCCCGCCACCGTCCAGGGCATCCGCCGCTACCTCGGCTCCGGCCTGATCAAGGGGATCGGCCCGCGCATCGCCGACCGCATCGTCGAGCACTTCGGGACCGACACCCTCGACGTCATCGAGGCCGACCCCGGGCGGCTGGTCGAGGTGCCGGGCCTCGGCCCCAAGCGGACCAAGATGATCGGCGCCGCCTGGGAGGAGCAGAAGGCCATCAAGGAGGTCATGGTCTTCCTCCAGGGCGTCGGCGTCTCGACCTCCCTCGCGGTCCGCATCTACAAGAAGTACGGGGACGCCTCCATCTCGGTGGTCCGCAACCAGCCCTACCGGCTCGCCGCCGACGTCTGGGGCATCGGCTTCCTGACCGCCGACCGGATCGCCCAGGCCGTCGGCATCCCGCACGACAGCCCCGAACGGGTCAAGGCCGGCCTCCAGTACGCGCTGTCGCAGTCCGCCGACCAGGGCCACTGCTTCCTGCCCGAGGAGCGGCTCATCGCCGACGGAGTCACCATGCTCCAGGTCGACACCGGCCTCGTCATCGACTGCCTGGCCGAACTCGCCGCCGACCCCGAGGGCGTCGTACGGGAGCTGGTGCCGGACCCGGACGGCGGGCCGCCGGTCACCGCCATGTACCTGGTGCCGTTCCACCGCGCCGAGCTCTCGCTCGTGGGGCAGGTGCGGCGGCTGCTGAACGCCGAGGACGACCGGATGCAGTCCTTCCAGGACGTGGACTGGGAGCGGGCGCTGGGCTGGCTCGCCGGGCGCACCGGTGCCGAGCTGGCCCCCGAGCAGCGGGACGCCGTACGGCTCGCCCTCACCCGGAAGGTGGCCGTCCTGACCGGCGGGCCCGGCTGCGGCAAGTCGTTCACCGTCCGCTCCATCGTGGAACTGGCCCGGGCGAAGAAGGCGAAGGTCGTCCTCGCCGCGCCGACCGGGCGGGCAGCGAAGCGGCTGTCCGAGCTGACCGGCGCCGAGGCCTCGACCGTGCACCGGCTGCTGGAGCTCAAGCCCGGCGGGGACGCCGCGTACGACCGGGACCGCCCGCTGGACGCGGACCTGGTCGTCGTCGACGAGGCCTCCATGCTGGACCTGCTGCTGGCGAACAGGCTGGTCAAGGCCGTGGCGCCGGGTGCCCACCTGCTGCTCGTGGGCGACGTCGACCAGCTGCCCTCGGTCGGCGCGGGGGAGGTGCTGCGGGACCTCCTCGCCGACGGCGGGCCCGTCCCCGCGGTCCGCCTCACCCGGATCTTCCGGCAGGCCCAGCAGTCCGGCGTCGTCACCAACGCCCACCGGATCAACACCGGCCTGCCCCCGCTGACCGACGGCCTGCCCGACTTCTTCCTCTTTCCCGAGGAGGACACCGAGGAGGCCGGCCGCCTCACCGTCGACGTCGCCGCGCGGCGGATCCCCGCCCGCTTCGGCCTGGACCCGCGCCGCGACATCCAGGTCCTCGCACCCAAGCACGGCGGGCCGGCCGGGGCGGGCCACCTCAACGGGCTGCTCCAGCAGGCCATCACCCCGGCCCGGCCGGACCTCGCGGAGAAGCGGTTCGGCGGCCGGGTCTTCCGCGTGGGGGACAAGGTCACCCAGATCAGGAACAATTACGAAAAAGGAGCGAACGGCGTCTTCAACGGCACCGTCGGCGTGGTCACCGCCCTCGACCCGGTCGAGCAGCGGCTGACCGTCCGGACCGAGGAGGACGAGGAGGTCGGCTACGACTTCGCGGAACTGGACGAACTGGCCCATGCGTACGCCGTCACCATCCACCGCTCCCAGGGCAGCGAATACCCGGCCGTCGTGATCCCCGTCACCACCGGCGCTTGGAGGATGCTCCAGCGGAACCTGCTCTACACGGCGGTGACCAGGGCGAAGAAGCTGGTCGTGCTGGTGGGGTCGCGCAAGGCCCTCGCGCAGGCGGTGCGTACGGTTTCCGCAGGCAGGAGGTTCACGGCGGTCGCCCCTAGGCTGTCCGGCCGCATACCGGTGGGAAACACCGCCTAGGGTTTCCGCTTTCGGCGCCGAGGGGGCAGGATAAGAAGGTTGACGGCACTCAGTGCCGTCGAAATCGCCTTACGCCGACCCCGAGTGCACTCTCCTGCGCCAGATGGGGGAAGGTAGAGGAAGTCAGGGCACCTCGAAGAAGAGGCACTACGTCGGTGAGGGATGACGTGAGCGACAACTCTGTAGTACTCCGGTACGCGGACGGTGAATACACCTACCCGGTGGTCGAGAGCACCGTGGGCGACCAGGGCTTCGACATCGCGAAGCTGAGGGCCCAGACCGGGCTCGTCACCTTGGACAGCGGCTACGGCAACACCGCCGCCTACAAGTCCGCGATCACCTACCTGGACGGCGAGCAGGGCATCCTGCGCTACCGCGGCTACCCGATCGAGCAGCTGGCGGAGCGCTCGACCTTCCTCGAGGTCGCGTACCTGCTGATCAACGGCGAGCTGCCGACCGTCGACCAGCTCGCGTCGTTCCGCAACGAGATCACCCAGCACACCCTGCTGCACGAGGACGTCAAGCGGTTCTACGACGGCTTCCCGCGCGACGCGCACCCGATGGCCATGCTGTCCTCCGTGGTCAGCGCGCTGTCGACGTTCTACCAGGACAGCCACAACCCGTTCGACGACAAGCAGCGGCACATCTCCACGATCCGCCTGCTGGCCAAGCTCCCGACGATCGCGGCGTACGCGTACAAGAAGTCGGTCGGCCACCCGGTCGTCTACCCGCGCAACGACCTCGGCTACGTCGAGAACTTCCTGCGCATGACGTTCTCCGTGCCGGCGCAGGAGTACGAGCTGGACCCGGTGGTGGTCTCCGCGCTCGACAAGCTGCTGATCCTGCACGCGGACCACGAGCAGAACTGCTCCACCTCCACCGTCCGCCTGGTCGGCTCCTCGCAGGCGAACATGTTCGCCTCGATCTCCGCCGGCATCTCGGCCCTGTGGGGCCCGCTGCACGGCGGCGCCAACCAGTCCGTGCTGGAGATGCTCGAGGGCATCCAGGCCAACGGCGGCGATGTCGACGCCTTCATCCGCAAGGTGAAGAACAAGGAGGACGGCGTCCGCCTGATGGGCTTCGGCCACCGGGTGTACAAGAGCTTCGACCCCCGCGCGAAGATCATCAAGGCTGCGGCCCACGACGTGCTCTCGGCGCTCGGCAAGTCCGACGAGCTGCTCGACATCGCCCTCAAGCTGGAGGAGCACGCGCTCTCCGACGAGTACTTCGTCTCGCGCAACCTCTACCCGAACGTGGACTTCTACACGGGCCTCATCTACCGCGCGATGGGCTTCCCGACCGAGATGTTCACCGTGCTCTTCGCGCTCGGCCGCCTTCCCGGCTGGATCGCCCAGTGGCACGAGATGATCAAGGAGCCGGGTTCCCGCATCGGCCGCCCGCGCCAGATCTACACGGGCGTCGTCGAGCGCGACTTCGTCCCGGTCGAGGCCCGCTGACGCACGGCCCGCGGCCTCTCCGCCGCCCTCCGGGGCGCCGGCCCGCAGTACGCGAAAAGCGCCCCGCCGTCGATCCCCCCACGGGTCGACGGACGGGGCGCTTTCCCTTGCCCCGGCCGAGGACTCCCCCCACGGGATCCGGGCCGGGTGTCGGCGAGGAGCGCACCACCGGTGCGCTCCGGTCGGGTTCTGCCGGGACCCGTACGGGTCGGGGGGGCCGCTCAAAGCACCCCGTCGGGCACGCGTCCCGGCCGGCCGGTGCCACGGACGTCCCCCAAGACCTCCGTGAACGTCCCCCAAGACGCTCCTGGCACCGCCCCATTAGACCCACTGACCGGGCCGATGGTTACGCTCCTGTCACTGTGATCTGCGTCTCCTGTGAAGGAAGTGTGCACAGTGTGAGGAGAGGAACCGCTACCGGAAGGATCGCAGCCGCAGGCTGTTCGTGACCACGAAAACCGAGGAAAAGGCCATCGCGGCCCCTGCGATCATCGGATTGAGCAGTCCGGCGGCCGCAAGCGGCAGGGCCGCCAGGTTGTAGCCGAAGGCCCAGAACAGGTTGCCCTTGATCGTGGCGAGGGTGCGCCGGGAGAGCCGGATGGCGTCCGCCGCGACCCGCAGGTCGCCGCGGACCAGCGTCAGGTCGCCCGCCTCGATCGCGGCGTCGGTGCCCGTCCCCATGGCCAGGCCCAGGTCGGCCCTGGCGAGGGCCGCGGCGTCGTTGACGCCGTCCCCGACCATGGCCACCGTCCGGCCCTCGGACTGCAGGCGCCGCACCACGTCCACCTTGTCCTGCGGCAGCACCTCGGCGATCACCTCGTCGATGCCGACCTCGCGGGCCACCGCCTCGGCGACGGCCCGGTTGTCGCCGGTCAGCAGTACCGGCGTGAGGCCGAGCGCCCGCAGCCGGGACACCGCCTCGGCGCTGGTCTCCTTGACGGCGTCCGCGACGGTCAGCACACCGCGCACCGCACCGTCCCAGGCGACCAGCACGGCGGTGGACCCCTCGGCCTCGGCGGCCGCCTTGGCCTGCGCCGGCCCGTCGGGGAGGGTGATCGACCGCTCGGCGAGGAGCCGCTCGCGGCCGACGAGCACCTCGCGGCCCTCCACCACGCCGCGGACGCCGAGCCCGGCGAGGTTCTCGAAGGACTCCGGCACCGGCAGCGGGCCGCGCTCGGCGGCGCCCGCCGCGACGGCCCGCGCGATCGGATGCTCCGAGGCGTGCTCCAGGGCCCCGGCGAGGCGCAGCAGCTCGGCGCCGTCCGTTCCGGGCGCGGGGTGCACGCCGGACAGGGCCATGCGGCCGGTGGTGACGGTTCCGGTCTTGTCCAGGACGACGGTGTCGACGCGGCGGGTGGACTCCAGCACCTCCGGCCCCTTGATCAGGATGCCCAGCTGGGCGCCCCGCCCGGTGCCGACCATCAGCGCGGTCGGCGTGGCCAGGCCCAGCGCGCAGGGGCAGGCGATGATCAGCACGGCGACGGCGGCCGTGAACGCGGCGGTGGGGTCGTCGGTGGCGAGCAGCCAGCCGACCCAGGTGGCGAGCGCGATGAGCAGGACGACGGGCACGAACACGGCGGAGATCCGGTCGGCGAGCCGCTGCACCTCGGCCTTGCCGTTCTGCGCCTCCTCGACCATCCGGGCCATGCGGGCCAGCTGGGTGTCGGAGCCGACGCGGACGGCCTCGACGACCAGGCGGCCGGAGGTGTTCACGGTCGCGCCGGTGACGGCGTCGCCGGCGGCGACCTCGACCGGGACGGACTCGCCGGTCAGCATCGAGGCGTCGACGGCGGACTCGCCCTCGACGACCGTGCCGTCCGTGGCGATCTTCTCCCCGGGGCGCACGGTGAAGCGGTCGCCGGGCCGCAGGGAGGCGGCGGGGACCAGCACCTCGCGGCCGTCGCGCAGGACGGTGACGTCCTTCGCGCCGAGCTCCAGCAGGGCCCTCAGCGCGGCGCCGGCCTTCCGCTTGGACCGGGCCTCCAGGTAGCGGCCGAGCAGGATGAAGGTGACGACGCCGGCGGCGACCTCCAGGTAGATCGCGGAGGAGCCGTCGGTGCGGGAGACGGTGAAGTCGAAGCCGTGCCGCATGCCCGGCATGCCGGCGTGCCCGAAGAACAGCGCCCACAGCGACCAGGCGAAGGCGGCGAGGGTGCCGAGCGAGACGAGGGTGTCCATGGTCGCCGCGCCGTGCCGGGCGTTGGTCCAGGCGGCCTTGTGGAAGGGCAGGGCGCCCCAGACGACGACGGGGGCGGCGAGCGTGAGGGAGAGCCACTGCCAGTTGTCGAACTGCAGGGAGGGCAGCATCGCGAGCAGGACCACCGGCAGGGACAGCGCGGCGGAGACGAGCAGCCGGGTGCGCAGCGCCGCCGTCGCCGGATCGGGCGCCTCCTTCGGAGCCTCCGCTTCCGGGGCGCCGGCGGGGGTGGCGGCGGGGGCGGGCGGGGGCGGCTCCTCGGCGGTGTACCCGGTCCGCACGACCGTCGCGATCAGGTCGGCGACCTCGACGCCGGCGCCGTAGGAGATCCGCGCCTTCTCGGTGGCGTAGTTCACCGTGGCGGTGACGCCGTCCATGCGGTTCAGCTTCTTCTCGATGCGGGCCGCGCAGGAGGCGCAGGTCATCCCGCCGATCGCCAGCTCGACCTCGGCGGCGGGCGGGGGCGGTGCCGCGGCCCGCGGGGGCCCGTCGTGCACCGTGCTGCGGCTCGTGCTCATGCTCATGATCCGGCTCCAAAGGGACGGCCGGGCCGTACGAAGCCGGTATCAGCCGGCGGTACGGCCCGGGTCGGGTGCTGCGCGGGAGGGGCGCCGGGCCCCGGCTGCTCAGGCCTGGCCGGCGAACTCGTAGCCGGCCTCGTCCACGGCGGCCCGGACGTCCTCCTCCGCGAGCGGTGCCTCGGAGACCACGGTGACCTCCCCGGTGGCGGCGACGGCCTTGACCGAGGCCACGCCCGGGAGGGCCGAGAGCTCGGCGGTCACGGCGCCCTCGCAGTGGCCGCAGGTCATGCCGGTCACGCGGTAGACGGTGGTGGTGCGGGTGTCCGTCTCGGCGGTCATGTCGTTCTCCTCGTTCAGGGGTGCGTCCGGCTGCTGCCGCAGGGGGCGGTTGTGTGCCACGGTCCCTCCGACAGCACGAGACTATACCCCCAGGGGGTATTAGGCGAGTGGCGGAGGGCTGTTTCCGCGCGCCGCGGGCGGGGCGGGTCGCGGGCCGGGCGGGCTCCGGACATGCGGGCGGCCCGGACGCACCGGGCGTCCGGGCCGCGACCTGTGCCGCCGCGCGTCAGGAGCTGCTGCGGGAGCGGTTGCCCGGGCGGCGCGCCGCCCACTCGCGGATCGTGTCCGCGCGCCAATAGGGCCTGCCGCCCTGCACGAGGTCCGGAGCGGGCAGCAGCCCGTGCTTGCGGTAGGAGCGCACCGAGTCCGGCTGGACCCGGATGTGGGCGGCGATCTCCTTGTAGGACCACAGCGGTCCGTCGCTCATCGGCGACACCTCCTCGTCCGCGCGCCGGGCCGGCCGGGAGGCCGGCGGGGGATCCGGCGCGCGGCCCCGAACGATCACCTCGGGTGTTTCCCGGAAGGCAGCGGAGTCGTGACTGCACGTGTGCTTTTGTGTACTTCCTGTTACGGAAGTCCGCGTGACGCGGACGGAGGCGACACGGCGGCGACAGCCGGGACGCCGCCGGGACACCGCCGACGGTGCGGGCCGGCGGCCCCGTCAGCGGTACAGCGCGGGCCGCTCCACCAGCTCCACCGCGGTCCGTACCCCACTGCGAGCCGCGGCCACCGCCGCCTCGCAGACGGCCGCCGCCGCGTAGCCGTCCCATGCGTCCGGCCCCGCCACCCCGCCCCGGGCCGCCGCGGCCACCCACCGGCGCAGCTGCCGGTCGTACGCGTCGGCGAACCGCACCGTGAAGTCCTGCGGGATCGCCGACGCCCGCAGCCCGGCCCGGCGGACCTCGACCGCCTGCGGCTCGCCGAGGGACGCGCTCCCCGACTCCCCGACCGCCTCGCACCGCACCTCGTAGCCGAACCCGCAGTTCACGAAGACCTCCACGTCCACCAGCGCCCCGCCGGAGGTCTCCATCAGCACGAAGCGGGGATCGCCCAGCCCCTCCGGGGCCAGCGAGGACGGCGCCGGCGAGAACACCGACACCGCCGTCACCTCCTGCCCCAGCAGCCAGCGCGCCGCGTCGACCTCGTGCACCGCCGAGTCGCCCAGCAGCATGTCCGCCGTGAAGAACGGCGGCGAGGACGCGTTGCGGTGCCGGCAGTGCAGGAACAGCGGCCGGCCGATCCCGCCCCCGTCCAGCAGCTCCTTGAGCTGCCCGTACTCCGCGTCGTGCCGCCGCATGAACCCCACCTGCACCAGCCGCCGCCCCAGCCGCTGCTCTGCCTCCAGTAGCCGCAGCGCCCCCGCCGCGTCCGGCGCCAGCGGCTTCTCGCACAGGACGGGCAGCCGCCGCTCCAGGGCGTACCCGACCGCCTCCTCGTGGGCGGCCGCCGGCGAGGCGATCAGCACGGCCCCCACGCCGGGCGCGGCCACCGCCGCCGCCGGGTCGGTGAGGGCGCGCGCCCCGTCCAGGCCGGCGGCGACCTCCTTCGCGCGGTCCCCGTCCGGGTCGGCCACGGCCACCACGCGGGCCCCGCCGACCGTCCGCCCGATGCGCCGGGCGTGGTCGGCGCCCATCCTGCCCGCCCCGATGACGGCGATGCCGAGCGTGCTCATGTCGTCGTACCTCCCACAGGCCGGTCCGGTCGGTTCAGCGGGCGCCGCAGGAGCGCAGGTAGTCACGGGTGCGGCGGGCGATGGGCAGCGGACGCTCGGGCGGGCACGGGTACATGTCCTGCTCCACGATCGCGAACAGGTCCACCCCCAGCCGCTGCGCGGCGGCGAGCACCGGCTCCAGCGCCGGCACCCCCGACGGCGGCTCGCACATCACCCCCCGGGCCACGGCCGGCCCGAACGGCACCTGCTCCGCCACCACCTCCGCGAGGATCCGCGGATCGACCTGCTTGAGGTGGAGGTAGCCGATCCGCTCGCCGAACTCCTCGATTGCCGCCACGCTGTCGCCGCCGCAGTAGGCGTAGTGCCCCGTGTCCAGGCACAGCGACACCAGCTCCGGGTCGGTCGCGTCGAGGAAGCGCGCCACGTTCGCCGGGGTGTCGATGTGGGTGTCCGCATGGGGGTGGACGGCGATCCGCAGCCCGAACCGGTCCCGGACCTCCCGCCCCAGGCGCTCCGTCTGCCCGGCCAGTTCGCGCCATCCGCCGGCGGTCAGCTCCCGGTCCTCCAGCACCGCGCCCGTCTTGTCGTCCCGCCAGAACGCCGGGATCACCACCAGGTGGGCCGCGCCCATGTCCCGGGTCAGCGCGGCGATCCGCGACACGTGCTCCCAGGTGTCCGCCCAGACCGCCGGCCCGTGATGGAGTCCGGTGAAGACGGTGCCGGCGCTCACGCGCAGGCCCCGCTTCGCGGTCTCCTCGGCGAGCCGGCCGGGATCGGTGGGGAGGTAGCCGTACGGGCCCAGCTCGATCCACTCGTACCCGCACTCCGCGACCTCGTCGAGGAAGCGGTGCCACGGCGTCTGGAGCGGATCGTCGGGAAACCAGACACCCCAGGAGTCCGGAGCCGAGCCGACGCGGATACGGGTCAACGCGGGTGGGGAGGAGGTCATGGCACCACCTTCGGTACGGGACGGACAGGACGGAACGGGACGGGCGGGACGGGACCGGCCCTGCGGGGCGGGACTGGCGGGGCGGGTGGGCGGGCAGGACTGGTGCGGAACGAGTGGAGGACGGGGAGCCGGTGACGACCACAGCGGACGACGTCGTGTTCGACCTCATCGCCATGGGGCGGATCGGAGTGGATCTCTACCCGCTGAGGACGGGTGTACCGCTCGCCGAGGCGGACACCTTCGGGAAGTTCCTCGGCGGCTCCGCCGCGAACGTCGCCGTGGCCGCCGCCCGGCTCGGCCGGCGCACCGCGCTGATCAGCCGGACCGGCGCCGACCCGTTCGGGGCGTACCTGCACGCCCAACTGCGGGCGTTCGGCGTGGACGACCGCTGGGTGGAGGAGGTGGCCGCGCTGCCGACCCCCCTCACGTTCTGCGAGATCTTCCCGCCCGACCGCTTCCCCCTCTACTTCTACCGCCACCCCAAGGCCCCCGACCTGGAGATCACCGCCGACTCCCTCGACCCGGCCGCCCTGCGGGCGGCGCGCATCCTCTGGACGACCGGCACCGGCCTGAGCGAGGAGCCCAGCCGGACCGCCACCCTGGCCGCGCTCGAAGCGCGGGCCCGGACCGGGCCGACCGTCTTCGACCTGGACTGGCGGCCCGCGCTCTGGCGGGAGGACCCGGCCGAGCACTACGCGCGGGCGCTGCGCCTCGCCACCGTCGCCGTCGGCAACCCCGAGGAGTGCGAGACCGCCACCGGCGAGTCCGAACCGTACGCCGCGGCGCGGGCCCTGCTCGCCGCCGGCGCCGACCTGGCCGTCGTCAAACGCGGAGCCGACGGCGTCCTGGCCGTGCACCGCGACGGGACCACCGCCGAAGCGGCCCCCGTCAAGGTCGACGTCGTCAACGGCCTCGGCGCGGGCGACGCGTTCGGCGGCGCCCTCTGCCACGGGCTGCTCGCCGGCTGGGACCTGCCGCGGATCCTGCGGTACGCGAACGCGGCCGGCGCCCTCGTCGCCTCCCGGCTCGCCTGCTCCTCCGCGATGCCCCACCCGGACGAGGTCGAGGAGGCCCTGGCATGGCAGAGGTGACCGCGCACGACCTCCCGCACGCCCGGCTCCGCATCCTGGAGCTGGAGCCGGGGGAGGCGTACACGCACGAGGCCGGCGGCTGCGAGTGGATCGTGCTGCCGCTCCGGGGCGCGGCGCGGGTGCACTGCACCCCCGGCGGCGGGGCGGGGGCGGCGCCCGGCGCCGCGTTCTCCCTGCACGGCCGGAGCTCCGTCTTCGCGGCCGTCAGCGACTTCGCCTACCTCCCGCGGGACAGCCGCAGCCGCGTCACCGCCCCCCGAGGCGGCCGGTTCGCCCTCGCCGGCGCCGTCTGCGAGCGGACGCTTCCGCCCCGGTACGGGCCCGCCCGCCACGTGCCCGTGGAACTCCGCGGAGCAGGCGGCTGCTCCCGCCAGGTGAACAACTTCGCCGCCGCCGACGCCTTCGACTGCGACCGCCTCATCGCCGTCGAAGTCCTCACCCCCGGCGGCAACTGGTCCTCGTACCCGCCCCACAAGCACGACGAGCACCACCCCGGCCGCGAATCCCGGCTGGAGGAGGTCTACTACTACGAGATCGCCCCCCGCGGCGGCACCCCCGGCTACGGCTACCAGCGCGTCAGCCCCTCCCCGGGCGGGAGGACCGACATCCTCACCGAGGTGCGCACCGGCGACGCCGTCCTCATCCCGGACGGCTGGCACGGCCCGTCGATCGCCGCCCCCGGCCACGACATGTACTACCTGAACGTGATGGCCGGACCGGACCCCGCCCGCGCCTGGCTCATCCGCGACCACCCCGACCACGCCTGGATCCGGGACACCTGGCCCGGCCTCGCCGTCGACCCCAGGCTGCCCTTCCCCCGAGCGGAGGACGAAACCCGATGAGGCTCACCGTCGCCCAGGCGCTCGTCCGCTTCCTCAGCCGCCAGTACACCGAGCGCGACGGCCGCACGACGCGGCTCATCGCCGCCACCTGGGGCATCTTCGGACACGGCAACGTCGCCGGGATCGGCCAGGCCCTCCTGGAGACCGGCCGCGCCGGCATGCCGTTCCTCCAGGGCCGCAACGAGCAGGCCATGGTCCACGCCGCCGTCGGCTACGCCCGCCAGAGCGGCCGGCTCTCCACCCACGCCGTCACCACCTCCATCGGCCCCGGCGCCACCAACCTCGTCACCGGCGCCGCCCTCGCCACCATCAACCGGATCCCCGTACTCCTGCTGCCCGGCGACACCTTCGCCACCCGGCCCGCCGACCCCGTCCTCCAGCAGCTCGAAGCCCGCGGCGCGGGCGACGTGTCCGTCAACGACACCCTGCGCCCCGTCTCCCGCCACTTCGACCGGATCACCCGGCCCGAAGCCCTCGTCCCGGCCGCCCTCGAAGCGATGCGGGTGCTCACCGACCCGGTGCAGACCGGCGCCGTCACGCTCGCCCTGCCGCAGGACGTGCAGGCCGAGGCCCACGACTGGCCCGAGGAGTTCTTCGCGGAACGCGTGTGGCGCGTGCGCCGGCCGCTGCCCGACCGGGGCGAACTCGCCGCGGCCGCCGACGCCGTACGGGCCGCCGCCCGGCCACTGGTCATCGCCGGCGGCGGGATCCGCCACAGCGGGGCGGGGGCCGCGCTGGCCGCGTTCGCCGACGCCACCGGCATCCCCGTCGCCTGCACCCAGGCCGGCAAGGGCGCCCTGCCGTACGGCCACCCCGCCGACGTCGGCGGGATCGGGCACACCGGGACCGCCGCCGCCGACGGCCTCGCCCGCCGCGCCGACCTCGTCATCGCCGCCGGGACCCGGCTGACCGACTTCACCACCGCCTCCGCGACCCTCTTCCAGGACCCCGCCGTCCGGTTCGTCGGGCTCAACCTCGACCCGTACGACGCCCACAAGCTCGCCGCGCTCCCGCTCGTCGCCGACGCCCGCGAAGGCCTCGACGCGCTCCGCGCCGCCGTCGCCGGGCACCGCGCCGACCCCGCCCACACCGCCGCCTCCCGCGAGGCCAAGGCCCGCTGGGAGCAGCAGGTCGACCGGGCCTACGCCGTCCCCGACGAGGACGCCGCCCCGACGCAGGCACAGGTCCTCGGCCTGCTGGACGCCCTCGTCGACGGCAGCGACGTCCTCGTGAACGCCGCCGGGTCCCTCCCCGGCGACCTGCACCGGCTGTGGCGGGCCCGCTCCGCCGACCAGTACCACGTCGAGTACGGCTACTCCTGCATGGGCTACGAGATCCCCGCCGCCCTCGGCGCCGCGCTCGCCGCCCCCGACCGGCCCGTGTGGGCGCTCGTCGGGGACGGGACGTACCTGATGAACCCCACCGAGATCGTCACCGCCGTACAGGAAGGCGTCCCGATCAAGGTGGTGATCCTCGACAACCACGGCTACGCCTCCATCGGCGGCCTCTCCCAGGCCGTCGGCGCCGAGGGGTTCGGGACCGCCTACCGCCACCGGGCAGGGGACGGCACGTACAGCGGGCCGCCGCTGCCGGTGGACCTCGCCGCGAACGCGGCCTCCCTCGGCATGGCCGTCATCCGCACCCGCACCATCGGTGACCTGCGCAAAGCCCTCGCCGAGGCGCGGGAGGCGGACCGTCCCACATGTGTCTACGCGCAGACCCGAACACCCGACACTGTGTCGGGCCCACCCCCCGCGCAGGCGTGGTGGGATGTTCCCGTGGCCGCGACCGCGACCCGCGCTGCCGCGGTCGCGGCCCGCGAGGAGTACGACCGGCAAGCCGCTCAGCGACGTCGCCATCTGTGAAGGAGCAAAGGCAATGAAGACCGTCAACCACTGGATCGGTGGCAAGACCGTCGAGGGCGCGTCGGGCAACTACGGCCCCGTCACCGACCCCGCCACCGGCGAGGTCACCACGCAGGTCGCCCTGGCGTCCGCCGCGGAGGTCGACGACGCCGTACGCGTCGCCAAGGAGGCCTTCCAGGACTGGGGCCGCTCCTCGCTGGCCGCCCGCACCAAGGTGCTCTTCGCCTACCGGGCCCTGCTCGACGCCCACCGCGACGAGATCGCCGCGCTGATCACGGCCGAGCACGGCAAGGTCCACTCGGACGCCCTCGGCGAGGTCGCGCGCGGCCTGGAGATCGTCGAGCTGGCCTGCGGCATCACCACCCAGCTCAAGGGCGAGCTGTCCACGTCCGTGTCGAACCGCGTCGACGTCGCCGCGATCCGCCAGCCGCTCGGCGTCGTCGCGGGCATCACCCCGTTCAACTTCCCGGCGATGGTCCCGATGTGGATGTTCCCGCTGGCCGTCGCCTGCGGCAACACCTTCGTCCTCAAGCCGAGCGAGAAGGACCCGTCGGCCGCCAACCGGCTGGCCGAGCTGGCGTCCGAGGCCGGCCTGCCGGACGGCGTCCTGAACGTCGTCCACGGCGACAGGGAGGCCGTCGACGCGCTGCTCTCGCACCCGGACGTGGCCGCCGTCTCCTTCGTCGGCTCCACCCCGATCGCCCGGCACATCCACACCACCGCCTCCGCCAACGGCAAGCGGGTCCAGGCCCTGGGCGGCGCCAAGAACCACATGCTGGTCCTGCCCGACGCCGACCTCGACGCGGCCGCCGACGCCGCCGTCTCCGCCGCGTACGGCTCCGCGGGCGAGCGCTGCATGGCCATCTCGGCCGTCGTGGCGGTCGGCGCCATCGGCGACGCCCTCGTCGAGAAGATCCGCGAACGCGCCGAGAAGATCAAGATCGGCCCGGGCAGCGACCCGGCGTCGGAGATGGGCCCCCTGATCACCAAGGCGCACCGCGACAAGGTCGCCTCGTACGTCCACGGCGCCGCCGCCCAGGGCGCGGACGTCATCCTGGACGGCACGGGCTACACCGTCGAGGGCTTCGAGGACGGCCACTGGATCGGCCTGTCCCTCCTGGACAACGTCAAGACCGACTCCGACGCCTACCGCGACGAGATCTTCGGCCCGGTGCTGTGCGTGCTCCGCGCCGAGACCTACGAGGAGGGCGTGGCCCTCATCAACGCCTCGCCGTTCGGCAACGGCACGGCGATCTTCACCCGCGACGGCGGCGCGGCCCGGCGCTTCCAGCTGGAGGTCGAGGCCGGCATGGTCGGCGTCAACGTGCCGATCCCGGTGCCGGTGGGCTACCACTCCTTCGGCGGCTGGAAGGACTCCCTCTTCGGCGACCACCACATCTACGGCAACGACGGCGTCCACTTCTACACCCGCGGCAAGGTCGTCACGACCCGCTGGCCGGACCCCTCCGAGGCGCACGCCGGCGTGGACCTGGGCTTCCCCCGCAACCACTGACCCCGCCGGCAGGCCGGCCCGGAACCCCCGTCCGCTCGCGGCCGGGGGTTCCCGCGTGTTCGGCTCAGCTCGCCGGAGCAGGGGACTCCTCCGGGTGCGGGGCGGCCGTGCTGCGGCCCCGGCGCCGGCGGTGTCGGCGGCGGCGCAGGAGGGCGGCCGCCGCGGCCGTGAGCAGGAGGAGGACGGCGAGGGCGGTCCACGGGACCGCCACGAAGCGGGTGCCGCCCACGGCGGACAGGCCCGGATGGGCGGCCGACCCCGCCGTGACCCGTACCGTGACCCGGTCGGCCTGCGGCGCGTCCGGCCACGGCTCCGACAGCTCGACCCGCCCGCCCGGCAGCAGCACCGGCCCGCGCCCGCGGGCCGGCCGGTCCAGCAGCGTACGGCCGAAGAGGCCCTCGGCGGTGACGGCGGCCTCCGGCTCCACGACCACGTTGCCGCGGTTGACCAGCACGTACGAGATCGTGGCGCGGGCCTTACCCGTCCAGGGCAGCAGCGGCGCGGTGCGGCGGACCCGTACGTCCTCCACGCTCAGGCCGGGCACCACCGGGCCCGGCACCCGGAAGTACAGGCGGGCGCCGACCTGCCGCCGGACCCCCACCTGCACCCCGCCCTCCCGGCGGACGCCCTCGACGGCGGTGCCGAGGGCGACGATCCCGCCGACGTGGTCGCCGGGCGCCGCGTCCTGCGGCACGTGCACCGTGAACGGGATGTCCGTCCGGCCCCGCGCGGGCACCGTCACCGGGTTCGCGGCCTGCGGGGCCAGCGCGATCCACGCCCCGACGTCCCGCGGCGGGCGCTCCACGGGCAGCAGCGCGAACGCGCCGCCCGCCGGGGTGTTCACCGCGTCCGCGGCGAAGATCCGCAGGGTCAGCTCCCGGTCGGAGGAGTTCAGGACCGTCACGCTGTCGGAGACGGCCGTCCCGGCCGCGCCCTGGTGGAAGAAGTACGCCCGGTCCGTGCGGCCGGCGGCGGGCGTCGGGAAGACGGACCAGGTGCCGTTGTCCGCCGCCGACGCCCGGGACCCCGCGGGCAGGAGCAGCGCCGCGGCCAGCAGGAGCAGGCAGAGGGCCGGGCCGGGGCGGGGCGTGCGGCAGCGCATCGGGGCTCCCCTCGGGGCGCGGAGGGGCGGGTCAGGCGATCGAGAAGGTGACGACCGTCTGGTAGGTGTCGGCGAACACGAACGGCGGCAGCTGGATCATCCCGGCGCCGCCGACCGCGAACTCGCCGCCGGTCAGCTCCTCGCCGCCGGGGGCCTGGGAGGCCACCTTCATCGGCGTGTCGGTGATCGCGCCGGGCGCGCCCGCGGTGCAGGTGCTCGGGCTGTCCGGGTTGGTGACGGTGCAGGACGGCTGGATGCCGAGCTGCGCCTGCGGCATGGAGTGGCCGGTCGTCTGGTTCAGGAACGGCGTACGGGTCGCCGTCACGTCCCAGCCGAGGGTGCCGCCGCGGAAGTCCCGGACGGCCGCGGCGTGGAACGCGCCGACCACCGACTGGGCCTTGCCGTTGATCGTGACCGGCGGGAAGGAGACGGCCGGCTGGCCGGCCTCCGGGCCGAGCGCGAGCGGGCCGGGGAGCACCTCGATGTCGACGGGGTTCTTCACCCCCGCCTGGTCCTCGACGAACACGAAGGACTTGTAGGGGGCGGCCGAGCCGTCGATCCGGACGGCGTCGGCCTTCTTCGTGACGGTCAGCAGGCAGGTCGCGGCGCCCGACGCGTCCGCGGAACCGGTGCCGGTGTCGCCGGTGGGCGCGCCCGCAAGCAGCGCCGAGCAGGTGACCGGCCCGGCGGGGAAGTTGGCGCCGCTGACGGTGACGGCCGTGCCGGCCCCGCCGCTGTTGGGCGTCGCCTTGGTCGTGACGGGATCCTTCGGCAGCGCCTCGACGGCGACCGAGCCGAGGACGGCGCTCGGGCGGGGCGCCGGGGTGCAGGTGGTGGTGAAGACCGTGCCGCCGAGGTCGGCGTCGGTTACGGCCAGGTCCAGCCGGACGTCGACCGCGGTGCCCTCGGTGCCGTCGGGGATGCGGACCGTCCCGGAGAACGGCTTGGGGTCGAGCGGGGTGCCGGCCACGACGCTGACCGTCTCCGGCGGGCTGGTGACCAGCTGGGTGGTGCCGCCGACCTTGAGGGTGAGCTTGGTGGTGTTCACCGTCGTGATCGAGAACCCCGGGATCAGCGGGCTCGCGCCCGGGTCGATGGTGACGGGGACGGTGTCCCCGGCCTTCGCGGTGCCGGGCAGGGTCACCGTGTAGTCCTGGGTGCCCGAGCCGTCCGGCTGCGGGGCCGGGGCGTCGCAGTTCTCGAAGACGGGCGTGGTCCTGGTCGCCGCCTGCGCCGTGCCGGCCAGACCGGCCGCGCCGGCCGCCAGCACCAGGGACAGCGCGCCCGCCCCGGCCAGGATTCTGCGTGGGAGCGTTCTACTCACTGGGTCGCCACTCCTTCGTCGGACGAACCCCTCCCGCCCACCCGCTGTGGGGAGGAGGCCGAGCCGGTGCGGTGGCCGTCATTGATGCGTCGCGCCGATGAGAAGTCAATGGCTCCCTTCGGTCGGAGGCAGACAGGAATTGATGTGACATCAGATCGGGGCCAGTGGGCGGAGGCGGCAGGGAGGCGGAGCAGCAGGCCGCCGGTGCCGGCCGGCACGCCGGTGACTGGACGGCCCCGCCCACGGCCGGACCGGTACGCCGGCGGCGGCCGGACCGGTACGCCGGCGGGAGGGTCAGTCGGCCAGCGGCCAGCCGCGCATGGCGAAGACACCCTCGTCGCGGGCGCCCGCCGAGTCGTACGTCGCCAGCGCGGCTTCGTTGTCGGTGTCGACCCCCACCCACATGCCGTAGCAGCCCCGGTCGCGGGCCTCCGCGGCGAGCGCCTCGGTCAGCGCCCGGCCGATGCCGCGGCGGCGGTAGCCCTCGTCGACGGAGAGCTCGTACAGGCACATCTCGGTCCCCTTGTCGGGGTGGCTCATCTCGACGCCGCTGACCATCCCGGCGGGCACCCCGTCCACATACGCGATCAGCATCACGTGCCCCGGCGCCGACAGGAACCGCTCGCACCGGTCCAGGGGTGCGGGACCGTCGAAGAGCCCTTCCGCAGCCTGGAGTTCGGCAACGGTGGTGGCCCGGAGGATGTCCATGGCGGCCACCATAACGGCCCCCGCCGCGAACATCCCGCCCCCGCCACCCCGGCGTGGCGCGCCCCGCCCGGCACCTCCGCCTGCCCGCAAGGGTCCCGGCGCACCCCTCGCACGCAGTGGGCGGCGGTCAGGTCCTGAGGGCCAGCGCGGCCGCGTAGGCGGGCGGTGTCGGGAGGTCCGTCAGGTACCAGCCGGCGAGCGGTGCCGGGTGGGGACCGGTGCCGACGTACGGTTCGGCCAGACCGTCCGCCAAGCCCACGCCGGTGGCCTTCAGGCAGGCCTCCTTGCGGGCCCACATCCGGGCCATCGGGATCCGCCGCCCGGCCGCCGGCAGCGCGGCCAGCTCCGCCGTCTCGGACGGGTGCAGCAGGTCGATGACATCCGCCACCACGTCGTCACCGGGCACCTTCTCCACGTCGACCCCGACCGCCGTCCCGGCGAACGCCAGGTACGCCATGTCGTCGCTGTGCGAGAGCGAGAACTGCACCCCTCCACCGGCCACCGCGGGCCGGCCGTGCGGCGCGGCGCAGCACGGACACGCCTCCCGGATCAGTGTCACCTTCTCCGGAGCCAGCCCCAGGTATCCGCCGAGCAGCAGTCGCAGCCCGAGGTGGGAGGCGAGGTAGCGGTGCCGGTCGCCGGGCCGTACGAACCGCTCCGCCCGGTCCCGCTCCTCGGCGTCCAGCAGCGGGAGCGCCTCCTCGATGCGGTGGCCGCCGACCACGTCGAGGGTGGTGTCGAGTGACCACGCCGCCGCGACGTCACCGTGCGGCGGCTCGCCGGTGCGCGGCACGTCCTCGCCGAGCCGGTTCACGAAGGTACTCACCCGACGAGGGTAGAGGAGGCCCTCCGCGCGCCGGACGAGGGGATCGGCCGTGAAGTTCCGCCCCGCCGCCGGGAGATGGCGGCTCCGGCGCAAGCAGCTGCCGCTCCCGCACCCCTGGGTCCCGCAGCGGCCCGCGGGAGTGGCGGTCAGCGCGCCACGGCGGGTATGGACCGGCCGGGTGCGGTGCCGGGGGAGGGGGTGCCGTCGGTCCAGGCGTAGACGCGCTTGCCGCGCACCGCCACCTGGTACTGGTGGGCGTCCCGGCATTCCGGCCGCTCCTGCGCGCGTATGCCGCGCGGCCACCACTTGGCGTCCAACTCCCGCCCCCGGGGCCGCTTCGGCGCCCCGGAACGGCACTGCGGCCCGTCGAGCGGGGCGGAGCCCAGCGTGAAGCGGATCAGGCGGGCCCCGCCCCCGGTGGTGCGCGCGTGTATCCGTATGTCCCTCGCGTCCTCGGGCACCCACGACGGCAGCGTGAACGCCTCCGGTCCGCGCCGCGGCGCGTCGGCGGCGGTCGGGTACCGCTTGCTCTTCTCCTGGAACACCTGGTCGGTGATCGGGTCGGTCAGGGGGTTGGGCGGGAGGTTGGGCAGCGCGAACGCGGCGGTCGCGACCACGGCGGCCACGGCGGCGGCGATGACGAGGGGACGGCGGTTCATGCCCTCAGTCTCGGTCGGGGGGCCGTCGTCCGGCGTCCCTCCCAGGACGAACGTGAGATCTGTCTGAGGTCTGACGGGGACTGGTACCTGAGGACTGCATGGTCCGGATGGCAGGCCCGACACGCCTGGCGCCGGCCCCCTGCCGCCTGACGCCTGAGGGGGACAGGTCACAGGCGACACCTGCGCTCCCGCCCGCCCCGACACCCGGGCCGCGCCGCGCCGTTGTAGCGGGCGTGGGGATCGGGGCGGCGTCGTGTCCTGCTGCGGGGCGGAGTCCCTCTCCGCCGCGGGACGTGGCTCGCGCGGTGTCCCCCGGCTCCCGCTCCAGGAGGATTCCGTGCCCAGCCGTCGTACCCTTGCCCGCGTCGCCGCTGCCGCTGCCGCTGCCGGCGTGCTCGTCCTCGCCGCTCCCGCCTCCGCCGTCCCCGCCGACAAGCCGCAGGTGCTGGTCAGGTGGACGCAGACCGGCTCCGCCAGCTACACCGCGTGGGCCGCGGCGCGTGCCGACCCGGGCGCGTGGGCGGCGTACGGCTTCGACTGGTCGACGGACCACTGCTCCTCCTCGCCCGACAACCCCCTCGGGTTCCCCTTCCGGAACGCCTGCGCCCGCCACGACTTCGGCTACCGCAACTTCAAGAGGGCCGGCACCTTCCCCGCCCACAAGGCCCGCCTCGACGAGGCCTTCCACGCCGACCTGCAGCGCGTGTGCGCCGGCTACTCCGGCGCCAGGAAGACGTCCTGCGACGGCACCGCCTGGACGTACTACCAGGCCGTGAAAACCTTCGGGGTGTCCTCGCAGGACACCCCGGCCGACGTCCCCGCCACCTGACCGCCGACCCGCCCCAACGGACGGCGACTTTCGGCCCCAGCCCCCACTCGGGCCTTCGCGCTCCCGGCCACCGGCCCCGATGCCGGCGGCGCGCGCCACGACCGGCGGAATCCCGGCGGGCTCGCCAGTGCGTCGCACGGCTCGGGCGGGTAGAAGGGCCGGTGGCCGGCGCAGCAGGCGGCGGCCGGACCGAACGGGCGTGCCCGGGACGCGTCCGTCATGCCGCCCATGGCCGGCGGGCGCCGGGCCGCGGCAGCACCGGGAAGCGGACACGCCGGCCGGGCACCCGCCCCCGGCGCGTACGGTCGCCTCCGCTTCCCGAGGAGAGGAGTGGGCATGGCGCCAGCACGGGCACGGTACGTGGCCGACCTGGTCGGAGCGCTGGAGCGGTACGGGGACCGGCCCGCCCTCGGATCCGGCGGCGAGGTGCTGGACTTCGCCGGGCTGCTGGCCCGCGTCCACCGGCTGGCCGGGGAACTCGCGGACCGCGGTGTCGGGCGCGGCACCGGCCTCGCCGTCGTCTTCGGCCGGAACCGGAGCGAGGTGGTCCAGCTGCGGCTCGCGGCGCATGTGCTGGGCGCCCGCCTCACCCAGGTCGTCGCCGACCCGTACACCTCAGGGCTGGACTTCATCCTGCGCGACTGCCGCCCCGCGCTCGTCGTCCACGACATCCCCGTCCCGGCTGCCGGGGCCGGGCTGCTCTCCCTCGACACGCTGCTGCGGGCCGCCGACGCCCGCGACGCCGTCCCGGTACCCGTGGCCGCCCGGGAGGACGACGTGGCCCGCGTGGCGTACACCGGCGGCACGACCGGAGTCCCCAAGGGCGTGGCGTCCACGTTCCGGGCGCTCGCCGCCCGCACCGACGGGCGCGCCACGCGCGAGCGGGGCGAGCCGCCCGCGTACGTGTCCGTCACCTCCCTCGCCCAGCGGGCGGGCGGCCGCTGCCTGGAGCAGCTGCGCGCCGGCGGCCGTACGGAGATCCTGGCGGCCTTCGAGCCGCGGGAGTTCGCAGCCGCCTGCCGGCGGCTGGCGCCCGCGGCCTCGTACCTGATGCCCGGCATGCTCTACCGGCTCCTCGACGACCCGGCGACGGCCGACGGGATCCCCGGGCTCGGCGTCATCTCGTACGGCGCCGCGCCCGTCCTGCCCGAGCGGCTGCGGGAGGCGGTCACCCGCTGGGGCGGCCGCTGGCAGCAGGGGTACGGAATGAACGAGTCCGCGGTGATCTGCCGGCTGACCCCCGCCGACCACGACGCCGCGGTCAGGGACCGGCCGGAGCTGCTGACCTCGGTCGGGCGGCCCGCCGCCGGCGTGGAGGTCGAGGTCCGCGACCCGCAGGGCCGGCCGCTGCCCGCCGGGCGGACCGGCGAGGTGTGGACCAGGTCGGCGGCGGTGATGTCCGGCTACTGGGGCCGCCCCGACCTGACGGCGGCCGTGCTCCGCGACGGCTGGCTGCGCACCGGCGACCTCGGCCACACCGACGCCGACGGCTACCTCCACCTCGACGACCGGCTCGCGGACGCGGTGATGGTCGACGGGGACAACGTGTACTGCCTGCCCGTGGAGGCTGCCCTCGCGCGGCATCCGGCGGTCGCCCGCGCCGCCGTGGTCGGCCGGCCCGGCGGGGCGGCGGGGGAGGAGGTGTGCGCCTTCCTCGTCCCGGCCGCGGGCCGCACGCCCGACGGGGCGGCCGCGGCCGAGGCCTGCGACCTCGTGGAACGCGCCCTCGCCCCGGCCTACCGCCCGACGGCGGTGTTCTGGCGCGACGACATCCCGCTCACCTCCCACGGCAAACCGGACAAACGCCTCCTCCGCGCCGAGGCGGCGGCCCGGCGTTGAGCGGGAGGAATTCGGCCGTATTTCGGTCCGGGGTATGCGAACGCCTGCACCCCGTCCGGCCGGGCACTTGGCTCCTCGTGCCGTGTAAAGGTGCCGAAAAGAGTTCTGACCAGCGTTTCCGCTGGTCAGATAAGGAGAGTGCCCCCGGCAGGACTCGAACCTGCGGCCAAGTGCTTAGAAGGCACCTGCTCTATCCACTGAGCTACGGGGGCCGGAAGGCGGCCGTGGCGGCCTGGAGCCCCGGGGTGGGGGTGGGACTGTCGTCCGTGCCGGGTCAAGGATAGGGCTCCGGTCGCCTTGTCCCGGTTGCTTCACCCGCGTGCCACGATGTGGAGGTTCGGTGAAGCGGTCCCGATAATCGCAGGCAGGTGCGATTCTCGCACCGCTTTTGCGCCGCGTCGGGCCGGGTGTTGTGCACTCGTTATGCCTGCGCCCCACTCGTCTGCTCTGACCGGAAGGTCCCTCCGGAGTCGCGGTCGGCGCGCAGAGGGCGTATAAGCTTCAAAAAGGGTCCCAAATTGGGCATTCTTCCCATGTGGTGACCTTGGATGTTCGGCCTCAGCTGCTCGATGCCCTGTCCGCCCTGCGCGACCGGGTCGCCTCCGTGCGTCTGCCGCTGCCCCTTCCCGGTGCCCCGCGCGCCCGCCAGACCAGAGCCGAGCTGCTCGCGCAGCTCGACGACTACCTCGTACCGCGCCTGAAGTCCCCCGAGGCGCCGCTCCTGGCCGTCGTCGGCGGATCCACCGGGGCCGGCAAGTCCACCCTCGTCAACTCCCTCGTCGGCCGCCAGGTCAGCGAGGCCGGCGTGCTGCGCCCCACCACCCGGATCCCCGTCCTCGTCTGCCACCCCGACGACCACCACTGGTTCGCCGGCATGCGGGTCCTGCCCGACCTGCTCCGCGTCTGGGCGCCGCCCGACGAGGACGACACGTACCCCGCCCGCGGCCGAGGCCGCGGCGCCACCGGACACGCCGGCCGCGGCACCCCCGGCGGACGCGGCCGTTCCGGCTCCGCCGCCACCCGCGAGCTGCGCATCGAGACCGTCACCGGCCTGCCGCGCGGCCTCGCCCTCCTCGACGCCCCCGACATCGACTCCCTCGTCGTCGAGAACCGGACACTCGCCGCCGAGCTCATCTGCGCCGCCGACGTCTGGGTGATGGTCACCACCGCCTCCCGCTACGCCGACGCCGTGCCCTGGCACATGCTGCGCACCGCCAAGCAGTACAAGGCCACCCTCGTCACCGTCCTCGACCGCGTCCCCCACCAGGTCCTCGCGGAGGTCTCCCGCCAGTACGGGGCCCTCCTCACCCGCGCCGGACTCGGCGACGTTCCCCGCTTCACCGTGCCCGAGCTGCCCGAGTCCGCGGGCGGCGGCGGGCTGCTGCCCGCCAGCGCCGTCGCCCCGCTCGGCGCCTGGCTCGCCCACCACGCCGAGGACCCCGCCGCCCGCCAGTACGCCGTCGGGCGCACCGCGCTCGGCGCCCTGGACTCTCTCCGGCGCCGCATGCCGGAGCTGGCGTCCGCCGTCGCCGCCCAGTACGCCGCCGCCGTACGGCTCACCACGGCCGTCGAGGACGCGTACCGCAAGGAGGGCAAGCGGGTCCGGGCCCGGCTCGACCAGGGCGCCGTACTCGCCGGGGACGCTCTCACCCGCTGGCGCGGCTACCCCCTCGACACCACCGCCGACGAACTCCTCGACTCGCTGGCCGAATCCCTCGCCGCCCTGCTCCAGTGCGCGGTCGCCGCCGCCGAGGAGAGGATCGCCGAGGCGTGGCGGCGCGAACCCGCCGCGGAAGCCCTGCCTCCGCCCGCAGCCGACCGGGAGGCGGCGGAGCGCATCGGCCTGGCCGTCCGCCGCTGGCGGCGCGTCCTCGAAGAGCTCGTCGAGGAGGAGGTCGCCGCCCTCGACCGGCAGCCCCCGCCGGACCCCGACGCCGTCACCTCCCTCCTCGCCGCCGCCCTCCTCGGCGGCAGGCGGGCCCGGCCCGCCGGGGAGAAGCTCGCCGAGCGGATCGGCGTCCAGGCCGCCGTACGGCTGCGCGACCGGGGCGGCGAACTCGTCGCCGAACACCTCGAAGAGGTGCTGCGCACCGAACGGGACCGGCGGCTGGCCCCCCTGGAGGCCCTCGAAGTGACGCCCGAGCCGCAGGCCGAGCTCATCGCGGCGCTGTCCGTACTGCAGAAGGAGAGGTGACGCGGTGAGCGCCCTGGCCGACCGCACCGACGACCGCTGGGACGACGGCCTCATCGCCCGCTCCCGCCCCATCCCCGGCGAACCGGACGACGAGGGCGGCGACGAGGGCGACGACGCGCTCGTCCGCGCCCTGTCCGGCGCCGGCAGCGACGGCGGACGCACTCCGCCGGCGCCGCTCAGCCCCGAGGCGCAGGCCCTGCGCTCCCGCCTGGAGGCGCTTCGCCAGCTCGTCGCGCTCTCCCGGACCCGGCTCGACGGCCAGACCCTCGCCGAGGCCGGCCGCGTCCTGGACGAGGCGGCGGCGCGCCGGGGGCTGTCCGCGCAGCACACCGTCGTCGCGATCGCCGGAGCCACCGGAAGCGGCAAGTCCACCCTCTTCAACGCCCTTGCCGGAGTGCAGATCTCCGAGACGGGGCTGCGCCGGCCGACCACCGCCGCGCCCATCGCCTGCAGCTGGTCCGACGGCGCGGCCGGCCTGCTGGACCGGCTGGAGATCCCCGGCCGGCTCCGGCGCCGCCCGCGCGAGACGCCCGAGACGGAGGCGCTGCGGGGCCTGGTCCTGGTGGACCTGCCCGACCTGGACTCGGCGCTGGGCGTCCACCGCGACCACGTGGACCGCGTCCTCGCCCTCGTCGACGCCGTCGTGTGGGTCGTCGACCCGGAGAAGTACGCGGACGCGGTCCTCCACGAGCGGTACCTGCGGCCGCTCGCCGGACACGCCGAGGTGACGTTCGTCGTGCTCAACCAGGTGGACCGGCTGCCCGGCGAGGCCGCCGACCTCGTCCTGGACGACCTGCGCCGGCTGCTCGACGAGGACGGCATCGCCCTCGGAGAGCACGGCGAGCCCGGCGCCACCGTCCTCGGACTGTCCGCGCTCACCGGAGAGGGCGTCGGAGAGCTGCGCGAGCTGCTCGGCCAGTTCACGCAGGAGCGGGGCGCGGCCACCCGCCGCATCTCGGCCGACGTCGACTGCGCCGCCGGCCGGATGCGGCCCCTGTACGTGGCCGAGGGCCACCCGGGAGCGGAGATCTCGGAGGCGGCGCGCGCCGGGTTCGAGGACCGGCTCGCGGAGGCGGTCGGGGCGAGCGCGGCCGGCCTCGCCGCCGAACGGGCCTGGCGGCGCAACGCCGGGAAGGCGTGCGGGACGCCCTGGCTGCGGCTGTGGCGCTGGTACGAAAACCGGCGCGCCCCCCGCACGCTGTCCGGGCTCGCGGCGCTGGCGGCCATCGGCGGCCGGGGCGCGGCCCTGGCTGCGGAGTCGCAGTCGCCCGCCGAGGCCGAGGTGACGGCCCGGCAGCGGGTGGAGCAGGCGGTACGGGCCGTCGCCGACGCCGCGGCGACGGGGCTGCCGGACCCGTGGGCGCAGGCGGTGCGGGAGACCGCGGTGCGGGGCGGGGAGAAGCTGCCGGAGATGCTGGACGAGGTCGCGCTGACGCTGGGGCCGGCGGCCGCCCCGCCCGAAACGAAGCCGCCGCGGCCCGCGTGGTGGCCGGCGGCGGTCCTCGCGCAGGCCGCGATGACGCTCCTCCAGATCTATGGCGGCCTGTGGCTGGTGGGGCAGATCGCGGGGGTCCTGCCGCCGCATCTGCTGCCGCCGGTCCTGCTGATGGCGTCGGGCATCGTCGGCGGGCCGCTGGTGGAGTGGGCCTGCTCGCTCGCGGCCCGCGGGCCCGCGCGGCGGTACGGGCAGGACGCGGAGCGGCGGCTGCGGCAGGCGGCGGCCGGCTGCGGACGGGCCCGGGTGCTGGAGCCCGTGGCCGCGGAACTCCTGCGGTACCGGGAGGTGCGCGAGCAGTACGCGGCGGTGGCCAAGTTGTCCACAACCCGCCAGTAATCCACAGGCGCAAGCGGAATCTGGGGGTCCGGGCGAGTCTGGTCATGCCCGTGCGGAAAGGCCGCTCGGGCACGACGAGGGGAGGCGGCCGCCGTGAACGACACGCTGGTGACGCTGGTGGGCTGCGTGGCCACGCAGATCGACTACAAGGAAACCGCGAACGGACCCTCCGCACGGTTCCGATTCGCCGTCACACCACGGTATTTTGACCGCCGGAAGGACGCTTGGACGGACGGGGCCACCAGCTTCTACACGGTGTGGGCCCGGCGCGCGCTCGCGGTCAACCTGACCGGTTCCGTTTCGGTCGGGGAGCCGCTCGTCGTGCACGGCCGGCTGCGGGTGCGGGACGACCCGCCCGACGCGGAGGGGAACCGCTGGTTCTCGGCGGAGATCGACGCCACCGCCATCGGGCACGACCTCAACCGCGGCACCGCCGCGTTCCGCAGGATCACCAGGGCCGAACCGACACTGATGGTGACTCAGAAGTCGGCGGTGGTCTGAGTGTTCGATGAGGCTAGGATTCCCCGGTACTCACGGGCACCTGGGTCTTTGGCCCGAAGGGGAAGACTGTGTCGATTGGCGTTCCCGCATCCTCCGCTTCACATTCCGGCTCTGCTGCTGCACCTGATCCGCTGCCTGCCGCGGCCCGCGCCGCGGCGCCGGCAGCCGGCCGTGCCGCGGCCCGCTCCCCGAGACCCGGCGGCGAAGCGGCCCCCGCGGCGGGGCGCACCGCCGCGCGCCGCCCGCTGGCCGCCGCGCTGCTGGCCGCGGCCCTCACCGCCGCGCCCGGAGCCCGCGCAGCCGCCGACACCGGCACGCCGGCGCCCCGGACCCCCGAAGGCGCCAGCGCCGTACTGGACGGACTCAAGACGTACGGGCAGGCGGTCCTGCGCGCCCCCGACGGCTCGGTCCGGCAGATCCCGGCCGGGCTCTACGAGATGCGGGTCGACGGCGGCGGCACCCTCCAGACGTACGGGGTCGGGGTGGCCGGCCACGCCCAGCCGCACGCCCGCTACACCGAGAGTGCCTGGGGCGGCAGCCCCTTGGCCGGGAACGCCGAGGCGGGCCGCATCCGCTGGGTCCTGGAGCACTCCTATCCGCAGCTGAACGACCTCGCCGGGCTCGCCAAGGCCGCCGGCGCCGGCGCGCTCACCGCGGAGAGCGCGGCGGCCGGCACCCAGGTGGCGATCTGGCGGCTCGCCGACGGCGCGAACGTGGAGGCGGCCGACCCGGCCGCCGAGAAGCTCGCCGACTACCTCCAGCGGTCCGCCGGCCGGCTGCCCGAGCCGCCGGCCTCGCTCGGGCTGGACCCGGGCAGCGTGTCCGGCCCCGTCGGCAGCAGGCTCGGCCCGGTCACCGTCCGCACGGGCGCCCAGAGCGTGTCCGTCGCCCCCGACGCGGCGGCCGTCGCGATGGGCGTGCGCATCGTCGACACCGAGGGCAAGCCGGTCACGGCCGCCGCAAACGGCAGCCGGCTGTACTTCGAGGTCCCCGTCGGCACCCCCGACGGGACCGCCACCGTCACCGTGCAGGGGTCGACGAAGGTGCCCGTCGGGCGCGTCCTCACGAGCGGCCTGCCGACCCAGGCCCAGGTCGTGGCCGGATCGAGTGCATCCGCCGTCACCGCGCAGGCCACGGCGCTCTGGCCGCAGGCCGTCGTCACGGAGGCCGGCGCCGCCGCCGACACCGCCGTCCCTCACCCGGCCCTGGCGGCCACCTCACCGGAAACCACCCCGGAGGAGGAACGCCTGGCCACCAGCGGCAGCTCCGCCGCCACCCCTGTCATCGCCTCCCTGGCGGTGGGCCTGGTGGTGCTGGGCGGCCTGGTGGTCCTCATGGTCCGCAAGAGGCCGCTGGACGAGGAGGAACGGGCGTAGGCCGCCGCCCCTGGCGGTGCTGCTGTCGTCGCCGCGCCGCACCACGGGGGCGGCGGGGGCGGCGGACGACCCGAGCGGCTGCCGGGGTCCGCCGGGGCGGGCCGGGGCAGTGACCGGACCCCGCCGCCGGGCCACCGACCCGCCGGCCTGCCGCGGCTGCGGTTCCGGCCAGCCGGTGCCCCGGGCGCCTGGGCCGTGGCTGGAGCGGGCAGGGCCGCCGCAGGCTCCCGGTCCCGGGCGGCACCGCCGGCGGTCGAGGGGGCGCGGCCGGTCGTGGGCGGGTGGTCCGGCGGCTGTGGTCGCCGGGGTGGGGGCGGGCCCGGTGCCGTCGCGGGGTCCCGGACCGCCTTCGGGTCGGCTGGACGGGGGCCGCGGGGCGGTGGACCGGTTCCGGGAGTGCGGGCCGGGGTAAGCGCGAGGGGTGGCCGATCATGAGATGACCTTGAGAGGGACGGCAGCGCGGTGGGACCGGGCGCTGTTCGACGCGGTGGCCCGGCACCACTGGCCGGGGGCCGAGCGGGTGCTGCCGCGCCTCGGGCGGGCCGCCAACCACGGGGTGCTGTGGGGAGGGACCGCCCTCGCGATCGCCGCGTTCGGCTCCGCCCGGGCCCGCAAGGCGGCGCTCCGGGCGGGTGCCTCCCTCGCACTGGCCTCGGCGACGATCAACACCGTCGGCAAGTGGTCCGTACGCCGGCCCCGGCCCCTCCTGGACGGGGTGCCGGCGGTACGGCAGCTCGCCCAGCAGCCGCAGACGACGTCCTTCCCGTCCGGGCACTCGGCGTCCGCGTTCGCGTTCGCCACCGGGCTCGTGCTGCACGCGCCCGCCCTGGGCGCGGCGGTGGCCCCCGTCGCTGCCTCGGTGGCGTTCTCCCGGGTCTACACCGGGGTGCACTACCCGTCCGACGTGGCCGCCGGCGCGGCCCTCGGCGTGGCGGCAGGGTTCGCCGTCCGCCGCATCGCGCAGCGGCTGGAGGAGGCGCGGGCCGTCCCCGGCGACGAGCCCGATGCCGTCGACGCCCCCGCCCTGCCCGACGGGGAAGGCCTCGTTGTCGTGGTCAACGCCGGATCCGGTACCGCTGCCGAGGCCGGACTGGACGTACTGCGGGAGCGCCTGCCCAAGGCGGAGGTCGTCGAATGCGAAGGCCCCGATCTGCGGCGGGAGCTGGCAGCCGCCGCGGGCAGGGCAGCCGTGCTCGGGGTGTGCGGGGGCGACGGCACGGTGAACGCCGCCGCCACCGAGGCCCTGCGGGCGGGACTGCCGCTCGCCGTGTTCCCCGGCGGCACCCTCAACCACTTCGCACTGGACCTCGGCCTGACCGGTGCCGAGGAGACGTGCCGGGCCGTCGCGGAGGGCCGCGCCGTCAAGGTCGGCGTCGGACGCTTCACCCCCGGCCCCGAACCGGTGGGACCGGCTGCCGCCGCAGACTCCGGCCCGGTCGACGCCCGCGGGCCCGATGCGGCCCTCGCGGCCGGTCTCGATCCGGTCGCCGCCGGCAGCTACGACCCGGTCGCCGCTTCCGGCTCCGCAAGTGCCGGGTACTTCCTCAACACCTTCAGCATCGGCGCCTACCCGGAGCTGCTCCGGCACCGCCTGCACTGGACGCCCCGTATCGGCGGGGGCCCGGCCATGGTGCTGGCGGCCTGGCGGGTGCTGCGTTCGGAGCGGCCCGTACGGCTGCGGCTCGCCGGCCGGCCGCGGAACGTCTGGCTGCTCTTCGCCGGCAACGGCACCTACCACGGCACCGGCCCCGCTCCCCGGCGCCGCGACAGCCTCGCCGAGGCCCTGCTGGACGTGCGACTCGTACACGGTGGCGGCCGCCCCGGCCCGCGGCTCCTCGCCGCCGCCTTCGCGGGACCGCTGTCCCGGTCCCCCGTCCACACCGCGACCCGCCTGGCACACCTGCGCATCGACGAGGTCCCGCCCGGCACCCCGCTGGCGTACGACGGCGAGTACGCCCGCGCGCCGCAGTCCCTGGTCGTCGACACCCTCCCGCACGCCCTGACCGTCTACCGCCACAGCTGACCGCTTCCACCCGGGCGCACGCCAGGCAGGGTCGGGGTCGCCGACGCCTCCGGCGGGGGCGCTCGGGCTCCGGGAGCCAAGGGGTGGTGGCGGCTCAGGAGGGCCGCGGCTCCGGGCCGGCTCGGGGCCCGGCAGGGGTGGCCGGCGGGGGGTGCGGGGCTACTGGTTTCCGCCTCGGGGTGGACGGCTGGCAAGATGGGGTGTATCTGCCCATCCATCGATCTGCCGGACGGTTTCTCTTGGCTGAGTTCATCTACACCATGCGCAAGACGCGCAAGGCGCACGGCGACAAGGTGATTCTCGATGACGTCACCCTGAACTTCCTGCCCGGCGCGAAGATCGGTGTGGTCGGCCCGAACGGTGCCGGTAAGTCCACCGTTCTGAAGATCATGGCGGGCATCGAGCAGCCCTCCAACGGCGACGCCTTCCTGTCGCCCGGCTACTCCGTCGGCATCCTCATGCAGGAGCCCAAGCTCGACGAGAGCAAGACCGTCCTGCAGAACGTCGAGGACGGCGTCGCCGAGATCAAGGGCAAGCTCGACCGGTTCAACGCCATCGCCGAGGAGATGGCCACGAACTACACGGACGAGCTCATGGCGGAGATGGGCAAGCTCCAGGAGGACCTCGACCACGCCAACGCCTGGGACCTCGACGCCCAGCTGGAGCAGGCCATGGACGCGCTGGGCTGCCCGCCCGCCGACTGGCCGGTCAACAACCTCTCCGGTGGCGAGAAGCGCCGCGTCGCGCTCTGCAAGCTGCTGCTGGAGGCCCCCGACCTGCTGCTCCTCGACGAGCCCACCAACCACCTCGACGCCGAGTCCGTGAACTGGCTCGAGCAGCACCTCGCCCAGTACAAGGGCACCGTCGTGGCGATCACCCACGACCGGTACTTCCTCGACAACGTCGCCGAGTGGATCCTCGAACTCGACCGCGGCCGCGCCCACCCCTACCAGGGCAACTACTCCACCTACCTGGAGAAGAAGGCCGAGCGCCTCAAGGTCGAGGGCAAGAAGGACGAGAAGCGCCAGAAGCGCCTCAAGGAAGAGCTGGAGTGGGTCCGCTCCAACGCCAAGGGCCGCCAGGCCAAGTCCAAGGCGCGCCTCGCCCGCTACGAGGAGATGGCCGCCGAGGCCGAGAAGATGCGGAAGCTGGACTTCGAGGAGATCCAGATCCCGCCGGGCCCGCGCCTGGGCTCCATCGTCGTCGAGGTCAACAACCTCTCCAAGGCCTTCGGCGAGAAGGTCCTCATCGACGACCTGTCCTTCACGCTGCCCCGCAACGGCATCGTCGGCATCATCGGCCCGAACGGCGCCGGCAAGACCACGCTGTTCAAGATGATCCAGGGCCTGGAGAAGCCGGACGCCGGCGAGATCAAGGTCGGCGAGACCGTCAAGATCTCGTACGTCGACCAGGGCCGCTCGAACATCGACCCGAAGAAGACGCTGTGGGCCGTCGTCTCCGACGAGCTGGACTACATCAACGTCGGCCAGGTCGAGATGCCCTCCCGCGCGTACGTCTCCGCGTTCGGCTTCAAGGGTCCGGACCAGCAGAAGCCGGCCGGCGTGCTCTCCGGCGGCGAGCGCAACCGCCTCAACCTGGCGCTCACCCTCAAGCAGGGCGGCAACCTGCTGCTCCTCGACGAGCCCACCAACGACCTCGACGTCGAGACGCTGTCGTCCCTCGAGAACGCGCTGCTGGACTTCCCCGGCTGCGCCGTGGTCGTCTCCCACGACCGCTGGTTCCTCGACCGGGTCGCCACGCACATCCTGGCGTACGAGGGCGACTCGAAGTGGTTCTGGTTCGAGGGCAACTTCGAGTCCTACGAGAAGAACAAGGTCGAGCGGCTCGGCCCGGACGCCACCCGTCCGCACCGCGCCACCTACAAGAAGCTCACGCGAGGCTGATACCGGCCATGGCCAGACACCACTACCGGTGCCCGCTCCGCTGGGCGGACATGGACGCCTTCGGGCACGTCAACAACGTCGTCTTCCTCCGCTACCTGGAGGAGGCGCGCATCGACTTCATGTTCCGCCTGGCGCCGGGCGAGGGCAGCGACTCGTTCACCGGCGGCTCCGTCGTCGCCCGGCACGAGATCGACTACAAGCTGCCCCTCGTGCACCGGCACGAACCGGTGCTCATCGAGTCCTGGGTGACCCGCATCGGCGCCGCCTCCCTGACCATCCGCTACGAGGTCAAGGACGAGGCGACCGAGGACCGGCCCGAGACGGTGTACGTGCGCGCCGAGACCGTGGTGGTGCCCTACAACCTCGCCGAGGGGCGGCCGCGCCGCATCTCGGACGAGGAGCGGTCCTTCCTTGAGGAGTACCTCGACGAGCCGGCGCCGAAGCCGAAGGACAAGGCGAAGGCGTCCGAAGGGCGCCTCGCGGCATGACGGGCCCACTGCGCTTCGCCGACCCCGGGGAGGCGGCGGACCTCGCCGCCTTCCTGGGGCGGCTGGTGCACTACGACCGCGCCGCCGCGGTCCGCCTCCAGGCGGGCGGCGGCGCGCTCGCCGTCTTCGGCCGGCCGCCGTCCTTCGACGTGCTGGCCGTCCGCACGGTCCGGCTCGCCGAACCGGTCGCCGCGCCGCTGGACGCCACCGTCTCCGCCGGCGAACTGCTGGAATCGGTCGACGAGGACTCCGCGGCCGCCCGGGTGCCCGCCGCCGTCACCGGCCCGCCCTGGGCCGGGGTGCTGCCGCCCCGCGGCGGCTGGCGGCCGGTGCCCGGACTGCCCGGACCCGACGCCATGCTGGCCGCCGTGGCCCGCTCCGTCGCCGAGTTCCGGGCCCGCGACAAAGCCCTCCCGCCGCAGCACCGGACCCGGTCCGAGCGGGACCGCATAGGCCGCGACATCTGGTCCCGCACGCTCGGCGACACCGAACTCCCCCTGCGAGCCGTCCACGCCGCGCAGTCCCTCGGCTTCCTGCGCCCCGCCCGCGCCGTGGTCCCCGCCGCGCCCGGAGCGGGCGCCGCCCCGGCCGCCGCGCCCGACGCGGTCGCGCTGCTGGCCTCCGGGGGCTGGCTGCGGCTGCGCACCCCGTACGGCTCGGTCGCGCTGCGCCGCCCCGGCGCCGCCGGCGGCCTGGGCGCCCTCCAGTTCCGGCCGGCCTAGGTCGGAAGAGACGGCCTCGCCGGGCGCCGGCCGCGTCCGGTCCCTGCTCAGTCGGCCGTGTTGACCATCGAGGCCGCCGCGTACGTCAGGTAGCGCCACAGCTGCGCCTCGTGCTCCGGGGCCAGGCCGAGTTCGTCCACCGCGACCCGCATGTGCGCCAGCCAGGCGTCGTGCGCCGCGGAGTCCACCCTGAACGGGGCGTGCCGCATGCGCAGCCGCGGGTGGCCGCGGTTCTCGCTGTACGTGGTCGGGCCGCCCCAGTACTGCATCAGGAAGAGCGCGAACCGCTCCTCCGCCGGCCCGAGGTCCTCCTCCGGGTACATCGGACGCAGCAGCGGGTCTTCCGCGACCCCCTGGTAGAAGCGCCGGACCAGGCGGCGGAAGGTCTCCTCGCCGCCCACCTGCTCGTAAAAGGTCTGCTCCTGGACCGTGCCGCGCGGATTCTCATTCACCCGACCATCGTCTCAGACACCCGGACGGAGTACGGAGGTCCTAGGACCAGCGCTCGCCTCCCGGGGCCCGGCGCAGCACAGTGGAGCCATGGGCGCACCAGCACCGCACTCCGGACACTCCGGACACTCCCGAGCCCACGCCCGCGGTACGGCGCACGCCGTCGAGGAGGAGGGCGCGCGGGACCTTCGCGCGGCGGCGCACGCCGCGCAGGTGCGCGAGCTGGCCGCGGCGGGGGGGCTGGACGATCCCGCCTGGCGGGCGGCCTTCGCGGCGGTGCCCCGGCACGTCTTCGTCCCCTGGTTCTTCACGGGCCGCGGCGCGGGCCACGAGCGGCTGTGGGGCGAGGACCCGGACCCGGCCCGGCGCGCGCGCTGGCTGCGCGGGGTATACCGGGACGAGCCGCTCGCGACCCGGCTGCGCGACGGCGCACTCGTCTCCTCCAGCAGCCAGCCGTCGCTGATGGCGAAGATGCTCGCAGCGCTCGACGTGCGGGACGGGGACAGCGTCCTGGAGATCGGGACGGGCTCCGGCTACAACGCGGCCCTGCTGTGCCACCGCCTCGGCGACCACCTGGTCACCACGGTCGACCTGGACGAGGAGATCACCGAGTCGGCGCGCGCCCACCTGGCGGCGCTCGGCTACCGGCCGGCGGTGGTCACCGGGGACGGGGCGCGCGGGTGCCCGGCGCGGGCCCCGTACGACCGGATCCTCGTGACGTGCACCCTCCCGCGGATCCCGCACGCGTGGCTGGGCCAGTGCCGGCCCGGGGCGCGGATCCTGGCCCCGCTGTCGACGGGGCTGATCGCGCTGCGGGTGCGGGACAAGGACTTCGCGGAGGGCGGCTTCCTGCACACCCCGGCGTACTTCGTGCCGCTGCGCGGGGCGGTGGCGCGGACTGCGGCGGAGCCCGGGCCGGGGCACGGGGTCCCGTACGAGCTGGTGGAGAACGAGCGCTTCCAGTTCATGCTGGGGCTGACCGGGGGCGCCCTGCACCCGCGCGAGGCCCTGGACCTGTGGCGGGCCGAGGGGCGGCCGGCGAGGGAGCGCTTCGGGGTGACGGTCGCCGCGGGCGGGCAGTGGGCGTGGCTCGACGACCCCCAGGGTCCCTACGTGTGGCCCCTGGGGGAGGAGGACGCCGGGCGGTGAACGCCGGCCCCGGCAGGCCGGCGGCCCGTCAGCCGCGGCGGATCGTGAGCGTGGTCCAGGCGCCGACGTGGACGCGGTCGCCGTCGGCGAGCGGGACCGGGACGTACGGCTGGATCGGGTCCTCGCCGCCGTTGATGGTGGTGCCGTTGGTGGAGTTCTGGTCCACCACCGCCCAGCTCAGGTCGGGCTGCCGGACGAGCACCGCGTGCTGGTGGGAGACGCCCGGGTCCTCCGGCGGCACCGACAGGTCGATGTCGGGGGACTCGCCGGTGGAGCCGCGGCGTCGGCCGATGGTGACCTGGCCCCCGGAGAGCGGAACGTGCTGCTCCGGCGAGTAGGCGGGCAGGTTCAGCTGGGCCGCCTCCGGGCCGCTGCGCTGCATCATCGCCAGGAAGTACGAGCGGTCGGGGCCGATCGTCACCGACCAGGAGCCGCCGCCGCGGGGCGGGAACGGCTGCTGGGCCTGGGGCTGCGGGTGCGCCTGCGGCTGCTGCGGCTGCTGCTGCGGCTGGTGGGGGTGCTGCCGGGGCGGCTGGTACTCGTACGCGGGCTGCTGGTACTGCTGCTGCTCGTGCGACGGCGGCGGCAGCAGCCAGTCGTCCTCGCGGGACAGCGGCTCGGCCGGCCGGTTCACCCGGGACGGCCGCGAGCCCTGGTACTCGAACGGGTCCTGCGGGAAGGACGCGGGGGACGGCGCCGGCGGCGGAGGCGTCCGCATTCCGGTGCCCCCGGTGAGCCCCTGCTCCTGGCCGGCCGGCGGCTGGTACGGGGTGGCCGAGCGGGTCAGGAAGTTGTACCGGCACTCCTCGCAGAACGGCGCCATGGCCTCGCGCGGGGTCCGGCACTGCGGGCACAGCTCCGCCTGGGCGGTCGGCTCACCGGCGGTGGGAGGGTAGCCGTAGCCGTAGGAGGGTGAGGACGCGGAAGACGCCCCCGCGGCGGCAGCCATGCGGTGGCCGCAGACCTCGCACCAGTCGTCGGAGGCGGACTGGTGCCCATTAGGGCAGGTCGGCATGGCGGCTCTTCCCCCTTCAGCCTGCCTCGTCGCGGCAGGTCCTCTCAGGTCTTCTTGACTCGGACGGTCTTCGTCGAACGCGTTTCGAGCGTCATCTCGTCGGCGTCCGCAACCTTCGCTTTCAGCCGCACAGTACCCGCCGCGGCATCGACGACATCCACCACCTTCGCCAGCAGGCGGGCCGTGTCCGCGTTCCCGGAGACGCTCGCGAGTTGCACCGCTCGCCCCAGCTTGGCCGTGGCACCATCGACATCGCCCAGTTTGCGGGCTTCCAGGCCCTGTTGGATAGCCTGCGCGAGCTCCGCCTGTCCCGTGTAGTGCGCGACCTGCGGATTGATGGCCGTGGAGGCCGCCGGATCGGCCGTCCACACCGCCCGGACCAGCCCCTGGCCGAGCACGGACGGCGGCCCGCCCGGCGCACCGGGCAGGACGAGGGAGGCGCGGGCGGCCAGCATCTCCCGGCCGACGGCCGCCGGGGGGACGTGCACGCACACGTGGTACTCGCGGCTCTCGTCGCCCCAGGAGCCCGTCGGGTAGTCGCCGGTGCGCGGGCCGGCCTCCGTGCGTCGGCCGCTGAGGTCCTCGACGCTCGGGGAGACCTGCTTGACGTACCGGACCTCCGCGCCGACCGGGATCCACAGGCGCAGGGCCACGTCGGCGACCTCCTTGCCCATGGCCTTCTCCATCATGAGCGTGAAGTCCTCGGTGAGGCGGGCGGGGTCGGCGACGATGTCGGCGGACCCGAGCAGGGCGCTCGCGATGCCCTTGACCTCCTTGACCTCCCAGTCGGTGCCCACGCCGCGGGCGTCGCAGGTGAAGCGGCCCGCGCAGGACTCCAGGACGGCCCGCAGGGCGGCCGGGTCCTCGTGCTCGTTGCGGCCGTCGGTGAGCAGGATGCCGTGCCGGATCGCGGCGGGGGACTGGCGGAGCAGGCCGTCGGCGAGGCGCAGCCAGGTGCCGATGGCGGTGCCGCCGGCGGGGATGAGGCCGCCGAGGGCCTCCTTGGCGCGGGCCCGGGAGGCCGCGTCGGCGACGGCGAGGCGGCCCTGCCCCGGGTAGACCTCGCGGGCGGTGTGGGTGCCGGCGATGACGGCGAACCAGGTGCCGTCCCGCAGGGTGTCGATCGCGGCGGCGGTGGCCTCGCGGGCGCCGCGCATCTTCTCCGGCGGGTAGTCCATGGAGCCCGAGCAGTCGACCATGACGACGACCGCGGCCGGGCCGCGGGCCGCGGAGGAGCGGGTCGCGGCCGCGCCGCCGGTGGAGGTGACCGTGAGGATGGCGTGCACCTCGCGCCCGCCTTCGGGGAGGAACTCGTTCTGGTAGACCTCCATGCTGAAGTGCGGGGCGCTCGGCTTGGCGAAGTTCGCCATGGGCGGGACTCCTCGGGTCCTGGGGCAGGGGTGGGAGAGGGACTCACCTGTGCTGCTCGCGGTGGGACCGGCCGGCTGCCGGGGGCGGCGCGGCCGACCGGCCCGGTGGCCCGGACCGGCCGGTTCAGGCCAGGGGGTGCGCTTCCGCCCGCCGGGCGGCGTCCGCGCCGGCGGCCTCGCCGGCCGGGGCCGCGAACGGCACCACGGCCACGGTGACGTTGTCGTGGCCGCCGCCGTCCAGGGCGTGCCCGACGAGGACCTGCGCGCTGTGCAGGGGCCGCACGGCCGCGTCGGCGGGCAGCACCCGGGCCATCTCGGCGGCGGACTCCGCGTAGTTCCACAGGCCGTCCGTGCAGACGACGACGACACCCGCGTGGTCCGGCCGGAAGGTGGCGGTGTGCGGCTCCAGCTCGTACGCGTCGGCCCCGAGCCAGCCGGTGATGGCGTGCGCGCGGGCGTCGGCGTAGGCCTCCGCCTCGCCCATCAGGCCGGCCGCGACCATCTGCGCCGCCCACGAGTCGTCCTCGGTCAGCCGCCGGGGGAGCGCCCCCCGGTCGTCCGGGACCCAGTAGGCACGGCTGTCGCCGACCCAGCCGATGGTCAGCAGGCCGCCGCTGACGACGGCGCCGACCAGCGTGCACGCCGGGGCGTTCTGGGCGCCGGGGACCTCCGGGGCGAGGGCGGTCACCGCGTCCGCCGCGGCCAGGATCGCCCGGTGCATGGCCTGCTGCGGGTGGGTGCCGCGGGGGAGCGCCTCCAGCAGGGTCTCGTTCGCCGCGGCGGCCGCGGCTGCCGAGGCGTCGTCCGGCCGGCTGGCCGAGGACACGCCGTCGCACACGATGGCGACGGTGGCGGTGGAGCCGTCGGCCAGGGCCGTGGCGGCCACCGCGAAGGAGTCCTCGTTGCGGTGGTGGCGCAGCCCGCGGTCGCTGACCGCGGCGACGCTCCCGAGCTCCTCCTCCAGGTGGTCGCGCTCCCGCGGCTGGGCGTGGCCGCAGTGCTCGCAGTAGCCGTCGGTGTCGACCCGGCCGGCCCGGCAGGCGACGCACGTCTTCTTGGCGGCGGCCTCGTGTCCGGGCGGGGTGCTGCCGTACGGGGCTTCGGCCGCGGCCCCGTCCCACGGGGAGCCGGCGGGCGCGTCGGGGCCGCCGTACGGCCGGTCGTGGGCGGCCGCCGGATCCGCGGGCCCGGCCTCCGCCGCTGCGGCGGGCCCGGGCTCGGGGGCGGAAGCCGGACCGGCGAGGTGGTGGCCGTCGCCGCCCCGCCCGGCCGGGGCGGGACCGGACCCGGCGTCCTGCGCGGGCCCGCCGAAGTCCCACGGGGCAGCGGCCGGGGGAGCCGGGACGCCGGCGGCCGCGGGCGCCGGCGGCGGCGCGGCGGGCGGGACCTGGGGTGCGGAGCCGGCCGCGTCCCAGGCCGGGGCGCCGCCCGACGGCCACGGCGCGGCCGGAGTCCGGCCGGGCGACGCGGCCGCCCTCGCCGCCGCGGGCGCCGGAGCCGGGGCGGGCAGGGCCAGGGTCGGGTCGTCCGCGGGCAGGGGCGGCGGGAAGGCGCAGACCGGGGAGCCGCAGTAACCGCAGAAACGGTCCCCCTCCTCCAGGGGCTCCGCGCAGCTGGGGCAGCCAGACGGCCGATGCATCGACATCACTCACACCCACGTCCGGGGACGGAGACGGTTTGCCCGCTCCACCAGTTCGATCCTGTCCTCGCCGCGCTGCGCCAGCCGCGCGAGGACGCGGTACGAGCGCTCCAGGCCGAAGCGCAGGCCCCGCTCGTCCAGTTGACTGCCGAGCAGCGTGGTCCGGCCGGGGTCCGTGCCCCGGCCACCCGACAGTACCCAGTCCAGGGCCGAGCCCAGAACCTCCGCCGACAGCCGTTCCTGCCGCTCCGCGTCCAACCCGAGCCGCTCCAGCGCCTCCACCTGCGCCGCAGCCGCCACCAGGTCGGGCAGCAGGGCCTCTTGGGGAGAGCGGTCGCGCAGACGTGCCCGTACCGCCGCCACCCGGGCGGCCGTGTAGTGGATGGAGGACTCCGGGACGGACTCCAGGGTGCGCACCGCCGCCTCCCGGTCCCCGGAGGCCAGTTGGACGCGGGCCAGCCCGAACGCGGCGCTCACGAAACCCGGGTCGGTGGCCCATACGAGCCGGTAGTACTCGGCCGCGTTGTCCAACTGCCCCAGGATCTCCGCGCACAGACCCAGCGCCAGCTTCGGCGCGGGCTCGCCGGGGAAGGCGTCGTACACGGCGTCGAAGGACAGGGCGGCGACCGCGTCCTCCCCGCCGGCCAGCGAGACGACGCCGCGGGCCCACACCACCCGCCAGTCGTCCGGATGCGCAGCCTCCAGCTCGGCCAGGGCGGCGCCCGCGGCGGCGGTCCGGCCCAGCTCCAGGTGGGCCCGCAGCGCCCGCAGGCGCAGCTCGACCGAGTCCGTCGGCGCCGCAGCCAGGGCGGCGGGCAGATCGGCCGGAGCGGAGGCCAGCAGGCCGGCGAGGAACCCGGCGTTGGCGTCGCCCGGGTCGACCAGGGGCAGCGGCAGGGCCAGCGCCATCTCCCGGGCGTCCGCGACGGCCCGCCGGACCGCTGCGGCCCCGGCGCCCGGACCGCCGGCCGCGGCGCCCGGACGGGGTGCGGCCGCGGCTGCGGCCGCTGCCGACGGGGCCCGGCGGGGCGCCGGGACGGCGCCGGCCCGGCGGGTCGCCTCGGCCTCCAGCGGCCCCGCGGCCAGGGCCCCGGAGGCGGGCGCCCCGACACCGGCCGGTGCCGCGGCCGCCGGGGCCGGTACGGCCGCGCCGGGCTCCCGCTCCGCCGCGGCGGGACGCGTACCGCCGCCGGCCAGGCGGAGCAGGCGGCCGAGGACCGGGCCGTGCCCCGGCACCGGCCGCGCGCCCAGCCGGGACACCTCGGCGTCCGCGGCGTCCGCGAACAGGCGCGTGTCCGGGACCCGCAGCTCCGGCCCGAACAGCGTCGACAACTGCGGCCGGGGGCGGCCCGTCTGCAGGGCGACGACCTCCCGCAGCACACCTGTGAGCTGGTCCGCCATCTCCTGCGCGGACGAGAACCGCCGCCCCGGATCCGGATCCGTGGCGCGCACGAGCAGCCGGTAGAACGACTCGTACCGCCGGAACACCTCTATGTGCTCCGGATCCGGCAGCGAATCCGCGAACACGGTGGTGTAGCCCTGGAAGTCGAACGTCAGGACCGCCAGCGTCCGCGCCACCGTGTACAGGTCGGAGGCGACCGACGGCCCGGCCTCGGCGACCTCCGGCGCCTGATAGCCGACCGTCCCGTATATCGCCGACTCGGCGTCGTCCATCCGGCGCACCGCGCCCATGTCGATCAGCTTCAGCTGGTCCTGCTGCTGGATCGCGTTGTCGACCTTGAAGTCGCAGTAGAGCAGGTTCCTGCTGTGCAGGTGCCCGAGCGCCTCCAGCGCCTCGATCCCGTACGCGCAGGCCTGTTCCACCGGGAGCGGGTCACGGCGCCCGTCCGGCCGGCGCCGCTCGTTCGCGATCTCCTTCAGCGACTTGCCGCCGACGTACTCCATCACGATGTACCCGTCGAGCGAACCGGTCCGCTGGTCCAGGTGCTCGACGAAGTTGTAGATCCGCACGATGTTGGAGTGCTCGATCTCCGCGAGGAACCGGCGCTCCGATATGGCAGCCGCCATCGCGTCCTGGTCGCCGGTGTCCAGCAGGCCCTTGAGGACAACCCACCGGTCCGCGACGGCCCGGTCCACCGCCAGGTACACCCAGCCCAGGCCGCCGTGCGCCAGGCAGCCCGCGACCTCGTACTGGCCGTGCACGACGTCGCCCGGCCGCAGCTTCGGCACGAAGGAGTACGGATGCCCGCACTTGGTGCAGAACCCCTCGGTCCGGCCCCTCCGGTCCCCGCGCGCGCGGCCCACCGGGGCCCCGCAGTCGGCGCGGGAGCAGAACCGCTTGCGCTCCGGCACCTCCGGGTTCTCCAGGACGGCCGCCGACGGGTCCGGGCGCGGCACCTCGGGCACGCTGACCAGCCCGGCCCCGAGCCTGCTGCGGCCCGACGAGCCGGCCGACGAGCCCGAACTGCGCACCGACACCGAGCGGTTCGACGCCACGCCGGTCAGCCGGCCGGACACCGAGCGCCGCGACGACGACGAGCGCGACGAGCGCGACGAGCGCGCGGACGCCGAGCCGGCGGAGCGCGCCGAGGACGACCCGGACCGGCCGGAGCCCTGGGAGCCCCGCGGGTCGGAGTGCCGGGCCGGGCTCGTCATGCCCGTCGGCGGCGACACCAGGTCCGCGGCGCCCCCCGGGCTCCCGGCGCCCGGCGCCGCCGCACCCGCCGCCGCGATGCCCGGTTCCGCGGGGGCGGGCGCGAGCCCGCACGTCCCGCAGTACAGCCCGCCGCCCATGTCCTCGTACGCGCCCGGGCAGCCGGGGCGGGCGCACGCGGTTCCGGCCTGGCTCATGCGTCCTCCCCTTCCGGCCCGGCGGGCCTGTCCTGCCGCGGGGCCAGCGCCTCCGCGGCCGCCTGCTGGTAGCGCAGCACCGCCTGCTCGGCGGCCCGCAGGTCGCACGGCGCGCTCCACAGCATCCGCCGCGCCGTGTCGTACCGCTCGACCAGTACCACGTCCTCCGCGAGGCCGTGCCGGGCGACCTTCGCCCGGTAGGCGTCCAGCCGGCCGCGCAGCTCGGCGCGCACGGCCAGCGGAGCCGTCACCGCGGTCAACGACTCGCGGGCCCGGCAGAGTTCCTCTTCGGCCCGCTCCTCCAGCGCGTCCAGCAGCGGCGACAGCCGGTGCCAGCGCGCGGTGCGCCGGTAGTCGGAGGCGAGCGCCAGCTGCTCCTGCAGCTCGGTCGGCGGACCGCTCACCGCCGGGACCTCCGACGCCGCGATCTTCGCCAGTACCTCGGTGCGCGCGGCGCGGGCCTCCGCGAGGGTCCGGTCGGCCCGCGAGAGGACGTCCCGGAGGGCGATCAGCCGCTGCTCGGCGTCCTGCCGGACGGCCAGCACCGCCCCGACCTCCCGGCGTACGTCCTCCAGCGCGAGTGCCGCCCGGTCGTAGCGGCCGGTGTCGGGGCGGCCGCCGCCCGGCGCGGAGCTGCCCGCGGCCGGCTGCCAGAACGCCAGCGGGTCCGCGATGACCTGCTCGCGCAGGTCCGCCAGCTCGGCGGTGATCGCCTCCAGGTCGTCGCCCGCGGGGTGCTCGCCGGGGCGGACGCCCACCGAGTGGGCCAGCGAGCGGGTGCGGCGCAGCTCCGCGGCCAGCAGGTCGATCCTGGCGGGCAGCGCCGACCACACGGCGTCGGCGGCGACCACCACGTCCAGGGAGCTCGCGTACAGCTCGTTCATCCGGGCCACCAGCTCGGCCAGCGAGAACCGCTCCGCCAGGCCCGCGCCCCCGGCCCCGGCGCCGGCGATGTGCACCCCCGGCCCGCGCAGCCGCTCCGTCAGGTCGACGAGGTCGTCCCGGCTGAGCCAGCGGCGCCGCTCCCGGATGGCGCGGGCCGCGGCCAGCGCCCCGCTGTAGGCGTCGAAGTACGTCCACAGCCGGGTGATCGCGGCGTCGGCGGCGGCCCAGCGCTCCTTGGTCACGCCGGTCAGGTCGGCGCCCTCCAGCAGGCGCCGCCCGGCGTGGTCCTGGAGCGCGAGCAGGGAGGTCTCGACGGCCTCGTGCTCCGCCGCGAGCCGGGCCAGCGCCCGGTCGACGCCGTCCCGGTCCATCAACGCCGACTGCGCCTCCAACGGCCGTGCCTCCACCCGCCCCGCCTCCGCTCCTGCGCCGTCCGCCCGGGGATCCCCGGTGTCCGGCTCCGATTCTTCCCCGCCGGCGCGGCGTACCCCTGCCACCGCCGTCAGTCCCGGTACTTGGGGGCGGGCGGCCCGGCCACGCCGGGCAGCACGCGCCCCAGGTGGCGGGCGTAGGCCTGCATCCACGGGCTGGCGTCGCCGCCGGCGCGGTAGTTCTCCAGCACCTTGTTGACCCGGCGCACCAGGTCCGGGGCGCCCTTGTGCATGGCCACCCCGTAGAACTCCTTGGTGAACGGGGACCCGACGAGCCGCACCGAGGGGTCCTGCGCGGCCTGCCCGGCGGCGAGCGCGTTGTCGGTGACGATGCCGTCCACCTCGCCGAGCTGGAGCCGGACCAGGCAGTCCAGCTGGTTGGGGACGCTGACCGGGACCGCCCCGTACGCCTGGGCCTTCAGGGCGGACTCCGCCGTCGAGCCGGCGGCCGTGCAGATCCGGCGGCCCTTCAGCGAGGCGTCGTACCCGGTGATGGGGGAGCCCTTGGGCGCGAGCACCTGCTGCCCGGCCTCGAAGTACGCCGTCGAGAAGGCGACGTCCTCCAGCCGCTTGCAGTTGATCGTCATGGTGCGCACGACCACGTCCACCCGGCCCTCCTGGAGGGCGGGTATGCGCTGGTTGGTGGGGATGGCCCGGTAGATGACCGCGTTCTCGTCGCCCAGGATGTCCTTGGCGATCGCCCTGACCAGGGCTATGTCGAAGCCGTCGAGGCGGCCGTCGACCGGGTTGCGGTACCCCCAGGCGAAGCTGTTCTGGTCCACGCCGGCGACGAGTTTGCCCGCCTTGCGGATCCGCTCGATCGTCGGGCCGTCGCCCGCGGACGGCCGCAGGCTGGCCTCCGGGTCCGGGCAGGTGTCGGTGAGCGTCCACGGCGCCTGGGGGGCGGCCGCGACGGAGCCGGGCGCGCGGACCGCGGCCGGCGGGCCGCCCTCCGGGGCCGCCTGGGCCAGCGGCAGCAGCACGGCGGCGGTCACCGCGCAGGCCGCGGCCATCGCACTGACCCCGCCCCAGCCGCGCAGCCGCCGCGCGAGTCGGCGCATCCGCGCCGGCCGGGTCCGCCCGCCCGCCGGGCCGCCGCCGCGGGGGGCCTCGTCCTCGCGCCTCACGCCTGTCCGCATCGCTGTCACCTGTACTCCGAAAGCCGGCGCCCGATGCCGAGGAGCACCGCCGCGGCGCCGGCGACCGCCAGGGCCGCCGAACCCGTCACCAACCCGCCGAACGCGCCCAGCCCGGCCCGGGCCGCCCGCGTGAACTCCGCCTGCTCGTGCGCCAGGGCCCGCTCCAGGGAGGCGTCCACCGTGTCGAACGACGCCCCGCTGCTGTCCTTGTGGTCCTTGTCCCCGATGACCTGCGGCAGGGCGGCCTGGTAGTCGCCCCGCAGGTCCGTCTCCCGGGCCGCCGCGTGCCGCTGCTTCCACTGCCGGACGCCGTCCGCGGCGCTCGCGACCGGCTCGCGCCCCTCGTCGTCGTCGGCGAGGCGCAGCGCCTGCTCCAGGCCCGCGTCGAGCTCCTTCATGTTGGCCGCGAAGTCCACGTCGTACTTGTCGGACTTGTTGTCGGCTGCGAGGACGGCGCCGCGCGCGATCAGCGTCAGGTTCTCGCTGGCCCGGGCCTGGAGGGCGGCGATCCGCGCGTCGGTGAGCACCTTGAGCGACTCCTGGCCCTGCTCCCGCGCCTCGGCCAGGGACGAGCGGGCCAGCGCGTGCCCCACGGCCAGCCACAGCAGCGCCACCAGGGTGGCGGCGGTCGCCGCGGCCAGGCCGCGGTTGAAGACCCGGTTCGTCCGCCGGTAGGTGCGGTGCTGCGCCCACGCCAGCGCGGCCAGGGCGAGCAGCCCGGCGGCGAGCGACGCCAGCGGCAGCGAGCGGGCGTTGTCGTGGTCCTCGTACAGCCGGCCCGTCTCCGCTTCGTACAGCCGCTGGGCGGCGGGCAGCAGCTGCGTGCTCATCTGCTCGTTGGCGTACCGCAGGTAGGCGCCGCCCAGCGGAAGGCCCTGCCGGTTGTTGGCGCGGGCCTGCTCGATGAGGCCGGTGTAGCGGGGCAGCTGCTCCCCGAGGAGGGTTATCTGCCGACGGGACTCGGCGTCCTCCCCGGCGTTCGCCGCGGCGCTGACGAGCAGCCGGGAGGCGCCCGCCATGTCCTCCTCGTACCGCTGCCGCACCTCGCGCGGCTCGTCCGCGCCGGCGAGGAACCCGCTCGACGAGGCGGTGTCGGCGTCCGCGAGGGAGCGGTAGATGCTCGCCGCGTCCGCGCTGAGCGGCTGGCTGCGGCCCACCACGTCCTCGGCGGAGCCGACCCGGCCGGCGACCTCCCACACCGTCACCGCCCCGAACAGCAGGACGAGTCCGGCGACGAGGGCGCCGATGATCCGCAGCCGGCCCGGCTCGGTGGTCGCGACGGCACGCAGCCGCTCCACCCCCTCGGCCCAGGCGGTGCCGGGCCCGGGTGGACCGGCGGGCGGCCCTGCGGCCGGGCCGCCGGCGCCGCCGGCCGGCGCGGGCGCGCGTGATGTGATGGCCACCGTGACCTCCCCCTCGGTCCTCCATGCTCCGCAGCAGTATGGCCGGAGCGGCGGCCGGCCACAGCACCCGGTGCCCGATCCCGGACCGGCCCCCTCCCGGTGCACGGGCGGCGCCGCCCCCGCCGCGCCTTCACCGTGAATACGTCCGCACCACCGCCACGGTTCCAGACGAGGGCCCTTCCCGGGCGCGTTCACCCGAAATGGGCACGCAGCTCTGCCCTCGCGGCCACCGGCGCGCCCGCCGCGTCCAGCCCCAGCAGCGCAGCGCCGAGCACCGGCGGCGCCTCGACCACGCGGACGCGGGCCAGCGGCGCCCGCTCCGCCAGCCCCGCCGCGATCCGGGCGTCGAGCCGCCGGTGCCCGGCCGTGAGCACACCGCCGCCGAGCAGGACCGGCGTCCGCGCCCCCAGCAGGTCCAGGCGGGCGAGCGCCACGGCCGCCATCGCGACGACCTCGTCCGCCTGCCGGTCGACGAGCGCGGCGGCGACGCCGTCGCCCGCCTCGGCGGTCTCGAACAGGACGGGCACCGCCTCGTGGATCCGCGACCGCGGCAGGCTGCCCAGGTGCAGCGCCTCGACCAGGTCCGCCACCGAGTCCACGGCGAAGTGCCGCGGCAGGGCCCGGGACAGGCCGGTCGGCTCGCCGCGGCCGTCCTCGGCGCGCGCCGCCCACCACAGGGCCTCCTGCGCCAGGTGCGCGCCGCCGCCCCAGTCCCCGGAGATCCGGCCGACCGCGGGGAAGCGGGCGGTGCGGCCATCCGGGAGCATGCCCGCGCAGTTGATCCCGGCGCCGCACACCACGGCGACCCCGGCCGGGGCGTCCGCCTCCGCCAGCCCGGCCCGCAGCAGGGCGAAGGTGTCGTTCCGTACGTGCACCCGGCCGGCCCGGGCCCAGCCGCGGGCGGCGATCGCCCGCGCGAACCGCTCCTCCTCCACGGGGAAGTCCGCGTTCGCCAGGCACGCCGAGACGCGGTCCGCGTACGGGGGCCCGCCGCGCAGCCCGGCCTCCGCGACGGCCCCGGCGACGGCCCGCTCCAGCTCGTCCACCGCCGCCTCCGTGCCCGTGCGCTGCGGCTGGAAGGCGCCGGAGCGGCCCCGGCCGAGGACGCCGCCGCCGGCGGTGACCAGGGCGGCGTCGGTCTTGCTGTTGCCCGCGTCGACGGCGAGGACGGCGGCCACGGCGCCGGCGCCGTCCCGCGCGGGCCGGCTCACGCCCACGGCAGGTACTCCTTGTTGTGCGCGAGCAGCCGGTCCGCGAGCCCCTCCGCACGGTCGTACTGGCCGACCAGCGGGTGCGCCAGCAGCGCCCGGAAGACCCGGTCGCGCCCGCCGCGCAGCGCCGCGTCCAGCGCCAGTTCCTCGTACGCCGCGACATGCCCCACCAGCCCCGCGTACAGCGGGTCCAGCCGCGGCACCGGGAGCGGCACCGGCCCCGAACCGTCGACCCTGGCCTGCACCTCGACGACCGCGTCGTCGGGGAGGAAGGGCAGCGTCCCGCGGTTGCGTGCGTTGACGACCTGCACCGATCCGGGGCCCGCCCCGGTGCCCAGGAGCGCCGACGCCAGGTCCACGGCCGCCTCCGAGTAGAAGGCCCCGCCCCGGGAGGCCAGCAGCGCCGGCTTCCCGTCGAGCGCGGGGTCGGCGTACAGGGCGAGCAGCTCCCGCTCCATGGCGGCCACCTCGGCGGCCCGGGAGGGTTTCGCGCCGAGTTCCCGGACCACCTCGTCGTGGGCGTAGAAGTAGCGCAGGTAGTAGGAGGGGACGGTGCCGAGCCGGTCCAGGACCTCCCGCGGCAGGCGCAGCTCCGCGGCGATGCGGTCCGCGTGGCCGGCGAGCAGGCCGGGCAGCAGGTCCTCGCCGTCCGGGCCGCCCTTGCGGACGGCGAGCTCCCAGGTGAGGTGGTTCAGCCCGACGTGCTCGAGGTGCAGGTCGGCCGGCTCCGTGCCGAGCAGCGCGGCGAACTTCCGCTGGAGCCCGATGGCGACGTTGCACAGCCCGACGGCCCTGTGGCCGGCGTCCAGGAGGGCGCGGGTGACGATGCCGACCGGGTTGGTGAAGTCGATGATCCAGGCGGCGGGGCTGGTGCGGCGGACCCGCTCGGCGATGTCCAGGATTACCGGGACGGTACGCAGGGCCTTGGCGAGGCCGCCCGCGCCGGTGGTCTCCTGGCCGAGGCAGCCGCACTCCAGCGGCCAGGTCTCGTCGCGGAGCCGGGCCGCCTGGCCGCCGACGCGCAGCTGGAGCAGGACCGCGTCGGCGCCGTCGACACCCGCGTCGAGGTCGGCGGTGGTGGTGATGCGGCCGGGGTGGCCCTGCCGGGCGAAGATCCGGCGGGCCAGGCCGCCGACGAGTTCCAGGCGGTCGGCGGCGGGGTCGACGAGCACCAGTTCGGCGATCGGCAGGGTGTCGCGCAGCCGCGCGAAGCCGTCGATCAGCTCGGGCGTGTAGGTGGACCCGCCGCCCACCACTGCCAGTTTCAGGGTCACGGTTGCCGGCCTTTCACTCCGGAGGGGGCGCGTCCGTGGCGCGGCCCCTGCTGCACGGGAAGGAGCGGGGGAAGGGGATCGGGGCGTACGGGGTCAGCGGCGCGAGGTGTCGAAGACCTCGTCCCGCGCGGTGGCCAGGGCGGATTGCAGGGCGCCCCGCAGCACGGGCCGCTCGCGCACGCTCCCGGGCACCAGGCGGGGCGCGGACGGGGCGAGGTCGGCGAGTTCGGCCTGGACCAGGTCGCGCAGGGCCGCGCCGCCGGCGTCGGTGACGGCGCCGGAGAGGATGACGAGTTCCGGGTCCAGGACGGCGACCAGCGCGGCGAGCCCCGTCGCGAGCGCGGTGGCGTACTGCAGCAGCAGCCGCAGGTTCGCGCCCTCCGGCTCGGCGGCGGCCCGCCGCAGCAGCGCGGCGGCCGCAGCCTCCTGCGCCGCGCCCCCGGCCGGGCCCGGGGCCCCCGCTCCGGCCACCGGCGGGGCGGGGGCCGTCCCGCCGGCCGGGGGCGGCGCCAAACCCAGCCGAGCGGCCAGGGCGACCACCGCGCCGGCGCCGGCGAGTTCCTGGAAGCCGCCCGCGCCGGCCCGGGCCGCCTGCCGGACGAGCGGGCGGCCGGGCACGGGCAGGAACCCGACCTCGCCCGCCCCGCCCGTCCGGCCGCGGTGCAGCCGCCCGCCGAGCACCACCGCGGCGCCGAGGCCCGCGCCGTTCCACAGCAGGACGAAGTCGTCGTGGCCGCGGGCGGCGCCGAGCCGCTGCTCGGCGACCGCGGCGAGGTTCACGTCGTTCTCGTAGCCGACCGGCACGGACAGGGCCGCGGCCAGCTCCTCCGGCAGGGCGGGCGACCGCCGGCCGGATGGGAGGTGGTCCGCGTGCCGCAGGACGCCGGTGCGCCGGTCGAAGGAGCCGGGGACGGCGATCACCGCGCGGCGCAGGTCGCCGCGGCGCAGTCCGGCGGCGTCCAGCGCCCCGTCGAGGGCCCGGGCGGCCTGCCCGGCCGGGCCGCCGCCGCCCGCGCAGGGGACCTCGCAGCTGCCGACGATCCCGCCGGTCAGGTCGGCGACGGCGGCGGTGATGCGATCGGGGGTGACGTCCAGTCCGGCGACGCGCGCAGCCGCCGGGTTGACCCCGTAGAGGCGGGCGCCGGGGCCGGGCCGGCCGGTGGAGGTGCCGGCGGCCACGACGAGCCCGGCGGCTTCGAGGCGGGCCAGCAGCTGCGAGGCGGTGGGTTTGGACAGGCCGGTGAGGCTGCCGATCCGGGTGCGGGAGAGGGGGCCGTGCGCCAGCAGCAGGTCGAGCGCCGCCCGGTCGTTCATGGCGCGCAGCACGCCGGGCGTTGCGGGGGCGGGGGCGGTCATGGGCGCTCTCCCTCGCGCACGGGGCAACTGTTGGGAAAGTTTCCTGTCGGATGGGGAAGGGTGTCAACGCCGGCGCGCCCCGGAAACGCCGCGCCCCCTCGGCGCAGGGCGCGGAGGGGGCGGCTCGAGAGAAGGGGTGGGGGCTATTTGGTGATCCGCGGGGATCCGGCCGACGGGGCGCCCGGCGCTATCGGCGCGGCAGCCTGGGACTGCGGGGAGGCCGGGTTGGCCAGCGCCGACGGCGGCGCCACCGACGCCGCCGGGTCGGCGGCGGGCTCCTCCTCATCGGCGGCGGGCACGCCGCCGATGATCTTGATGCCGGCCTCGTCGAAGGCCTCCTTGATGCGCCACCGCAGCTCGCGCTCGACGGAGAACTGCTGGCCCGGCATCGTCTTCGCCGACACCTTCACCGTCATCGACGCGAGCAGCACCTCGTCCAGGCCCAGCACCTCGACCGGGCCCCACAGCCGCTCGTCCCACGGCGTCTCCTTGGCCATGGCGTCGGCGACGCCGGCGACGACCTCGCGGATCCGCGGGAGGCTCTCCGTCGGCTTGACCTGGACGTCCACACCCGCCGTCGCCCAGCCCTGGCTGAGGTTCCCGATCCGCTTGATCTCGCCGTTGCGCACGTACCAGATCTCGCCGTTGTCGCCGCGGAGCTTGGTGACGCGCAGGCCGACCTCGACGACCTCGCCCGAGGCCACGCCCGCGTCGATCTTGTCGCCGACGCCGTACTGGTCCTCCAGGATCATGAAGACGCCGGATAGGAAGTCCGTCACCAGGTTCCGCGCGCCGAAACCGATCGCCACACCCGCCACACCGGCGCTGGCGAGGAGCGGGCCGAGGTTGATGTCCAGCGCGCCGAGCACCATCAGGCCCGCCGTGCCGAGGATCAGGAACGACGCCACCGAGCGCAGGACCGAGCCGATCGCCTCGGAGCGCTGGCGCCGCCGCTCGGCGTTGACCAGCAGCCCGCCCAGGGCGGTTCCCTCGACGGCCTCGGCACCCCGGTTCATCCGCGTGATCAGCTTGGTCAGCGACTTGCGGACCACCGAGCGGAGCGCCATCGCGATCACCACGATGAGCAGGATCTTCAGGCCCAGGTACAGCCACCCGGCCCAGTTCTCCTCTATGAAGCTCGCCGCGTTCGTCACACTCTCGTGGGCTTCCTGCACCGACGTCGCCGGATCCGGAGTGGCGGCTGCCAGCGGCAGAGGGGCTGCGGGCCAGGGCACGGCGGGAACCTCCAGGTGTCACGGTCTGCCCGCGCGACGGGATGCGGAACAGGCCCTCCCACACTATCGGGGCATTCGGGTGGCCTTGTTGCCTTGTTCGGGGGAGAGACGAGGCTCACCTGGGGAGAAGTGGGGTGTGGTCGAAAACACCCCGGACCCGTTACGGGTGCGTGGTGGCGCTTCGACCAGCCGTAAGGAGAGACTGGATAGCAGATCGTCCCGGCGCGAGCCACGCGCCGCCGGCGTACAAGGAGGCAGTCCGTGCCGCACGTCCTGGTCCTCAACGCGTCGTACGAGCCGCTCGGCGTCGTACCGCTCCGCCGCGCGCTCGTCCTCGTCCTGGAGAACAAGGCGGTCTCCCTGGAGGAATCGGGCGCCTTCCTGCACAGCGCGACCCGGGCCGTCCCCGCGCCCAGCGTGGTTCGGCTCAAGCGCTTCGTGCGGGTCCCCTACCGGGGGCCCGTTCCACTCACCCGGCGTGCGCTGTTCGCGCGCGACGGCGGCCGCTGCATGTACTGCGGCGGCGTGGCCACCAGCGTCGACCACGTGATCCCGCGCAGTCGCGGCGGGCAGCACGTGTGGGACAACGTGGTCGCCGCCTGCCGCCGGTGCAACCACGTCAAGGCCGACCGGCACCTGGTCGACCTCGGCTGGCGGCTGCGCCACCAGCCCGCCCCGCCGTCGGGCCTGGCCTGGCGGATCATCGGAACCGGTCACCGGGACCCCCGGTGGATGCCCTACCTCCAGCCCTACGGGGCCGACGACGCCCTCGACCGCATCGGCGCGGCCGCCGCCTCCTGATGCCGTGACACCCCAGCCCGAGACGCCCGGCCCGGCACGCCAGGTCGGGTACGGGCGCTGCCGCCGCGCCGCTCAGGACGCGGAGGCGGCCGCGGCGTGCGCCTCGCCCACCAGGCGGGCGACCGCCTCCGGCGCGCGCAGCGACGGGTAGTGGTCGCACCCGGCCAGGCGCACCAGGCGGCAGCCGGGGATCCGGGCCGCCATCTCCTCGTTGCACCGCACCACCTCGGCCTGGTCCAGCTCCCCGAGGGCGAGCAGCGCCGGGGCGCGGACCTCCGCGAGCCGGTCGAAGACCGGGGCGTCCTGCCGCTGCCGGCCGGCAGCGGCGAACCAGGCGGGCAGCGCGCCGCGCAGCTGAGCCGCCGCGACGGGATCCGACTCGGCGGTGCCGCCGCCGGCCCGTCCCCAAATCCCGAGGCCCAGCCGGACGATGCCCTGCATGTCCCCGGCGGCCGCCAGCCGGCCCACCTCCTCGAGGAAGCCGGGCGGGGTCAGGCCCTCGGCGCCCGTGACCCCGGGCACGAACAGGGCGAGGCCCGCGACCCGCTCCGGGGCGGCCAGGGCCAGGCTCAGCGCGGTGGCGCCGCCCATGCTGGAGCCGACGAGCACCGCCCGGTCCACCGCGAGGCGGTCCAGGACCGCCGCCAGGTCCTCCATCTGGGAGTACGGGGCCGTCGGCGCGGGTGAGCGGCCGTGGCCGCGGGCGTCGTAGCGGATCACCCGGTGGCCGGGGGAGAGGTACGGCAGGACGGGGTCCCAGACCGCCGAGTCGCCCACGCCCGGGTGCAGCAGCACCAGCGGCAGGCCGCCGCGGCCCGCGCCGCCCGTGTCGTGCGCCCACACCTCGCCGTCCCGCACCGGCACCACCACGTCCATGATCACCAGTCTGGCGGGGGCCGCCGGCCCAGGACAAGGGCGATTGCGGCCGCGGTCCCGCCCGGAACCGGCCGGACGGCGGCCCCTGAAACCCGGACCCTCAGGGGACCACCGCGAACGCCTCGGCCGCGAACAGGCTGCAGCCGTACTTGGTCGCCCGCTTCTCGCAGGTCACACGGACGAACCGGGCCTGCGCCGGATCCAGCCGCACCGACTCCGTGCCGCCCTTCGAGCCCGTCACCGTCGCCGCCCGGTGCCAGGACGTCCCGTCCGCAGACGTCTCCACCCGGTAGGCCGACGAGTACGCCTCCTGCCAGTGCAGGACCAGCAGCCCGAGCCGTGCCGGAGCAGCCAGCTCCGCCTGCCACCAGGCGCCGTCGACCGGCGGCGACGACCAGCGGGTGGCCGCCGACCCGTCGATCACCGCGGAGGCGGGGAACGCCGGCGTCTCGTTCGCCGACGAGGACGCCCGCGCGGAGCGGAGCAGGTCCGGCCCGCCCGTCTTCGGCACCGCCCGGACCGTCAGGACGCGGGTCTGCCCGGCGAACGTGACCGGCACCCGGTGGACGCCCGCCGGGGTGGACGCCGCGACCGCAACCGACACCGGCACCCGGACGCGCGTCCCGCGCGGCGCCCGCACCTCGGCGGGCAGCCGCACCTCGACGCCCTGCGGCGCCGCCGCCGACAGCGGGCCGCGGACCTCGCCGGGCCGCAGCGCCGACAGCTCCGCCGTGACCGTCCGCGCCGCCCCGCCGATCTCCACGTCCACCGACTCCGGCAGCTCGAACGACGCCTCCGGCCCGTCCGCCAGCCACGGCACCACCCGGTGCACCACCGGCGCCGTCCCCGCCCAGGACAGCCGGACCGCGTCCGCCCGCACCCCGCCCGCGTCCGCCTGCGTCCAGCCGGTCGGCGACGCGTCGGCGACCTTGCGCCAGCCCTCGCCCGGAACGTGCACCTCCACCGCGCCGCCCCGCGCACCCTGCGGCAGCGGATCCGTCATCACCGTCACCGCCGACACCGGCCGGACCCCGTCCAGGCGGACCGTCCAGGCGCCCGGCTCGCGGGAGACGGTGCCGGTCTCACGGGCCGCGCCCGTCCAGGCGTCCGCCTCCTCGACGGCCCTCGCGAGGAACGGGTCCAGCACCGCTTTGTCGACACGCGCCGCGGACGGCTCCGCCAGCTTCTTCCGCGCCTCCGCCAGCGCCCGCGACGCCTGCCAGGCAGCCGCGCCGTCCCCGCGGGTCTGGGCGCGCAGCAGGTCCACCGCCAGCTCGCCGGCCGCACCGTACGCGGAAACGCGCGCCAGCCACGGCCCGCCCTCGGAGGACAGCCCCGGCAGCCGCTCGGGCGCCTCCCGCATCGCGGTGAACGCGGCCCGCAGCCGCTGCCCGGCCGCAGAGTCGCCCGCGGCGCGGCCCTGCCAGAACTCGTCCATCAGCGGCCGCAGATAGGCGGACTCCGGCTGGGCAAGGCCCGAGGAGGCGGAGTTCCCGGCGAGCGCGGCCAGCGACTGCCGGGCCCGCGCGTCGGGCCCGGCCAGGTCGGCGACGGCGGCCGCCCAGGAGTCCCCGGGCCGGTAGCCGCTCGCGTTCCACGCGAAGTCGGCGGCCGTGAACAGCGGGATCCGCGACAGCGAGGCGTGCGGCATCGCGTTGGCGAGCAGCCCCGCCGAGCCGCCCGCGACGGCCGGCTCGCGGCCCGTGTACGGGCCCAGGAAGATCCGGCCCGGATCCCAGTCGTTCACCGGGTAGTTGTCCATCGTCAGCAGCGGGTGCTGCCCGAAGGCCTCCCGGGCGCCGGACAGCTCGCGGCCGGTGATCGTGCGCGGCACGACGCCGACGCCCGTCCAGGCCACCTCCACCCGCTCGTCCAGCCGTTCGGCGAGGACGGTCCGGTACGCGGTCGCGCCGTTCTGGTGGTACTCCGTCGGCAGCAGCGACAGCGGCGCCGCCCCCGGGTGCTTCGCCGCCAGGTGCGCGGCCAGCTCCCCGGCGACCTCGGCGTGCGCCTTCGCGGCGGCCTTGGCGCCCGTGCCGTAGCGCACCCGGTCCGCGCGGCAGCCCCACTCCGAGTAGCTGATGTCCTGGAACTGCACCTGGAACGCCCGGAAGCCGAGCTCCCACATCGCGTCCAGCTTGCGGGCCAGCGCCGCCCGGTCCTCCGCCGAGGCCAGGCACATCGACTGCCCCGGCGCGACCGCCCAGCCCAGCACGACCCGGTTGGCGCGGGCCCGGCCGGCCAGCTCCCGGAACTGCTCCTGCTGCGCGGCCGGGTACTCCGCCCGCCACTCCGTGGTGCGGTACGGGTCGTCGCCGGGGGCGAGGAGGAGCCGGTTCTGCTTGGTGCGGCCCATGAAGTCGAGCTGCGCGAGCCGCTGGTCGTGCGTCCAGGGCTCCCCGTAGAAGCCCTCCGTGATCCCGCGCACCGGGGCGGACGGCCAGTCCCGCACCAGGACCCCGGGGACCTTCCCGGCGCCCGCCGCGAGGAGCTGGCGCAGCGTCTGCGCCCCGTGGAAGAGGCCGTCCTCGCCGGTGCCGGCCAGGGCGACCGTGGACCGGCCGCCCGTCTTGCCGACGGCCAGCCGGTAGCCGCCCTTCGGGAGGTCCCCGACCTCGGACGCGCCGAGCGCCCGCAGCGCCTCCTCGGCGCCGCGCCCGTCGAGCCGTACGACGGTCCCGGCCTCGGGAAGCGGCGCGCCGGGCGCGGGCTCGTGCAGGACGCGCACGCCCGCGGCGCGCAGCGCCGTGCGGACCACGCCGACTGCGTACGGGTCGGCGTCGGGCGCGGCGACCAGCACGGCCTGCTCGCCGAGCGGGACCTCCCGCGCCGCGTCGGCGGCCATGGACTGCGGGCGGGGCCACACGCCCGGCCCCTCGGCGGGGGTGCGGGGTGCGACGGCGCCCGGGTCGAGCAGCGGCCCGGGCTGGTTCCCCGCCGGGGCTCCGGCGGCCGCCCCGGGCGCCCCCTTGGCTCCGCTGCCGGCCTGGTCGGGGGAGGGCGCGCCGGTCGACGACAGCAACCCCTGGTGCTCGGCCGCCACGGCGCCGCCGAGCAGCGTGCCGATGACGGCGATGGCCACGGCAGTGTTCCGCTTCCTGCCCCTGAGCTGCACGAAGCCTCCCCGTCCCGAGTTCGCCGGCGCTCGTACGAATGAGCCCGAGCCCACCACCCGTGCGGCCGGAGTGTCAATGCGAGCGGGTGATCTGACCCGGAACCGCCAGGAATGCCGGGCCGTCTGCTGGGTATGGCTGCGGTGTCGAACCGCGCCGCGCCACGGGTCGCTGACCCACCCTCACCACCCGCCCGGACCAACGGGAAGGCAGAACCGTGGAATCCGCTACGCCGGCCGGCGCCGCCCCCACCGCCCCGCCCGGCGGGCCCACCACCCCCGCCGCGGCGGCCGCCGCCGGCGGCCGACCACAGGGACACCGGTGACCTCCATGGACGAACTCGCCCGGCTCGCGGCCCTGCAGGGCGTCGCCACCGACTACCGGCCCGCGGAGGGCGTCACCGTCGACGTGCCGCGCGAGACGGTCGTCGCGGTCCTCGGCCTGCTGGGCGTGCCCGCCGGCACCCCCGAGCAGGTGCGGGAGGCCCTGGCCGCGGCCGAGCGGGACGCCGCCGAGCGGCTGCTGCCCCCCGTCCTCGTCTGGTGGGCCGGATCGGCGGCGCCCCGTGAGCTGGCGGGGCTGCCCCGCGGGACCCGGACCCGGCTGGAGCCCGAGGGGGCCGCGGAGGGCGGGGCGGCCGCGGAGGGCGGGGCGGCCGCGGCCGGCTCCGCCGGCCCGTACGACTGGGACCCGGCGGTCCTGCCGCCGCTCGGCGTGCACCGGGTCCGCGCCGAGGCCCCCGACGGCCGCACCGGCACCGCGACACTGATCGTCGCCCCCGAGCGGGCCCCCGCCGCACCCGAACGCGCCCACGGCGTGCTCGTCCAGCTGTACTCCCTGCTCTCCGAACGCTCCTGGGGCATGGGCGACCTCGGGGACCTCGCCGCGCTGGCCCGCTGGGCGGGCCGCACCCACGGCGCCGGCTTCGTCCAGGTCAACCCGCTGCACGCGGCCGTCCCCGGAAGCCCTGCGGACCCCTCCCCGTACCGGCCGGCCACGCGCCGCTTCCCCGACCCCGTCCACCTGCGCATCGAGGACCTCCCCGAGTACGCCGCCTGCCCCGACCCCGCCGCCCTGGCCGCGCTCGCCGCCCGCGGCGCCGAACTGCGCCGCGCGGTGCTGGAGAAGGGCGCCCTCGTCGACCGGGATGCCGTCTGGGAGCTCAAGCGCGCCGCCCTGGAGCTGCTGTACGCCGTCCCCCGCACCCCGGAACGGGAGGCCGCCTACCGGGACTTCCGCGCCGAGCACGGTGAGGCCCTCGACCGCCACGCCGCCTGGTGCGCCGCCCGCACCGGAGGCCCGAACGGCGCCCCGACCGCCGCAGCGGCCGACTTCCACCGCTGGCTCGTCTGGCTGACGGACACCCAGCTCACCGCCGCCCAGCGGGCGGCACGCGAGGCCGGCATGGCCGTCGGCATCGTCCACGACCTCGCCGTCGGGGTGCACCCGGACGGCTCGGACGCCGCCGGACAGCCCCTGTACGCCGGGAGCGCGAGCGTCGGCGCCCCGCCCGACGCCTTCAACCCCCGCGGCCAGGACTGGGGCCTCCCGCCGTGGCGGCCCGACCTGCTGGCCGCCGCGGGATACGCCCCGTTCCGGGACCTGCTGCGCGGGGTGCTCCGGTACGCCGGCGCGCTCCGCATCGACCACGTCATGGGCCTGTTCCGACTGTGGTGGATCCCCGAGGGCGCGCCGCCCGCCGACGGCACGTACGTCGCGTACGACGGCGAGGCGATGCTGGCCGTGCTGGTGCTGGAGGCGCACCGGGCGGGCGCCCCGGTCGTCGGGGAGGACCTCGGGACGGTGGAGCCGCAGGTCCGCCGGGCCCTGGCGCGCCGCGGCGTGCTGGGCACCTCCGTGCTGTGGTTCGAACGGGACTGGGCGGGCGGCGGGGCGCCGCTCCCGGCGGACGCCTGGCGGGCCGACTGCCTGGCGACGGCGACCACCCACGACCTGCCGCCCACCGCCGCCAAGCTGGCCGGCGCCCACGTGGAGCTGCGCGACCGGCTCGGGCTGCTGACGCGCCCCGTGGAGCAGGAGCGCGCGGAGGACGCCGCGGACACCGCGCAGTGGCTGGACCTGCTGGCGGACGAGGGATTCGACACCAAGGACGAGGAGGCCGCCGTCGCCGCCCTGTACGGGTTCCTGCTGCGCACCCCGGCCCGGCTGGTCGGCGTGTGGCTGCCCGACGCGGTCGGGGACCGGCGGCCGCAGAACCTCCCCGGCACCTGGGACCAGTACCCCAACTGGCGGCTCCCGCTCGCGGACGCGGACGGGCGTCCCCTCACGCTGGAGGCGCTGGCCGCGTCCGCCCGGGCGAACGCCCTGCTGAACGCGGTGCGGGAAGGCGGGCCCGCCCGTACGGCACCCCCGGGCGCGCGCCTCGTTTAGGTGTTCGCTACGTTTGCACCGTGGACAAGAAGAACGCCCTGCGCGCCGGCGCCGTCACGGCCGGATCGACGCTGATGATGCTGCTGATGACGTCTCCCGCGCTCGCGCTGACCCGCGACGACGGTGACGACCCGGGGCCGGGCATCGGCCTCGCCGAGACCCTCGGCGTGTTCGTGGCGCTGCCGGTGGTCCTGTTCCTGGTCATCGCGGGCCTCGTGATGGTCGGCGACAAGTCCCGCAAGCAGCAGCAGGGCTGAGCGGACTCGAACTGAGACAGCCGGGCTGAACCGGCCCCCATGCGGGGGCGGCACGCCCGGCATGCTTCCGGGGCGCCGGAGGTCCCGCTGCCGGTGCACGTCGCCGGCGGCGGTGGGACCTCCGGCGCTCCGGCGTACCTGCGTACGGCCGTACGGCGCCCCCGCCGCCCCTCCGGCCGCCGCCCTCAGATGCCGGCCAGGAGCTTGCGGAGCAGGCCGGTCAGCAGGGCGGTCTCCTGCTCGTCCAGGCCCGACAGCGCCGCGCGCTGCACCTCCAGGCCGGCCGCCACGGCCTCGTCGACGAGTGCCAGCCCCCGGTCCGTGATGGTGACCTGGAGCCCCCGCCGGTCGTGCGGGTCGGGCTTGCGGCACAGCAGCCCGGCCTTCTCCAGCTTGTCCAGGCGGCCCGTCATGCCGCCCGAGGTCAGCATGAGCGTGGCCGCCAGCTGCCGCGGCGACAGCGTGTAGGGCTCGCCGGAGCGGCGCAGCGTCCCCACGACGTCGAACTCCCCGCGCGTGAGCCCGTACCGGGCGTAGGCGCGCTCCATCGCGTCGCCCATCGCCCGGTCGATCCGGAAGATCCGGCCGAAGAGGGCCATGGGGGCCGTCTCCAGATCCGGGCGCACCACGGCCCACTGGTCGATGATCGCGTCGACGGCGTCCCTGTTGACCTCGCTCATGTCCGCAGTATCGGCCGTCACGCCGATCGCCCGCAAGAAAGTTGCTTGACGGAAAGTAGCTTGCCAGTAAGCTACTTTCCATCGACCTACTTTCGGGGGGAACCATGGCAGGCGGGCGGGCTCAGCAGCGGCAGCGCAGACGGCAGGACCGGCTCCCGGGGGAGCGGCCGCTGCTCGCAGGCATCGGCATCAGCGCCGTCGGGATCGGGATGTACGTCCCCTTCTCCCTCGTCTTCTTCCACCACGTCACCGGCCTCTCCTTCGCGGTCGTCGGCCTGGTGCTCACGGCCACCGGGCTCACCGGGCTCGCCTTCATGCCCGCGGCCGGGGCGGCCGTCGACCGGTTCGGGGCCCGGCGCGTCACCCTCCTCCTCTACGCGGTCCGGGCGCTCGGGTTCGCGCTCTACCCCTTCGCCCACTCGCCGGCCGCCTTCGCCGCGGTCGCGCTCCTGACCGCGCTGGCCGACCGGTCCTTCCCCGTCGTCCAGCAGTCCCTGATCGGGGAGGTGGCCCGCGGCTCCGCCCGCGACCGCCTCCAGGCCTCCCTGCGGGCCCTGCAGAACGCCGGGATGGGCGCGGGCGCGCTGATCGTCTCCGGGGTGCTCGGGGTGTGGGGCACCGCCGCCTTCTCCCACACCGCCTGGGGCAACGCGCTGGCCTTCGCCCTCGCCGGGCTCCTCGTGACCCGGGTCCGCCCCGCCGCTGCCGCGGGGCCGGCGGCCGCCGCCGCCCGGACCCGGGCCGGATACCGGATGGTGCTGCGCGACCGGCCCTTCCTCGGGCTGACCGCCGCGAACTTCCTGGCCGCGCTCGGCTACGCCGCCCTATCGGTGCTGTTCCCGCTGTACATCGCCACGTGGCTGCACGGCCCTGACTCCCTCACCGGAGCCGCGTTCACCGTCAACACCGCCCTGTGCGCCGGCGCCGGCATCCTCGTCGCCTCCCGAGTCCGCCGCTCCGGCGCCCGCCGCACCCGCTCCGCGGCGCTGGGCGCGCTGCTCTTCGCCGCCGCGTTCGCCGGGCAGATCGTGCTCGGCACCGTCCGGCCCGGGCAGACCGCGACCGTCGCCGCGCTGCTGGCCATCGTCGTCGTCTACACCCTCGGCGAGCTCGTGCACAGCCCGTCCGCCGGCGCCCTGTCCGTCTCGGCCGCGCCCGAGGCCGTACGCGGCCGTTACCTCGCCACCTACCAGCTGTCGTACTCGCTGGCCACGACGCTCGCCCCGTCGCTGTTCACCGCCCTGATGGCGGTCGACGGCCGGCTGCCCTGGGCCGTTCTCGCCGCCGCGGCCGCCGGGTGCGCGCTCGCGCTCGTACGCCTGGAGCGGCACCTTCCGGCAGACGCCGTGCACGCCGAGCCGCCCCGGACGCCCGCGCCGGCCGGCCATGCCGTCACGGCAGTCCCGGCGGCCCCGGCAGTTCCCGAACCCCGGGACGCCGGCCGGCCGCTGTCCGCCCGGCCCTGACCCGCGGGCGCCGCCCCTCCGCGCCGACGGCACCGAGCCCGCCGGCCCCCTCCGCCTCCCGAGGAGCCGCCGTGAACCGCCCCGCCACCCTCGCCCTGACCGCCCTGGCCCCGGTCTCCTGGGGCTCCACCTACGCCGTCGCCACCGAACTCCTGCCCCCCGACCGGCCCCTGTTCACCGGGGTCATGCGGGCCCTGCCCGCCGGGCTGCTGCTGACCGCGCTCTCCCGCACCCTTCCCGCCGGCAGCTGGTGGTGGAAGTCCGCCGTGCTCGGCACCCTCAACATCGGGGCCTTCTTCCCGCTGCTCTTCCTCTCGGCCTACCGCCTCCCCGGCGGTGTCGCCGCCGTCCTCGGCTCGGCCGGGCCGCTCTTCGTCGTCGGGCTCGCCGCCCTCCTGCTCGGTGAGCGCGCCGAGCTCCGGACCGTCCTGGCCGCCATCGCCGCGGCGCTCGGAGTCGGCATGGTCGTCCTGACCGCCCAGGCCCGCCTCGACGCCCTCGGCATCGCCGCCGGAGTCGTCTCCTCCGCGTCCATGGCCGCCGGCACCGTGATGACGAAGCGCTGGGGGCGCCCCGCAGGCGCCGGCCCGCTCGCCGCCACCGGCTGGCAGCTCACCGCCGGCGGACTCGCCATCGTCCCCGTCGCGGCGCTCGTCGAGGGCGCACCGCCCGCACTCGACGGCCGGGCCCTGCTCGGCTACGGCTACATGATGCTGATCAACACCGGGATCGCGTACTGGCTCTGGTTCCGCGGCATGGGACAGCTCAGCGCCACCTCCGTCACCCTCCTCGGGCCGCTGTCCCCGCTGACCGCCGCCGCCATCGGCTGGGCCGTCCTCGGGCAGGACCTCGGCCCCGTGCAGCTCGCCGGCATGGCCCTCGCCTTCGGCGCGACCGTCGCCGGGCAGGTCTTCGCCGCCAGGGCCGCCGCACCAGCGCCAGAACCGTTCAGTTCTGCTGCAAAGAACGATCGGAACTTTTCGATGGACCTGACGGATCGGCCGGTGCGACGGTAGGGGCACCCACCACCGCCCACCCCGGAAGGAAGACCCGTGGCCGTCACGGACCGGACCCGCCCCGCCCCGCCGCAGCAGGACCGCGCCGCCCGCCGGCCGCGCGACACCGCCGCCCGCGCGGCCGGGCCGGGCGTGCTCCTCGCCCTGACCGCCACGGTCGTCTGGTCCGGGAGCTTCGTCGCCACCCGCGGCATGGCCGACGTCGTCCCGCCCGTCCAGGCCGTCTTCTGGCGGTGGGTCATCGCCGCTGCCGCCGTCGCCCCGTTCGCCGCCCGGCAGGCCTGGCGGCAGCGGCACCTGCTCCGCCGGCACCTGGCGTACACCGCGCTCGCCTCCCTCTTCGGCGTCGCCCTCTACAACACCCTCGTCCACCAGGCCGGACTGACCACCTCCGCCGCCAACATGGGCATGATCATGGCCGCCTCGCCGGTCCTCATGGCCCTCTACGCCCGCGCCGGCGGGGAACGCCTCGGCCCCCGCCGCACCCTCGGGCTGCTGACCGCCCTGGCCGGCGTCCTGCTCCTCGTCGGCGACGGCTCCCCCGGCCTCCGCCTCGGCGCCGGAGACCTGTGGATGTTCGGCGCCGCCCTGTCCTTCGCCACCTACAGCGCGCTGCTGCGCCGCAAGCCCGCCGAACTCGGCGGCCCGGCCTTCCTGCTGGCCACCTTCGTCCTCGGCGCGCTGATGCTGGCCCCCGCCTACGCCGTCTCCCTGCACCTCCAGGGCGGCTTCACCCCCACCCCGGGCACGGCCGGCATGCTCCTCTACGTCGGCGTCATGTCCTCCGCGGTCGCCTTCTTCGCCTGGAACAGGGCCGTCACGCTGATCGGCCCGGCCCGCGCCGGCGCCGTCTACCACCTCCAGCCCGTGTGCGTCGCGGGCCTGGGCCTGCTGATCCTCGGCGAGCGCACCGGCCCCGCCGAACTCCTGTGCATGGCGCTGATCCTCGGCGGCGTGGCGCTGGGGGCCCGGCGGTAGGTTCGGGCCCATGACCGAGTGGGACATCAAGAAGCTGCGGATCCTGCGGACCCTCGCCGAACAGGGCACCGTGACCGCGACGGCGGAGGCGCTGCACCTGACGCCCTCGGCCGTCTCGCAGCAGCTGGCCAACCTCGCCCGGCAGTTGGGCGTCCCGCTGCTGGAGGCCCGCGGCCGCCGGGTCCGGCTCACCGACGCCGCCCGGCTCGTGCTGCGGCACGCCGACGCCGTCTTCGCCCAGCTCGAACGGGCCGACGCCGACCTCGCCGGATACCTCGCCGGCGACACGGGAGAGGTCCGCATCGGGGCCTTCTCGACCGCCGTCCCCGTCCTGGTCGTCCCGGCCGTCGGGATCCTCCGCGAAGCCCATCCCCGGCTGGAGGTGCGCGTCCGCGAGACCGAGGCCGCCGAGTCGTACGAACTGCTCTCCGCCGGCGCGGTCGACCTGGCCCTCTCCCTCGCGGCGCACGCCCCGACCGCCCGCGACGCCCGCTTCAGCCGCATGGTGCTGCTGGAGGACCCGCTCGACGTGGCCCTCCCGCGCGGCCACCCGCTCGCGGACGCGCCGGACCTCCGGCTCGCCGACCTCTCCGGCGAGCCGTGGATCTACGGCGGCAGCGGTCCGTGGCAGGAAATCGCCCGCACCGCCTGCGAGGCGGCGGGCTTCGTCCCCGAGCAGGCCCACACCGCGGCCGGCTGGACCGCGATCCTCGCCATGGTCGAGGCCGGGATGGGCGTCGCCCTCGTCCCGCGCATGGTGTCGGACCGGGCCTGCGGCGCCGCCGTCCGCGTCCTGGCCCGAGACCGACCCACCCGGCACGTCATCGCCGCCACCCGCCGCGGCGCGGAGGCCTCGCCCGCCGTGGCCCGGGCCCTGGACGCGCTGCGGGAAGCGGCCGCACGCCGGGCATCCGCCGCCCGCGTGTGAGACGGTCCGCCGCCGGTCCCGGACGCGCCGGTGCCCCGGCCCCGCCGTGGGCGGGACCGGGGCACCGGATCGACTGCGCGTGCGTCAGGCGCGGCCCGCGGCCGCGTCGGCGGCCTGCGCCCTCAGGGCGCGCTCGACGCCCGAGCGGGACTCCGAGACCAGGCGGCGCAGGGCCGCGTTCGGCTCGGCCGAGGCCGTCCAGGCGTCCGTCGCGTCCAGGGTCTCCTGCGACACCTGGAGCGAGGGGTACAGGCCGACCGCCACCTGCTGGGCGATCTCGTGGCTGCGGCTGTCCCAGACGCCCTTGACCGCCGCGAAGTACTTCTCCGCGTACGGGGCCAGCAGCTCTCGCTGGTCGGCCTGGACGAAGCCGCCGATCACCGCCTCCTGCACCGCGTTCGGGAGGTCGCCGGACTCCACCACCGACGCCCAGGCCGCGGCCTTCGCCTCGGCCGTCGGGCGGGCCGCCCGCGCGGTCGCCGCGTGGCGCTCGCCGGCCGCCGTGGGGTCCCGCTCCAGCTCGGCCGCGATGGCCGCCTCGTCGGCGACGCCGGTCGCCGCCAGCCGCTCCAGGAACGCCCAGCGCAGCTCGGTGTCCACGACCAGGCCCTCGATCTCGGCCACCCCGTCCAGCAGGGCCTTCAGGTAGGTCAGCTGGTCCTCGGTGCGGGCCGTGGCCGCGAACGCCCGCGCCCACGCCAGCTGGTGGTCGCTGCCCGGCTCGGCGGCGCGCAGGTGCTCCAGCGCGGCCTCCGTCCACCGGGCGAGGCCCTCCTCGCGCCACGCCGGGTCGGCGTACAGGTCGAGGGCCAGCTTCACCTGGCGGTGCAGCGACTGCACGACGCCGATGTCCGACTCCTTGCCGATGCCCGACAGGACCAGCGACAGGTAGTCGCGGGTGGCGAGTTCGCCGTCGCGGGTCATGTCCCACGCCGACGCCCAGCACAGCGCCCGCGGCAGCGAGTCCGTGAAGTCGCCCAGGTGGGCGGTGACGTTCGCCAGGGACACCTCGTCGAGGCGCACCTTGGCGTACGAGAGGTCGTCGTCGTTCAGCAGCACGACGGCCGGGCGGGCGCGGCCCACCAGCTCGGGGACGTCCGTGAGCGCGCCGTCGACGTCCAGCTCGATCCGGTCGGTGCGCACGAGCCGGCCGCCGTCGAGGTCGTACAGGCCGATCGCGATCCGGTGCGGGCGCAGCGTCGGCTCGCCCTGGGCGCCCGCGGGGAGCGCCGGGGCCTCCTGGCTGACCGCGAAGGAGGTGATCACGCCGTCGGCACCGGTCTCGATGCGCGGGCGCAGGACGTTGATGCCGGCGGTCTCCAGCCACGCCTTGGACCAGGCGGCCAGGTCGCGGCCGGAGGTCTCCTCCAGGGCGCCCAGCAGGTCCGACAGGCGCGTGTTGCCGAAGGCGTGCGCCTTGAAGTACGCCTGCACGCCCTTGAAGAACGCCTCCATGCCGACGTAGGCGACGAGCTGCTTGAGGACCGACGCGCCCTTGGCGTAGGTGATCCCGTCGAAGTTGACCAGGACGTCGTCCAGGTCGCGGATGTCCGCCATGATCGGGTGCGTGGACGGCAGCTGGTCCTGCCGGTAGGCCCACGTCTTCATCGAGTTGGCGAAGGTGGTCCACGCGTGGGGCCACTTCGAGCCCTCCGCGTACGCCTGGCAGGCGATCGAGGTGTACGTCGCGAACGACTCGTTCAGCCACAGGTCGTTCCACCACTCCATGGTGACCAGGTCGCCGAACCACATGTGCGCCAGCTCGTGGAGGATGGTCTCGGCACGCACCTCGTACGCGGCGTCCGTGACCTTCGAGCGGAAGACGTACTGGTCGCGGATGGTGACCGCGCCCGCGTTCTCCATCGCGCCCGCGTTGAACTCCGGCACGAACAGCTGGTCGTACTTGGCGAACGGGTAGTCGTAGGCGAACTTCTCCTGGAACCAGTCGAAGCCCTGCCGCGTGACGTCGAAGATCGCGTCGGCGTCCAGGAACTCCGCGAGGGAGGGCCGGCAGTAGATGCCGAGCGGCACGACCTGGCCGTCCTTGCCCTCGTACGTGCTGTGCACCGCGTGGTACGGGCCCACGATGAGCGCGGTGATGTACGTCGAGATGCGCGGGGTCGGCGCGAAGCGCCAGACGTTGTCCTTGACGTCGGCGGCGTCCGGAGTCGGGGAGTTCGAGATCACCGTCCAGCCCTCGGGCGCCGTCACCGTGAACCGGAACGTCGCCTTCAGGTCGGGCTGCTCGAAGTTGGCGAACACGCGCCGCGCGTCCGGCACCTCGAACTGGGTGTACAGGTAGGCCTGCTGGTCGACGGGGTCGACGAAGCGGTGCAGGCCCTCGCCCGTGTTGGTGTACGCGCAGTCCGCGACGACCTTCAGCTCGTTGGCACCCTGGAGCAGGTGCGGCAGCCGGATGCGGGAGTCCCGGAAGACGGCGGCCACGTCCAGGGACGTGCCGTTCAGGACGACCTCGTGCACGGCCGGGGCGACCAGGTCGATGAAGGTCTCGGCGCCCGCCTCGGAGCTCCGGAACCGCACGGTCGTCACGGAGGGGTACGTCCCGCCCTCCTGCGCACCGCTCAGATCGAGGTCGATCTCGTACGAATCGACGCTGAGCAGCTTCGCCCGCTGCTGCGCTTCTTCACGGGTCAGGTTCGTGCCAGGCACGCGTTCATCTCCTTCGATGGTGACGTTCGCGGTCATCCTTGCATGCCGCAGCGGCCTCCACCTGGCGGAACCAGGGCCTCCGCCCCAGGTGCGCCGCAGGGGTGGCACCGGGCCCCGGCACCACCCCTGCACGCGGGGTCAGGACCGGCCCAGCTCCTCCGCGACGAGCTCCGCGATCTGCACCGCGTTCAGCGCGGCGCCCTTGCGCAGGTTGTCATTGGAGAGGAAGAGCGCGAGGCCGTGCTCGGCGGTCTCGTCGACGCGGATGCGGCCCACGTACGAGGCGTCCTTGCCGGCGGCCTGGAGCGGGGTCGGGATCTCCGACAGCTCCACGCCCGGAGCGTCCTTCAGCAGCTCGTAGGCGCGCTCCACGCTGATCGGGCGGGCGAAGCGGGCGTTGACCTGGAGGGAGTGGCCCGAGAAGACGGGGACGCGCACGCAGGTGCCCGAGACCTTCAGGTCCGGGATCTCCAGGATCTTGCGGGACTCGTGGCGGAGCTTCTGCTCCTCGTCGGTCTCGAAGGAGCCGTCGTCCACGATCGAGCCGGCCAGCGGGAGCACGTTGAAGGCGATGGGGCGCTTGTAGACGCCCGGCTCCGGGAAGTCGACCGCCTCGCCGTCGTGCGCCAGCTCGGCGGCCCGCTCGGCGACCTGCTTCACCTGGCCGTCCAGCTCGGCGACGCCGGCGAGGCCGGAGCCCGACACGGCCTGGTAGGTGGTGGCTACCAGCGCCTCCAGCCCGGCCTCGTCGTGGAGGGGGCGCAGCACCGGCATGGCGGCCATGGTGGTGCAGTTCGGGTTGGCGATGATGCCCTTGGGGCGGTTCGCGACCGCGTGCGGGTTGACCTCCGAGACGACCAGCGGCACCTCGGGGTCCCGGCGCCAGGCGGAGGAGTTGTCGATCACGACGGCGCCCTGCGAGGCGACCTTCTCGGCGAGGGCCTTCGAGGTGGCGCCGCCCGCGGAGAACAGCACGATGTCCAGGCCGCTGTAGTCGGCCGCGGCGGCGTCCTCGACGGTGATCTCCCGGCCCTGCCACTCCAGGGTGGAGCCCGCGGAGCGGGCGGAGGCGAACAGGCGCAGCTCGTCGACCGGGAACTTGCGCTCGGCCAGGATGCTGCGCATGACTCCGCCGACCTGGCCGGTGGCTCCGACGATTCCTACCCTCACGGTGACTCCTTTTGGTGCGTACGACGCGGGCGCGTGGTGCCATCATGCGTTCGACCCCACGAGGCTTGTCCAATCCATTGTCCGAGGAGCGGACGATGTTCCGGGCGCGGCGGACGTTTCCGCAGGCCGGGGCGGGTCCCGGCACGGCGGAGGGCACGCGGAAGGGGCGGGCGCCGTCGGCGCCCGCCCCTTCGTCACGCGGTCATGCGGTCATGCGGTCATGCGGTGGTGCGGCCGAGGGGCCACGGATCAGGAAGCGACCTTCTCGATCTGGACGCTGCCGGTGCCGGCGGCGGTGCCGCGGGCGTTCAGCAGCTTGACCTCGCCGAAGAACTGCCGGCCCTCGGGGGCCGGGCTGCTCGCCACGACGTTCGCCGAGACGTTCGCCGAGGCGCCGTTCGCGAGGTTCACCGCGGCGTTCTCGTCGACCTGGACGGAGCCCAGGGCGGAGGAGAAGTACACGTCGCGGTAGTCGTACGCGGTGGAGCCGGCCGGGACCGCGTAGCCGGTGACCACGATGGTGTAGGTGCCGGCGCCCGGGTTCACCAGGCTCACGGTCTCCTCGGAGTCGCCGTCGGCGGAGGAGCCGACCTTCACGCCGTCCTTGAAGACGTCGAGGTCGAGGTCGGCGCCGGTGTCCGAGGTCTTGCCGATGGCCACGTCGAGGCGCGAGACGCCCTCGCCGACGGTCACCGTGGTGGTCTGCTGCTCACCGTCCTTGATGGTCGGCTTGGCGACCTTCGCGGAGCCGAGCGAACCGCCCTGGAGCTTGCCGCCGGAGATGGCCGCGGCGTCGTTCCGGACCGTCCACTGGACCGGGGCGGGGGTGCCCTGCTTCACCTCGGGCAGGACCTTGACCGCCGGGTCGAAGGCCGCGCCGAGGATGCTCACGTCCAGCTTGAAGGGGTTGTCGAGCAGCGGCGACGTGCGGCGCGACTCGACCTCGATCTCCCAGACGCCCGGCTGCGGGTTCTCGTACGAGCGCAGGTCGGGGCGGCACTTGTTCGCCGGGTTGTCGTAGTTCGGGTAGCACTGCGTGGTGGCGCTGTCCTCGACGCCCAGGCCGTACGGGTGGATCGAGATGAAGCGCGTCTGGCTGCCCGCCGCGAGGCCGCCGAGGGCGACCTCGAGGGACTTCGCGCCCTGCGGCACCGTGACGAAGTACGACTTGTGGCTGTTGCGCTGCACGGACGAGGTGTCCGAGAAGGTGAACGACGGCTTGCCCAGCGGGGCGGCGGCGACGACCGTGGCCAGGACCTGCTTGTCGACGCCCTCGGTGGTCTCGTCGTCCAGCTGCAGGATGCCGCTGTGCACGCCGGCCGTCTTCGCGTTCGCCTCGACCTTGATCGTGACGGGCTTGTTCAGCGGCAGGGTGACGTAGTCGTAGCCGCCGATGACCTTGAAGGTGCCGTCGTTGTTCCGCCAGCTCAGGTTGTGGCGGGTGCCGTACTTCACGCCCGTGGTGCGGGTGACGACGACGTCGTAGACCTTCTTCTGGCCGACCTTCAGGCCGCCCTCGCGGTCGTAGAGGCCGGTGCCGAATCCCGGGGTCTTCAGGAACTGGTCGATCGCGGTGTCGACCGGCGCCTTGACGGTGAAGTCGTTGGCCTTGGCGTCGCGCTGGACGGACTCCCAGGCGGCGTTCACGTCGATCAGGCCGGCGCCCTGCGCGTGCGCGGGAACGTCCTTGATCGTCTTGGCGGTGCTGGTGAGCGCGATGCGCAGGGCCGCCGGGGTCAGCTTGATCTGGTGCTGCTTGGCGGCGGAGAGCAGCAGCGCGCCCGCGCCGGCCGCCTGCGGCGACGACATCGAGGTGCCCTGCAGCATGCCGTAGCCGGCCGGCAGGCTGTAGCCCGCCTCCTTCACCGGCATGCCCGGCAGCCAGGTCTGGATGGTGTTGATGGCCGCGCCGGGGGCGGTGAGGGTCGGCGTGAAGCCGCCGTCCTCACGCGGGCCGCGCGAGGAGAACGGGAACATGGCGTACTTCTTGTCCACGCCGGAGCCGTAGTTGGCGGCCCAGGTCTCCTTGGAGACCGCGGCGCCCACGGAGATGACCTTGTCCGCGAGGCCGGGGTCGCCGATGGTGTTGACGCCGGGGCCCTCGTTGCCCGCCGAGATGACGAGCTGGACGCCGTAGGTGTCGATGAGGTTCTTGTACAGCTCGGCGCGGGCGTTGTTGCCGTCGTTCAGCGCCGGCAGGCCGCCGATGGACATGTTGACGATGTCCACGCCGCGGTTGACGACGAGGTCGATCATGCCCTCGGTCAGCGCGACGTTGGTGCAGCCGCCCGACCAGGAGCAGGCGCGCGAGGAGACGAGCTTGGCGCCCGGGGCCTGGCCGTTCATCTTGCCGCCGAACAGGCCGTTCGCCGCGGTGATGCCGGCGACGTGCGAGCCGTGCTCGGACTCGATGATGCCGATGTTGACGAAGTCGGCCTTCTTGCCGACCCAGTCCCCGCCCAGCGGGTCCATCGGGACGTCCTTGCGGATCTGGATCACGAACGGGATGCGCTCGGCGACCTCGGTCGCCGGGTTGTCCGTGCCGAACCAGCCGATCTGGAAGCCGTCCTTGTACGGCTTCATCGGCTCGTTGTTCGTGAAGTCGCCGTCCTGGTCGGTGTCGACGCGGACGGTGCCGGCGGCCGGGTCGTAGAGCATGCCGAACCGGTCGGAGGTGTCGCCGTCCCGGTTGACGTCGCCCTTCATGTCGCCGTTGGCGGTGATCGACTCGCTGAAGCGGCTCCACTGGAAGGAGCCCTCCGGGGCCTTCCAGCTCTGGCCGCCAGCGGCGAAGCTGCCGCCGGAGGACGTCACCGGCGTGATCTGCGCGCGCCACGTGCCGTCGTTGTCGGTGATCGGGTCGGTCGCGGTGACCCAGTCGACGATCTTGCGCTCGCCGGTGGTGGTCTTCTGCAGGGCGGGGTGGGCGATGTCGACGCCCGAGTCCAGGATGCCGATGGTCACCCCGCGGCCGTCGGCCTGCGGGTTGTTCGCGACGAAGTCCACCGAGCCGGTCTCGAAGGACGGGTTGTACGGGTTCTTCGCCGGGGTGTTCTTGTCCGGCGCCGCGTAGCTGCCCGCAGCCGTCTTCTGGCCCGCGCCGGACTCCTTGCCCGCGTCGGGGCGCGGGTCGGGCAGCCGGATCTCGTGCTTGAGGTCCATGGCGCGGACGGAGGACAGCTTGGCTGCCGCCTTCAGCGCGGCCTCGGCCTTGCCGGTGGGCAGGGTGACGCGCACGTAGCCGAGCTTGTCGTCGGCGTGGCCGACCGAGGCGCCGCCGACGGCCGCGATCTGGTCGGTGACCTGCTTGGTCTGGCCGGGGGCGGTGGCCACCATGACCGTGACGGTCGCCTCGCCCTTGGCCTTGGCCTCCTGCAGCAGTTCGGCGTCGGCCGAACCCAGCTTCTGGTCGGCGGACTTGACGGCCGGCCCGGTGCCCGCCGCACCGGTGCCGGGGGCCGGCGCCGCGAAGGCGGGCATGGCGCCCGCGCCCGCGAGAGCGGCCACCAGACCGGCCGCGGCCGCGACGCGCGCGACGCGCCGGGCCCCGGATATCGAACTGGGGGATTCGAAGGTCATCAGCATCCCTGGATAAGTGAAAGATACGGTCCGGATTTCGGTGCCGGATGACCGGTCAGCTTTGCCTAACTGCCCGCTGTTTGGGGAGGCCTGTCATTTACCGAGACCTGACATGGCGCACACTCGCCAGCTCGGACTTCCCGCCATCGGGGCCGTACCGGGGCATACTCCGGCGAACCGTGGGTTCCAAGGAGTGGATTTGTCGACTTCCCGACCTTCACGGGATCGGTGGGGCGGGATCAGTGCCCGCCCGGGTGTGACAACTTCCGTCGTTTCAGCGCTCGCGCGTGCGCGCGTAGTGCCGCGAGGCCTTTGCGCGGTTGCCGCAGGAGGCCATCGAGCACCAGCGGCGGGTGCCGCCCCGCGAGGTGTCGTGGAAGTGCAGCACGCAGCTCTCGGAGGCGCACTTGCGGATCCGCTCCGGGCCGGAGCGCAGCAGCTCCAGGTAGCCGTACGCGGCCGTCCACGCCGGACCCCAGGACCGGTCGTCGAACTCCGGCCGCTCACCCGGTCCTTCCTCGCCGAGTGTCGGCCGGATGCGCCCGTGCTCCAGCACCGCGTCGACCAGGGCGCGCGCACCGGCGTCCGCCGGGTCGGCCACCGCGCGGGCGATCGCCTCGCGGGCGGTCAGCAGGTGGACGAGGGTCGAGGGGTCGGCACGGAAGCGGTCCGCCAGGCCGGCGGCGCGCAGCCAGACGGCGAGCCCCTCCATGCGGGTCAGTCCGGCCGCGCCGGCGAACAGGTCGGCGGGCGCGCCCTCCTGTACCCAGCGCGTGTTCAGCAGGTCCAGGGCGATCGGCTCGCCGGTCAGGGGGCGCGGGTCCGCCGCCTCCGCTGTGGCCATGTCGCCGTCCCTCCTCGTATGCCGGCCGAGGCCTCCAGCCTACGCGGCCGGTTGACGCCTCCGTCTCTAACCCTTAACTTCAATTAAGACGGTTAGAACGTCGGCGGGGATGCCCGCCGGCCCTGTCGAAGGGGGAACAGCCGTGACGGCTGCCATCAGCACGCTCCGCACCGGCCACATCGGCCTGAACGTCACCGACCTCGACCGCTCGCTCGCCTTCTACCGCGACGCCCTCGGCTTCGAGCCGCTCGGCGAGGGCAAGGAGGACGGCCGCCGCTTCGCCTTCCTCGGGCGGGACGGCGAACTCGTCCTCACCCTGTGGCAGCAGGCTGAAGGCGGGTACGCCCCCGCCGCTGCCGGACTGCACCACCTCGCCTTCACGGCCTCCGGGATCGACGAGGTGCGCGCCCACGAGGCCCGGCTGCGCGAGCTCGGCACCCCCTTCGCCCACGACGGGGTCGTCGCCCACGGCGAGGGCACCGCCTCCGGCGGGATCTTCTTCCACGACCCGGACGGCACCCGCCTCGAAATCTCGGTGCCCACCGGCGCCCACGGCGCCCCCGCACCCACCCCCGGGGCCCCGACCTGCGGCTTCTTCTAACCCACTTCCAACCCACCCGACGGGAGACGGTCATGGAGCGGTACCACCGCGGCTCGATCGCGGTACAGGAGCGGGTCGGCGTCCGCGCGGCCGCCGAGCACGTGGGCCGCTCGATCGGCCCCGGCATCAAGGACGTCGCCGCGGCGTTCCTCGCCCGCCAGCCCCACCTCGTCGTCGGCGCCGCCGACACGGCGGGCCGGATGTGGGCCTCACTGCTCACCGGCCCGCCCGGCTTCGTGCGGGCCGCCGGATCCGCCCGCATGGAGGTCGCCGGCGGGGTGCCGGAGGGCGATCCGCTCGCCGCGGCGCTCGCCGCCGGCGGGATCCCGGTCGGCACGATCGCGCTCGACCCGCGCACCCGGCGCCGGATGCGGCTGAACGGCGCCGCGGACGCCCTCCCCGGAGGGTTCGCCGTCGCGGCCGAGCGGGTGTTCTCCAACTGCCCCAAGTACCTCCAGAAGCGGCAGCCGCTGCGGACCGTCCCCGACGGGCCCGGCGTGCTGCGCCGCGCGCCCGCGCTCGACGCCCGGCAGGAGCGGGCCGTCCGCGCCGCCGACACCTTCTTCGCGGCCACCGCCCACGCGGAGGGCGCCGACGCCAGCCACCGCGGGGGGATGCCCGGCTTCGTCGAGGTGCTGTCGCCGACCGAGCTGCGCTGGCCGGACTACCCGGGGAACGCCATGTTCCTCACCCTGGGGAACCTGGCCGCCGACCCGCGGGCCGGACTGCTCTTCCCGCACTGGGAGAGCGGCGCCCTGCTCCAGCTCAGCGGCCGCGCGCGGACCCTGTACGAGCCCGGCGGCGGCCGCAGCGTCCTGTTCAGCGTCGAGGAGGCCGTGGAGAGCCTCCACCCGGGGCGGCTGCTGTGGAGCGCCCCGGAGTTCTCGCCGGCGAACCCGGCGCCGCCGCCTCACCGCGGCAGTACGACCAGGTAGGCGGCGGGCTCCCGGCCGGCGGCCGCGGTCAGCGCGGTCCGTACGACCGCGGCCTGCTGCTCGGGCCAGTCGCGCAGCTTGCGCGGGGTGATGTGCAGGACGGTCACGCCGAGCCGCTCCAGCGCGTCGCGCTTGCGGACCGCCTCCGACCAGTCCTCGTCCTCGCCCTGCCGGGGCGCCCGGGTGTCGATCTCCACGGCGACCGCCTGCTCCGGCCAGTACGCGTCGACGCCGCCCAGGTGCGGGCCGCCGGGCAGGCGCAGGTCCACGTTCCACAGCGGCTCCGGCAGGCCGAAGCCGCCCACCAGCTGGTAGAGCCGGTCCTCGGCGACGGCCCGGCCCTCCGCGAGCAGCGACTCCACCGCGTCCACCACGTGCGGCCGGTTCAGCAGCCGGCTTACCGTCAGCTCCCTTACGACGGCGGCCGGTTCGCAGTGCCCGGAGCGGACGGCCTCGCTCAGGATGCGGCGTACCGCGCCCGCGTCCGACAGCCCGGCCACCGCGTCGGCGACCGCCCGCGCGACCGGCGCCACCGGCAGCCCGGCCACCTCCAGCGGGCGCGGCGGGGTGTGGGTGCGGACGACGCGCACACCGCCGACGGAGCGCAGCCGGCGGGTGTGCGGCACCAGCACGTCGATCCGCGGCAGGGAGGGCAGCGCGGGCGCCGAGGTGAACCGGTACAGGGCCAGCGCCGCCGGCCCGGTGATCATCGCCTCGCCGCCGCGGCGGCCCGCGTACAGCAGGGCGGCGTGCAGCCGCTCCTCGCTCGTCGCGGCACCGGGGTGCAGCAGGTACACCCCCGGCAGGATCTCCTGCCAGGACCGCGCGGCGGCCTCCGCGGCGCCGACGCCGTGCTCGCGGAGCTGCGCGAGGGTCAGGACGCGGGGGCGGCTGTCGGTGAGGTGGGCGAGGGGGAGGGGTGCGTTGTGGTTCATGCCGCGGAGATTCCCGCCCGGGGCGGGCCCCCTAACCACTGTTACCGACTCGTCGGCAAATCCGGACAAGACAGCACTAAAGTACGGCCGTTCGATGGCCGATAGCCCGCACCCGCCGGCCCGGCCGGTCCGGGACCGGAGGCGGCGCCCCCGGACCCGGACCGCGGCAGCGCTACTCGGCGGCGGCGTCGCAGGCCTGCGCGCGCAGCGCCCGGGCCAGGTCGTCGCGGGACTCCAGCACCAGCCGCCGCAGCGCCGGCGCGGCGTCCTCGTGCGCGGACAGCCAGGCGTCCGTGGCCTCCAGCGTGGCCGCGTCGTCCTGGAGCGCGGGGTACAGACCCCGGACGACGTGCATGCCGATCTGGATCGAGCGCTCGGCCCAGATCCGCTCGATCACCTCGAAGTAGCGGTCGGTGTAGCCGGCCAGCAGGGCCCGCTGCGAGGGCTGCTGCATCCCGTCGATGGTCGCCTCCACCAGCGCGTTCGACAGGGCGTCCGACTCGACGACCGCCGCCCACGCCTGGTCCTTGACCGCCGCCGACGGGCGCGCGGCGAGGCACCGCACCTGGTGCCGCTTGCCCGACGCCGTGTCGTCCCGCGCCAGCTCGGCGCCGACCGCGGCCTCGTCCACCGCGCCGTGCGCGGCCAGCGGCAGCAGGAAGTCCCAGCGCAGCTCCTGGTCCACCTCCAGCCCGTCGATGCGCGCGGTCCCCTCCAGCAGGCCCAGCAGCAGCTGGAAGTCGCCCTCGGTCGCCGCGGCGGCAGCGAAGAACCGGGCCCACGTCAGCTGGTGCTCCGAGCCGGGCTCGGCCAGCCGCAGCTCCCGGAGCGCGGCGGCCGCCAGCTCCCGCCCGCCCTGCTCGCGCCGGGCGGGCGCCGTGTAGTGGGTGAGCGCGGCCAGCGCCTGGGAGTGGACCATCTGGAGGACGCCGACGTCGCCCTCCCGGCCCGCGTGGGCCGTCACCAGTGCGATGAAGTCGCGGGCGGGCATCAGCCCGTCCCGGGTCAGGTTCCAGGCCGCGGACCAGCACAGCGCCCGCGCGAGCGGGTCCGTGATGTCGCCGAGCCGGTTCCGCAGCGTCTGCAGGGAGCGCTCGTCGAAGCGGACCTTGCAGTAGGTGAGGTCGTCGTCGTTGACGAGGACGAGGTCGGGCCGCTCCTGCCCGGCCAGCTCCGGTACGGCCGTCCGGGCGCCCGCGACGTCCGCCTCGGCCTGCGCGTAGCGGACGAGCGAGCCGGCCTCCAGCCGGTACAGGCCGACCGCGACCCGGTGCGGGCGCAGCTCGCCGCCCTCCTGGACGACGGCCAGTTCGGCGAGCCGGCCGTCCGCCCCGAGGACGGGCTCCGGCGTGAGCACGTTCACGCCGGCCGTCTGCAGCCAGGCCCGGGACCACTCGGCCATGTCGCGCCCGGACACCTCGCCGAGGACCGACAGCAGGTCGGCCAGGGTGGTGTTGCCGTAGGCGTTCGCCTTGAAGTAGCGGCGGGCGCCCTCCAGGAACGCCTCCCGTCCCACGTACGCCACGAGCTGCTTCAGGACGGCCGCGCCCTTGGCGTAGGTGATGCCGTCGAAGTTGAGCTTGGCGTCCTCCAGGTCGCGGATGTCCGCCGTGACCGGGTGGGTGGACGGCAGCTGGTCGGCCCGGTAGGCCCACGCCTTGCGGCTGTTGGCGAAGGTCACCCACGCCTGGTCGAAGCGGGTCGCCTCCACCTGCGAGAAGGTGCCCATGAAGTCCGCGAAGGACTCCTTCAGCCACAGGTCGTCCCACCACTTCATGGTGACGAGGTCGCCGAACCACATGTGGGCCATCTCGTGCAGCACCGTGTTGCAGCGGCGCTCGTACGCCGCCCGGGTGACCTTGCCGCGGAAGACGTACTCCTCCCGGAAGGTGACCATGCCCGGGTTCTCCATCGCGCCGAGGTTGTACTCGGGGACGAAGGCCTGGTCGTACTTCCCGAAGGGGTACGGGTAGTCGAAGTGCTCGTGGAAGAAGTCGAAGCCCTGCTTGGTGACGCGGAAGACCTCCTCCGCGTCGAAGTGCTTGGCGAGCCCCTTGCGGCACATCGCACCCAGCGGGATCTCCAGGTCCCCGCGGGTGTAGGTGTCCGTCACGTAGTGGTAGGGGCCGGCGACGACGCAGGTGATGTACGTCGAGATCGGCCTGGTCTCGGCGAACCGGCGGGTCGCGCCCTCGCGGGAGACCTCCGCGCCGTTGCTCCACACGTGCCAGCCCTCGGGCGCGGCCACCTCGAAGCGGTACGGCGCCTTCAGGTCGGGCTGCTCGAAGTTGGCGTACACCCGCCGGGCGTCCGCCGGCTCGTACTGGGTGTAGAGGTAGACCTCGCCGTCCTCCGGGTCGACGAAGCGGTGCATGCCCTCGCCCGTCCGGCTGTACGCGCAGTTCGCGTCGACGACGAGGACGTTCTCCGACTCCAGTCCCTCCAGCGCGATCCGGGCGCCGTCGAAGACGGCCGCCGGGTCCAGCAGGCGCCCGTTGAGGGTGACGGAGTTCACGGACGGCGCGACCAGGTCCGCGAAGGACGACGACCCGGGCACGGCGGCGCGGAAGCGGATCGTGGACACCGAGCGGAAGGTCCGCGGCCCCTCGGCCGGTTCGGCGGCGTCCACGGCCGACCGGAGGTCGAGGGCGACCTCGTAGCCGTCGACGGACAGCAGTTCCGCCCGCTCGCGGGCTTCCTCGCGGGACAGATTCTCTCCTGGCACGTGCACTCCTTCGTGCGGGCTCGCGATACCTGATCGAATCCTCCCACGCGGGAATGCGGGCGGCCCCAGCCCGGTTGGCCAGGGGGAACATGACCAGAGAAGCGTTATCCGCCCCAAGGAGAGACATGGCCGACACCCAGGTGCGCGAGAAGACCCCGGTCGACTTCTGGTTCGACCCGCTCTGCCCCTGGGCCTGGATGACCTCCCGCTGGATGCTGGAGGTCGAGAAGGTCCGCGACGTCGAGGTCCGCTGGCACGTGATGAGCCTCGCCGTGCTGAACGAGAACCGCCTCGAGGAACTCCCCGAGCGCTACCGGGAAATCGTCGGCCCCAAGGGCTGGGCTCCCGTGCGCGTCGTCATCGCCGCCCAGCAGAAGCACGGCGACGAGGTCACCGGCAAGCTCTACACCGCGCTCGGCACCCGGATCCACAACCAGGACCTCGGCGCGACGCGCGAGGTCATCGCCGCCGCCCTGGACGAGGTCGGCCTCCCCGCGGAGCTGATCCGCTTCGCCGACTCCGACGAGTACGACGAGGTGCTGCGCGAGTCCCACAACAACGGCATCGAGCGGGTCGGCCAGGAGGTCGGCACCCCGGTGATCTCCGTTCCCGGAGCCGACGGCGCGGACGTCGCCTTCTTCGGCCCGGTCGTCACCCCGACCCCGCGCGGCGAGGCGGCCGCCCGACTGTGGGACGGCACCCTGCTCGTCGCCTCCACCCCGGGCTTCTACGAGATCAAGCGCACCCGCACCGAGGGCCCGCGCTTCGACTGACGCCCCGCCCGGGGCCGCCGGCGCCGCCGCGGCCCCGGCCCGTGCACAGCAGACCCCCGTGAGTCACGTCCTCACGGGGGTCTGCTGCTGGAAACGCCCGGTCGCGAAGGTTGAGAAGACGATCACGAGGCGGGCGGCCCGGGGGCCGCGATCAGCCCTTGGCGGGGATCAGCAGCGGGGTGTTGGCCTTGGCGTCGGCGTAGCGCCTGGCGACGTCCTGCCAGTTGACGACGTTCCACATCGCCTCGATGAAGTCCACCTTCTGGTTCTTGTACTGGAGGTAGAAGGCGTGCTCCCAGGCGTCGAAGACCAGGATCGGCACGGATCCCTGGCCGACGTTGCCCTGGTGGTCGTAGACCTGCTCGACGATCAGGCGGCCGCTGACGGGCTCGTACGCGAGGACGCCCCAGCCGGAGCCCTGCGTGGCGGAGGACGCGAAGGTCAGCTGCTTCTTGAATCGGGCGAAGGAGCCGAAGGACTCGGTGATGGCGTCCGCCAGCTCGCCCAGGCCGTCGGCCGCGGTCGGCTCGCCGCCGCCCTCGCCGGTCTTCGGGCTGGCCATGTTGTGCCAGTAGATGCTGTGGAGGATGTGGCCGGAGAGGTGGAACGCGAGGTTCTTCTCCAGGCCGTTGAGCGCGCCCCAGTTCTCCTTGTCGCGCGCCTCCTCCAGCTGCTCCAGCGTGTCGTTGGCGCCCTTGACGTACGCCGCGTGGTGCTTGTCGTGGTGCAGCTCGATGATCTGCGGGTTGATCACCGGCTCGAGAGCCGAGTACTCGTACGGAAGCTCGGGAAGCGTGTAGATGGCCATGCGTGTGATCCGGTCCCCTCAGCGTGCCAACTGCTATTGCAATCAATGCGCAACTGCACGCTAGCAGCATCTATTCCGGCCCACACGTAAGGGTCGCCTCACGCGAAAGCGCAGGCGGGCCCGGTGCACGTGCACGGGGCCCGCCTGCGGAGGGGGTCGACGGGGCGTCAGCCGCGGTGGCCGCGCCGGCGCTGCATCAGGAAGCCGGTGGCGGCGAGGAAGACCGCCAGCCCGCCGGTGAAGGCGACCTGCACCCGCGTGTCGGGGTTCCAGGCCATCAGCGCCAGCACCCCGGCCACGCCCGCGAGCGCCGCCCACGTCAGATACGGGAAGCACCACATGCGCACGGCGAGCCGCCCCGGGTCCTCGCGCTCCAGCCGGCGGCGCAGCACCAGCTGCGAGACGGCCGTGAAGCCCCAGACGACGAGGATGACCCCGCCGACCATGTTCAGCAGCCAGGCGAACAGGGTGTCCGGGTACCAGTACGACAGCAGCACCGTGGTGAAGCCGAAGCCGCAGGAGGCGAGCACCGCGCGCCGCGGCACCCGTCCGCTGACCTTGCCGAGCACGCGGGGCCCCTGGCCGCGGGTCACGAGGGAGTGGGCCATCCGGGAGGAGCCGTAGATGTTCGCGTTCATCGCGGACAGCAGGGCCACGAGGACGACCGCGTTCATGACCTGGCCGGCGGCGGGGATGCCCAGGTGGTCGAGGGTGGCGGCGTACGGGCCCTGCTCGGTCACCTTCGGGTCGTTCCACGGCAGCAGCGTGACCACCACCAGCATCGAGCCGACGTAGACGACCGCGATCCGCCACATGGTGGTGCGCACCGCCTTCGCCACGCCGCGCACCGGGTCGTCGGACTCGGCGGCCGCGATGGTGACCGTCTCCAGGCCGCCGTAGGCGACGACCGAGGCCAGCACGCCGACGAGCAGGCCGTCGACGCCGCCCGGCAGGAACCCGCCCTCGGGCAGCAGGTTCGCGGTGCCGGGGGAGGAGGTGCCCGGCAGCAAGCCGAGGACCGCGAGCACGCCCAGGCCCAGGAACAGGGCGATCGCGCCGATCTTGAGGGCGGCGAACCAGAACTCGAACTCGCCGAAGCTGGAGACGGCCGCCAGGTTGGCGCCGCAGAACAGGGCCATGAAGGCCAGCACCCACGCCCAGGACGGGGTGCCCGGGAACCAGCCCGTCATGATGTGCGCCGCGCCGATGGCCTCGATGGCCACGCCCACGCACAGCAGCGTCCAGAACATCCAGCCGGCGGTGAACCCGGCCCAGGGGCCGATCGCCCGTTCCGCGTGCACCGAGAAGGAGCCGGAGGCGGGGTTCGCCGCGGACATCTCGCCGAGCATCCGCATCACGAGCATGACGAGGAACCCGGACAGGGCGTACGCCACCACGATCGCCGGGCCGGCCGCCGCGACGCCGGCCCCGGAGCCGACGAACAGGCCGGCGCCGATGACGCCGCCGAGCGCGATCATCGACAGGTGGCGCTGCCGGAGGCCGTTGCCGAGGGGGGTGTTTGCCGGCGGGTGCGGCCCGGCGGAGGGCGGTGCGGGAGGTGCGGTGGTGCTCTGGCTCATGCCGGCCAGTCTGCCGAGCGTCCGATAGTCGGACGGATTTCGTCCGTCATCCGGACGGGCGGCTCACCGGTTGTGATCATCCGGTCGCGCGGCCCGCCCCCGTACCGCCGACGGCAGCGGGCCCGGGACGCGAAGTCCCGGGCCCGCTGGGTCCCGTGCGCGGCTCGCCGCGGCCGGCGCGCTCGCGCCGTCAGCCGGCCGCGTCCCCTGCGCGCCGCGCGCGCAGCTCGCGCACCCACGCCACGACCAGCACCGCGGCGGCCGCACCGGAGGACCACAGCAGCTGCGAGCGGGCCCCGTCGTCGAACAGCATCAGCACCAGCACGGCCGCCATCCCGAGCAGCGCCGCCCACGTCAGGTACGGGAAGCACCACATCCGCAGCGTCAGCCGCTCCGGCATGTCCCGCTCCAGCTCACGGCGCAGCCGCAGCTGCGACACCGCGATCAGCGCCCACACGAACAGCAGCACCGCGCCGACCGCGTTCAGCATGTACAGGAACACCGTGTCCGGCCACAGCAAATTCAGCACCACCGAGGCGAAACCGAAGGCCACCGAGGCGAACACGGCCCGGCGCGGCACCCCGCCCGGCGACACCTTCAGCAGCGCCGCCGGCGCCTCACCGCGCTCGGCCAGCGAGAACACCATGCGGGAGGACCCGTACAGGTTGGCGTTCAGGGCCGACAGCAGCGCCACGAAGACCACGATGTTCATGATCTGGCCCGCGGCCGGGATGCCGATCGAGTCCAGCACCGCCACGTACGGGCTCTCGCCCGGCTTCAGCGAGTCCCACGGCAGCAGCGTCACCACGACCAGCATCGAGCCGACGTAGAAGAAGAGGATGCGCCAGACCGCGCTGCGCACCGCGCGGGCGACCGAGCGGGCCGGGTCGTCGGACTCGGCGGCCGCGATGGTGACGACCTCCAGGCCGCCGAACGCGAAGATGACGGCCAGCATGCCGGCGACCACGCCGCCGAACCCCTGCGGGAAGAAGCCGCCCTGGCCCGTCAGGTTGGCCAGGCCGACCGGGTCCGTGTCCGGCAGCAGCCCGAAGACCGCCAGCGTGCCCAGGATCAGGAACAGGACGATCGCCCCGACCTTCAGGGCCGCGAACCAGAACTCGAACTCGCCGAAGTTCTTCACCGCGGCGAGGTTGCTCACGGTGAAGACCACCATGAAGACGAGCACCCACACCCACTGGTCCACCGCCGGCACCCAGCCGTTGGCGATCTTCGCGGCGCCGGTCGCCTCCACGGCCAGCACCACGACCAGCAGGAACCAGTACAGCCAGCCGGCCGAGAAGCCCGCCCAGCGGCCCAGCGCCCGCTCCGCGTACACGGAGAACGAACCGGAGGCGGGCAGCGCCGCCGACATCTCGCCGAGCGCGCGCATCACCAGCATGGCCAGCGCGCCCGCGAGCAGGTACGAGCAGATGATCGCCGGGCCGGCGACGGCGATGCCGGCGCCGGAGCCGACGAACAGGCCCGCCCCGATCACCCCGCCGAGGCCCAGCATGGTCAGGTGGCGCTGCTTGAGACTGTGGCTCAGGGGTTCCGCGGGCAGCTCGCCCGCGCGTGGAGGAGTATCGGGCAGACGGTCGCGCATGAGGGGAGGCTCGTACTCTCGGCTCGGCAGCGGCGGTTGGGCCCCGCACGGGTGATTGGCGGGACCCGACAGTCTCGCCGCTCGGCGCCCATCCGCGCAAAACGGATGTGTGGAGTGAACTGACCCGTGATGAGCATCACGGTGCCCCGGGTGTGAACCGGGGAGTTTGTGTGATCCCGACCAATCGGGGGAGTGGGGCTTTGTCCCGGGCAGCGGTGGGGGTCCGCGGGGGAGCGCACTAGCGTCGGTGATCGTCCCGTCACCCCCCAGCACCGCGGAGCCTCCCGATGAGCACTGCATCCGTTTCCGTCCGCCCCGGCACCGTCCTCGCCGACCTGCTGCCCGCGAGCCGCGTCCGCGACATCGCGCTCGTCGTCGGCGGGGCCGCCCTGACCGGGCTGGCCGCGCAGATCGCGGTGCCCGTCCCCGGCTCCCCGGTCCCGGTCACCGGCCAGACCTTCGCCGCGCTGCTCGTCGGCACCGCCCTCGGCGCCCGCCTCGGCTTCCTCTCCCTCGCCGTGTACGCGCTGGCCGGTGCCGCCGGCGTGCCGTGGTTCGCGAACGGCACCTCCGGCGCGTTCGGGGCCTCCTTCGGCTACGTCCTCGGCATGCTGCTCGCCGCCACCGTCGTCGGCGCCCTGGCCCGCCGCGGCGCCGACCGCTCCGTGCTGCGCACGGCCGGTGCGATGGTGCTCGGCTCGGCCCTGATCTACGCGGTGGGCGTGCCGTACCTGGCGCTGTCGACCGGCATGTCCTTCGGCGCGGCCGTCGCGGCGGGCCTGACCCCGTTCCTGATCGGCGACGCGCTGAAGGCGGCGCTGGCGATGGGCCTGCTGCCCGCCGCCTGGAAGCTGGCCGGCCGCTCCTGACGCCGGCCGCGGCCCGAGAACGGGGCAGCCCCGGATCCGCGCGGTGCGCGGTCCGGGGCTGCTGCCGTCTGCGGTCCCGGCGGGCGGGGCGTCAGCCCTGGACGGCGGCCTTGCGGCGGCGGACGTCGCGCACCACGCCCACCGCGATGACGGCCGCGGCGACGAGCACCGACAGCGTCACGACCTCGCGGTTGGCGTCGTCGAAGAACATGTAGCCCAGGACGAAGACGATCATCGCGGCGGTGGCGTACGTCAGATACGGGAAGAGCCACATCCTCACCGTCAGCTTGTCCGGGGCCTCGGCCAACAGGATCTTGCGCATGCGCAGCTGGGTCAGGCAGATGACCAGCCACACGAACAGCGCGATCGCGCCGGAGGAGTTCAGCAGGAAGCTGAAGACGGTGTCCGGGTTGGTGTAGTTGAAGACGACGGCGACGAAGCCGAAGACCGTGGAGCCCAGGATGGCGGCGGTGGGCACGCCCTTCGCGTTGACCTTGGCGAAGGACTTCGGGGCGTCGCCGCGCTCGCCGAGGGAGAACGCCATGCGGGAGGCGGTGTACAGGCCCGAGTTCAGGCAGGACAGCACGGCCGTCAGCACGATGAAGTTCATGATCTGGCCGGCGGCCGGGATGCCGATGGAGTCCAGGGCGGCCACGTAGGAGCCCTTCTCCACGATCGACTCGTCGTTCCACGGCAGCAGCGTGAGGACGACGAAGATCGAGCCGAGGTAGAAGACGGCGATGCGCCAGATGACCGAGTTGGTGGCCTTGGTGACGGCACGGCGCGGGTCCTCGGACTCGCCGGCGGCCAGCGTGACGATCTCGCTGCCCATGAAGGAGAAGACGACCATGAGCACACCGGTCAGGATCGAGCCCCAGCCGTTCGGGATGAAGCCGCCGGTGTCCGTGAGGTGGGCGAAGCCCGCGCCCGGGTTGTCCGAGCCGGGCAGCAGGCCGAAGACGGCGAGCATGCCGATGACGACGAAGGCGCCGATCGCGACGACCTTGATGCCGGCGAACCAGAACTCGAACTCGCCGTACGAGGCGACGGAGCCGAGGTTGGTGGCGGTCAGGACGGCCATCACGATCAGGGACCAGGCCCACTGCGGGACGGCGGGGATCCAGCCTTCGAGGATGACGGCGCCGGCGGTGGCCTCGACGGCGAGGACGACGACCCAGAAGAACCAGTACAGCCAGCCGATGGAGAAGCCGGCCCAGCGGCCGAGCGCGCGGTCGGCGTACGCGGAGAAGGAGCCCGAGTTCGGGCTGGCCGCGGCCATCTCGCCCAGCATCCGCATCACGAAGACGACCATCGCGCCGACCAGCGCGTAGGAGATCAGGATGGCGGGGCCGGCCTTGGCTATGCCGCCGGCGGAGCCGACGAAGAGTCCTGCGCCGATCACGCCGCCGATGGCGATCATGGACAGGTGGCGGTTCTTGAGACCGGCCTTGAGACCGTCGTTGGGCGCGGCGCCGCCGGGGTTGCCGGAGGGGTCGCCTGCCTTCCGAAGGGTCGTCGTGGTGCTCATGGACGAATCCTTAGGTTCTCGGGTTGCGAGTTCTGGCATTCAAACCCGAGAAGGCGTCGGCCGGAAGGCCCGCATCCGGTTCGTTGCCGGGGGGCGAAGGTCCGGGACTTTGGTCCCACCGTGTCTCATCTGCGTTCTTTGGGTTTACTTGAGCTTTAGAAGTGACTTACGCGACACCCCGGTACGGGTCTCGCGGACCGCTCGTGACACACTCGTCCCATGCGCGTGTACCTCGGATCCGACCATGCCGGCTTTGAGCTGAAGAACCACCTGGTGGACTGGCTCAAGGACAACGGCCACGAGCCCGTCGACTGCGGGCCCCACATCTACGACGCGGTGGACGACTACCCGCCGTTCTGCCTGCGCGCCGCGGAGAAGACCGCCGCCGACGAGGGCAGCCTCGGCATCGTGATCGGCGGCTCCGGCAACGGCGAGCAGATCGCCGCCAACAAGGTCAAGGGCGTCCGCGCCATCCTCGCCTGGAGCGTGGAGACCGCGAAGCTGGGCCGCGAGCACAACAACGCCAACGTGATCTCCGTCGGCGGCCGCATGCACACCCAGGACGAGGCCACCGCCTTCATCGAGGCCTTCCTGGCGACCCCGTACTCCGGCGAGGAGCGCCACACCCGCCGCATCGACATGCTCTCCGCGTACGAGCGCACCGGCGAACTCCCGCCCATCCCGGCCCACCACCCGCAGGACCAGTAGCAGCCGCCGTGCCGCCGGATCCGCGGGGTCCGGCGGCGCCGCCGTTCCCGCGGCCCCTGCGGCGGACACGGCGGGGCAGACCCGAGGAGAGCAGCAGTGCCCGAGGGGCATACGATCCACCGCCTCGCCCAGGACCACACCGAGCGGTTCGCCGGACGCCCCGTCCGGGTGAGCAGCCCGCAGGGCCGGTTCGCCGAGAGCGCCGCCCTGCTCGACGGCCGCCGGCTGGAGAGCGCCGAGGCACACGGCAAGCACCTCTTCCTCGAACTTGGCGACGCCTGGATCCACATCCACCTCGGCCTCTTCGGCAAGCTCGGCTTCGGCCCCGCCCCCGCACCGCCCGCCGCCGGCACCGTCCGGCTCCGGCTCGCGAACGACGAGCACTGGGCCGACCTGCGCGGCCCGACGGCCTGCGCCCTCATCGGCGACGCAGAGAAGCGGGCGGTGCACGACCGGCTCGGCCCCGACCCGCTGCGCCCCGACGACGACCCCGACCGCGCGTGGCAGCGGATCTCGCGCTCCCGCACCACCATCGCGGCCCTCCTGATGGACCAGAAGGTCGTCGCCGGCGTCGGCAACGTCTACCGCGCCGAGGTGCTGTTCCGGCACGGCGTGGACCCGTACCGGCTCGGCCGGGACATCCGCCGCGCCGAATGGGACGCCATGTGGGCCGACCTGGCGGCGCTCATGCGCGAGGGCGTCCGCAACAACCGGATAGACACCGTCCGCGACGAGCACACCCCCGAGGCCATGGGCCGCCCGCCGCGCGTCGACGACCACGGCGGCGAGGTGTACGTCTACCGGAGGGCCAACATGCCCTGCCACGTCTGCGGGAGCGCCGTCCGCACCGCCGGCCTCGCCGCCCGCAACCTCTTCTGGTGCCCGGGCTGCCAGACCCGCTGACGGCGGACGGCCCGAACGGGCGCGGGGCCGCGTCCGCTCAGAAGCCGTGCGGCAGCCAGGGCGCCATGTCGCCGGCGAACGCCCGCGAAGCCGCCGCCAGCGCCCCCGGACGCAGCGCCCGCACCCGCCCCGCCCCCGCCAGCGAGGTCAGCGTCACCCCGCCGAGATACGCCGACGCCAGCTCCCGTACCGACAGCTCCAGGTCTGCCGGGTCCTCCGTACGCTCGCAGCGGACCGGCCCCCGCCCGTCGGCGGTCAGCCGCCACCGGCCCGCGTTCCACGGGCAGAACGCGTCCGCCACCTCCAGCACCACGTCCAGCGGCGCCCCGTACGCCCTGGCCTCCAGCGCCCGCGGCAGGTCCACCAGCCGCACGTACAGGGAGTCCCGCAGCGCCGGAAGGGCCCGCCGCGGGTCGCTGACCAGGTGCAGCAGCGGATCGTCCACCGGCCGCCTGCGGGCCCGCACCACCGACGTCAGGTCGATCCCGCACAGGTAGCGCCACAGCGCGGCCGCCGCCGCCGGGTCCAGCGCGTCCAGGTCCCGCACCTCGACCTCGCCGCACGGCCCGGCCGCTTCCCACTCCGGCTTGACCCGGTAGCGGGCGTACCCCGCGACCGAGCCGTCCTCGCGCTCCGCCACCACGCACATCAGAGGGGACGCCCCGCCCCGGGAGCCCGGCGGGTCCAGCAGCGCCTGCCGCTCCCACCCCGGCTGCCGCGCCAGCATGCCGGGCCGCCGCGCGACGAGCTGCGCGTACACCCGCTCGCAGTCGTCGAGCGCCTTCTCCGGGTCGGCCAGGCGCAGCCGCACCGCGTCCGTCCCCGGCGGCACCGACAGGGCCACCCTGGACGTGTCGACGGCCACACCCAGCTCGTACGCGGCGGCGCCGTAGCCGAAACGCCCGTAGATCGCCGGCTCCGAGGCCGTCAGCACCGCGACCGGCTCGCCGCCCGCGCGGACGTCGTCGAGCTGCCGGCGCATCAGCGAGGTGAGGATGCCGCGGCGGCGGTGCGTCGGCGCGACGCCCACCATCGTGACCCCCGCCGCCGGCACCAGCCCCCCGCCCGGCACCGACAGCCGGAAGGTGAACGCGCCCGCCGAACCCGCGCACACCTGCCCGTCCCAGACGCCCAGCGACCGCTCGACCTCCGTCAGGGCCCGGTACAGCTCCCGCTCCTGCCGGGATTCCGCCACCCCGCCGAAGGCCACGTCGAGATGGTCGTACCAGACATCCCACTCATCCGACCGCAAAATGCGCATCTCAAGAGTCATGTGCTCATCCTTACCAGTGGCATCCATCACGGGCTAAGGCTTTTCGGCCGGCCCGCTGGCCCGCCCGGGCCGCCGCCGAGAACCGCCCCGACTCCCGCCCGGGCAGCGGCCGTCGGCGCCCTCCGCGCCCACCCGCCGACGCGGCGCAGCGGAGCGGACCGGTCCGGGGGTCCCCCTGCGCGCACGCAGCCGGGATGGATAGGGTCCCGAGGGACATGGCCGGAGCACGTGTGGAGACGCTCAGGGCCCGGACGCGCAGGGCGTGGCACCGGGCCCGCACAGCCCTGCGCAAATCCGCCGTCGACTACTTCCGCGGCGACGCCTCCGACTGGCTCGCCTTCGCCGGACTGTTCGCCACCATCCCCGCCATCGCCTGCGGCACCCTCGTATTCCCCGTGTGGTTCTCGCCCGCCGCGCTCGTCCTGCCCATCGTCGCGGGCGGCCTGCTGCTGCGCCCCGCGAGCCTCCTCGCCCTGTACGCCGCCTCCGCGGCCGCCCTCATCGTCGAATCCCTCGTCCTCGGCCCCTACACCCAGGGCCCCGCCCGGGTCACCCCCGGCACCGTCCTCGTCGTGGCCGCCTGCGGATTCTTCGGCCTCGTCATCGCCCAGTTCCGCAGCCGCGTCGGCGTGCCCTGGAGACGCGGCGGCACCATGCTCTTCGACCTCCGCGAACGCATCCGCGTACAGAGCAAGCTGCCCGCCCTGCCCCGCGGCTGGCACCAGGAGATGGCCCTCCGCCCGGCCGGCGGGCAGTCCTTCTCCGGCGACTTCGTCGTCGCCGCCCGCACCAACGGCGGCCGCACCCTCGAAATCGTCCTCACCGACGTCTCCGGCAAGGGCATGGAAGCCGGCTCCCGCGCCCTGCTGCTCTCCGGCGCCTTCGGCGGCCTGCTCGGAGCCCTCCCGCCGGACGGCTTCCTGCCCGCCGCCAACGGCTACCTGCTGCGCCAGGACTGGGACGAGGGCTTCGCCACCTCCGTCCACCTCGTCCTCGACCTCGAAACCGGCGACTACGAACTCCTGTCCGCCGGGCACCTGCCCGCCCTCCAGCTCTGCGCCGGAACCGGCCGCTGGCAGGAGAAGGCGGGCGAAGGACCGCTCCTCGGCGTGTACGACGGCGCCGAGTTCGAACCCGCCCGCGGCCGACTGCGCCCCGGCGACGTCCTGATGCTCTTCACCGACGGCCTCGTCGAGACCGCCGACCGCGACATCGCCGAGGGCATCGACCGCCTCACCGGCGAAGCCGACCGCTACGTCGCCGCGGGCTGGCAGGGCGCCGCCTGGCACCTCATCGAGAAGGTCGCCAAGGACGTCAACGACGACCGCGCCCTCCTCCTCATCCGCCGCTCGCCCTGACCCCGTACGCGGGGATCCGCACCGCCGGCGCGCCGCCGGGCACGGGAGGTGCGGGGGAGGGGGAGCGGCGCCCCGGCACAGCCGGACCGGGCCGCCCCAACCGCCGCCCTCCGCAGCGCCGTTGTGCCCGGCCGGCGCCCCGCGCCCCCCGGGAGGGGCCGGCCGCTGAAGCGCACGGCCGGCCGGCGGCCCAGGCGCTCTCCGCCTCGGCGGCCGCCGCCGCGTCCCTCCGGCGGCCGGCGCGGCACCGTCCACTGCTCCGTCCTGCCGGCGGCGACCTCGCTCGCCGTGCACGAGGCGGTGCGCCGGCCCGACGGCTGCCTGCTCCCGCTCACGGGCCGCCGTCGCCCTCGGCATCCCGGCCGGGGCGGCGGCGCGGACCGGCCACCCGGCGCCGATTGGACCGCCCGCCGGCCGCCGCCGGGCCCTACGGTGCCGTCCATGGACCACACCCTCGCCGCCGACCTCGGGCGGCTGCCCGAGCTGCTCGAAGCCGTACGCCGCGCCGCCGCCGACGCGCTCGACGGGCTCGACGCGCGGCCCGTCGTACCGCCGCCCCCGGCGCAGCCCCCGCGGCCCGAGCCGCTCCCCGAACACGGCGCCGGGACCGAAGCCGCCCTCACCGCCTTCCACCGGCGGTGGGAGCCGCGCCTGTCGGCCTCGGCCGGCCCCCGCTACCTCGGCTTCGTCACCGGCGGCGCCACCCCCGCCGCCCTCGCCGGCGACTGGCTGACCGCCGTCCACGACCAGAACTCCAACTCGGCCCTCGACGGGGGCGGCCAGGACCTGGAGCGCGAGACCACCGGCTGGCTCCGCGACCTGTTCGGCCTCGGCCCCGCCCATTCCGGGACCTTCGTCAGCGGCGCCACCATGTCCAACACCACCGGCCTCGCCATCGCCCGCGAATGGCTCGGCGAACGCCTCGGAGTGTCACCCGCCGAGGACGGCGCCGCCGCCCTCGGACCCGTACGCGTCCTCTCCGGCGCCGCGCACTCCTCCATCGCCAAGGCCCTCTCCCTCCTCGGCCTCGGCCGCAGCGCTCTCGTCCCCGTCCCCACCCTCCCCGGCCGGGAGGCCGTCGACCCCGCCGCCCTCGACCGCGCCCTCGCCGACACCCCCGGCCCGGCCGTCGTCGTCGCCAACGCCGGCACCGTCAACACCGTCGACTTCGACGACCTCCGCGCCGTCGCCGCACTGAGGGAACGCCACGACTTCTGGCTGCACACCGACGCCGCGTTCGGCGCGTTCGCCGCCCTGTCCCCGCACCACGCCCACCTCGTCGACGGCCTCGACGCCTCCGACTCCGTCTGCGTCGACCTGCACAAATGGCTGAACGTCCCCTACGACAGCGCCGTCCAGTTCACCCGCCGGCCCGACCTCCAGACCCGCGTCTTCCGGAACGCCGCCGCCTACCTCGGCCCCCTCGGCGCCGACCCCGACCTCGTCCACCTCACCCCGGAGAACTCCCACCGGCTGCGCGCCCTCGCCGCCTGGTTCACGCTGCGCGCGTACGGCCGCGCCGGCCACCGCGAGATCGTCGAACGCGACGTCGCCTGCGCCCGGGCCCTCGGCGCCGAGCTGGAGCGCGACCCCGCCTTCCGGCTGCTCGCCCCCGTCCGGCTCAACGTCGTCCTCTTCACCCTCGCCGGCGAGGGCGACCCGGACCGGCTCACCGCCCGCCTGACCGCCCTGCGCGAGGCCGCCGCGGGCGAGGTGTTCACGACCCCGACCGTCCACGCGGGAACCCCCGCCCTGCGCGCCGCGTTCTCCAACTGGCGCACCACCCAGGCGGACGTGCACCGGGCCGCCGAAGCCCTCCGCGGCGCGGCAGCGCAGACGGCAGTGAAGGGGACCGCATGACGACGCAGCAGCAGCCGCTCACCCTGGCAGAGGTCGAAGCCCTGGCGCGCGCCGCGCACGAGGGGCAGACCGACAAGGCGGGCCGCCCGTACGCGGAACACCTGGGGGCCGTGGCGGAAGGCGTCCGCATCCGCGGCGGCAGCCCCGAGCAGCAGGCCGCCGCCTGGCTGCACGACGCCGTCGAGGACGACGCGCTCAGCCGGGAGTGGCTCGATGCCGCCGCCCTCCCGCAGGCGGTGAAGGACATGGTCCTGGCCGTCACCAAGCGCCCCGGCGAGCCGCTGGAGGGGTACGCGGCCCGCATCCTCGCCACCCCCGGCGCCCTCCTGGTGAAGGAGGCCGACCTCGCGCACAACGCGGACCCGGCGCGGCTGTCCGTACTGGACGCGCCCACCCGGGAGCGGCTGACCGCGAAGTACGCCCGCGTCCGCTCCCTGCTCGGCCTGACCGCGCCCTGACCCCGCCCGCGGCCGCCCCGGCAGGCGCCGATTCGTCAGGGGGCGGATAGCCGGGGCCGGTTGGTGGGAGGATGGACCGTAGGGGGGCGTGCGCCGACCGTGCGCCCCCGGCCGGACCGGGGACGATCGAAGGTGTGATCAGTAGTGGCCATTTCGCTGTCGGTGGTGGTTCTGTTGGCGATCATCATGGTGGTGCTGATCCGCGGCAACCACCTGAAGGCCGGCCCCGCGATCGTCGCGGTCCTCTTCGGCTTCTTCCTCGCGTCCAGTTCGATCGCCCCGGACGTCAACCGCTTCCTGAACTCCCTCGCGGACACGATCGCCGGCATCAAGCTCTGACCCAGCGCCGCGCCCCCGGGAAACGCATCAGGGCCGGTCGGAGGAAACGTCCTCCGACCGGCCCTGACCAGGTGAGAGCGGGTGACGGGAATCGAACCCGCGTAGCTAGTTTGGAAGACCGCGTACCCGCAAGAGGCCTGACCTGGCGCGGCCCTGACCTGCGCCCCGGCCGAGCCCACCCCACAGTTCCCCGCTCGTCCCCGCCGCTTCCCGTCTGATCGGGCACATGAAGGGCACGCGGGCCGACTCGGATGTCAGAGGAACGCCTCCGGCATCGGGCACGCCTCCAACGCCTCGTCCGGCCGGTCGGCCCAATGCCACCAGACATGCCGAGCGGGGCACTTCCACAACGACCGGCAGACCCGCTCGTCGTCTTCCTCCCGCCGGCAGAGCACGAATCCGCCGAACTTCATGGCCTGGCTGCACTCCGGGCAGATCGGCACGTTGCCCCCTTCTCGCGTCGGCCAGGTGGTCTGGGTGGCGCTGGGCGCGCTATCGACTGACGGGGATCTCGTAGACGATCTCGCACAGCGAGGCGGGGATGATGATGTCCGCCGTCTCCACGGGCTGCCCCTGGTCGCTGTAGTACGTCCGCCGGATATGCGTGACCAGCGAGGCCTTCTGGATGCCGAGCAGCGACGCCTCCTCGGCTGTCGCCTGCCGCGGCTCCGGCTGCTCTACGGCATGGCTGACGGTGATCCCGATCACGGCCATCCGGTTCACGACACCGATGCCGGCATGTGGCCCACCTTCCGGCAGGACGACGAGGGTGCCAGCGGTCAGCTCGTACGGCTCCCAGCTCGTCGACAACTGCACCGGCCGACCATCAGCGAGGAACTCGTAGAGGGTACGCACGCATAGATCGCCCTCTGCGATACCGAGCCGCGACGCGATCTCGGCCGGGGCCGGCACTTTCGCTTCGGTACGGCTCTCCCAGGTGCCCTGCTTGCCCAATGCCAGCATGTCCGCCCGGAACGGGGAACCGCCGGGCTGCTCGCGGGCCGAGGACCGAACGACCCGTACACGCCGACGGGGCTCGGCGACGTAGGTGCCCGAACCTGCGCGCCCCTCCAGCACTCCTTGGGAGATCAGTAGCTCCTGCGCCCGACGGACCACGTTCTCGCCCACGCCGCACTCTTCGGCGATCTGGGCGCGAGAGGGGAGTCGATCGCCGGCCGTCCACACGTGCTCCGCGATCCGCTGCCGCAGGATGTCGGCGATCCGGAGATAAGGCGGCTGCTCAGGCATGTAGAAAATCTAGTCCACTAGCTTTAATCTAGTTAACTAGCTTCACCCAAAGTGATCGATCGGTGACGGAGGCCCTCCTGTGCCCGCTTCGGAAGCAAGGGCCGAGGACCTCGCCGCCCGGTTGTCGGCCCTCGGGCTGACCACGCGTGTGGAGTCGCACGCCACCTACACGTCGATCGAAGCGGAGGTTCCGGAAGCGCTGCCCGCCGAGTCGTGGCGGGAGGTCTTGGAAGTCGTGGCGGAGGCCGACCGATTCGGGCTCCTCGCCAGCAGCTTGGCCGGCCGCATCCTCTGGGCCGCAGTAAACGAAGCGGTCCCCGCGACGGGCGACGTCCGGGGACCCGGCCATCAGCGATAGGAGCTGATCAGCATGCACAACCGTATGACCCCCAGCACCGCCCACACCAGTGGGCTGCCACTCCCCGCACTCTCCTACGCCACGCACGCGAAGAACACCTACCGGTCGAGCTCGTGCGCGATTGGCGCACACCGAGAGTGCACCCCGCCGTCCCCCTCCAGGGCGCCGGCAGGTGTCCCCGTGATCTACGAAGCCTGCGGCTGCTCTTGCCACGCCACGGACGACGCGCCGGAATCGCAGCAGGTGAACCAGTGAGGGGACCGGCCTCTAGCGGTGCCCTCGCCGCCAACATCGAGATCACTTCGGTGAACGTGCAGCGCGGCGACGTCATCCAGATCGGCGGCCAGCCGTGCCGCGTAGCCGACCTCGTGCAGCTCCCCGCGGGCGCGAAGCGGCTGTTCTTCGAGACGGGCGAGGCGCTGACGATGCACGCCCAAAGCCGTTTCATCGCCCTCCGGATGACGAGGAAGTGGTGATCCGCGCCATGCCTTCCCGCCGTGACACCATCGCCGATGATCTCCGGCACCAGATCTCAACAGGCAACTTCAAGGCTGGCGAACGCCTCCCTTCCGAGGCCGAACTCGCCACCCGCTACGCGGTCAGCACACCAACCCTGCGAAGCGCCCTGGCGCTCCTCCAGGGCGAAGGCTTGGTTGAGAAGATCCACGGCAGCGGCAACTTCGTCCGCCGTCCTCTCCGCAAGATCACCTACACCGGCGGTTGCGGCGAGGCGCTCACATGGGCCACCCCTTCTGCTCCCCTACACACGAACGCCCGCACCACGAACCTTGAGGCGTACGGCCACCTGGCGGCCCTGCTGGACGTGCCGCCCCGCAGCCCCCTGAGGTTGACCGAGGTCGTCTACATCACCCACGAAGGGAAGTCGCCGCACAGCCTGGCCCGCATCTACGTCCCTCACGACTTGACGCCGGCTGATTCGCCCGTACGCGACGAGACAACAGCGCGTGCGGCGGATCTCCGCCCGCCGCTGGCCGAGGTTCAAGAGCGGCTCAGCGCCCGCCTCCCGACCCAGGAAGAGGCAACCGTCCTCCGAATCGCCACATCCCTGGCGGTCCTCTCACTCACCCGCGTGGCAACCGACGTCACCGGCCGCGTGGTCGAGGCCGCCCTCCTGGTCCTCCCCGGGGACAGAGCGGACGCACTCTTCACCATCCGCCTCACGACTGAGGAGGGGAACCCGAAGAAATGACACCGAGCAATGAACTGCGCCTCCTCCCGTGGTCGGGTCCCGACGACAAGCCCTGCTACCTGAGCGCTGACAACACCAACGGCTACCTGTCCCGCCTGGCCGACGACACCGAAGAGATCCAGCTCGGATTGGGAACCGAGCTTTTGGCCCATGCCCTCGAAGTACTCGCCGACATGGACTCGGACGCGGAGGAACTCCGTTGCCTGGCGACGGATCTGACCGGGGCTCTCCGAGACACGGTCCGCGTAGCAACCAGCCGCGGCCACCGCCTCCAGCACTCCACCTACCCGGCTCGCGAGGGGCCCCGGCCGCACTTCAGCTAGCAGCAATTCGTACAAGCAAAGCGGCCCCAGACCAAGCTGGGGCCGCTCCTGTTTGGTGCACACGGCTCCGGGGGCCCGTGTGCGTCATGCGTGTGCGCAGGTCGGGGTCGATCTGCGGCCAGATTGGAGGCTCACGGTCCGTGAATAGGCCGCGGACGGCGGGCGCCGCCTACCTTCTACCAGCCGCCACCGAAGATCGGTTGAAGGGCTGCCGCTGCGCCTGACAGCAGTGCAAGCATTCCACCCATCGTTGTCAGCGCCGTGGTGGCGTTAGGAAAGAGTTCACGGCGCAGTTCACGCCAGCGTTTTTTAACTACGACCCCCTGGAGCTTCTGCCACTTGTGCTGCCGAATGTGGCAGCCCATCATGACGCCCTTGCTGTTGTTCCTGCACGCGCCGTCTCGCCCAAGCGCCCCACACCAGGCCGGAGCGAGAAAGAAGAAGTAGATCGTGCACACCCCGGATAACGTCAACAGCAGGCCTGGGCCGAGATCCGACGTGAGCCAGCCGGCCAACAGGACTGCGAAGACAGCCCATCCCCAGTACTTCCCGAAGCCCTTCATGCGCACCGGAACGTAACGAGGTAGGCCTCACGCTGGAAGGGAGCATGCGAGGCGCACCGGTGGCACATGCCAGCGCAGGTGGTTTGCTGCGTGTGAGGCCCCCAAGGACATCCCGGGGGCTTCATGGCCTTGTGGGGGGCCTTGGCCAGCCTCGGTTGCACGCGAGACGACCCAAGCCTCGCGCATCCGGCCGCAGGCGGTTGCGCGGATAGCTGAAGGGCGCTAGCTTTTCAACGTGCCTCCCCGAGTCTCCCGGGGCACCGGTAACGAGCTAAGCCGCTTTGACGGTCGGGAGAGCGCAGGCGAGCAACTGCGTAGGGCATCAGAGATTGGCTATGGCCGTCTCCTGGTGCACCTGCGCACCGAGACGGTCACCTGACGATTGGGACCGTTCGAAGTGGCTGCTCGTGACTGCAAGTCGCATTACGTTGCAATCATTCTCCTTTCATCTGGTATCTGTGCGCTCCTCGTTGGACAACTGGCCATGCTATTTGGCGAGGCGCCATGGTCGTCGTTGCGATGGGCAGCCGTCGCGTTTGCTGGCGTCTTTGCTGTCGGGGCACAAGTCGCTAAGTTCCTCGGCTTGTTCAGCTCACAAGACGACAGTGGCTGAAACGTCGGAGACGACTCTAAGCTTGGAAATCAAGGCTCGCCGACTAACCTGTCGGCTGGCTCGCAACGACGCCGGTCATCGTGGTTGCGGTACCCGCTGCTGTACACCTCTTCGTTCCGAAGCAATTCAGGCCTTCCCAGACCCTCCCTGGTGTCGGCCCTGACCTGAGTAAAGACGCCCCTGCCGTCCCCGGACGTCCGCCGCTGTACGGCCCCGTTGTCACTCAGTTAGACGCGCAGCCGCGCGGCTTCTCGGGGGCCTCTAGGCTAAGATCCCGCCTCGGCCAGCTTGCTGCCCGGGTTGACCCTGGCGCCTGACGCTCACTACGAGGCGGGCTCGATGTGGGCATACTCAGGCCGAAGCTGGAGCGGGCCAGTTTTCTTCCAAACTCGGGTGCATTCAAGCGGCTCATTCGGGGACCCGATTACTCCTCCGTACTCAAACCCTTCGTCCGTTTTGAAAGAGAACTCGTGTACTCCGTCCGCAGGTGAGTGAGTGTGAGACGTCTCCGTCAACTGTGCTTCGGTAAGGCCATAATGCAGGGTGATGTGGGAGTAGAGTAGACGGCGGGCTTCGTCGGCATCGACGGGACTCCGAGGGGTGCTAGGCGCATGGCCGCGTGATCTGATTTTCTCGAAGGCTGTGCGCAGAGCGCTGCCCAACGCTACAGCGCCAACACCCCCGACAGCGCTGATCGATAGCTCCAATATGTACTCGCCGAAGGACGATGAAGCGCCCCAATCGAGCGAGCTCTCTCTCGCTGAAATAGAGTTTTCGGCGGGGAATTCCCGGTCTCCGTGAAGGGTCGTGATGTTGCGCAGCTCGGCGACAATTTCCTGGCTGCTCATCTCCAGCCCGCCGACTTCCAGAGTCCAGGCCGCCTCGGGATAGTAGATCAAGTGGTCCACAAGGCGAACGGAGATTATCGACTCTGTGCGCATGCCTGTCTCCCGGTCAATGCTAGTTCCCAGCGGCACGGATGCTGTCACTATACGGATTAACGCCAGGTTGAGATGGTGTTTTCGACTTGCGGCCCCCGGGCACCAGCCGCCCCAACTCCCATCCCGTCTGCCATCGGCCCACACGCATGTGGAGCGGTCGCGGTGCCGGGCGTCAAGGTGGAGCGCGCGACTGTACGAACGACCTTGACGCCCG
>NZ_JBVIGV010000003.1:183718-218401 GCF_055570615.1 Streptomyces sp. NPDC031121
CGACCACCAGACACGTAGCCCCTCCTCCCCCCCCGCCCCCCCCCCCCCCCCCCCCCCCCCCCCCCCCCCCCCCCCCCCCCCCCCCCCCCCCCCCCCCCCCCCGCTCGGCTTGTCCTGGGCCGATGGCAGACGGGATGGGAGTTCTCCACCGCCACACCCCACCGGCCGGCACCCGCGTACGGCGCCCCCGCCATCCCGGAGCTGGAGCGCCCCCGCCGGAGGCATCGCTCTAACCCGGGCATCTGCGCGGGCAGCCCGATTTGATTGCGGGGCAGCCGGTGGGTCCCACGGACTGGCCCATTGACGGCGGTGTTCAGGCGGCAGCCTCTCGAATGGGACCGGGCCCCTCCCGGTGACAGGGCCCGGCCGCGTTGACACGCCGCGGCCCAGGAAGTTTCAGCTGCTGAGGTTCGCCACCCATCAACCCGCGCCGTCCAGCCGCGCGGCCGGCGGTCGGGGTGGAGCGGGGCGGAGACAGGAGCGCAGGCCCGGGCGACGGGCGCGCTCGCCGCGCCGTGCGCGGCGGGTGCCTTGATGGAGTAGGGAAACTTTCACCGCACCGCGAAGAGCTGGCGCCCGTCATGGCTCCGCACGTGGGGCCCATGTCCGTCCAAGGCGTCCAGGAGCCGGATGGCGTAGACCTCGGACATCCGCTCGGACACCTCTTCAGGCGTGAGCCACTGGACTGCCGTGGTCTCGTCCGAAGTGCACTCGCCGCCGCCGACCGGCTTGCAGCGGAAGACCAGCGCGACGACGCCCGCGGTGACGTTCTTGTAGACGCCCGTCAGCTCGGCGACGTCGACCCGTAGCCCGGTTTCCTCCAAGACCTCGCGCCGTACGCCCTCCTCCGGGGTCTCTTCGAGTTCCAGCACTCCGCCCGGGAGCTCCCACGTGCCGTTGTCCGCTCGCTGAATCGCCAGGAGCCGACCGTCGTCGCGGACCACCACTCCGGCTACGGACACGGAGTGGCGGGGCGTTGACCGGCTCGTCGGGGCGCTGTTACTCATGTACAGGAGCATAGGAGGAAGAAAAGGACCATGGGAACAGCTGTAGGAGGTGGCAAGACCGTGCCTCGGTACTTGCAGATCGCCGAGGACATCGTTCAGCAGATCCGCGCCGGCGTCTTGAAGCCCGGCGACCAGGTGCCCAGTGAAGCCGAGATGGTGGAGCGCTACGGCGTGTCCGGCGGCACCATCCGCAAGGCCATGACTGAGATCCGAGCCAGCGGGCTCGTGGACACCCGGCACGGCAAGGGCTCGTACGTGAAGGCCCGGCCGCCCGTGCGGCACCGGTCGTCCGACCGCTTCCGCCGGTCGCTGCGCCGCGGCGGCAAGGCCGCCTACCTCGCCGAATCCGAGCAGTCGGGAGCCACGGCCAAGGTCAGCGTCATCTTCATCGGGCCGATGGAGGCACCCGAGGAGATCGCGCAGCGGCTTGACGTCGAGCCCGGTACGCAGATCCTCGCGCGGCGGCGGCTGTACTTCCGCAACGGGACGCCGGTGGAGACGGCGACGTCGTACCTGCCATGGGACGTCGTCAAGGACATCCCGGAGCTGTTCGCCGAGAACCCGGGAGGTGGCGGCATCTATGCCCGCCTGGAGGATCACGGCCACGTGTTCGCCGAGTTCGTCGAGACCTTGCAGGCCCGGCCGGCCGCCAAGGCCGAAGCGTCCGAGCTGGCCCTGAGTCCAGGTGCCCCGGTCATTCATCTGCTGCGCAACGCCGTCACCGAGACCGGTCGCGTGGTGGAGGTCTGCGACACCCTCATGGCCGCTGACCAGTTCGTCTTTGAGTATCGGATCCCTGCCGCCGACTGACACGCACTCAACTCCCCGCAGCCCGCCGCGAGTTTCTCCCGCGGCGGGTTGACTCATGTATAGGAGTGCTGCACTCTTCTTCATGTCACTCCTATACAGGAGTGACGGAGTTCCGCCTCTATAGAGGAGTGGTTTGCCCATGCGTCAGATTCCCGTTGACACCTCCGCGGCGATGGTGATGATCGCCCAGCCGCCGCAGCCGAAGATCAAGGACCGCAAGACCGGCGAGATCGCGGTCGACCTAGAGACCGGCGCCCAGCTGGCCACCGTCGACGTGGTGTTCCTGATGGCCGGAGTCGCCGAGGTCCTGTCCGTCGCCGTCCCGCAGCCGGGACTCACGGGAGAGTTCGCGATGGGTACGCCGGTCGCGATCACCGGTCTCATCGCCCGGCCCTGGGAGAACGAGTTCAACGGCCAGAGGCGGCACGGCATCAGCTTCCGTGCCGCGGCCATCACCTCGCTGGCCCCCGCCCCCGTCCCGGCTCAGGCCTGACGCGATGACCGGCGGACAGACTGCCGCGCTGGTCGGCTTATCGCTGGTCGCAGCCGCACTCGGCTGGCTGAAGTGGAAGCGGCCCGGCTGGTACTGGGTCGGTTTCGGCTGGCTGGCCACCGTCGTGCGGCTGCTGTGGACGTACCGCTCGGTCATGGAGGCCTGCGGGCTGACCGAGCAGCCGTCACGGTCCCGGGTGATCCTCGCGGCGGCCCTGCACCGCATGCCCGACCGGGCACTCCCGAAGCCGCGCCGCATCAGGATCACCCGATTCGGACTGGTCCTGCGGATCAAGATGCTGCCGGGTCAGGACGTGCAGGACTTCGACGCGGCGACCGAGCGACTGCGGCACTCCTGGCGCATGCAGGGAGTCCACGTCAGGTCGCTGAAGCCCGGGTTCCTGGAGATCCGGCTCATCGGCTACGACGTCCTGCGTAAGGTGGTCATGCCGCGCGACGTTGCTGCGGCCGGGCTGCTGAAGGTGCCGGTTGCGCTGCGGGCCGACGGCACCGCGCACATGCGGAACTTCCGGGCCAGCCCTCACGAGCTGGTGGTGGGGGCCACCGAGTCAGGGAAGTCGGTCTACCTCAGAGCTCTTGTCAAGGAGTTGGCGAAGCAGCCTGTTGCGCTCGTCGGGATCGACTGCAAGTGGGGTGTGGAGCTGGCTCCGTTCGCCCGCCGACTGTCCGGGCTGGCCTACACGCCCGACGAAGCCTCCGACCTCCTGGATGTGCTCGTCGAGGAGATGATCCAGCGCTACGAGCTGATACGCGCCTCACAGGGCCTCGGAACGGGCATCGCCGTGGACGAGATCACATCCGACGTCTGGGGCCTGCCCGACGACCTCCGACCCGCACCCATCGTGCTGATCGTGGACGAAGTGGCAGAGCTGTTCCTGATCGCCAACAAGTCCGACGAGAAGCGCCGGGACCACATGGTCACCCAACTGATCCGCCTCGGACAGCTCGGCCGGGCCGCCGCCATCTACCTGGAGATCTGCGGGCAGCGCTTCGGCTCCGACCTCGGCGCCGGCGCCACCGCCCTCCGCGCCCAACTCACGGGCCGTGTGACACACCGCGTCAACGACGAAGCCTCCGCGAAGATGGCACTCGGCGACATCAGCCTCCGTGCCGTGAGCGCGGCCACCAACATCGCCATCGACCGCCCCGGCACCGCCGTCGTCGGCCTCCTCTCCGGCGGGTGGGCGCACATCCGGTCCGCGTTCGTCTCCCTCGACGAGACCGCCGCCGTCTGCGCCCAGTTCGAGCACCTCGCCCCGGACATCCCGGCTCTGGCGCCCTTCCGCCCGCGGCGGACCGCCCTGCCCTCGCAGGGCAAACAGCCCGCCTGACCTCCCCGTAGTCGGTCGGCGCGACCGTCAAGCGCCAAGTCCTTACCCCTCCCATGCCTGAAGGAGGTGACACACCATGCACCTCAAGGTCCGACCGGACGCCGTCCTCGTCCAAGCCGTCATCGCCGGGGCCCTGTCCTTCGCCCACCTGCACGACCTGGCCGAAGCCGCGGGGCAGGACGGCTGGAAAGCGTGGGCCTACCCCATCAGCGTGGACCTGCTCCTCGTCGCCGCCTGGCGCCGCCTGCGGCTCCTGCGCGACGCCGGGGAGCCGACCCGGTCCGCCTGGACCTGGTTCGCCGTCGCCCTCGCCGCCTCGCTCGGCGCGAACGTCGCCACCGCCGGCCTTCTCGACCTGAACGCCGTCCCTGCCTGGCTGCGGATCCTCGTCGCCGGGTGGCCCGCACTGGCCTTCCTCGGCGGCACCCTCCTCGTCCACAGTCCCGCGGACGAGACCGCAGTTGTCCCGTCCGCCGAGCACGATCACGACCAGGCCGACGCGGACACCGATGCCGAACCGGTCCAGGAACCCGATCCTGAGCCCGCTGTCACCGGGATCCCCGCGCCCGAGCCCGCTCCGGCCCTGCCTCCGCCCCCGCCACCGACCCCGGCGGTCGCCGTACCGGACGCGCTCCTCGCCTACGGCCGCAAGGTCGCCGACGAACACCGCGCCCGCACCGGCCACCCGATCGACGCCGACACCTTGCGCGCCCGCCTCGGAGTTCCGGCTCCCATGGCCCACGCCATTGCCGCACAACTCGTCTGAGAGGAGCCCCGCCATGCCCCGCTACCGCTTCCGCGACACCCGCCGGATCGGCCCGGTGGAGGTCGGCACCTACACCGACCGCCACGGGCGCGAGATGCACTCCGCCGCCTGCACCGCCCCCCACTGCGGCTGGTCGGCCGACTACACCAGCCGGGCCGCCGCCGAACTCGCCGCCCAGTCCCACCGCTGCGCCCCGCGCTGACCTCGAAGGAGACCCGTCGTGGACGTTCCGCTCTGGCTCGCCCTCATCGTCATCGGCGCCCTGGGCGTGAAGCTCGTCCGTCCGCCCTGGTGGCTGGTCGCCGTGATCCTCCTCGGCGGCTTCCTCCTCGCGAACAGCTTCCTCGCCCCCGCCCTCAACACCGTGATCGACAAGTAATCCCGGAAGGAGAACCAATGCTCAAGCCCAAGTACCCCGCACCCGACACCTACACCCCCGTGACCGTCCACCCGGCCCCGGTTCCGGTGCCCGCGACCGGCCAGCAGGAGAACGCCCCCGTTCCGGTGGCGGCTCCGGCCGGCCTCGCGGCCCTGGCCCCCAAGACGCCCGGCGCCGCGGTCGCCCTCGCCGCCGGCGGTGTCGCCGGGGTCCTGGCCCTGGCCTCCGTCGCCGTCTCGCTGCTCCTGGCCGTCGCCGTCACGGCCGTCGCCCTGTCCATCAGCGCCGTCGTGGTCCTGTTCCTCGTCCGCGCACTGCGCCAGGAGTTCACGAACCACTGACCGGACCGGCCTCCGGGGGCGTCACAAGCCACCAAGCATCGCCGCCCCCGGATGGAACGGCCCCTCCCGACCGAAACCGAAAGGACCACCATCATGGCCCAGCACAGCGACACCTCGGCCCCGTCACCCGGCCGGACGGTGAGCGCCATGCTGATCGACGCCGACATGAACAACCCGCTGACCGCGCAGACCGCCGTGTTCGCGGCCCTCGTCCAGTTGGCCCAGTCGCATCCGGAGCTGCCCGGCGCGTACATCACCACCAGCCAGATCACGCCGAGCGAGGCACACGTCCTCCTCGACAGTCCGGCCGACCTGGAGGCCTGGAGGCAGGCCACCCACACCGACGCCCTGGACGTGCAGCTCCAGGACCTGAGGGGCGAGAACCAGCTCCTCTTCACGGCACCCGTGGGTCGGATCACGCTGAAGGTCTACACGCTCTTCGTGCCCGCTCCTGCGGCGGTGGGTGCATGACCGCGAACCTCGCGGACCTGGACCCTGGCCTCCTCGGTGATCTGCTGAGGGTCGCCGGGGCTCCCGGTTTCCGTCGCTGGGAAGAGCAGGTCCACCGCACCGGCGGCTGCGCCGACCCGATCCACATCACCGGCTGGACGCTCACCAAGGACAAGACCAGCGGGGAGACGTACCACCGCTACTCGACCGAGAACGAGCCCGGCGCCCGCCTCCGGATCGCCTGCGGCAACCGCCGAGCCTCCCGCTGCCCTTCCTGCGCCTGGACGTACGCCGGGGACACCTACCACCTGATCCGCGCCGGACTCGCCGGAGACGACCGACGCGACGTCCCCGCCACCGTCCGCGAACACCCCCGCGTCTTCGCCACCCTCACCGCCTCGTCCTTCGGGCCGGTCCACAACCGGCCCGACTCCGGCCGCTGCCGCTGCGGCACCTGCCACCCCGCCGACGACCCGCTCCTCGGCACCGCCCTCTACCCGGCCACGTACGACTACGCGGGCGCCGTCCTCTTCAACAACCACGCCGGACAGCTCTGGTCCCGCTTCACCACCCGCCTCCGCCGCGAGATCGCCGCTGGCGCCGGCCTCACCCAACGCGAGCTGAAGGAGTCGTGCCGCGTCTCCTTCGGCAAGGTCGCCGAGTTCCAGAAGCGCGGCGCCATCCACTTCCACGCCGTGATCCGCCTCGACGGACCCACCGGCCCGCTCACCCCGCCCCCGCACTGGGCCACCACCCGGCTCCTCACCAAAGCCATCCGGGCCGCTGTCGCGCACACGTATACGTCCATCACCGTCCCGGCCGCCGACGACCAGCCGGTCCGCACCCTCCGCTGGGGCGCCCAACTCGACATCCGCCCCATCAAGGCCTTCGGGGACGGATCCGAGATCACCGAACAGGCCGTGGCCTCATACGTCGCCAAGTACGCCACCAAGGCCGCCGAGGACACCGGCACCCTCGACCGCCGCATCGGCAACCGCGAAGCCCTGGTCCTCCTCGACGTCCCCGACCACACCGCCCGCCTGATCGGTGCGTGCCTCGACCTCGACCCGCTCTACCCGGACCGCCGCCTCGCCGCCTGGGCCCACATGCTCGGCTTCCGCGGCCACTTCTCCACCAAGTCCCGCCACTACTCCACCACCCTCGGCGCCCTCCGCCAGACCCGCGCCGACTACCGCGCCGCCCAGGAAGCCGCAGCCCGCGGCCTGGACGACCTGGAGCCGGACACCGTCCTCGTCCTCGCGTCCTGGCAGTACGCCGGCCACGGCCACAGCCCCGGTGAAGCCGTCCTGGCGGCGTCCATCGCCCGAGACATCCAGCTCAACCGCGTAACCGCCGGCGAAGCCCTGAGGGGGGAGCAGTATGAGTGAGCGCTACTTGTCCGTCGTCCAGGTCGCCGAGATCCTCGGCACCACCGTGCGGTTTCCCCGGCGCCTCATCGAGGAGCGGCGCATCACCTACGTGAAGGTCGGCCGTCACGTACGGATCCCTGAGAGCGCCGTACGCGAGTACATCGCCGCCAACACCGTGGCACCGCGTCGGCGCGACCGTATGGCGGTGGCCGCCTGATGGCCGGCAAGCGTCGCCAGTTCGGACGGGTACGGAAGCTGCCCTCCGGCCGATACCAGGCGCGCTACGTCGGGCCCGACGGGCAGCTCCGGCCTGCGCCGGAGACGTTTCGGACCAAACGCGAGGCTGACGACTGGTTGGCCGTCAAGCAGACGGAGATGCGGCAGGGGGACTGGCTGGACCCGGACGCCGGGAAGGTCCCCTTCGGGCCGTACGCCGTCGCCTGGGTCAAGGAACGTGAGCTGACCAGCACGACCCGCCAGTTGTACGGCTCGTTACTCAAGCACCACTTGGAGCCGACGTTCAGTGCCGTCAACGTCGCGGACATCTCGGCGCCCCTCGTACGGCGCTGGCGTGCCGACAAGCTCGCCGCCGGCACCGGCCCGACGACCGTGGCCAAGGCCTATGCCCTCCTTCGCGCAATCCTGGGCACGGCACTGTCAGACCAGCTGATCAGGCGCAATCCCTGCCAGATCAAGGGTGCGAGCGTCGTGCACACGCCCGAGCGGCCGACGGCCACCGTGAAGGAGGTCTACGCCCTGGCCGATGCGGTTGACCCCCGCTTCCGGGCCCTGGTGCTCCTGGCCGGGTTCCTCGGCCTGAGGTGGGGTGAGCTGATCGGACTGCACCGTCGGGATGTCGACCTGGACCACGGGACGGTGCGCGTCCGGCGGTCCGTCGCCGAGCTGGGCAACGGTCAGCGGGAGATCAAGGCGCCCAAGAGTGCCGCGGGCAAGCGGACGGTCTCCATCCCCAGCGTCATCGTTCCGGACGTCCGAGATCATTTGAAGCGGTACGCCGAGCCCGGGGCCGACGGGCGGGTCTTCGTCGGAGCCAAGGGGGCCACGCCGCGGCGGAACCACTTCAACCGGCTGTGGCACAAGGCCTGCAGCGAGGCAGGCATCAGCGGGCTGCACTTCCATGATCTTCGGCACACGGGGAACACCCTCGCCGCATCCACCGGGGCGAGCACGCGAGAGCTGATGGCGCGCATGGGCCACAGCACAGCCCGCGCTGCGCTGATCTACCAGCACGCGAGTGCCGACCGGGACCGGCTGATCGCCGACGCGCTGAGCGGACTCGTGGAGAAGAGCCGCAAGGGCACGGAGCAAGATCAGGAGGCCGAGAGGCACACGGGGGACACGGTGGGTTGAACGCAGCCCCTGAGAACGAGTCAGGGCCAGGCGGAGGAGATGTCCTCTGACCTGGCCCTGAGTCGTTTGGAGCGGGTGACGGGAATCGAACCCGCGTAGCTAGTTTGGAAGACTAGTGCTCTACCATTGAGCTACACCCGCAACACGATCGCCGCAGGTCCGAGGACCGCGGCACGGACAGCATCCTAGCGGGTCGGGCCGGGCAAGTGCACACCGCATTCGGGTGCCCGCGCGCGGGTCGGGGCCGGGTGGCCGGAATCTTCCGGGAAACGCGGCGTGTCGGAGGGTCTCCGGCCATGTACCCTACGTGTCGCACCGACGGGGTGTGGCGCAGCTTGGTAGCGCGTCCGCTTTGGGAGCGGAAGGTCGTCGGTTCGAATCCGGCCACCCCGACCAGCACCACCATCCGGCACCGTCCTCGCAGTGATCGCGTTGTGGGCTGATTGCCGCTTGCGGTTACTATGCAAGCTGCGTGCCCGTGTGTCTGATGTACCGGGCCCGATCCGCTGGAACGCTGATTCGCAGCGACAGCAGAGACCCCAGCAGTCAGCCACAAGGAGACCGAACCGTGAAGAGCGCCGTGGAGACCCTGAACCCGACTCGGGTTCGGCTCACTGTCGAGGTGCCCTTCGAGGAGCTCAAGGCCAGCCTCGACGCGGCGTACAAGAAGATCAACCAGCAGGTCACGGTGAAGGGCTTCCGCAAGGGCAAGATCCCCGCCCGCGTGATCGACCAGCGCTTCGGTCGCGGCGCCGTGCTGGAGGAGGCCGTCAACGACGCGCTGCCGAAGTTCTACACCGAGGCCGTCAACGAGGCCGAGCTGAACCCGCTGGGCCAGCCCGAGGTCGACATCACCGAGCTGAAGGACGGCGAGCTGCTGGCCTTCACCGCCGAGGTGGACGTGCGCCCCGAGATCGAGATCCCGGACTTCTCCGGCATCGAGGTCGAGGTCGACGCCGTCGAGGTCACCGACGAGGACGTCGAGAAGTCCGTCGAGCAGCTGCGCAACCGCTTCGCGTCCACCAAGGACGTCGAGCGCGCCGCCGCCGAGGGCGACGTCGTCACCATCGACCTTGAGGCCAAGGTCGAGGGCGAGGTGCTGCCCGACGGCGTCGCCAGCGACGTCTCCTACACCATCGGCTCGGGCGAGCTCCTCGACGGCATCGACGAGGCCGTCAAGGGCCTGGAGGCCGGCGGCGAGGCCACCTTCACCTCGCAGCTGAAGGGCGGCTCCGCCGAGGGCAAGGACGCCGAGGTCACCGTCAAGGTGTCCAAGGTCTCCGCCCGCGAGCTGCCGGAGCTGGACGACGAGTTCGCGCAGATGGCGAGCGAGTTCGACACCCTGGAGGAGCTGAAGGCGGACAGCCGCAAGCGCCTCGAGAACATGAAGCAGTACGACCAGGCCACGCAGGCCCAGGAGCGCGTCCTGGAGAAGCTGCTGGAGCTCGTCGAGGTGCCGATCCCCGAGAAGCTGCTCGAGGACGAGGTCAACACCCGCAAGCACAACCTGGAGCACCACCAGCTCGGCCAGATGGGCCTGACCCTCGAGAAGTACCTGGAGTTCCAGGGCAAGACGGTCGAGGAGTTCGAGGCCGAGACCAAGGAGCAGGCGGTCAAGGGCATCAAGACCCAGTTCGTCCTGGACGCCCTGGTCAACAAGGAGAAGCTGGGCGTCAACCAGGAGGAGCTCACCGAGCACCTCATGCGCCGCGCCGCCTCCTCCGGCATGTCCCCCGACCAGTTCGCCCAGGCGGTCGTCGAGGGCGGCCAGGTCCCGATGCTGGTCGGCGAGGTCGCCCGCGGCAAGGCCCTCGCGGTCGTCGTCGAGGCCGCCAAGGTCGTCGACACCAACGGCGAGGTCATCGACCTGTCCGACGAGGACGAGGAGGCGGCCGAGGCCGCCGCCGAGACCGTCGAGGCGGCCGTCGAGGGCGACGAGGCCAAGTGACCCCGCGCCGGCGGCCCCTGCGGGCCGCCGGCAGGGCGCCAGCAGCCGTGGAAGGGCCCGCACGCAGCCGCGTGCGGGCCCTTCCGCACACCGGCCCCGGCCCTTGGGAACCTTGCGCTCCGAGCGAACAGTTCGGGAAGCGGGATGGCGTTGTCCGACCTGCGCGTTAGGGTCCATGAATACGAGGGCACGGGAGTACCCGGACAACGGCGGACCGCGCCGCGCAGGCGGGCCCCGCGCCCCCAGAACGAGACGCTGAGACGGCAAGCGGCCGTCGGAGACGAGCAGGTGGATACGTGACGAATCTGAAGCCTTACGCCGCGGGTGAGCCGTCCATCGGTGGCGGCCTCGGCGACCATGTCTACAACCGGCTGCTCGGCGAGCGCATCATCTTCCTCGGCCAGCAGGTCGACGACGACATCGCGAACAAGATCACGGCGCAGCTCCTGCTCCTGGCCGCCGAGCCGGAGAAGGACATCTACCTCTACATCAACAGCCCCGGCGGCTCGGTGACGGCCGGCATGGCGGTCTACGACACCATGCAGTACATCCCGAACGACGTCGTCACCATCGGCATGGGCATGGCGGCCTCCATGGGCCAGTTCCTGCTCACCGGCGGCGCCCCGGGCAAGCGCTTCGCGCTCCCGAACACCGACATCCTGATGCACCAGGGCTCCGCCGGCATCGGCGGCACCGCCTCGGACATCAAGATCCAGGCCCAGTACCTGCTGCGTACGAAGCAGCGCATGGCGGAGATCACCGCGCACCACTCCGGCCAGACCGTGGAGACCATCATCCGCGACGGCGACCGCGACCGCTGGTTCACGGCGGAGGAGGCCAAGCAGTACGGCCTCATCGACGAGATCATCTCCGCCGCGTCGCTGGTCCCGGGCGGCGGCGGCACCGGGGCCTGATCCCGGCCCCGCGGCGCACGGGCGGCCCCCGCCGGGCCGCGCGCCCGCCCCGCACCAGGCAAGCCCCAGCCCGCAGAACGCCACCAGGATGGTGAACACCCGATGCACATGAACAACCTCTCTCCCGCCGGCGGCCTCTACACCGGCCCGCAGGTGGACAACCGCTACGTCGTCCCGCGCTTCGTCGAGCGCACCTCGCAGGGCGTGCGCGAGTACGACCCGTACGCGAAGCTCTTCGAGGAGCGCGTGATCTTCCTCGGCGTCCAGATCGACGACGCCTCGGCCAACGACGTCATGGCGCAGCTGCTGTGCCTGGAGTCGATGGACCCGGACCGCGACATCTCGATCTACATCAACAGCCCCGGCGGCTCCTTCACGGCGCTGACGGCGATCTACGACACGATGCAGTTCGTGAAGCCGGACATCCAGACGGTCTGCATGGGCCAGGCGGCCTCCGCCGCCGCGGTCCTGCTCGCCGCCGGCACCCCCGGCAAGCGCATGGCCCTGCCCAACGCCCGCGTGCTGATCCACCAGCCGTCCGGCGGCACCGGCCGCGAGCAGCTCTCCGACCTGGAGATCGCGGCCAACGAGATCCTGCGCATGCGCGACCAGCTGGAGACCATGCTGGCCAAGCACTCGAGCACGCCGATCGAGAAGATCCGCGAGGACATCGAGCGCGACAAGATCCTCACGGCCGAGGACGCGCTGGCGTACGGCCTGATCGACCAGATCATCTCCACCCGGAAGATGAACACGGTCTGACCCCTGCCGCCGCTTGGCGCGGACACGTCGCACAATCCGGCGATGTGAACCGCGCCAAGGGGGCCCCGAACGGGGCCCCCGGCAGGGTACCGTCGGATATGAGGCACCAGGAGCCGCTGAACCAGGCGTCTCCCAGGCGAAGGGGAAGCACCTCGTGGCACGCATCGGTGACGGCGGCGACCTGCTCAAGTGCTCGTTCTGCGGAAAGAGCCAGAAGCAGGTGAAGAAGCTCATCGCAGGACCCGGTGTCTACATCTGCGACGAGTGCATCGACCTCTGCAACGAGATCATCGAGGAGGAGCTCGCCGAGACCTCCGAGGTGCGGTGGGAGGAGCTCCCCAAGCCTCGCGAGATCTACGAGTTCCTGGAGAGCTACGTCGTCGGCCAGGAGCCGGCGAAGAAGGCGCTCTCCGTCGCGGTCTACAACCACTACAAGCGCGTCCAGGCCGGCGAGAACGGCGGTGCGCAGGGCCGGGACGACGCCATCGAGCTGGCCAAGTCCAACATCCTGCTGCTCGGCCCCACCGGTTCCGGCAAGACGCTGCTGGCGCAGACGCTCGCCCGGATGCTGAACGTGCCGTTCGCCATCGCGGACGCCACCGCGCTGACCGAGGCCGGGTACGTCGGCGAGGACGTCGAGAACATCCTGCTGAAGCTGATCCAGGCCGCCGACTACGACGTCAAGAAGGCCGAGACCGGCATCATCTACATCGACGAGATCGACAAGGTCGCCCGCAAGAGCGAGAACCCGTCGATCACGCGCGACGTCAGCGGCGAGGGCGTGCAGCAGGCCCTGCTGAAGATCCTGGAGGGCACCACCGCCTCGGTGCCGCCGCAGGGCGGGCGCAAGCACCCGCACCAGGAGTTCATCCAGATCGACACGACGAACGTGCTGTTCATCGTGGGCGGCGCCTTCGCCGGCCTGGAGAAGATCATCGAGTCCCGGGCGGGCGCCAAGGGCATCGGCTTCGGCGCGACGATCCGCTCGAAGCGGGAGATCGAGGCGAGCGACCAGTTCCAGGAGGTCATGCCGGAGGACCTGGTGAAGTTCGGGATGATCCCCGAGTTCATCGGCCGCCTGCCGGTCATCACCTCGGTCCACAACCTGGACCGCGAGGCGCTGCTCCAGATCCTCGTCGAGCCGCGGAACGCGCTGGTGAAGCAGTACCAGCGGCTGTTCGAACTCGACGGTGTCGAGCTGGACTTCGAGCGCGAGGCCCTGGAGGCCATCGCGGACCAGGCGATCCTCCGCCAGACCGGTGCGCGCGGGCTCCGCGCCATCATGGAGGAGGTGCTGATGTCGGTGATGTACGAGGTGCCTTCCCGCAAGGACGTGGCCCGCGTGGTCATCACCGCGGACGTCGTCCGCTCCAACGTCAACCCGACGCTGGTCCCGCGGATCGTCCCGAAGGACCAGGGCCCGCAGGAGAAGTCGGCGTAACCGCCGCCACCCTGACGAACGAGGAGGGGCGCCCCCGGCCACGCGCCAGGGGCGCCCCTCCGTGCGTCGAGGATCAGTCAGCAGATTGCGACATCCGGCCATAAGTCCGATTTCCTGTTGACCCGTCTTTAAAGCGACTGATCAACTGCTACCCGGTAATGATCCATTATGGATGAGGGGCGGGAGCATGGCCAAGGTGCGGCATATGGTGCGGATTCTTGCGGCGACGGCGGCGGCGGGTCTGCTTCCCGTCCTTGCGGCATCGCCCGCCCAGGCCTCGTCCGCGGACTGCACCAACTACATGAGCAACGTGGGCTACATCGTGGGGCCCACGGTTCAGGAGGCATGCAACAACGGCGAAGATGGCTTCATAGGCGAGCAGATCTGTTTCAACCTCATGACCCAGGTGGGTGTGAAGTGGGATGACGCCAATGAGGCGTGCTCCCAGGCCCGGCGTGGCTGACGCCCCTTCCTGGGGGGCGCAGCGCACTGAGCCCCCACCGGTCGATCAGGCCTTGGTGCGCGAGGTGTTGTAGAGCTTGGCGGCCAGCTTGCTGAGCTCCTCCAGCGTGCCCTGGCTACCGCCGGTCAGAAGCATCGTCTGGTCCATGTGGTTGACCGCACCGAGGGTGGAGTAGTCGCTCCAGACGCAGGTCGGAACCACGAGGGAGCTCGGCTCTCCCGGCTTGGTCGTCTTCGTCGTGCTCATTTTGACGTCGACGCACTTCATGACGGCGCCCTTGAAGCCGTCCGGGGTGAACGACTTGGGTGTGCCCACCTTTTCGTACTTCAGGCCCAGCTTGTCGGTCTCCGGGTTCGGCGCGCCGATCTGGGCGAAGTAGGCGTCGAGGGCCCGCTCCGGGTCGGCGATCTGGCCCCAGAAGCCGTTGGCGGTCAGCTGCTTGGCCTTGCCCTTCACACCGTTCAGGTACTGCGAGCTCGCCTGGTGGGGGTCCTTGATGCCGATGGCCTCGGCCTTGGTCTTCTGGTCGGCCGACATCGGGGTGTCCCCGTTCGACGTTCCGACCGCCTTCTCGTTCTTCGCGTAGGCGTCGACCGAAGCGGGGAAGGCGAGCTTCTGCCCCTTCGTCTCCTCGTCGATGGCGCCGCCCGAGCCGCCGCCCACGAGGTACCAGCCGCCGGCCGCGATGACCGCCACCGCGGCGACCACCGCGATGACCACGCCGGCCTTCGACTTCTTCGGGGGCTGGCCGCCGTACGGGGGCTGCGGGGGCATGCCCGGCTGCTGGTAGCCGTACGGCGGGGGCTGCTGCTGGGGGAAGCCCATCGGGGCCGTCGGCGGCTGCGGGGGCTGCTGCGGGTAGCCGTAGCCCGGCTGCGGGGCGGGCGGCTGGCCGTACGGGCCGGGCTGCCCGGGCGGGGGCGGGGGCGGTGCCCCGTACGGTCCCGGCTGCTGCTGCGGCGGCGGGCCTCCGTACGGCCCCGGCTGGTTGTAGCTCATGCCCTCGTCCCCCTTCAGGATGTTTATGCGCTCCACACATCCTGGCCCACGCGGGTCGGGCGCAGGCCGCCGGGCCCCCTGATTACCGGTTTCAGTACCGGACCGTTACGCCTCTAAACTGTGCCCGTGACCGAGAACACGCAGACACCCAGCAGCCCCGACTCCGAACTGCCGACCCAGTACGCGCCGGCCGAGGTAGAGGGGAAGCTCTACGAGCGCTGGGTAGAGCGTGGGTACTTCACCGCCGACGCGGCGAGCGAGAAGCCCGCGTACACCATCGTCATCCCGCCGCCGAACGTCACCGGATCGCTCCACCTGGGCCACGCCTTCCAGCACACGCTGATGGACGCCCTGACCCGCCGCAAGCGCATGCAGGGCCACGAGGCCCTGTGGCTGCCCGGCATGGACCACGCCGGCATCGCCACCCAGAACAAGGTCGAGCAGCAGCTCGCCGAGGAGGGCAAGTCCCGCCACGACCTGGGCCGCGAGGAGTTCGTCGAGCGCGTCTGGCAGTGGAAGGAGGAGTACGGCGGCAAGATCCTCGGCCAGATGCGCCGCCTCGGCGACGGCGTCGACTGGTCGCGCGAGCGGTTCACCATGGACGAGGGCCTGTCCAAGGCCGTCCAGACGATCTTCAAGAAGCTGTACGACGACGAGCTGATCTACCGCGCCGAGCGCATCATCAACTGGTGCCCGCGCTGCCTGACCGCCATCTCGGACATCGAGGTGGAGTACCAGGAGGACGCCGGTGAGCTCGTCTCCATCCGGTACGGCGAGGGCGAGGACTCCCTGGTCGTCGCGACGACCCGTGCCGAGACGATGCTCGGCGACACCGCGGTCGCCGTCCACCCGGACGACGAGCGCTACAAGCACCTCGTCGGCAAGCAGATCAAGCTGCCGCTGACCGACCGCACCATCCCGGTCGTCGCCGACACGCACGTCGACCCCGAGTTCGGCACCGGCGCCGTCAAGGTGACCCCGGCGCACGACCCGAACGACTTCGCGATCGGCCAGCGCCACGACCTGCCCTCCATGACGATCATGGACGAGCACGGCGTCATCACCGTCCACGGCCCCTTCCTCGGCCTGGACCGCTACGAGGCCCGCTCCTCCGTCGTCGGCGCCCTGCGCGAGCAGGGCCGGATCGTCGCCGAGAAGCGCCCGTACATGCACTCCGTCGGCCACTGCTCGCGCTGCAAGACGACCGTCGAGCCGCGCCTGTCCATGCAGTGGTGGGTCAACGTCAAGCCGCTGGCCAAGGCCGCCGGCGACGCCGTCCGCGACGGCCGCGTCAGGATCCACCCCGAGGACATGTCGAAGCGCTACTTCGACTGGGTCGACAACATGAACGACTGGTGCATCTCGCGCCAGCTGTGGTGGGGCCACCGGATCCCGATCTGGTACGGCCCGGACGGCGAGATCGTCTGCGTCGGCCCCGACGAGCAGCCGCCGGCGGGCGAGGGCTGGCACCAGGACACCGACGTCCTCGACACCTGGTTCTCCTCCGGCCTGTGGCCGTTCTCCACGCTCGGCTGGCCGGAGAAGACCCCGGACCTGGCGAAGTTCTACTCCACCGACGTCCTGCTGACCGGCCACGACATCATCTTCTTCTGGGTCGCCCGGATGATGATGTTCGGCCTGTACGCGATGGACGGCGAGGTCCCGTTCAAGACCATCGCCCTGACCGGCCTGGTCCGCGACGAGCGCGGCAAGAAGATGTCGAAGTCCTTCGGCAACGTCGTCGACCCGCTGGACTGGATGGACAAGTACGGCTCCGACGCCGTCCGCTTCACCCTCGCCAAGGGCGCGAACCCGGGCACCGACGTCCCGATCGGCGAGGACTGGGTCCAGGCGTCCCGGAACTTCGCCAACAAGATCTGGAACGCGACCCGCTTCGCGCTGATGAACGGCGCCACCGTCGAGGGCGAGCTGCCGCCGGCGGAGAAGCTGTCCGCCACCGACCGCTGGATCCTCTCGCGCCTGAACAAGACGGTCGCGCAGGTCGACGCGTACTACGAGGACTTCCAGTTCGCCAAGCTCAGCGAGGCGCTCTACCACTTCGCGTGGGACGAGGTCTTCGACTGGTACGTCGAGCTGTCGAAGACGACGTTCTTCGCGGGCGGTGAGGGCGCCAAGGCCTCCGGCCGGGTCCTCGGCGAGGTCCTGGACGTCCTGATGCGGCTGCTGCACCCGATCGTCCCGTTCGTCACCGAGACCCTGTGGACGACCCTCACCGGCCGCGAGTCCATCGTGGTCGCCGAGTGGCCCTCCACGGTGTCCGTCCCCGGTGCCGACGCACCCGGCGGCTTCCGCGACGAGGCCGCCGAGGCCGAGATCGGGAACCTCCAGCAGGTCGTCACCGAGGTCCGCCGCTTCCGCGCCGACCAGGGCCTGCAGCCGGGCCAGAAGGTGCCGGCCCGCCTCGACCTCGCCGGCACCCCGCTCGCCGCGCACGAGGCGGCCATCCGCCAGCTGCTGCGCCTCCAGCCGGAGGGCGAGGGCTTCAGCGCCACCGCCACACTGCCGGTCGGCGGTGCGACCGTCGCGCTCGACCTGTCGGGCACCATCGACGTGGACGCCGAGCGCAAGCGCCTCTCCAAGGACCTCGCGGCCGCGGAGAAGGAGAAGGCCCAGGCCGAGGCGAAGCTCGGGAACGAGGCGTTCCTGGCGAAGGCCCCCGACAACGTCGTCGACAAGATCAAGGGCCGGCTGGCCAAGGCCGAGGCGGACATCGCCCGCATCCAGGCCCAGCTGGAGGCGCTGCCCGCCGCCTGACGGACCGTACGGCCGCCCGCAGGCCCCCGCACCGCACCCGCGGCGCGGGGGCCTGCGCCGTGCGGGGGAGGTTCCCGGCGCGGCCGTGCCGATTCTCACGCCCGCCGCAGCCCGCCGCCCGCCTCCTCCCCGTCTGCGACCGCGGAAGATGGACACCATGTCCGTCACGCCCGCCGCCTCGGCGTTCCACCGGGCGGCGGCGGCCGCCGCCGCCGCGGGCCGCCGTACCGCCGGCGCCTGGTCCGCCGGGCCGCAGCGGGCGCAGGACCTGCTCGCCGCCTTCGGCTGCCTGGCCCTGATGGCCCTGGACCTGCCGGGCCTCGCCGCCGCCGACAACTCGCTGAACGGAGTGCTGGCCGCCGCCGTGCTCGCCGCCGGGGCGGCGACGCTCCTGGTGCGGCGCTGCGCGCCGTGGATCGCGTACGCCACCGCGCTGCTGTTCCTCGGCTGGCTGCACGAGCTGACGCTGGTCCAGTTCGCCCTGTACTCGGTGGGCCGCTTCCGCGGACGGCGGGCCGCGGTGCTCGCCACCGCCGGGTACGTGGGGTACGCGCTCGCCGTGTTCAGCGTCCCCGGCTGGCCCGAGCCTCGCGCCCAGACGCTGAGCGCGTACGTGAGCCTCGTCGTGCCCATCGGGGTGCTCGCCTCGGTCGTCGGGGTCGCCGCCTCCCGCCACGACCTGGTGCGCGAGCTGGAGGCCCGGCGGGCGGAGGCGGCCGTGCTGCACGCGGTCCAGCAGGAGCGCACCTCGGTCCGCCGGGACGTCCACGACTTCGTCGGCCGGGAGCTGACCCTGCTGACGGTCCGCTCCGAGGTGCTGTCGCGGCGCGCCCGCGGGACGGCGTACGGGAAGGACTTCGAGGAGCTGGCGGACACCGCGCGCCGGGCCCACCTCGCCCTCAACGAGATCATCGTGCAGCGCGGCGGGCCCGCCGCCACCCCGGGCGTGGAGGGGCTGGCCGCGCTCGCCGAGGAGAGCGGACGAGCCGGCACGCCGGTGCGGATGGAGCTGGACCCGCGGGTGCACGGGCTGTCGCCGCTGCGGCAGGCCGCCGTCTACCGGGTGGTGCAGGAGTGCCTGACCAACGCCGCCAAGCACGCCGGCGGCGAGACCGTCGACGTCCGGATCGAGGCGGACGGCGGGCAGCTGCGGATCTCGGTCGGCAACCCGCTGCCGGCCGGGCTCCCGGCCCGCGCGCCGGTCTCGGCGGGCTCGGGCACGGCGAGCATGGCGGAACGCGTCGGCAGCCTGGGCGGCACCCTGACAGCCACCCGGACGGACGACGCGTACGTGGTCGTCGCCACCCTCCCGTGCGGATAGGCTTCCGGCGGCCGGGGCAGTACGGGTGGATACGCTGCAAACGGTGTCAAGGTGCCCGGGCCGGAAGCCGCGCGGGCCCGCGTCCGTAAACTGGGTCCGTGAGTGAGCAGCAGCCCGAGGGCCACGGCCCCGACGACCGCGACGACACCCTCGACATGTTCGACCGGATCGTGGCCGAAGAGTCCGAGCGCGACCCCGACCTGGCGGTGATCGAGGCCGGCAGCCGCACCCTGCGCGCCCAGGCCGGACCGCCGCAGGGCGACGCGGTGCCCGCCGAGCCCCTCGACCCCGAGGTGGCCGCGGCGCTGCGGGAGGTCGAGCAGGAGCTTTCCACCCGCTGGGGCGAGACGAAGCTGGAGCCGTCCGTGTCGCGGATCGCCGCGCTGATGGACGTCCTCGGGGAGCCGCAGCGCGCGTACCCGACGATCCACGTGACCGGCACCAACGGCAAGACCAGCACGGCCCGCATGATCGAGGCCCTGCTGAACGCCTTCGACCTGCGCACCGGCCGGTACACCAGCCCGCACGTGCAGTCGGTCACCGAGCGGATCAGCCTGGACGGGGCGCCGATCGCGGCCGAGCGGTTCGTGGAGACCTACCGCGACATCAAGCCGTACGTGGAGATGGTCGACGCCGCGCAGGAGTACCGGCTGTCGTTCTTCGAGGTGCTCACCGGCATGGCGTACGCGGCGTTCGCGGACGCACCGGTCGACGCGGCCGTCATCGAGGTCGGCATGGGCGGCACCTGGGACGCGACGAACGTCATCGACGCCTCGGTCGCGGTCATCACCCCGATCAGCCTGGACCACACCGACCGGCTGGGCTCGACCCCGGGCGAGATCGCGGGGGAGAAGGGCGGCGTCATCAAGCAGGACTCCACCGTGATCCTGGCCCAGCAGCCGGTGGACGCGGCGCAGGTGCTGCTGAAGAAGGCCGTCGAGGCGGACGCGACGGTCGCCCGCGAGGGCATGGAGTTCGGCGTCGTCTCCCGCGAGGTGGCGGTCGGCGGGCAGATGCTGACGCTGCGCGGCATGGGCGGCGAGTACGACGGCATCTTCCTGCCGCTGCACGGCGCGCACATGGCGCACAACGCGGCGGTGGCGCTGGCCGCGGTCGAGGCGTTCTTCGGCGTCGGCCGGGAGGCCGCGCGGGAGCTGGACGCCGACACGGTGCGCCGGGCGTTCGCGTCGGTGGCCTCGCCGGGCCGGATGGAGGTCGTCCGTCGCAGCCCCACGGTCATCCTGGACGCGGCGCACAACCCGGCCGGCGCGCGGGTGACGGCCGAGGCGGTCACCGAGGCCTTCGGCTTCAGCCGGCTCATCGGCGTCGTCGCAGCCAGCGAGGGCAAGGACGTCCGCGGGGTGTTCGAGGCCTTCGAGCCGATCTTCGCGGAGGTCGTGGTCACCGTGAACACCAGCCACCGGGCGATGTCGGCGGACGAGCTGGCGGCCATCGCGGTCGAGGTGTTCGGCCCCGACCGGGTGCAGGTGGAGCCGCGGCTTGACGACGCCCTGGAGGCCGCCATCACCCTGGCGGAGGAAGAGGGCGAGTACGGAGGGGCCGGCGTCCTGGTCACCGGCTCCGTGATCACGGTGGGCGAGGCCCGCCTGCTGCTGAAGAGGGGCTGACGGATGCGCACGCTGTGTGCGAGCACCCTGATCGCGGAGTTCTTCGTGATCGGTTTCGCCGGGCTGGTCGCCATGAAGGGCGACCTGTCGCAGGCCACGGTCTGGACGGTCTGCGGGATCGCCATGCTGCTGTCGGTGCTGCTGTGCGGGATGCTGTCGCGCCCCGGCGCGGTGCAGATCGGCTGGGCGCTGCAGATCGGGCTGATCGCGAGCGGCTTCGTCGTGCCGACGATGTTCTTCCTCGGGGCGGTCTTCGCCGGCCTGTGGTGGTGCTCGGTCCACTACGGCCGCAAGATCGACGAGGCCAAGGCCCGCTGGGCCGCTCAGGGCGAAGCCCAGGCCTGAGGCCGGCGGGGCCTGGGCGGGCCCCGGGAGGCAGGCGGAAGGGGTACCCGGTCCGGGTGCCGGCGGTCCCCGGCGCTCCCTGTAGCCTCGTACCACCGCACCCGTTTGCCGCAAGGAGCCGCAACATGTCCCAGCGCACGCTCGTCATCCTCAAGCCCGACGCGGTCAAGAGGGGACTGGTCGGCGAGATCATCGGCCGCATCGAGCGGAAGGCCGGCTGGACGATTCCCGCCATGGAGCTGCGCACGCTGGACCAGGAGACCCTGGAGGCCCACTACGGCGAGCACAAGGGCAAGGTCTTCTACGAGCCGCTCATGGGCTTCATGGCGAGCGGCCCGGTCGTCGTCCTCGTGGTCGAGGGCGAGCGGGCCATCGAGGGCGTCCGGCAGCTGGCCGGCCCGACCGACCCGATCGCCGCGGCGCCCGGCTCCATCCGGGGGGACTTCGGGACCATCGTCCGCGAGAACCTGATCCACGCGTCGGACTCGGAGGAGTCCGCGGAGCGCGAGCTGAAGCTGTTCTTCCCCGCGCTGTGAGCCCGTCCCTCCTGACGTGACATCAGCCGAATAGCGCTCTCCACCTGGGGCGACCGAAGTAATTTCGGTCGCCCTTCGGTATACGGGCGCACCCGCGGGAACGCATGGGCAGGACACGACGTCACCAGTAAGGGGGCGGGTATCCGTTCCGGCGGGATTGCCGGAGTCCCGTCGCGCGATGTGCGCACCCGCGGCACTACGATGGGGCCTCCACCCACACACCCACCTCGCCGACCTGACAGCAGCCGCTATCAACTGGAAGGCCAGACGCTCCTCATGGGGAACAAGGGGAACAACATGTCGTTCATCGGCCGTGACATGGCGATCGACCTCGGGACCGCCAACACGCTGGTGTACGTGAGGGGCCGGGGGATCGTCCTGAACGAGCCGTCCGTGGTCGCCATCAACACGAACACCGGTGGCATTCTGGCGGTCGGCTCCGAGGCGAAGAAGATGATCGGGCGCACGCCCGGGAACATCGTCGCCGTCAGGCCCCTCAAGGACGGCGTCATCGCCGACTTCGAGATCACCGAGCGGATGCTCCGGTACTTCATCCTCAAGATCCACAAGCGCCGCTACCTGGCCCGCCCGCGCGTCGTGGTCTGCGTCCCCTCGGGCATCACCGGGGTGGAGCGCCGCGCCGTCATCGAGGCGTCCACCCAGGCGGGCGCCCGTCAGGTCCACATCATCGAGGAGCCCATGGCCGCGGCCATCGGCTCGGGCCTCCCGGTCCACGAGGCCACCGGCAACATGGTCGTGGACATCGGCGGCGGCACCACCGAGGTCGCCGTCATCTCCCTCGGCGGAATCGTCACGGCCCAGTCCATCCGGGTCGCCGGAGACGAGCTCGACAACGCGATCATCCAGCACATCAAGAAGGAGTACAGCCTCCTCCTCGGTGAGCGGACCGCCGAGCAGATCAAGATCACGATCGGGTCGGCGTACGACCTCGACAAGGACGAGCACACCGAGATCCGCGGCCGGGACCTCGTCTCGGGCCTGCCCAAGACCGTCGTCATCTCGGCCGCCGAGGTCCGCAAGGCCATCGAGGAGCCGGTGAACGCGATCGTGGACGCGGTCAAGACCACCCTCGACAAGTGCCCGCCGGAGCTCTCCGGCGACATCATGGACCGCGGCATCGTCCTCACCGGCGGCGGCGCCCTGCTGCGCGGCCTCGACGAGCGGCTGCGCCGCGAGACGGGCATGCCGATCCACATCGCCGAAGACCCCCTGGACTCCGTCGCGCTCGGCTCCGGCAAGTGCGTGGAGGAGTTCGAGGCGCTCCAGCAGGTCCTGGACGCCCAGCCCCGACGGTGACGCCAACCCCCCTGCGGGCGCGCACGGAACACAAGGATCCGCCGTACGGGTGCTGCCGCGCCCGTGCGGCGGATCGTTGATATACAGGCAGCAGCCCGGTGCCCCCCGAGCACCGGGCGCGACCGGAGCGGCTCAGCCGCACGGGCAACTACGAGGAAGGCACGGCCGCCGCACGTGAGGGACACACGAGAAAGCCGGCTGCTCCTGGTGCTCCTGATCGCCATCGCGTTCGCATTGATCACGGTGGACATCAGGGCAGGCGAGGAGTCGCCGGTCGACGGCGCCCGGCAGGCCGCCGCGGCGGTCTTCGGACCGGTCGAGGAAGGCGTCGCCTCGGCCGTCGACCCCGTCGCCCACGCCATAGGCGCCGTACGGGACTCCGGCGAGCGGCACAGCCGCATCGCCGTCCTCGAACGCGAGAACGCCGCCCTGAAGGCCAAGCTGGGCAGCGAGGACCTCACCCGCAGCCGCATCCGCGAACTCGACGAGATGCTCAAGCGGGCCGGCTCCGGCCAGTACGGCATCAAGGGCGCCGAGGTCATCGCCATAGGAGCGGCCCAGGGCTTCTCCTGGACCGTCACCATCGACGCCGGCAGCAACGACGGCATCGAGCGCGACATGACCGTCCTCAACGGCGACGGCCTCGTCGGCCGCGTCGCCACCGTCGGCCCCGACACCGCCACCGTCGTCCTCGCCAACGACCCCGACTTCACCGTCGGCACCCGCCTGGAGAAGACCGGCGAACTCGGCTTCGCCACCGGGCAGGGCGACCGCGCCCTGTCCGTCCAGATGCTCAACGGCAAGGCCAAGGTCGCCCCCGGCGACCGGCTCGTCACCTTCGGGTCCCGCGGCAACAAGCCCTTCGTCCCCGGCGTCCCCATCGGCGAGGTCGTCAAGGTCGACCCCGCCCGCGGCGACCTCACCCGCACCGTCTGGGTACGCCCCTTCGTCGGCTTCTCCCGGCTCGACATCGTCGGCGTCGTCGTCGTACCGCCGCGCGAGGACCCGCGCGACACCGTCCTGCCCCCCAAGCCCGCGGTCCAGCCCACCCCGACGGTCACGGTCACGGTCACCCCGTCCCCGTCCGCGTCCGCCGGTGCCCCCGCCAAGCCGGCCGACGAGTAGGAGCTGCCCCCCATGCGCTTCAACCGGATCCTGCTCTCCGCCACGCTCGTCGTGGTCGCCCTCGTCATCCAGGTCAGCGTCCTCGGACGGCTGCAACTGCCCGGTGCCGTGCCCGACCTCGTCCTGCTGACCGTCGTCGCCCTCGCCCTCGTCTACGGGCACACCAGCGGCGCCCTCATCGGCTTCGCCGCCGGACTCGTCGCCGACCTCGCCCCGCCCGCCGACCACGCCGCCGGGCGCTACGCCCTCGTCCTGTGCGTCATCGGCTACGCCGCCGGCCTCGTCCGGCCCGACTCCGGGCGGTTCCGCTCCGCCTGGGGGCCCCTGCTCACCGTCGTCGCCGCGGCCATCACCTCCACCCTGATGTACGCGGGCGTCGGCGCCCTCGTCGGCGACACCGCCGCCCGCCACGTCGGCCTGACGGGGCTGCTGCTCACCGCGACCGCCTACGACCTGCTCCTCGCGCCGTTCACGGTGCCGTTCATCATGGCCCTCGCCCGGCGCGCCGAGAACGACCCGATGGCCGTCGAGGCCAGCGCCGGTCAGGCCAAGGCCGCCGACGTCTCCTCCGGCTGGGTCGCCGGCGGCACCGGCCTGCGCATCGGCAGCCAGCGCGGCGGCCTCCGGCTGATCACCGCGCGCAACCGGGCCAACCGGGCCGGCCGGATAAGGGGGGTCAAGGGCGTCAAGGGTGTGAAGAGCGTCAAGAAGCTGTGAGGGGGCAGGGCCCGTGACCAACACCCCCGAGACCCGCCGCACCTCCCGCGTGCAGATCCGGCTCGTCATCGTCCAGGTGCTCGTCTGCTCCATGCTGGCCACGCTCGGCGGGCGCCTGTGGTACATCCAGATCCGCAACGGCGACGAGTACTCCTACGAGGCCAGGCACAACCACGTCCAGCGCGTCGTCCAGCCCGCCGTGCGCGGCCCCATCCTCGACGCCCGCGGCGTGGCCCTCGCCGACAACGAGACCCGGCTCGTGGTCTCGGCCAGCCGCACCGCGCTGATGAAGATGAAAGACAAGGGCGCGGGCGTTCTCACCCGGCTCGCCGGCGTGCTCGACATGACGCCGAAGGAGGTCATGGAGAAGGTCCGCATCTGCGACTCCCAGACCCCCCGCCCCTGCTGGAACGGCTCCCCCTACCAGCCGATCCCGGTCACCTCGGAGGCCACCACCCAGCAGGCCCTCCAGATCCGCGAGCGCCCCGAGGAGTTCCCCGGCATCACCGCCGAGCCGACCGCCGTACGCCGCTACCCGGCGCCCGGCGGCGCCCGCACCGCGCAGGTCCTCGGCTACCTCTCCCCGGTCACCGACGAGGAGATCCAGAAGGCCAAGAACACCGACTCGCCGCACCTGCGCTCGGACCAGGTCGGCCGCTCCGGGATCGAGCGGACGTACGACAAGGAGCTGCGCGGCAAGGCGGCCGTCACCTCCTACGAGGTCGACAACCTCGGCCGGGTCATGGGCCAGACCAGGTCCGACCCGGGCGTCCCCGGCTCCACCCTCGTCACGAGCATCGACGCCCGCGTCCAGGCCGTCGCGGAGTTCGAGCTCCAGCAGGCGATGAAGACCGTCCGCCAGGAGACCGACAAGATCACCGGGCGGAAGTACGAGGCCGACTCCGGCGCCGTCGTCGTGATGGAGGCCAAGACCGGCCGCATCGTCGCCATGGCCTCCCAGCCCGACTACGACCCCAACGCCTGGGTCGGCGGCATCTCCGCCAAGGACTACGCCCGGCTCACCAGCAAGAGCTCCAACTACCCGCTCCTCAACCGGGCCATCCAGGGCCAGGCCCCCGCGGGCTCCATCTTCAAGGTGGTCTCGGCCAGCGCCGCCGTGCGCGCCGGCTACCCCTTCGACAGCCGCTACAACTGCAGCAGCTCCTACAGCCTCGGCGGCCGCAGCTTCGCCAACTTCGAGTCCAAGGGGCACGGCCCCATCACCCTCGGCGAGGCGCTCAAGTTCTCCTGCAACACCGTCTTCTACGCCCTCGGGCACAAGGAATGGCAGCGCGACGGCGGCCTGACCCCGAAGAAGGACGCCCACGACTGGTTCTACCGGACCGCCCGGGAGTTCGGCCTCGGCTCCGAGACCGGGGTCGACCTGCCGAACGAGGTCACCGGCCGCATCCCCGACCGGCAGTGGAAGAAGGACTTCTGGAAGGCGAACAAGGACGCCTGGTGCAAGCAGGGCAAGAAGGGCGGCACCTACGTCGAGCAGATCGCCTACGAGAGCTGCCTCGAAGGCAACCAGCTCAAGGCGTTCGACAGCATCAACTTCGCCATCGGCCAGGGCGACGTCCTCGTCACCCCCATCCAGATGGCGACCGCCTACGCAGCCATCAGCAACGGCGGCACCCTCTACAACCCCACCGTCGGCAAGGCCGTCATCAGCCCCGACGGCAAGAGGACCGCCGTCATCCCGCCCACGCCGCACGGCCGGCTGCCCGTCGACGCCAAGACCCTGAAGGACCTCGACAAGGGCCTGCGGATGGTCGTCGAACCGGGCGGCACCGCCGCCTGGCGCTTCGGCGGCTGGCCCCAGGACAAGATCCCGATGCGCGCCAAGACCGGCACCGCCCAGGTCTACGGCAAGCAGACGACCTCCTGGCTGGCCACCTACACCGACGACTTCACCATCGTCATGACGATCTCCCAGGGCGGCACCGGCTCCGGTGCCTCCGGCCCCGCCGTCCGCAACATCTACAACGCCCTGTACGGCCTCGACATGGAAGGCGGCTTCGACCCGGCCCGGGCCCTGCTGCCCAAGCCGCAGACCAAGCTGCCCGCCGTCCGCCCCGACGGCACCATCGAGGCGCCCGAGGTGAAGCCGTACGTGCCCCCGTCCCCCGAAGACCCGGCGGCGCCCGCGCTCGCCGGACCCCCCGCACCGCCCCCCTCGTGGCAGGACTGAGCCCACCACCATGCAGACCGCCAACAAGTTCTCCGTCTCCCGGTACGCGCCCGAGCGCGGCGCGATGGCCAAGCTGACCTCGCGCGACTCGGTGCTGCGCCGGCTCGACTGGCCGATACTCCTCTCGGCGCTCGCCCTGTCCCTCCTCGGCACCCTGCTGGTGTGGTCGGCGACGAGGAACCGGACCCAGCTCAACCAGGGCGACCCGTACTACTTCCTCGTCCGCCACGCCATGAACACCGGCATCGGGCTCGTCCTGATGATCGGCACGATCTGGCTCGGCCACCGCACGCTGCGCGGGGCCGTGCCGGTCCTCTACGGCATCTCCCTCGTGCTGATCATCGCGGTGCTCACCCCGCTCGGCGCCACCATCAACGGCGCCCACGCCTGGATCGTCCTCGGCGGCGGCTTCTCGCTCCAGCCCTCCGAGTTCGTCAAGATCACGATCATCCTGGTCATGGCGGTGCTGCTGGCCGCGCGGGTCGACGCGGGCGACATCGCCCATCCCGACCACCGCACGGTCGTCAAGGCCCTGCTGCTCGCGGCCGCCCCCATGGGCATCATCATGCTCATGCCCGACCTCGGGTCGGTCATGGTCATGATCGTCATCGTGCTCGGCGTCCTGCTCGCCTCCGGCGCCTCCAACCGCTGGGTCTTCGGCCTCCTCGGCTCCGGCGTCGCCGGCGCCGTCCTCGTCTGGCAGCTCGGCATCCTCGACGAGTACCAGATCAACCGCTTCGCGGCCTTCGCCAACCCCGAACTCGACCCCGCAGGCGTCGGCTACAACACCAACCAGGCGCGCATCGCCATCGGCTCCGGCGGACTCACCGGAGCGGGGCTGTTCAAGGGCTCCCAGACCACCGGCCAGTTCGTCCCCGAGCAGCAGACCGACTTCGTCTTCACCGTGGCGGGGGAGGAGCTCGGCTTCGTCGGCGCCGGCCTCATCCTCGTCCTGCTCGGCGTCATCCTCTGGCGCGCCTGCGTGATCGCCCGGGAGACCCCCGAGCTGTACGGGACCATCGTCTGCGCCGGCATCATCGCCTGGTTCGCCTTCCAGTCCTTCGAGAACATCGGCATGACGCTCGGGATCATGCCTGTGGCCGGGCTGCCGCTGCCGTTCGTCTCCTACGGCGGGTCGTCCATGTTCGCGGTGTGGGTGGCCATCGGGCTGCTCCAGTCGATCAAGGTGCAGCGTCCGATGTCGGCGTAGGGCGGCGGGTCAGGCGTCGGGAGGGGCGGTAGGCGGGGGCGCCGGGCGGGGCCGCTCCGCGGCCGGATCTCCTCCGTTTCGCCGCGCGGGCGCCCGTTCGCCCTGCAGCCGCCCGCCGACCGGGTCTAAGTTCGGTGCATGGCCGACACCACACGCGAGATCGAACGCAAATTCGAGTTCACGACGGCCGAGGCCGAACGGCGCGGCATCCCCGACCTGGCCGGAACCGCCGGGATCGCCGCCGTCGCCGACCGCGGCACCGCCGACCTCGACGCCGTCTACTACGACACCCCCGACCAGCGGCTCGCCGCGGACGGCGTCACCCTGCGCCGCCGCACCGGCGGCACCGACGCCGGCTGGCACCTCAAACTGCCCGTCTCCCCGGGCGTCCGCGACGAGATCGGCGCCCCCCTCGCCGACACCGTCCCCCGCCACCTCGCCGCCCTCGTCCGCTCCCGCGTCCGCGACGCAGGCCTCGTCCCGCAGATCAGGCTCCGCTCCACCCGCCGCATCAGCCACCTCCTCGACGCCGACGGCACCCTCCTCGCCGAACTCTCCACCGACACCGTCCACGCGGAATCCCGGCAGGCCGGCGACGCCGACGCCGCCACCGCCGACTGGACCGAGATCGAGGTCGAACTCGCCGAGGGCACCGACCCCGCCCTCCTCGACGCCGTCGCCAAGAAATTCCGGAAAGCCGGCATCCGGGCCTCCGACAGCCCCTCCAAACTCGCCCGCGCCCTCGCCGAGACCGGCACCGCCGCCGCCCCCGCACCCCGCCCCGGACCCGCCGAGGGCACCGCGGGCGCGTACGTCCTCGCCTACCTCCGCGAGCAGCGCGACTCCCTCGTCGCCCACGACCCCGCCGTCCGCCGCGACCTCCCCGACGCCGTCCACCAGATGCGCGTCGCCAGCCGGCGCCTGCGCAGCGCCCTCAAGGCGTACAGCAAGGTCCTCGACCGCGCGGCCACCGACCCCCTCGGCGACGAACTGCGCCGGCTCGCCGGCGAACTCGGCGTCGACCGCGACCAGGAAGTCCTCCACGAACGCTTCCGGACCCGCATCGGCGAACTCCCGCACCACCTCCTCCTCGGACCCGTCCGCGGCCGCCTGCGCACCTGGAACAACGGCCGCCGCGCCGAGTCCCGCCGCCGCGCCCTCGCCGCCCTCGACTCCCCCCGCCACCTCGCCCTCCTCGACTCCGTCGACGCCCTGCTCGCGGACCCGCCGCTGCTCCCCGCCGCGGGCAAGCCCGCCGGGCCCGTCCTCGCCAAGGCCGTCCGCCGCGAGTACGACCGCCTCGCCGGCCGCATCGCCGACGCCCTCGCCCTCGACCCCGGCCACGAGCGCGACCTCGCCCTGCACGCCGCCCGCAAGGCCGCGAAACGGGCCCGCTACGCCGCCGAGGCGGCCGAACCGGCGCTCGGCAAGCCGGCCAAGCGCCTGCGCAAGGACCTCAAGGCCGTCCAGACCCTGCTCGGCGACCACCAGGACGGCGTCGTCGCCCGCGAAGCCCTCCGCGACCTCTCCGTCCAGGCGGCCGCGGCCGGCGAGAACGCCTTCACCTGGGGTGTCCTCTACGCCCGCGAGGACGCCCTGGCCGCCCGGAGCGAACGCGACCTACCGCACGTATGGGACAAGGTCGCACGCCGGGCACGCAAGAAGGGCCTCCGCCCGTAGGCGGTGATCACACCGTCCGGCGTGCCCGGCCCCTCGGGTTACGCTAGAGAGTCACCCCCTGCCCGCTTCACGAAAGTCGCGTGATGTCCGAGTCGGTCTTCCCACAGCTCGAAGCTCTGCTCCCGCATGTGCAGAAGCCCATCCAGTACGTCGGCGGTGAACTCAACTCCACCGTCAAGCCGTGGGATTCGTGTGACGTCCGGTGGGCGCTCATGTACCCGGACGCGTACGAGGTCGGGCTCCCCAACCAGGGCGTCATGATCCTCTACGAGGTGCTGAACGAGCGCGAGGGCGTCCTCGCCGAGCGCACGTACAGCGTGTGGCCCGACCTCGAAGAGCTCATGCGCGAGCACAAGGTGCCGCAGTTCACCGTCGACAGCCACCGCCCCGTCGGCGCCTTCGACGTCTTCGGCCTGTCCTTCTCCACCGAGCTGGGCTACACCAACATGCTCACGGCGCTGGACCTCGCGGGCATCCCCCTCGAAGCCCGCGACCGCACCGTCGACCACCCGATCGTCCTCGCCGGCGGCCACGCCGCCTTCAACCCCGAGCCGATCGCCGACTTCATCGACTGCGCCGTCATCGGCGACGGCGAGCAGGCCGTCCTCGACATCACCGAGATCATCCGCGCCTGGAAGGCCGAGGGCCGCCCCGGCGGCCGCGAGGAGCTGCTGCTGCGCCTCGCCAAGACCGGCGGCGTGTACGTCCCCGGCTTCTACGACGTCGAGTACCTGCCCGACGGCCGCATCGGGCGTGTCGTCCCCAACCGCTCCGGCGTGCCGTGGCGCGTGTCCAAGCACACCGTCATGGACCTCGACGAGTGGCCGTACCCCAAGCAGCCGCTGGTCCCGCTCGCCGAGACCGTCCACGAGCGGATGTCCGTCGAGATCTTCCGCGGCTGCACCCGCGGCTGCCGCTTCTGCCAGGCCGGCATGATCACGCGCCCCGTGCGGGAGCGAAGCATCACCGGCATCGGCGAGATGGTGGACCGCGGCCTGAAGGCCACCGGCTTCGAGGAGGTCGGCCTGCTCTCGCTGTCCTCCGCGGACCACACCGAGATCGCCGACATCGCCAAGGGCCTCGCCGACCGCTACGCGGACGACAAGGTGGGCCTGTCCCTCCCCTCGACCCGCGTCGACGCGTTCAACGTGGACCTGGCGAACGAGCTCACCCGCAACGGCCGCCGCTCCGGCCTGACCTTCGCCCCCGAGGGCGGCTCCGAGCGCATGCGCAAGGTCATCAACAAGATGGTCTCGGAAGAGGACCTGATCCGCACCGTCGCCACCGCCTACGGCAACGGCTGGCGCCAGGTGAAGCTGTACTTCATGTGCGGCCTGCCGACCGAGACCGACGAGGACGTCCTCCAGATCGGTGACATGGCGGTCAACGTGATCGCCAAGGGCCGCGAGGTGTCCGGCCAGAACGACATCCGCTGCACCGTCTCCATCGGCGGCTTCGTCCCCAAGCCGCACACCCCCTTCCAGTGGGCCCCCCAGCTGTCGGCGGAGGAGACGGACGCCCGCCTGGCGAAGCTCCGCGACAAGATCCGCGGCGACAAGAAGTACGGCCGCTCCATCGGCTTCCGCTACCACGACGGCAAGCCGGGCATCGTCGAGGGCCTGCTCTCCCGCGGCGACCGCCGGATCGGCGACGTCATCCGCGCCGTGTACGAGGACGGCGGCCGCTTCGACGGCTGGCGCGAGCACTTCAGCTACGACCGCTGGATGGAGTGCGCCGAGAAGGCCCTCCCGCAGTACGGCGTCGACGTGGCCTGGTACACGACGCGCGAGCGCACCTACGAGGAGGTCCTGCCCTGGGACCACCTCGACTCGGGCCTCGACAAGGACTGGCTCTGGGAGGACTGGCAGGACGCCCTCGACGAGACCGAGGTCGAGGACTGCCGCTGGACCCCCTGCTTCGACTGCGGCGTCTGTCCTCAGCTCGGGCTCGACATCCAGATCGGCCCCACGGGCAAGAAGCTCCTGCCGCTGACGGTCGTCAACAAGTAGGACCTCCCGCCCCGCCCGGAATCAGCCCGGAGCGCCTGCCTCGTCCGCAGGTGCTCCGGCCGCCGGGCGGGATCCGGGTGAAGATCCGCGCCCCCGCTGCAACGGCACGGGGGCGTTCCTGTGTCCTTGGGGGCATGGAACGCGTCAACCGACCCTCCGCCGGCCAGGGCGAAGGCTGCCTCACCGGGGTGCTCCGGGTGCCCGTCAAGATCGTCGCCGTGCTCGTCGTGCTGCCCGTGCGGGTGGTGTGGGAGCTGCTCGCCGCCGGTGCGCGGGCCCTGTACCGGCACGTGCTCGGGCCGCTGTGGACCCACGTCCTCGGGCCCGTGCTCCGCGGCACCGGGTGGGTGCTGGGCGTGCTGCTCAGGCTGGTCTTCGTCTGGCCGTGGGTCGGGCTGTGGCGGTACCTGCTCGCGCCCGCGGGCCGCGCCCTGTACGCGTACCTGCTCGCCCCTGTCGGGCGCGGCCTGCGGTGGCTGGGCTCCGCCGGCCACCGCTGGCTGATCGCCCCGACCGGGCAGGGCCTCGTATGGCTGGGCCGGGCCGTGTACGGGTACCTGCTCGCCCCGATCGGGCGCGCCGTGCTGTGGCTGGGATGGGCCGTGTACCGGTATCTGCTCGCGCCGGTCGGGCGCGGGGTGCTGTGGCTGCTCCGCGCCGCCTGGGAGTACCTGGCCGTTCCCGTGGGTCGGGCGGTCGCCTGGACCGCCGCGGCGGTGTGGCGGTGGGTGCTCGTCCCCGTCGGGACGGCTCTCGCCTGGCTCGCCCGCGGCGTCCACCGCCTGCTGCTCCTGCCGCTGTGGCAGCTCCTCGTCTGGGCCTGGCACGTGGCCGGCCGGATCGCCCGGGCCCTGTGGCGGGGGATCTCCCTGACCGCGTGGGTGCTGGTCGGCTGGCCCTGCCGGCAGCTGTACCGGTACGTCCTCACGCCGGTCGGGCACCTGCTGCGGGAGGCGGGGCGCACCGTGCGCACCACCGCCCGGCAGGTCCGGGCCGAGGTGCGCCGCGTACTCCTCGGGTGACCGCCCCGGGAACCGGCGAGGTCAGGGGCGCGTAATCTGGGTAGTACGACAGCCACAGGCCGCCTGCCCGCCCCCGAGCACCCCCCGCCCCCGAGGCGGGGGCGAGCCGGGGCGCGGGGCACGGCCGGCAGTCCCCCCGGACCTCAGGGCGACGCGCGAGACGCGGAGCCCCGCACAAGGAGAAGAACCCCTGGGCAAGCGACAGCCCGAAGGCCCGCCCCCCGCACCCGTGGCGCAGCGCATCCGCCTGCGCTACACCAAGCGCGGCCGCCTCCGGTTCACCAGCCACCGCGACTTCCAGCGCGCGTTCGAACGCGCCCTGCGCCGTGCCGAGGTGCCGATGGCGTACTCGGCCGGCTTCACCCCCCACCCCCGCGTCTCCTACGCGAACGCCGCGCCGACCGGCACCGGCAGCGAGGCCGAGTACCTGGAGATCGCGCTCACGGAGCCCCGCGATCCGGAGAAGCTCCGCGAACTGCTCGACGAGTCGATGCCGCTCGGCCTCGACATCATCGACGCCGTCGAGGCCCGCACCTCCGGCCTCGCCGACCGGCTGACCGCCTCCGTGTGGGAGCTGCGGCTCGACGGGGTCGACTCCGCCGAGGCGGCGCGCGCGGCCGAGGCCTTCCTCGCCGCCGAGCAGGTGGAGGTGCAGCGCCGCACCAAGAACGGCATGCGCACCTTCGACACCCGGGGCGCCGTCGCCTCCCTGGAGGTTCTTCCTCCGGCTGATAGGACGGCGGACAATGCCTGTGCGATACTGCGGCTGGTTGTTCGGCATCTGACACCTGCCGTTCGACCCGACGACGTCCTGTCCGGTCTCCGAGCTGTGGCCGACCTGGCGCCGCCGGTCCCCGCTGCGGTGACCAGGCTGGCGCAGGGGCTCTTCGACGAGGAGTCCGGCACGGTGACCGACCCGCTCGCGCCCGACCGCGAGGCCGACACGGCCGCTCCACCCACGGCCGCCGTGGCTGCCGACGCGAAGGCGCCGGAAGGTCCCGCCGCGTAAGGGCGTCGCCGCCGCCGCGCAGCCCTGGTACTCGGGAGCCACCTGGGTCGGGCCGCGCATCGACCTGAAGACTTCCGCCAGGCCGTACGAAAGCGTACGGAACCGGCGGCCATGGACTACAGCTCCCGTGAGGCGAACGCGCCCCGGAGGCCGGCTCCGCGCCGACACGCGCGGAGCCGAGCCGGACCGGATGTCAGCCGCGGAGCCCGGGAGCGTGACGGGAGAACCGCCCGCATGCTCGACAACGAGACCAACAACAACACCGCCGGCATCGACAACGGCAGCCCGAGCGACAACCTGCCGCCGCGCAGGCGCCGCCGTGCCGCGTCGCGTCCCGCCGGCCCGCCCGGTGCGACCGCCGCCGCCTCCGCACCTGCCGCCGAAGCGGTCGAGGCCGCGCCGGCCGCCCCCGCCGCCGAGGCCGCGCCCGCCGCCCCGCCGCGGCCCCGCCGCCGCGCCACCCGCGCCGCCTCCGCCCCGGCTGCCGAGGCTGCCGCCGTCGTGGAGGCGCCTGCCGCTGCCGTGGAGGCTCCGTCCGCCGTCGAGGAGGCCGCCGCCCCGGCTCCGCGGACCCGCCGCCGTGCCACCCGTGCCACCGCCGCCCCGGCTGCCGAGGCCGCCGCCGTGGTCGAGGCTCCCGCTGCCGTGGAGGCTCCGGCCGCCGTCGAGGAGGCCGCCGCTCCGGCTCCGCGGACCCGCCGCCGTGCCACCCGGGCGACCTCCGCCCCGGCTGCCGAAGCCGCCGCCGTGGTCGAGGCGCCCGCCGCCGTCGAGGCTCCCGCCGCGTCCGTCGAGGCTCCCGCCGCCGTCGAGGACGCCGCCGCCCCGGCTCCCCGGACCCGCCGCCGTGCCACCCGGGCGACCTCCGCCCCGGCTGCCGAAGCCGCCGCCGTGGTCGAGGCGCCCGCCGCCGTCGAGGCTCCCGCCGCA
>NZ_JBVIGV010000003.1:218497-240621 GCF_055570615.1 Streptomyces sp. NPDC031121
CGCGTCCGTCGAGGCGCCCGCCGCGTCCGTCGAGGCTCCCGCCGCCCCGGCTCCGCGGACCCGCCGCCGTGCCACCCGCGCCGCCTCCGCCCCGGTCGCCGAGGCCGCTGCCGCCTCCGTCGAGGCGCCCGCCGCCGAGCCCGTCGCGCAGGAGGCCCCCAAGGCCACCGTCACCGTGGCCGACGCCGTCGACGCGCCCAAGCGCGGCCGCCGCCGCGCCACCCGCGCCGCCGCCACGGCCGCCCCCGCCGCCGAGAGCCCGGCCGCCGCCACCGCGCAGCCCGCGGCGGAGGAGCCCGCCGCCCCGGCGCGCTCCCGCCGCGCCGTGCGCCCCGCCGTTCCCGTGTTCCAGGCTCCGGTCTTCACCGAGCCGATGTTCCAGACCCCGGAGACCGCCGCCCTCGCCGCGGCCGCTGCCGCGGCCGAGGCCCAGGCGGACGAGGCCGAAGAGGACGAGGAGGAGGCCGAAGCCGAGGTCGAGGCCGTCCAGGCGCCCGCCGCGCAGCCGTCCGGCCGCCGCCGCCGGCGCGGCCGCGGTGCCGTCGAGGCCCCCGCCGCCGAGGCCGCCCCCGAGCCCGCCGACGAGGAGCCGGAGGCCGAGGCCGCCGACCTCGACGAGGACGAGGCCGACGACTCCGACGAGCGCCCGTCCCGCCGCCGCCGCCGCGGTGGCCGCCGTCGCCGCCGCGGCGAGGCCTCCGAGCTCGACGAGGCCGCCGAGGACGATGCCGACGCCGTGGACCAGGAGGCCGCCGAAACCGAGGAGGACGAGGACGAGGCCGAGGAGGCCGGCGCCCTCGGCACCGCCTCCAGCCGACGCCGCCGCCGCCGTCGCCGCCGCAGCGGTGACGCCGCCGCGGACTCCGACGCCGGTGACGAGGACGGCGTACGCACCGTCGTCAAGGTCCGCGAGCCGCGCCCCGTCCGCGAGAAGCCCGAGTCCGACGAGGTCCAGTCCATCAAGGGCTCGACCCGCCTGGAGGCCAAGAAGCAGCGCCGCCGCGAGGGCCGCGAGCAGGGCCGCCGCCGCGTGCCGATCATCACCGAGGCCGAGTTCCTGGCGCGCCGCGAGGCCGTCGAACGCGTCATGGTCGTCCGCCAGAACGGCGACCGCACCCAGATCGGCGTCCTCGAGGACAACGTGCTCGTCGAGCACTACGTCAACAAGGAAGAGGCCACCTCGTACGTCGGCAACGTCTACCTGGGCAAGGTCCAGAACGTGCTGCCGTCCATGGAGGCCGCCTTCATCGACATCGGCAAGGGCCGCAACGCCGTCCTGTACGCAGGCGAGGTCAACTTCGAGGCGCTCGGCATGGCCAACGGGCCGCGCCGCATCGAGACCGCCCTGAAGTCCGGCCAGTCCGTGCTCGTCCAGGTCACCAAGGACCCGATCGGCCACAAGGGTGCCCGCCTGACCAGCCAGGTCTCGCTGCCCGGCCGCTACCTGGTCTACGTGCCCGAGGGCTCGATGACCGGCATCAGCCGCAAGCTGCCCGACACCGAGCGCGCCCGCCTGAAGACCATCCTCAAGAAGATCGTCCCCGAGGACGCCGGCGTCATCGTGCGCACCGCCGCCGAAGGCGCCAGCGAGGACGAGCTGCGCCGCGACGTCGAGCGCCTCCAGGCGCAGTGGGAGGAGATCCAGAAGAAGTCGAAGCAGATCACGACGTCGTCGCCGAGCCTGCTGTACGGCGAGCCGGACATGACCGTCCGCGTCGTGCGCGACATCTTCAACGAGGACTTCTCGAAGGTCATCGTCAGCGGCGACAGCGCCTGGGAGACCATCCACGGCTACGTCTCGCACGTCGCCCCCGACCTGGCCGGCCGCCTGCAGCGCTGGACGTCCGAGGTCGACGTCTTCGCCACGTACCGGATCGACGAGCAGCTCGCCAAGGCGCTCGACCGCAAGGTGTGGCTGCCCTCCGGCGGCTCCCTCGTGATCGACAAGACCGAGGCGATGGTCGTCATCGACGTCAACACCGGCAAGTTCACCGGCCAGGGCGGCAACCTCGAGGAGACCGTCACCCGGAACAACCTGGAGGCGGCCGAGGAGATCGTGCGCCAGCTGCGGCTGCGCGACCTCGGCGGCATCGTCGTCATCGACTTCATCGACATGGTCCTGGAGTCGAACCGCGACCTGGTCCTGCGGCGCATGCTGGAGTGCCTGGGCCGCGACCGTACGAAGCACCAGGTCGCCGAGGTCACCTCGCTGGGCCTGGTCCAGATGACCCGCAAGCGGGTCGGCCAGGGCCTGCTGGAGTCCTTCTCCGAGACCTGCGTCCACTGCAACGGGCGCGGCGTGATCGTCCACATGGACGCGGCGTCCGCGGCCGGCGGCAACGGCGGCAAGCGTGCCAAGCGGCGCGGCGGCCGGGGCCACGAGCACGACCACGAGGTCGAGGCCGTGGAGGCCGCCGAGGCGGTCGCCGTGGCCGAGCCGGAGGCGGAGACCGAGGCCGAGGTGGCCGCCGAGGCGGCCGCGCCGATCGCGCTGCCCGAGCCGGCGTTCGCCCCCGACGAGGAGCTGTACAGCAGCGTCGCCGAGGCGGAGGCCGCGGCCGGGATCAGCAGCCGCCGCAACCGGCGCCGTGCCACGCGCAAGGCGACCGCCGCCGCGGGTGCCCCGCGTGCCGCCGCTGCTCCCGCTGCGGCGCCTGCGGTCGAGGCCGCGCCGGCACCGGTGGTCGAGGTGGAGGCCGAGCCGGTCACCGCGCCGGCCGACACGGTGCTGGAGCCGGCCGCGGAGGCCGTCGCCGAGGCCGTGGCCGCGTCGGACACCGTCGAGGCCGAGCCGAAGGGCCGGACGCGCCGCCGCGCCACCCGCAAGGCGACCGCCCCGGCGGCGGAGCCCGCCCCGGCCGTCGAGGCCGAGCCGGAGCCCGAGCCGGCCGTGGTGCCGGAGCCCGAGCCGGCCGCCGCCGCCGAGCCGGAGCCCGCCGCCGAGCCGCAGCCGGAGCCCGCTCCGGCCGAGGCCGAGGCCCCCGCGGCAGCGCCGGCCCGCCCGCGGCGCCGCGCCGTCCGCAAGGCCACCTCGCCCGCCGGCTCGCCGGCCGGCGCGGAGGCGGCGGTGGTCGTCGTCGAGACGGCCCCGTCGGAGCCCGCCCCGGCGGCCGCCGCCGAGCCCGAGGCCGAGGCCCCGGCCGGGGAGGAGGCGGCCCCGGCCAAGAAGACGGCCCGCAAGACGGCCGCCAAGAAGGCCCCGGCGAAGAAGGCCGCCGCGAAGAAGACGACGACGGCCAAGAAGACCGCCGCCAAGAAGACGACGACGGCGACGAAGAAGACGACGGCCAAGAAGGCGGCGAAGAAGGCCGCCCCGGCGGCCTCGGACCCGTCCGAAGGCTGACCGCGACCGACCTGACGGTCGCCCGCGTCACGGGCCCCGCCCGGTACCGACCCCGGTACCGGGCGGGGCCCTTTTTCGCACTCGTGATCAATCCGTTAGATCACTGATCGGTCAATGTCGGATATTGCTCTTGTACATGCCAAGTCGGTGCGTCAAAGTGGCCGTACGCTTACGCGGCTTGTCACGGGTGGGGACCACTGGCGAGCGGGGGGATGAGCTCGTGCACGCATAAGTCGCGTCGTAGGCGCTCCGTAGTGCACATCTTCACGTTCCAGGCCTTTCCACAGTTGTCCGGGCGCCGCTTAGCGCCCCGCAACAACTGACGAAGGCAGAACCACACCCTGTGAGCAGAACAGTCCGCGCGCCACGCGGCGCGCTCAGTCGGCATGCGCTCAGGGGGTCCATGGCCCTGAGTGCCACAACCCTGGCCCTGGCCCTGACAGCTGGATCGACCCCTCTTGCGAGTCCGGCCGCCGCGGCCGAGGGCTGCTCCGGCGTCGAATCCGACTTCAATGGCGACGGCGTCCGTGACACCGTGATCGCCGACGCCGAAGCGACCGTGAACAGTGTTTCCAAAGCCGGTGTCGTGTACATCGTGTACGGCGGCGGAAAGGGCACTTTCGAACTGACCCAGGAGAGCGCCAGGGCGGGTGCCTCGGAAGCGGGTGATGGGTTCGGGTACTCCCTGGCCGTCTACGACGCCGACCTCGACGGCTGTTCGGACCTGGCGGTCGGCATTCCCTACGAGGATGTCGGCGGCCGCCCCGACGCGGGCCGGGCCGTGGTCGCCTACGGCTCGCCGGCCGGCCTGGCCGCCGGAAAGGCGAGCATCCAGTATCTGCAGGGGACGGCCCCGCTCTCCGGTGCCGCCGAAGCCGAGGACTGGACGGGCTACTCCGTTGCGGCCGGGAAGTCCTCGACGGGGGTTCCGTTCCTCGCCATCGGCGCTCCAGGCGAGGATCTGGGGTCCACGCCCGACGCGGGAGGCGTGATCTATGTCTCGGGCGCCTCTACGGTGAGCATCGGCATCATCAACCAGGACACCGCGACGGCCGGAGCGGTGCCGGACACGGTCGAGCCGTACGACCGGTTCGGGACGTCGATCGCAGCCACCCCCACCCACCTTGCCGTCGGTTCTCCCGGGGAATCCCAGGGAACGAACGTGGACGCCGGGTCGGTGACCACGTTCAGCCATACCCTGGTCTCCGGCGTTCCCACACCGCTGAACGTCATCACGCAGGATGCCCCGAACGTGTTCGGAACCTCCGAGACGGGCGACGGTTTCGGCACCTCGATCGCCGCCGTGCCGTACCGAGCGGAAGGTGCCACGAGTACGACGGAGTCCCTCCTCGTCGTCGGCATACCCGGTGAGGAGAGGAGCACCACGCAGGACTCGGGCGGGGTCCAGGTCTTCAGGCTCGCCGCGGGCGGTGGATTCCAGGAGACGCAGTACATCGATCAGGCGAGCTCCGGTGTGTCGGGTACTGCCACGTCCGGCGATCATTTCGGACAGCGTGTCGTCGCCGTCAACACCGAGCCCGACAAGGTCAGTACCCCGCAGAACACCCGTGTCGCCGTCGGCATCCCCGGCAAGGAGAGCCCCAGTGGTGTCACCGACCGCGGACAGGTGCAGATCCTGCCCCTGGTCGGGCCCCCTGGCGACAGTGATGTGCTTCTCGGACCGGGCTACGGCATACCGACGCCGGCCGCACCGCGCCAGTACGCGGGCATGAGTCTCGGCAGCAGTCCCGCCGGCCTCTTCGTCGGCATTCCCTACGGGCCGGTCGAGGGCCGTGCGGTCCACCTCTTTCCGTGGAACGTCGGCATGGGCGGAGCCCCGACCCAGACGTTCAAGCCCGGAGAGGGTGGGATTCCCCACCGAACCGGCACCTTCGGAACGGCGGTCCGGTGATGGCGAAGCAGACGTCAGCGGTCCGTTGGACCGTCCGTACCTCCGTTGCCGCCGTCACGGCCGGTGCCGCCCTGGCCGTCGGTCTGGGAATGCCGTCGGACCGGGATCCCCGGCCTACCGAGACGGTGGCCGTGGGCACGCCCGTCCAGACCGAGGCGGAGGCGCTCGTCGCAGCCCGCAGGAGCGGCAAGCAGGTCGAGGTCCTCGGGCTGCGCACCGAGCAGCGGGAGATCTTCGCCGCGCCGGACGGCACGTACGTGGCCCGCGAGTACACCGAGCCGGTCCATGCCCTGCAGAGCGGCAAATGGGTCGGTATCGACAAGACTTTGTCCAAGAGGGCGGACGGAAGCGTCGCACCCAAAGCGACCACCGTCGGGCTGAGCTTCTCCGACGGTGCGGCGGGCAAGCCGTTCGTCACCATGCGCCGCGGTACCCATGAGATGGCGCTGACCTGGCCCTACGGGAAGCTCGCCGCGCCGGTCCTCGAAGGGGACACCGCCACGTACCCGGATGCGCTGCCGGGCGTCGACCTCAAGGTCCGCGCAGAAGCGAACGGCTTCGGTCACCTTCTGGTCGTCAAGACTCCCCAGGCTGCAGCCGATCCCCGGCTACAGCGCCTGGACCTCGGGCTCAAGGCCAAGGGCCTGACGTACAAGAAGAGCGCAGACGGCGCCGTCACTGCCGAGGACAGCGTGGTCGGTGGAACGGTCTTCCAGTCCGGTGCGCCGACGATGTGGGACTCCACCGCCTCTCAAGAGGCCGCCGCACGCAGCAAGGGCCCCAAGGCCATCGCCCAGTCCCTTTCCGCGGCTCGCGCAGACGCGCCCGGCGGAAAGGACGCCGCCGCAGCGCTCGCTCCTTCCCTGGAAGGCCCGGGCGGAGGCGGGAAGGCGGCGCCCCTCGGCATCGAGGTGTCTGCCGACAAGCTGACCCTTGTTCCCGATCAGAAGCTGCTGCGCGACGGTGCCACCGTCTTCCCCGTCGTGATCGACCCGATCCAGAGGACGACGGATCGCTCTGGTTGGACCGCTGTCATGTCAGGCAAGCCTTCTGTCGGCGAGTGGCAGTACTCCGGCAGCGCAGGTGTCGGCAAATGCCCGACGGACTACAGCGCCGCCTCTTGCGCCGGCGTCGGCGTACGCCGCGTCGCCTTCCAGATTCCGCTGTCCTTCTACAGGGGCAAGCAGGTCCTCGGCGCGACGTTCAGCGCCCGCGTCCAACATGTGTATTGGGCCGATGCCCGTGCCGAACCCATCCAGCTGCAGCGCATCGGAGACGGCAGCGCCCGCCTCGACAGCACCAGCAACTGGTCCAACACCCAGAGCGCCGCGCTGACAACTCTGGAGACGCTGAACCAGAAGATCCAGCCGACCAGCTGCGAGTCACAGGCCAACATGCACTTCAAGTCCGGTGCGACAGGAGGCCTGACCAACAGCGTGCGCACGGCCGCCAACGAGGGCTGGCCCTCGATGGTGTTCAATCTCAAGGCCCAGGACGAGAGCACCTTCGGCGGCTGGAAGCGGGTGTGCGGCAACGCGTACCTGTCCATCAGCTACAACACGCTGCCCGGCACCATCAGTGCCGGCGCCATGTCGTCGAACCCCGGCGGCCCCTGTGTCACCGGAGGGAGCCGGCCCTATACCGACGTGCCGCCGACGCTCCGTGCCGTCGCCAATGACGAAGACGCGGGTGAGCAGGTCAAGGTCCGCTTCAAGGTCGAGTGGAAGGACGCGTCCGGTACGGCCGCGTCTTACGAACACGACACGGAATACAAGGCGCCCACGACATCGACGCCGTTCGAGCACATCGTGCAATCCGCCATACCGGAGAACACGGTGATCTCCTGGAGCGTCGCCGCTCATGACGGGGACGGCTGGGGCCCCTGGAGCGCCAAGTGCGAATTCACGTACGACAAGTCCTTCCCGGGCAAGCCGAACGTGATCTCCACGGAGTACCCGGACACCAAGGAATACCACGACGGCGTGGGTGCTCCCGGCACGTTCACCCTCTCACCCAACCCGGACGACGCCGTGCCCGACACGGACATCGTGAAGTACCGGTACTCCTTCGACGGTGAGCTGCCTTACAAGGAGGTGTCCGCCTCCACGGCCGGCGCCTCCGTCTCGGTCAGCTGGACACCCACGCGTCCCGGCCCCCATTGGGTCGACGCGATGGCCGTCGACAAGGCGGGGCACGCGAGTGCCATCGCCCGACACAGCTTCTACGTGGCTGCGGGTGCCGCTGCCGCCGCCCAGTGGAACCTGGCCGACGCTCCGGGCGGCAACGCGGCCGACGAGGAGACCGGCAAGTACCCGGCCGGCTTCGGCACCGGCGTGACCTTCGGCGTGCCCGGACCGGGTGGGGCCATCGACTCGGCGGCCCACTTCGACGGCACCGCCAACAGCTGGATCGACGCCGGCAGCACGGTGCTGGACACCCTCAAGGGCTTCAGTGTCAGTGCCTGGGTCCGTCCGACCAGCCTCGACCGCGATATGACTGTGGTCAGCCAGGACGGCACGGGTGAGCCGGGCTTCCTCCTCGGCTACGACGCCGTCGCGAAGACGTGGAAGTTCTCCATCCCCGTCGGTGACGTGGACACGCTCGGTGAGTGGAAGGCCGTCTCCACGGGAGTCGTCCCGGTCAAGGACGAGTGGGTGCTGCTGACCGGTCTGTACGACGGCGCAGCGGGCAAATTGCAGCTGTACGTCAACAAGGAGCTGAAGGGCGAGATGACCCGCCGCTCCGTCTGGAAGTCGTACGGTCCGCTCCAGATCGGCCGCCACATCGACAAGGCCGGCTACGAGGGTGCCTTCGCAGGTGATCTTGCAGAGGTTCGTGTCTTCGGCAGGCCCCTTCTGCCGACCCAGATCAGCGAGATCACGACGGTCAAGCCCGACCGCAAGGGGTATTGGCAGCTGAACTCTGCAGAGCTCGGGATGGCTCCCAACCGGGTCGCCGAGGGGCAGGCACTGGCCTTGGCCGGGAACGCCTCGATCTACATTCCCGACGTGTTGGACCCGTTCGCGACGGCTCCCATGGTGGGCGCGGGCCAACTCGTTCTGGATGGTGACGGGGACTACGCCTCGACTGCCAACGCCCCGGTCACGGGAAGCCAGAGCTTCACGTTGTCTGCCCGAGTCCAGCTCGGCTCGCTCGACGCCACAGCGTCGCAGACGGTGTTCTCCCTGCCCGGGGCGAAAGCCAACCGTGTCCAGGTCCGCTACCAGGCTGCCACGAAGCGCTGGGAGCTCGCCGTTGCGGGGTCGGACACGGCGGGAGCCCCCGTGAAGGTCTTCTCCGACGACCAGGCCCTGCCCGACACCAACCCCGTGGGCCAGCACCTGGCCGTCGTCTACGACGCCTTCGCCGGCCAGATCCGCCTGTACGTCAACGGACAGCTGGCGGCCTCGGCGCAAGGCGTCGAGAACACCACCTGGGCCGCCACCGGCGGCCTGCAGGTCGGCCGCTCGGCGCTCGGCAACGCCGAGTACTTCGCCGGAGCGATCGACGAGGTCCGCGCATATGGCGGCGCCCTCGATTCCACGGCCGTCGTCCAGTTGGCCGGAACCGGAGAGCTCACCGACCGCTAGCCCTCCTTCCGGACAGGTGTGCCCGCCCCGTACCGGGCGGGCACACCTGTCCGTTCATGCAGTTTTTCCTGTCCATTCCTGTGGAGTGCACTGATGTCTCTACGCGGCCGATTGCTCAATCGGCGCATGTCACGGCGGACGCTGGGGTCCGTCGTCATCGGACTGAGCCTTGCTCTGTCCGCCTCGTCCGTCCAAGCTGTGGAGGCTGCCGCCCCCGTCGGCACCAAGAGACCCGGAGTCCAAGACTTCGGCGACCCGGTCAAGGGGACGAAGGCCAAGGCCAAGGGGCGCCCGGCCAACGCCACCGCCAAGGCCGCGGTCAAGAAGCTGGACAAGCCTGTCTGGCCCGGACGCGGCAACACCGAACTGCCCGTGCAGGCCGGAGGGAAACCGGCAGCGGCCAAGGTGAAGGTGGGTGGGCTCCCCGTTGGCGTCACGGCCCCCAAGGACCCCGGGGCCAAGGTGTCGACGGCCCCGTTCCGGTCCGCGGCCGTGGCCAAGCAGCCCGCCAAGGTGCAGGTGGACGTACTGGCCCCCGAGCGGGCCGCGAAGCTGGGCGCCGGCGCTCTGCTGCGCGTCCAGCGCACGGACGTCGGTGACAACTCGGGCCAGGTGAGGCTGGACATCGACTATTCCGCCTTCGCCGACGGGTTCGGCGGAGGGTACGGCTCCCGACTGCGCCTCGTAGAGCTTCCGGCATGCGCCGCTGTGGCCGATCCCGGCACCGCTGCCTGCCCTGAACTCCCGAAGCCGCTGAAGACGGTCAACGATCCGAAGGCGAAGACCGTCTCCGCGGACGTCTCCGCGGCGGCACGGCCCGCAGCCATGACGATGGCGGCGGCCGGCACCGAAGCAACCGGAGCCATGGTTGCCCTCGCCGTCGGCGACTCCTCGTCGCAGGGCAATTACGCGGCCACCCCTCTCGCTCCCTCCTCGAAGTGGAGCGTGGCCAACTCCTCGGGCGGATTCTCCTGGTCCTATCCGCTGCGCACGCCGCCCGCTCCCGGAGGCCTGGCACCCACCATCGGGCTCGGCTACTCCTCCCAGTCCGCGGACGGTCGCACCTCCGACACCAACAACCAGGGTTCCTGGCTCGGTGAGGGCTTCTCCTACGAACCCGGTTACGTGGAGCGCCGTTACAAGCCCTGCTCCAAGGACGGCCAGAGCAGCTCGGCCGAGCAGTGCTGGGCCTTCGACAACGCCACCGTGATGCTCAACGGCACGGCCACCGAGCTGGTCAAGGGCGACGCGGACGGCAAGTGGCGGTTCGCCGCCGACGACGGCTCAAAGGTCGAGCAGCTCATCGACGCCGTCAACGGCGACGACAACGGTGAGCACTGGAAGATCACCACGACCGACGGCACCGAGTACTACTTCGGCAGGAACCGGCTGCCCGGTTGGGCCTCCGGCAACGAGGAGACCGCTTCCGTCTGGACCGCCCCGGTCTTCGGCAACAACGCGGGTGAGCCCTGCCACAACGCGACGTTCACGAGCGCGTGGTGCCAGCAGGCCTGGCGCTGGAACCTCGACTACGTCAAGGACCGCCAGGGCAACGTCATGTCGTATTTCTACGGCAAGGAGACCAACCACTACGCCCTCAACCGCAAGACCGACGTCAACGGAACCCCGTACACGTCCGGCGGCTACCTCAAGCGCATCGACTACGGTCAGCGCGAGGCTTCCGTCTACTCGGCCAAGGCCCCGGCCCGCGTCATGTTCACGACGCAGGAGCGCTGCCTGCCGACCGACACCTTCAAGTGCCTCCCGGCCGATTTCAAGAAGGAGAACGCAGCATTCTGGCCGGACGTCCCGATGGACCGGTACTGCGCGGCGAACACCAAGTGCAACACCACCCAGGTCGCCGCGTCCTTCTGGACCCGCCAGCGGCTGACGGGCGTCACCACCCAGATCCGCAAGGACGCCACGACCTACGAGGACGTGGACGCCTGGACGTTCACCCACCAGTTCACCGACAACGGTGACCAGTCCAAGACTCTGTGGTTGTCGAAGATCGACCACGAGGGCCGCAAGGGCGGCAGCGCCAAGGTCCCCTCGGTCGAGCTCATGGGAACCCAGCTCGCCAACCGGGTCGACGGCCTCGGCGAGTCCATCGCCCCCTTCCACCGCTTCCGCCTCTCCACGGTCCTGAGCGAGACCGGCGCCCAGCTGGACGTCAACTACGCGCCGACGGAGTGCACGAAGGACGCACTGCCCACGCCGGGGGAGTCCACCAAGCGGTGCTACCCGGTCGTCTGGTCCCCGCCGGGATTCCTCGACCCGATCACCGACTGGTTCCACAAGTATGTGGTCTCACAGGTCGTCGAGACCGACCGGACCGGCGGCGCGCCGGACCAGGTCACCAAGTACGACTACCAGGGACCCGCGGCCTGGCGTAAGGCCGAACCGGACGGGATCACCGAGGACAAGTACCTCACCTGGGGTGGCTGGCAGGGCTACGGCAAGGTCAAGGTCACCAGTGGCGGCGAGGCCTCGCAGCCTACTCGTGTCGACTACACCTACCTCCAGGGCATGAACGGCGACAAGCTGCCCGGCGGCGGTGCCCGCTCGTCTGTCGTCACCGACTCGGAGGGTGGCGCCCACACCGACCACAAGGAGTTCACGGGCCACGAGCTGGAGGCCGCCACCTACAACGGCGACACACTCGTGTCCAAGATCATCAAGACGCCGATGCGGCACCACACTGCGACGGACACCAATCCCTGGGGCACCAGCCACGCCTCGCTCACCAAGACCGTCAAGACACGCGGTTTCACCGTGACCGAGGGCGGCGACGGCCGTCGCGAAACCGAAACGAACACCACCTACGACCTGGCCAACGGCACAGGACGCGTCCTCGTCTCGGAGGATCTGGGCGACCTGTCCACCACCGCTGACGACACCTGCACGCGCACCAGCTACGCAGACAACACGGCTACGAACCTGCTCAGCATGGTCTCGCGCACCGAGACCGTCTCGGTCAAGTGCGCGTCAACCCCCGACCGCAAGACCCAGGTGCTCTCCGACGAGCGCACCTCCTACGACGGCCTGGCATTCGGAGCCGCGCCCACCGCGGGCAACGCGACGAAGGCCGAGCGGATGACCTCGCACAGCGGGACCGCCGCCACCTACCAGGTCACGGGCACCACTACCTACGACGGCTTCGGCCGTCCGACGTCGCAGACCGATGCCTCGGGCGCCGAGACGAAGACGGTGTACATCGACGTCAACGGTTTGATCTCCAAGAGCCAGGTCACCAACGCACTGGGCCACATCACCACCACTGACTACGCCCCTGCCTGGGGCCGGTCCACCGGCCAGACCGACCCGAACGGCAAGCGCAGCGACTTCGCGTTCGACCCGCTCGGCCGCATCACATCGGTGTGGCTGCCGGACCGCTCCAAGTCTGCCGGCCAGACCCCCAGCATCAAGTACAGCTACAACTTCCGCACCGACAAGCCGGTCTCCGTCAAGACGGAGAAGATCGAGATCGACGGCTCGTACGGCGCCGAATACCAGCTGTACGACAGCCGGCTGCGGCCCCGCCAGAAGCAGACCGAAGGCCCGAGCGGCACCCGCATGGTGGCCGACACCTTCTACAGCCCGACGGGCAAGGTCGCCAAGGTCAACAGCACTTACAACGCGGTGGGGGCGGCTTCGGACGAGCTTCTGATCGTCCGCAACGGCGATGTCGGCGCCCAGGCCCTGTACGAGTACGACGGGCTGGGCCGCACGACCGCCGAGATCTTCGCGGTGGCGGGCGGCGAGCAGTGGCGTACGACGTACGTCCACGGCGGCGACCGGATCCACATCGACCCCCCGGTGGGCGGCACGCCGACCACCACTCTCACGGACGCGCAGGCCCGGACCATTGAGGTCCGCCACTACAAGGGTGCCTCCCCGGTTCCGGCCGGACCGACGTCCGGGTACGACACCACGAAGTACGCGTATACCCCCTCGGGCAAGCTGAAGCAGCTCACCGACGCGGCGGGCAACGTGTGGTCATTCAAGTACGACCAGCTGGACCGCATGACGGAGGCGGTGGATCCGGACTCCGGCAAGCGGTCGACCACGTACGACGAGGTAGACCGCCCCGTTTCCACGACGGACGCACGCGGCAAGACGGTCTCAACGGTCTACGACAAGCTCAGCCGACCCTTGACGACGTGGGACGGCCCGGCGAACACCGGCACCAAGCTGACCGAACGGCGCTACGACAAGGCCGGCTGGCTCGGCATGGAATGGGCGTCGCTGCGCTACACCAACGCGACCGAATACTTCGCCATGGTCGTCCAAGCGATGGACGAGTTCTACCAGCCGCTGAAGACGGCCTACACCGTCCCCGCCTCCTCGGGCACCGGACTGGCCGGAACCTACGTCTTCGGCAGCGCGTTCAACCGTGACGGCACCAAGCAGAGCGACTCGCTCCCCGCGGCCGGCGGCCTGGCCGCCGAGACCCTCGCCTACGGCTACGACGACATCCAGCGCCTGAAGACGATGACAGGCACGACGTCGTACGTCACCAACGCCATCTGGTCGGGCCGGACCCTGCTCCAGCAGCTGGAGCTGAACACCGGCGGAAAGAAGGCGTGGCAGACCTACGAGTACGAGACCGGAACCGACCGCCTGACCAAGTCGAAGGTGGACGTCTACGGCTCCACCACCGGTCCGGCCAAGGAGTCGAACTACTCGTACGACCAGATCGGCAATGTCAGGTCGATCGCGGACACGGCAGGAGCAGGCGCGCCTGACCTGCAGTGCTTCGCGTACGACTACCAGAACCGGATGACGGAGTCCTGGACCCCGGCCACCACGAAGACCGCGGCCGCCGCGGCGGGTACGGTGGGCAGCCAGGCCCCGGTCTCCGGCTCGGGCCCGGCAGCCTGCAACCAGGCTCCCGGCTCCGGCGCTTTGGGCGGCTCGGCGCCGTACTGGAACTCGTACACCTTCGACGCGGTGGGCAACCGCCTCACCGAGACGGCGCACGACACCGGCCTGAACGCGGCGAAGGACGTCAAGCGCACCTTCTCCTACCAGGCGGGGACCCACCGGGTCGAGAAGGTCGTGGAGAACACCCCGACCGGCGACCGCCAGTACACGTACGGCTATGACGCGGCGGGCAACACCACCACCCGCACGATCGGAGGCAACACCCAGACCCTTGCCTACGACGCGTCCGGCCGGGTCATGAAGAACAGCCAGCCCGATGACGTCACCACTCCGGACAAGAACGAAGCGTCGGAGACGACCTTCCTGTACGGAGCCGACGGCAGCCGCATCCAGCGCAAGGACGCCACCGGCACCACGGTGTACCTCCCGGGCATGGAGCTGCGGCTGGACGCCGGATCGACGACGGCGAAGGCCACGCGGTACTACGCCTTCGCAGGCCAGAGCATTGCGGTCCGCACGCCGGACAACAAGCTGTCGTTCCTCGCGTCCGACCACCACGGAACGGGCGAGCTGGCCATCGATGCGATGACTGGTGCGGTCGCCCAGCGACGGATGGACCCGTACGGCAACAAGCGGGGCACTCCGCAGGGCACCTGGCCGGGTGAGAAGGGCTTCGTCGGCGGCACGATCGACGCCTCGACGGGCCTGACGACGATCGGCGCCCGCGAGTACGACCCGTTCCTGGGCAAATTCATCACCCCGGACCCGGTCGTCGACACCAACGACGCCCTGCAGCTCAACGCCTACGCATACGCCCACAACCGCCCGGTCAGCGCGAGCGACCCGACGGGCCTGTACGACCCGGACGAGCGGGCCTTCTGCCAGAAGAACGCAGGTGCCTGCACCAACGGCCGGTATGACCGAACGGCACCCACCCAGCCGGATCCGGTCGATGACGCCCAGCGCGATCTGGATCGGGCCGAGAACGAGTTCAGGGGTGCCAAGAACAAGATCAAGAGCACTGTCAAGCAAATCACCAAGATCCTCATGGATGAGCTGGGCGTCACCGCGGCTCTGGACTGCTTCTCCAGCGGTGATCTCGGCGCGTGCGGTGAGACCGCCCTCAACATAGCGAGCAGCTTTGTGGGAGGCATGGTCGGCAAGGTCTTGGCCAAGTACGCCTTCAAGTGGGAAAAGGCGGCAGCGCTGGCCAAGCGTCTGACAGGACTAGCGGGCGATCTGATCGACGGAATCAAGGCGTGGTACAAGACGTCGAAGGCGGTCGAGAAAGCCAAGGGCGCTCTGGCTGCCGCGAAAGAACGGTTTGGTCGCACGCCAGGCACATGCCCCAGTCCGCACAGCTTCCTGCCCGGGACGGAAGTCCTGCTTGGTGACGGATCGACGAAGAAGATCGAGGACGTCCAGACAGGAGACCGTGTCACCACCACGGACCTAGCCACCGGTGAAACCGTCACGCGTGAAGTAGTGGCAACGATCGTCACGCAGGACGACAAATACTTCGTGGACTTGACCGTGACCAACGATTCCGGCGAGTCTTCCCTCATCTCGACGGTAACCCATCCTTTCTGGGTCGAGGCGGAACAGCGGTTCCTCGAGGCCGGTGACCTCCGGCCGGGAATGACCCTGCGAACGCCGACAGGTGCCACAATTCAGCTGTCCGGCATGCGCTTCTTCAATGAAGTGCGTCAGACGTATGATCTCACCATCAATGAGATCCACGCGTACTATGTTTTGGCGGGGGTCGCCCCGGTTCTCGTTCATAACTGCGATACAGGTGGGCTGAGCCTTTCAGGTGCACGGCAGGTGAGTGGGCGCTTTCCTAGGACCGCCGACCCGGGTGAAATTCTTTTCCGTCAGAAGGAGGATGGTAAGGTTACTGCGTATGCGCGGTATGACGAGGATGGTGAACTTGCCCAGCGCGCTGACCTGGATCCTGAATCTGCGGCGCATGCCGGAATCCCTGCCCCGCACATTCTTGACATGGTGAAGCATAAAAACCCGAAAACGGGACAGGTTTTCCGTAACTGGGCAAAGATGCCCCGGCCTCTGCGCCCGGAAGAGGAACTGTGTGGCTGTCGATAGACCCGACGCCGGCGTGGACGGCAGGCATTGCGAACCGTTCTGTGAATGATTGAATTCCGGTAGGTTGCGCTCCTCGGGCGCTCGTGGAACGTCGCGGGCGCCCGAAGGCCCCTACCTCCCAGCTGGACAAGTGAATCCAGTAGCTGCCCGCCAAGTGCGTGAAGTAAGGAGGCATCCGTGGATGATCCGATGGATTACCCTGGAATTAAATCCTGGGTACAGGAATGGGGGGGTGCGGTTGACTACGTGGATTATGTGAAAAAAAACGCCAACGTGGCCACTTTGGTGGCGCTCTCGAGGATTTTTTGGCCGCGGTTTATCGAGGTGCGGGGGTGCGTGTTGTGGGATCGCGTGTACGAGGAGTCAAATTTCGAGGCCTGGTATGAGAATCTCTCTGGTGACGTCCCAAAAGTTGAGGCGACATTGAACCGGCTGCATGTTTGGCAGGTCGTAGATTCGGATGATACGGAAGAAGACTGTGAGGCGCAGGAGTTTTTTGCCGCACGTGTTGCGAGAACTTGGAGAGCCGCCTTGTCTTCCGAATTTCCTCGCCGAAACTTCGATGTTCGGGTTATCGGGTCCGAGGATGGTCCGACTGTTGCTTTCTCTTCTATCTCAAACTAGGTCCGCGTATCTCCTTGTGTACGGTTCAAAGGTTTAAGGTTCCGAGCCATCCGAGGTCGCCTTATTCTGATCCCGCAATCCTTGAAATAGAACCCAACTAACTGGCTGCTCTCGGCGCCTCGGACTTGGGCCTCCTGGGGCCATGTAAAAGCAGTAACCTTCGTGAAGTGGCCGACGGCGTGGGGGATGGCTACAACGCTGTGTAACCGCGGGCGTCTCGCCGTCACCGGATCAGAACCTGCACTGCACCGTTGTCTCGGGGGTCGAGCTGACCAACTCGAGACGGGCGAGGTCGATCGCCGGGCAGAAACGGCGATATGGCGACCGGTGGCGTACCTGCTCCAGGTTCCCGCACTCTGAGCCCCGGTTTGACCTCTCAAACCGGGCCCCGTAATCTTGACCGTCGGCGTGTCTACGTGCGCGCCAGCCACTGAGCACCTCACCTCCCGAGCCGCTGCGCGGTCCGGGGGAGGCCGATCCGCGTTCTGCGGGAGACGGCTGGCTTCAGGGGTTCCCATCGAGCGAGAGAGAGATCCGCGTGTACGCCATCGTGCGCAGCGGTGGTCGCCAGCACAAGGTTGCTGTCGGCGACATCGTTGAGGTTGACAAGATTTCCACTGCCAAGGCTGGCGACACGGTCGAGCTCTCGACCCTGCTCGTTGTCGACGGCGACGCCGTGACCAGCGACCCGTGGGTCCTGGCGGGCATCAAGGTCCAGGCCGAGGTCGTGGACCACACCAAGGGCGCCAAGATCGACATCCTGCGCTACAAGAACAAGACCGGCTACCGCCGTCGCCAGGGTCACCGTCAGCAGTACACGGCGATCAAGGTCACGTCCATCCCGTCGGCCGCGAAGTAAAGAGGGACTGAGCAATGGCACACAAGAAGGGCGCATCGTCCACCCGGAACGGTCGCGACTCCAATGCCCAGCGGCTCGGCGTGAAGCGCTTCGGCGGTCAGGTCGTTTCCGCTGGTGAGATCCTCGTCCGCCAGCGCGGCACGCACTTCCACCCGGGCGCCGGTGTCGGCCGCGGTGGCGACGACACGCTGTTCGCCCTGCAGGCCGGCGCGGTGCAGTTCGGCACCCACCGCGGCCGCAAGGTCGTGAACATCGTTCCGGCCGCCTGATCCAGCTCCTGCTGATCAAGCGTTCGTAACTTACCGAGGGCGGATCCCACCTCTTCCCGGCAGGCGCCGGGAAGAGAGGTCCGCCCTCGGCGCGTTTGCACGTACACACGTTTAATGGACAGCAAGGCCTGTCCGGGACATCCCGTCTGTATCTGGAGGAACACCATGACCACCTTCGTGGACCGCGTCGAGCTGCATGTCGCCGCGGGTAACGGAGGCCACGGCTGCGCCTCCGTGCACCGGGAGAAGTTCAAGCCGCTCGGAGGCCCCGACGGGGGCAACGGCGGCCGCGGCGGCGACGTGGTCCTCGTCGTGGACCAGTCCGTGACGACGCTGCTGGACTACCACCACAGCCCGCACCGCAAGGCCACCAACGGCAAGCCCGGCGAGGGCGGCAACCGCTCCGGCAAGGACGGCCAGGACCTCGTCCTGCCCGTGCCGGACGGCACCGTCGTCCTCGACAAGCAGGGCAACGTCCTCGCCGACCTCGTCGGCCAGGGCACCACGTACGTCGCCGCCGAGGGCGGCCGCGGCGGCCTCGGCAACGCGGCGCTCGCCTCGGCCCGCCGCAAGGCGCCCGGTTTCGCGCTGCTCGGCGTGCCCGGTGCGGCCGGCGACATCGTCCTGGAGCTGAAGACCGTCGCGGACGTGGCGCTCGTCGGCTTCCCGAGCGCCGGCAAGTCCTCGCTGATCTCGGTGCTCTCCGCCGCCAAGCCGAAGATCGCGGACTACCCCTTCACGACGCTCGTCCCGAACCTGGGCGTCGTCACCGCCGGCTCGACCGTGTACACGATCGCGGACGTCCCGGGCCTCATCCCGGGCGCCAGCCAGGGCAAGGGTCTCGGCCTGGAGTTCCTGCGGCACGTCGAGCGCTGCTCCGTCCTGGTGCACGTCCTGGACACGGCCACGCTGGAGTCCGACCGCGACCCCGTCTCCGACCTCGACGTCATCGAGGAGGAGCTCAAGCAGTACGGCGGCGGCCTGGAGAACCGGCCGCGCCTCGTCGTCCTGAACAAGGTCGACATCCCGGACGGCAAGGACCTGGCCGACATGATCCGGCCCGACCTGGAGGCCCGCGGCTACAAGGTCTTCGAGGTGTCCGCGGTCGCCCGCACCGGCCTGAAGGAGCTGTCCTACTTCCTCGCGGAGGTCGTCGCGAAGGCGCGCGCCCGCAAGCCGAAGCAGGAGGCGACCCGCATCGTCATCCGCCCGAAGGCCGTCGACGAGACCGGGTTCTCCGTCACCTTCGACGAGGCGGAGGGCGTCTACCGGGTGCGCGGCGAGAAGCCGGAGCGCTGGGTCCGCCAGACCGACTTCAACAACGACGAGGCCGTGGGCTACCTCGCCGACCGCCTCAACCGCCTCGGTGTCGAGGACGAGCTGCTGAAGGTCGGCGCCCGCGCCGGCGACGGCGTCGCCATCGGATCCGACGAGAACGCGGTCGTCTTCGACTGGGAGCCGTCCATGATGGCCGGCGCCGAGATGCTGGGCCGCCGCGGTGAGGACCACCGCATGGAGGCTCCGCGTCCGGCCGCGCAGCGCCGCAAGGAGCGCGATGCCCGCCGCGGCGACTCCGCGCAGAACGAATACGACGAATTCCGTCCGTTCTGACCTGAATCATGCGGTCGACGGGCGCATCGGGCGGCGGAGTTGAAGGGATGTTTACCCGGGTCGCCTAGGATCCACGGGGTGAGCAGCACCCACCCCCCCAGTGTCTCCGTCGTCGTGATCGCCTACAACGACGCCGGGCTCGTGGGCGAAGCCGTCACCTCGGCTCTCGCCCAGGGCCCGGTCGTGGCCGAGGTCATCGCCGTCAACGACGCCTCGGCCGACGGCACCGCGGAGGTGCTGGACGGCCTGGCCGCCGTCCACCCGCGCCTGAAGGTCGTCCACCGCACGGAGAACAGCGGCGGCTGCGGCACCCCCCGCAACGACGGGATCGCCGCCGCCACCTCCCCGTACGTGCTGTTCCTCGACAGCGACGACGTCCTGCCGCCCGGCGCCGCCGAGGCACTCCTCCGCGCCGCCGAGGAGCACCGCGCGCCGGTGACCGTCGGCGCCTGCGTACGCAGGGAGCTGCCCCAGCACCACGACACCCCCTGGGTGCCCGGCCTGTACCGGCACGGCGAGGTCGTCGACCGGCCGGCCGACCGGCCCGAGCTGGTCCGCGACACCCTCTGCGTCAACAAGCTGTACGAGCGCTCCTTCCTGGAGAAGCACGGCATCCGCTTCCCCGACGGCCGGTTCACCTACGAGGACTTCGTCTTCACCGCCCGCGTCCTCGCCGCAGCCCCCCGCATCGCGGTCGTCGAGGACCTCGTCTACGTGTGGCACGTCCGCCGCGCCGCCGCCCAGGTGTCGATCTCCCTGGACCGCAAGGACGTCTCCAACTGGCGCTCCCGCATCGAGGCCCACCGCACCGCCGCCCGGATCCTCACCGAGGCCTCCCCGGCGCTCGGCTTCGCCTGCCAGGTGAAGTTCCTTGAGTACGACCTGCGGATGTACCTGCGGGAACTCGGCGGCGACCCCGGCTACCAGGCCGACTGGTGGGCGCTCACCCGCGACTACCTGGCCACGTTCGACGAGGCCGCCGTCGAGGCCGCCGGGGCGCACGCCCGCTGGATCGTCCGCGTCCTGCGTGCCGCCGACACCCCGCCCGCCGACCTGGAGCGGCTGACCCGGTTCGCCGCAGAACCGCCGCGGCTGCTGCCCCCGTACGCGACCGGCCCCGGCGGCCGGCCCGTGTGGAGCGACGCCCTCCCCGTCGAGCTGGACGGGCTGGAGGAGCTGCCCGCCGCCGAGCTGCCCGCCACCGTCGACGCCGGCGCCGGCGCCACCGGCCTGCGGATCCGGGTCCACGACCTGTACGGCCGGCTCGCGGAGGCCGGGCCCCGCACCGTGCGGCTGCGGTTCGTGCCCCGCTTCGGCGGCGAACCCCTCGTCGACCGGCCGGTCGACCTGCGCCCCGCCGCCGACGGCAGCGGCTGGACCTGCAACGCCCCCTTCCCCCTGACCGCGGTCGCCGCCGCCGGGCGCCGGCAGGGCCGCCGCGGCATGCAGTCGTGGGGCGTCGAGATCGACATCGCCTTCGCCGACGGCACCGCCCTGGCCACCGCGCCGCGCCCCCTCGACGCCCTGCTGCGCCGCAGGGCGCTGCTCAGCAGCAGGTACGGTGTGCTGCTGGCGCAGCCGTTCCGCACCGCCGGGGGATCCCTGGCCCTGCGGCTCGCGCCGGGAGCCGCGGGCGCGCTGAGCTTCGTACGCAACCGTCTCCACCGGGCCCGCGCGGGCCGCGCGGCGGGATGACGCGGCCGGCGGCCCCGAAGGCCGCCGTCCGGACCCACGGAATGCACTCGGGAGAAACGCATGACTTTTCTGATCACCGGCGGCGCCGGCTACATCGGCTCGCACGTCGTCCGCGCGATGCTGCTCGCGGGTGAGCAGGTCGTCGTTCTCGACGACCTGTCCACCGGCAACGAGGACCGTGTCCCGGAGGGCGTCCCGCTGGTGATCGGCTCGGTCCTGGACCGCCTGGTCCTGGACGAGGCCATCCGCAAGCACAAGATCACCGGTGTGGTGCACCTGGCCGGCAAGAAGCAGGTCGGCGAGTCCGTCGAGAAGCCGCTGTACTACTACCACGAGAACGTGGAGGGCCTGCAGGTCCTGCTCGGCGCCGTCGCGGCGGCCGGCGTCCGCAACGTCCTCTTCTCCTCCTCCGCCTCCGTGTACGGCATGCCGGACGTGGACCTCGTCACCGAGGAGACCCCGTGCGCGCCGCTGAGCCCGTACGGCGAGACCAAGCTGGCCGGCGAGTGGCTGATCCGCGCGGCCGGCCGGGCGCACGGCATCGCGACGGCCTGCCTGCGCTACTTCAACGTGGCGGGCGCGGCCACCCCGGAACTGGCCGACACCGGCGTCTTCAACCTCGTCCCGATGGTTTTCGAGCGCTTCGACAAGGGCGAGGGCGCCCGCATCTTCGGCGACGACTACCCGACCCCGGACGGCACCTGCATCCGCGACTACATCCACGTGGAGGACCTGGCCGAGGCGCACGTCGCCGCGGCCCGGAAGCTGCGCGAGTGGGCGGACGCGGGCGAGTACCGCGACCTGACGGTCAACATCGGCCGCGGCGAGGGCGTCTCCGTGCGCGAGATGGCCGCCCTCCTCAACGAGGGCACGGGCCACGCGTACGAGCCGGTCGTCATGCCGCGCCGCCCCGGCGACCCGGCCAAGGTCGTCGCTTCGGCCGACCGCATCCACGCCGAGCTGGGCTGGAAGGCGAAGCACGACGTCCGCGACATGATCACCTCGGCGTGGGCGGGCTGGGAGGCCAACCGCGGCAAGACCGCGCCCGCTTCGGAGCGCTGAGCACCCGCCCGTCCCGGCGGGGGGGGGGGGGAGGGGGGGGGGGGGGGGGGGGGGGGGGGGGGGGGTGGGGGTGGGGGGGGGTGGGGGGGGGGTGGGGGGTGGGGGGGGTCGTCTGCTTCACCACCGAGGGATACGTCCCCGCAGCAACGCGCACATCCAGCTCGACGGC
>NZ_JBVIGV010000003.1:240631-286788 GCF_055570615.1 Streptomyces sp. NPDC031121
AAGAATTGCCCCTTTGTGGGAGTCGGGCACCCTCCCTTTCTGTGGGGGTACTGTGTTCTGGCCCCCCCCCCCTGGGGGGCGGGGGTAGTTTTCCTCCGCCGTATGCGCCTGGGCCGGGTCAGCGCTCCAGGAACGCGAACAGCCTCTCCCACCGGTCGGTGATCTCGGCCGCGGAATAGCGCCGCACCGCCCGGAAGGCCCGGTCGCCGAGCCGGTCGCGCAGCTCCCGGTCCGCCATCAGCGCGTCCAGGTGCCCGGCCAGCTCCATCGTGTTGCCCAGCCGGGCCAGCAGCCCGTCCTCACCGTGCTCGACGATCTCGCGCACGCCGGGCGCGCAGTCGAACGCGACGACCGGCAGCCCCGCGGCCATCGCCTCCAGCAGGGTGATCGGGAAGCCCTCGGCGCGCGACGCCTGAGCGAACACCGACGCCCCGCGCAGCGCGCCCAGCACGTCGTCGGTGCTGCCCGCCCACTCCACGGAGCCGGACACCCCGAGGGAGGCGGCGTGCTCCCGCAGCCGCGCCTCCTCGACGCCCGCGCCGTGGATCCGCAGGATCCAGTCCGGGTGCAGCGGGGCCGCCTCCGCCCACGCGTCGAGCAGCAGGTCCACGCCCTTCTCGAAGGCGAGGCGGCCCACGCTCACGACCACCTTCTCCGTGCGCGGAGCGGGGGAGTCCGGCATGAACGGCAGCGGGTTCGGCATGCTGGAGACGTTCTCCATGCCGGCCCGGATCCACAGGTCCGCGTCCTCCGGGGTGAGCACCAGCAGCCGGTCGACGTCGCGGTAGTGGCGGCGGACCCGCTCGCCTCGCGTCGACTTCTGGCTGGCCTCGAACGACTCGTGGCTCATGCCGATGACGGACAGCCCCTTGGTGTCGGCGAGCGCCACCCACTCCATCGCCCACACCTGCGTGACGATCACGACGCCGCCGGGACGGGCCGCCCGCAGCAGCGTGCTCAGCTGCTCCGCCTTCTGCCGCATCAGTGCCCGCCGCGCGGCCTGGCGGCGCCGCTCGGGCGCGTTGAGCCGGCCCTTGACGCCGCGCAGGCGGCGGGCCTGCGGCGGGTGGGCGTCGTACAGGGTGGTCACCGCGTACGGCAGGTCCTGCGGCAGCCTCTGCCGGAGCTCCTCGGCGACGGGCGCGATGCCGACGAGGTGCACGCGGTGGCCGCGGTCGGTGAAGAGCCGGGCCATGTGGTGCGACCAGGTCGTCACCCCGCCGATCTCGTCGACGCTGTTGGAGACGATGAAGACGTCGCGGCCGCCGCGCTGTTCGAGGTCCGCTGCGGTCCCGGCGGTCTGCTGGCTCACTTTCCGCTCCTGGTGAAGAACTTCTCGACGATCCGGCGGGCTGCGTCGCCGCGGTCGTACTCGCCGAACTCGGTGAGGAAGCGCTGGCGCGCCTCCGCGTACTTGGCGTCCGCCTCGTCGAAGGCGGCGACGGCCTGGAAGAGCTCCTCGGCGGTGGCCACGACCGGGCCGGGGGCCTTCTCCTTCAGGTCGAAGTACGTGCCGCGGATGTCACCCGCGTAGCTGTCGTAGTCGTACGCGAAGAACAGCATCGGCCGGTCCAGGACCGCGTAGTCGAACATCACGGACGAGTAGTCGGTGATCAGCCCGTCGGCGAGGGCCAGCAGCGGGGTGATGTCGTGGTGCCGGGAGACGTCGACGACGCGGCCCGCGACCGACGGCGGAAGGGAGACGCTGTTGAGGTAGTGCGTGCGCACCAGCAGCGTGAAGCGGTCGCCGAGGCGGTCCGCGAACTCCTCCACGTCGAACGGGAACTCGAATCCCTCGACGGCGCCCTCCGCGTTGGCCCGGAAGGTCGGCGCGTACAGCAGCACCCGCTTGTCCGGGTCGATGCCCAGCTCGGCGGCGAGCGGACCGCGGACCCGCTCCCCGCTCTGCGCCTCGGCGCGGTGCGCCTCCACAAGGGCGTCGTTGCGCGGGTAGCCGGCGCGCAGCAGGACCTCGTCGCGCAGCCGGAAGCCCTTCGCGAGGGTGCGCACGTCGTGCTCGGAGCGGACGAGGAAGTGGTCGAAGCGGTCCACGGCCGCCTGGAAGCGGTCCTGGGCGGCGCGGCCCTGGGCCTTGGTGCGGGGCTCGTGGAAGCCCATCCGCTTGAGGGCCGAGCCGTGCCAGGTCTGGATGTAGGTGGTGCCCTCGCGCTTGGCCAGTGCGAGGGGGAAGCCCTGGTTGTCGATCCAGAACTCGGCCTGGGCGAGCGCGCGCAGGTACTGCCAGCTCCAGCGCTTGACCAGGGTGGCGTCCTTCGGGAAGCCGGTCGGCTTGGCGCCCGCGTAGGACCACACCGCCTCGAAGGGGACGCCCTGGCGGACCATCTCCTCGTAGATCGCCTTCGGGCTGTCGCTGTACTGCTTGCCCATGTGGCTCTCGAAGACGACCAGGCCCTTCCTGACCGGCAGCTTCGAGAAGACCTCGTGGTAGACGCGGACCTTCTGCTCGCCGGAGCCCAGATTGCGGCGGGCGCGCAGGGCCTTGCGCAGGCCGCGCTTGACGACGCCGGCGGCCTTGCCGTGCATGGCGCCGGTGATGAGGGCCTGCGTGCGGACGGCGGCGGCGCCCTCGGCGGTCAGGACGTAGGACAGGTTGCCCTTCTTGGTGACCTCGGGCTCGAACCGGTCGGAGACCAGCCGGGTCAGCCGCGGGCGGACCCGCAGCCGGGCCGCGGAATCCAGGTCGAGGCCGGCGGTGGAGACGCGGGTGATGATGCGCTCGCCGCCGGCGTCGAGGCGCAGGCGGACGTCCCAGACGGCGTCGACGATGCCGAGGGGGCGCACGGTGCCGGCGATGTCGGCGGTGGCGGTCCACTCGATCGTGTCACCCGCGTGTCGGACGGTTGCCGCGGGGAAGCTGAAGGAGCGGACGCCGATCTGCCGGCGGGCGCGCAGCTCCAGCACCGCGGAGAGCGCCGCGTCGGGGCCGATGCGGCGCAGCGGGTTCACGATCGATCCGGAGAGGGTGACGGTGCCGCGGCCGTCGTCCTCGTAGGAGGTGAGGCGGTTGCCGAGGGTGAGGCCCGTGAGCGGGGTGGTGTGGAATCCCTGCCCGGTGACGTCCAGTATCCGGCGGGCCTCGGTGTCGGCCGGGTCGTCGATGTGGTTCGCGCACCAGTAGACGCGGCCGTCGCGCTCGGCGAGCGGGGAGGTCAGCCGGCCCTTGTTGACCATGGCGTCCGCGGCCGGGAGGAGGTTGTCCCAGTCCTCCTTGCCGAGCAGGTAGGCGCAGATCGCCTGGAGGTGGGTGACGTGCTCGTAGGCGGCGGGGTCGATGGTGGCCAGGTAGCCGTTGGCCAGGCGGGCGAACTCCTGGCGGTAGGCGTCGCCGAGCAGCGGCAGGTCGCGCAGGTGCAGCACGAGGTCGTGCTTGAGGAACTTGGCGTCCTTCGCGGTCTTGATGTCGGTGTAGCCCTTGGAGGCGAGCAGCTCGTCGACCCGGCGGTGGATCTCCATGCGGTGCACGAAGTTGGCGATCTCGTGGCGCCGGTTGCTGATCGACTTCGATGCGGCCTTCTCGACGACGTTCCAGCGGTAGACCTGGTTCGGGATCAGGGTGATGCGGCGGGCGGCGACGTAGGCCTGGGCGGAGAACAGCAGGTCCTCGTAGTGGATGCCGACGGGGAACTCCAGGCCCTGCTCCAGCAGGAAGGAGCGCCGGTAGCACTTGTTCGTCGACAGCGTGTCGTAGACCAGCAGGTCGGGGAACTCGGTGATCGACTCCAGGGTGCGGGTGCGGGAGTAGATCCAGGGGTACCACTCGGTGGTCTTGCCCCAGCGGTTGTCGAGGTGCACCCGAACGCACATGCCGGAGACCAGGTCCGAGCCGGTCCGCTCGGCCGCGTCCAGCATGTTGCGGCAGGCGTTGCGCTCCAGGACGTCGTCGCTGTCGAGGAACATCACGTACGTGCCGGCGGCCTGCCGGATGCCGTGGTTGCGGGGGGCTCCGCAGCCGCCGCTGTTCTCGGGCAGCCGGAAGGCGCGGACCCGGCCGGGGTGGGCGGCTTCGAGCTCCTGGGCGACCGCGTAGGACCGGTCCTTGCTGCAGTCGTCGACGATCACGACTTCGACCCCGTGCAGCGTCTGGTCCAAAACCGACCGGACGGCTGTCGGCAGACGCTCTTCGTCGTTGTAGACGATGACGACCACGGAGACGTCAGGCACGTGCACCTCGATCCCTTCGTTCCATTCCGCTTAACCCGTCAAAGCTACCGTGTACCGAAGTGATCTCAGGCAGGCCGACCCTCGGCATGCATACTTTCGAGGAAGGCGAGTGGCTGGTCCGGTGGTCGTCCATCATCCGTTCGGACCCCGCAGGAAGTGTTCATGACGAAGCTGTCCGTAGTGGTTCCCTGCTACAACGAAGAAGCCGTGATCGACAGCTTCGACCGGGAGATCCGCAGGGTCCTCGACTCCCTGCCGGTCGAGTACGAGGTCTGCTACGTCGACGACGGCAGCCGCGACGGCACCCTCGGCAAACTCCGGAAGATCGCGGCCGAGTACGCGGACCGCACCCGCTACGTCTCCTTCAGCAGGAACTTCGGCAAGGAGGCCGGCATGCTCGCGGGCCTGCGCGAGGCCTCCGGCGACGCCGTCGTGATCATGGACGCGGACCTCCAGCACCCGCCGGAGCTCATCGCGACCATGCTCGACTACCACCGGCAGGGACACGACCAGATCATCGCCCGCCGCACCCGCGAGGGCGACAGGAAGGTCCGCTCCGCTCTCAGCCGCCTCTACTACCGCGGCGTCAACCGCTGGGTGGACGTCGAACTGACGGACGGCGTCGGCGACTTCCGGATGCTGTCGCGACCCGCCGTCGACGCGCTGCTGTCGCTTCCGGAGTACAACCGCTTCTCCAAGGGCCTCTTCTCCTGGATCGGCTTCGACACCGTCCACTTCGACTACCGCAACGCCCAGCGGGAGGCCGGGGAGACCAAGTGGAAGTTCGGCTCCCTGCTGAACTACGCCATGGACGGGCTGATCTCCTTCAACAACCGTCCGCTGCGCATCGGGATCTGGGCGGGCGTGTCGCTGGTGTCGCTGACCGCCCTGTACGCCCTGTGGGTGGCGGTCACGGCCATGACGCACGGGGTGGACGCGCCGGGCTACGTCACGCTCGTCGCGATCATCGTGGGCATCGGCGGCGTGCAGATGATCATGCTTGGGCTGATCGGCGAGTACATCGGGCGCATCTACTACGAGACCAAGCGCCGCCCCCACTTCCTGGTGCGGGAGTCCCACGGGGCCGGGGTCCGGCGGCGCCCGGCCGCTGCCGCCGCGGCGGCCGGACCGGCCCCCGTCACCGCGGACGGGGAGGTGCCCCGGACGTGAGGGAGCAGCTCGGCCAGATCTTCCGCTTCGCCCTCGTCGGAGCCGTCAACACCGGCACCTTCTTCGGGATCTACCTGCTGCTGCACCCGTGGATGCCGTACTTCCTCGCCTACACGCTGGCATTCCTGCTGGCGATGGTCGGCTCGTTCTTCATGAACACCTACTTCACCTACCGGACCAAGCCGACCTGGAAGAAGTTCCTCCTCTTCCCGCTGACCAACGTCACCAACTACGTGGTCCAGTCGGCGGGCCTCTACGCCCTCGTGGCCTGGGCCGGGATGGACACCCGGATCGCCCCGCTCGTCGCGGCCGTCGCCGCCATCCCCTTCACCTTCCTGCTCTCCCGGAAGATCCTCGTCCCCGGCGGGCGCACCGCCGCCGGGCCGCGGGAGCCGGCCGGAAGCTGCCCCGGGCCCCGCTGACACCGCCGCCCGCGGTGCGGCCGGAGGCCGCCGTCCACCCTCCGAAACCCCGGAGCGGCGGCCTCCGGGCACCCCGTAGATTGAGATGACAGACGTACCGGCAAGGCGAGGGGCAAGGGAACACACGTGTCAGCGGCTAGGCAGGGCGTCATCGACGCCCGCAGGATCGTGGTCAAGGTCGGCTCCTCCTCCCTGACCACCGCGGCCGGCGGACTGGACGCCGACCGGGTGGACGCACTGGTCGACGTACTGGCCAAGGCCCGCAGCGGCGGCGAGAAGGAGATCGTCCTCGTCTCCAGCGGCGCCATCGCCGCCGGCCTCGCCCCGCTCGGCCTGCGCCGCCGCCCCACCGACCTCGCCCGGCAGCAGGCCGCCGCCAGCGTCGGCCAGGGCCTGCTCGTCGCCCGCTACACCGCCTCCTTCGCCCGCTACGGCGTCCGCGTCGGCCAGGTCCTGCTCACCACGGACGACACCAGCCGGCGCGCGCACTACCGCAACGCCTACCGCACCCTCGACCAGCTCCTCGCCATGGGCGCCCTGCCGGTCGTCAACGAGAACGACACCGTCGCCACGGACGAGATCCGCTTCGGCGACAACGACCGCCTCGCCGCGCTCGTCGCCCACCTCGTCCGCGCCGACCTCCTCGTCCTGCTCTCCGACGTCGACGGCCTCTACGACGGCGACCCCTCGCTGCCCGGCACCACCCGCATCGAGGAGGTCCGCGGCCCGCAGGACATCGCGCACGTCTCCATCGGCAGCGCCGGCAAGGCCGGCGTGGGCACCGGCGGCATGGTCACCAAGGTCGAGGCCGCCCGCATCGCCGCCGCCGCGGGCATCCCCGTCGTCCTCACCTCCGCCAGCCAGGCCGCCGACGCGCTCGCCGGACGCGAGACCGGCACCCACTTCCACGCCACCGGCCGCCGCTCCGCCGACCGGCTGCTCTGGCTCCAGCACGCCTCGACGCCCCAGGGGCACCTCGTCCTCGACGAGGGCGCCGTACGCGCCGTCACCGAGCGCGGCAGCTCCCTGCTGCCCGCCGGGATCGCCGCCGTCGAGGGCGACTTCACCGCCGGCGACCCGGTCGAGCTGAGGGCGCCCGACGGGCGGGCCGTCGCGCGCGGCCTCGTCAACTTCGACGCGAAGGAGCTGCCGCGGCTCCTCGGCCGCTCGACCCGCGAACTTGCCCGGGAACTCGGTCCCGAGTACGAGCGCGAGGTCATCCACAGGGACGATCTGGTCCTGCTGCAGGGCTGAGGTTCGGCAAAACAGCCGCGCGGCGGCCCGCGGGCTGGTCAACTGTGAAAGGCCCGACAACGCGTGGTGCAGACAGGAGGCGGCTGGTGAGACGAGCGCTGACCAGCATCAACGGCGGCGGGGACGAGCAGGTCGAGGCCTCCCGCCTCTGGCACGTCACCCTGAGCGTCTCCGGCAAGCCGGCGCCGCTGTCCGAGGTGCGGCGCGGCCTGGAGCAACTGGCCCACGACCACCCCTTCCTGCTGACCAGCAGATACGCCGACGACCACGCCGAGATCCGGTACTGGGAGGAGGCCCGCGACCTCCACGACGCGGCGGCCGTCGCCCTGAGGCTGTGGGGCGAGCACCGCTCCACAGCCCGGCTGCCCGCGTGGGAGATCGTCGGCCTGGAGGTCATCGACCGGGCCACCTACCACCTCCGCGTCGCGGAAGGCTACGGCCCGCCCCCGGCGCACCCCGTGGGCGTCCACCCGTACTGAGCCGGCGCCCCGCCACCGCGCCGGCCGGTGCGGGCGGGGCGGCGCAGGGGCACGTACAGCTCCGGGCGCGGCCGGCCGGCGGCGGGAGCTTCCCCCGTCTCGCGGGGTGGGAAGGCCAGCCGGGCCGGCCGGGCCGGGGACTACCCTGGGCGGCATGACCTCGCACGATGCCACGAACTCGCCCGTCCTCGCCGCCGCCCGCCGCGCCCGCACCGCCGCCGCGGCCGTCGCCCCGCTCCCGCGGTCCGCCAAGGACACCGCGCTCCTGGCCATCGCGGACGCCCTGGAGGCCCGTACCGCCGAGATCACCGCCGCCAACGCCGTCGACACCGACAAGGCGCGCGCCGCCGGCACCAGCGAGACCGTCATCGACCGCCTCACCCTCACCCCGGAGCGGATCCGCGCCATCGCCTCCGACGTCCGCGACGTCGCCGCCCTCCCCGACCCCGTCGGCGAGGTCGTCCGCGGCTCCACCCTCCCCAACGGCATCGACCTGCGGCAGATCCGCGTCCCGCTCGGCGTCGTCGGCATCATCTACGAGGCCCGGCCCAACGTCACCGTCGACGCCGCCGCGCTCTGCCTCAAGTCCGGCAACGCCGTCCTGCTGCGCGGCAGCTCCTCCGCCTACGCCTCCAACACCGCCCTCGTCGCCATCCTCCGCGACGCCGTCGAGTCCGCCGGCCTGCCCGCCGACGCGGTCCAGCTCGTCCCCGGCGAGTCCCGCGACTCCGTCCGCGAGCTGATGCGCGCCCGCGGCCTCGTCGACGTCCTCATCCCGCGCGGCGGCGCCTCCCTCATCAAGACCGTCGTGGAGGAGTCCACCGTCCCGGTGATCGAGACCGGCACCGGCAACTGCCACGTCTACGTCGACGCGCAGGCCGACCTCGACATGGCGGTGGACATCCTCGTCAACTCCAAGGCGCAGCGGCCCTCCGTCTGCAACGCGGCCGAGACCCTCCTCGTCCACCGCGACATCGCCGACGCCTTCCTGCCGCGCGCCCTCGACGCCCTCGCCGACGCCGGAGTCACCGTCCACGGCGACGCGCGGGTCCTCGCCGCCGCCGAGGACTCGAAGGCCACCGCCGTGCCCGCCACCGACGAGGACTGGGCCGCCGAGTACCTCTCCTACGACATCGCCGCCGGCGTCGTCGACTCCCTCGACGACGCCGTCGAGCACATCCGCCGCTGGACCTCCGGCCACACCGAGGCGATCGTCACCACCTCGCAGGCCGCCGCCCGCCGCTTCACCCAGCTGGTCGACTCCACCACCGTCGCCGTGAACGCCTCCACCCGGTTCACCGACGGCGGCGAGTTCGGCTTCGGCGCGGAAATCGGGATCTCCACCCAGAAGCTGCACGCCCGGGGCCCGATGGGCCTCCCCGAGCTGACCTCCACCAAGTACATCGTCACCGGCGACGGCCACGTGCGGTAACCCTCCGGTGGACACCGGGTGGCGGCATTTCGCCGGACACCCTGCCCAAAGCCGCCCCCCAGGTCTAGGCTGGTCCCGTGCCGGACGACGTGGGGGGCAGGTACCCGGACGACGGGGAGCCCGACGACGACCGCGGAGGCGTTGAGTTCGACTTCGCCGCCGTGGTGCTCGACGAGGACTTCATCCGCAGCGCGGAGATCCACGAGCCCAGCGCCGCCGAGCGGCAGCGGGCCGCCGACCGCGCCCGCGCCGAGGCCGAGGCCGCGCGGGCCGTTTCCGGCGGCCGGACCTCCGACGACGACCACGACGGCTACGGCTACGGCCGCCCCGGCGGCTACGGCATCGACGAGCCAGGCTGGGAGCACCACTACGCCCACGGCTACCCCGAGGGGCCCTACGGCACCTACGGCGGCAGCCTGCGCCCCTACCGCGGCCGTTCCCCGTGGCTCCGCCCCGTCGCCTGGGTCCTCGCCTTCGTGATGGGCCTCGGCATGGTCGCGCTCGCCTTCAGCGCCGTCTACCGCAGCGCCGCCGGCGGCTCCGAGCCCGCCCCGGCCCCCTCCAGCACCCCGCTCAGGGAAGTCACCGGCGCCGGGGCGTTTATGGAACCCGCCGGCCGCCAACCCTGAAGGTACGGCCCCGATCCGTCCACGCGGGCAGGGGGCTTCTCTGAACCGGTGACAGCGGGGAGAAGCAATGGCCGCGCCGGCAGATCCACCCGACGGAACCCCCGACGGCATCGGCGGGGGCGACGACGAGTTCCGCCCGGACGAGTACCGGTCGGTGGTGTTCGACGAGGACTTCGTCCGTGCTGCCCGCCTCCAGGAGTTCTCCGCCCAGGAGCGGATGGGCGAGCACGCACGGGCCGTCCGCAGCCGCTCTCTCTGGTCCGGCAGCGGCCCCGCCAAGCCCCGGACCGGCACTCCGGGCCGCGCCGCCCGCCAGGGCATGCTGCTCGTCCTGCTCATCGCGGTGGCCTTCGCCGCGGCCGTGTACATGGGCCTGAGCAACCCTGCCGGGCCCCGGGCGCAGATCAGGACCGAGTCGCTGGCCAGCACCGTCGTCCCGCTGGCCCCGGTTGCAGCCGTGCCCGGCGGGAAGCCCGCCGAGCTGTTCGAGCAGGGCCCGGCCGCCGCGTACCGCATCGGGGCCGCCGGGATCACCATGCCGGCCGTCCGGCGCACCGCGCACTTCACCGACGGGCAGGTCGTCACCGCCCTGTCCATCGCGAAGGACTACCTCGTGCAGTCCTCCCTCGACCCCGACGTCCTCGCGGGCACCGCCACCCGGCCCGTCCGGGTCCTGCTCGACCCCGACCAACTGGAGCAGTTCGACCGCAGCATGGCCTCGCCCGCCGGTGACGGGCGGCACGCCGCCACCGGCTGGCTGGTCCGCTTCGACCAGGGCACCGCCGCCGTCGCCGACCCGCGGGTCCGCGTCCACGGCACCCTCGCCTTCGAGGAGGTCTCCCCGGAGGTCCTGGAGGTCACCACCGACCACACCTTCGTGTACGCCGTACGGCCCGTCGCGGCGGCCCGGCCGGACTCCGGCGAGGCCTCCCTCTTCACGGTCCGCCGCGAACTCCGCTTCCGCTTCGACCTGGAGGACCTGGCCACCCGGCGGACGGAACTGGTGTCGGCCTACGTGCTGGCCGGCCCCCAGGCCTGCTCCGCGGACCCGGCCGGCGCCTTCCGCCCGCTCCCGGCCGGCACCGGGCCCACCACCGTGGGCCCGGCCGCGAGCGACCCCTACGCCGCCGGCCGGCCCCGGCGCACCGCAGGCCTCTGCGGCGTACTGGCGCCGCCCGAGCCGGCGGAGCCGCCCGTCAGCCCCGCCCCGTAGCACCCCCCGACTCGCCGCCCGCCGCGCCCGCCGGACCGGAAGCCGCCCCGGAGCCGCCGGCCGCGCCGGTGAACTTGTCCCGCAGTCGGCCGCCCAGGTCGGCGGTCCCGCCCGCGATGTCGCCCACCAGCTTCATCAGCGGATCGCGGCTCGTGCGCACCGAGTCCGCGTAGTGCGCGGCCGACTGCCGGAAGGAGTCCGTCACCGAGGCGTCCTTGTCCTCCTCGCGCCGCGGGTAGTGGCCCTCCATGATCCGCTGGTGGTCCCGGCTCTGGGACCACTTCTTCAGCTCGGCCGCCCGCACCGCGGTGAAGGGATGCGTCCGCGGCAGCATGTTGAGGATCTTCAGGACGGAGTCCCGCAGGTCACCGCTCGACTCGTACTCCTCCGCCTGCGCGAGGAAGGCGTCCACGTTCATCTCGTGCAGGTGGTTGCCGCCCGCGATCTTCATCAGGCCGCGCATCGAGGCGTTCACGTCCTGCCCGACCAGCAGCCCCGCCCGGTCCGCCGACAGCTCCGACTTGCGGAACCACTCCCGCAGCGCCGTCACGATCGCGGAGATCGCAACCGTGCCCAGCGGGATCCAGGCCACCTTCAGCGCGAGGTTCGTCAGGAAGAGCAGCACCGTGCGGTACACCGAGTGGCCCGACAGCGCGTGCCCCACCTCGTGGCCCACGACCGCCCGCATCTCCTCCTCGTCCAAGAGCTCGACCAGGGCCGTCGTCACCACGATGATCGGCTCGTCCAGGCCGATGCACATGGCATTCGGCCTGGGGTCCTGCTGGACGTACATCTGCGGGACCTTGTCCAGGTCGAGGATGTAGCAGGCGTCGCGGAGCATCTCGTGCAGGTGCGGGAACTGCGTCTCGCCCACCCGCACCGAGTCCGACAGGAACAGCAGCCGCAGGCTGCGCTCCGGCAGCAGCCCGCTCAGCGCCTTGAACACCGTGTCGAACCCGCTCAGCTTGCGGAGCGCCACCAGGGCGGACCGGTCCGCCGGGTGCTCGTACGCCCGGGACGAAATGCCCTCGAACCTCCTCCGGTTGCGCGCCGGCACCTTCTCGAAAACCGTCCCGCTCATGACGCCTCCCCCTCGATCGGACCTGGATGCACGTGCGTCTATCCTCTCCAACGCCTGAGTCGGCGTGAGCGTGCCCCAGGCCCCCGCATACGATGTGAGCGAGATCTCCGCCCGCTCCCCGACTCGATAGGTACCCCCTGATGAGCCTCACCTCAACCGCCCACTCCCTGGTTCTCCTCGCCTCGGAGGGGGCCGAGCAGCACGGCGGCAACCACGACAGCCTCAACCCGTACCTCACCGGCGGCGCCGCGCTCGCCATCCTGCTCCTGATGCTCTGGGTCACCACGCGCCTGAACCGCGACCGCTGAACCGCCCCGCGGGTGCGCACGCGCCCGACCCGGGCCCGCGGCAGCCGGCCGGGCCAGTAGGCTCTGCGCTCATGGGAGAGCAGGAGACGCCTACCGGCCCGGTCAAGCGCCGGCTCGGCGTGATGGGCGGGACATTCGACCCGATCCACCACGGACACCTGGTGGCCGCCAGTGAAGTGGCCGCCCTGTTCCACCTCGACGAGGTGGTCTTCGTACCGACGGGCGAACCCTGGCAGAAGTCGCACCGGGCCGTGTCGCCCGCCGAGGACCGCTACCTCATGACGGTCATCGCGACGGCGTCCAACCCCCAGTTCTCGGTGAGCCGCATCGACATCGACCGCGGCGGCCCGACGTACACGATCGACACCCTGCGCGACCTCAGCGCGCTCAACCAGGACGCCGACCTCTTCTTCATCACCGGCGCCGACGCCCTCGCGCAGATCCTCACATGGCGCAACGCGGACGAGCTGTTCTCCCTCGCCCACTTCATCGGGGTGACCCGGCCCGGCCACGCCCTCTCCGACGACGGCCTGCCCGAAGGCGGCGTCTCCCTGGTCGAGGTGCCCGCCCTCGCCATCTCCTCCACCGACTGCCGCACACGCGTGGCCCAGGGCGACCCGGTCTGGTATCTGGTGCCCGACGGTGTGGTGCGCTACATCGACAAGCGTGAGCTGTACCGGGGAGTCTGAGCTCCCGGCGACGAGAGGGGCCCGCGGTGAACGACCGACAGGAGCCGTACGACCCGTACGGAGCCCTGGAGCAGCAGCTCATCGGCTACGACGCGTACGGGCGCCCGGTGTACGGCCCCGCGCCCGCGGCCCCGCCGCCCCGCCACCACGGCCATGGCTCGGGGTACGCGGACCCCGGCTACGGACCGGGCCCCGGGTACGTCGCGGACCCCGGCTACGGCGCGGACCCGGCCTACGGCGGCACGCCCCCGTACGGCGGACAGCAGCACTACCCGGCGCAGCCCCAGCACCACGCGCCCCCGCAATACGCCCCCCAGCAGTACCCCGCGGCCGAGGCGTACGGCCAGGACGCGCAGCAGGTGCGCGAGCAGTGGATCCCGCACCAGCAGCCCGCCCCGCAGCCCGCGCCCGCCCCCGCGGGGCCGCGCACGGCCCAGGTCCCCGAGCCGCGCCGGGCCGGTGATGGCGGGGACGGCGGGGATGCCGGGGACGGAGGGGACGACCCCGGCTACCGGACCGAGCAGTTCGCGTTCCTCGACCAGCCGGACGAGGACTCAGAGGACGTCATCGACTGGCTCAAGTTCACCGAGAGCCGCACCGAACGCCGCGAGGAGGCCCGTCGCCGCGGACGCAACCGCGTCGTCGCCCTGACCGCCGTCCTCGCGCTCGTCGCCGTCGCGGGCGCTGGCTACCTCTGGTGGGCGGGCATGCTGCCCTTCCTCGGCGGGGCCGACGGCAAGGGCGGCGCCACCGCCGCGGGGCCGCAGAAGCGCGACATGATCGTCGTGCACGTCCACAACACGAAGAAGGGCGGCACCTCCACCGCCCTGCTCGTCGACAACGTGACGACCGGCAGCGGCGCCACCGTCCTGCTGCCCAACGCCCTCGGCGTCACCGGGGACGACGGCACCGCGACCCCCCTCGGCCAGGCCGTCGAGAAGGGCGGCCTCGGCGTGCGCGAGTCCCTCGACTCGGTGCTCGGCACCGCCATCGGCGGCACCTGGCGCCTGGACACGCCGTTCCTGGAGAACCTCGTCGAGCTGGTCGGCGGCATCGAGGCCGACACCGACACCGCCGTCCCGGCCGACGAGGCCGCCAAGGTCCCCGCCGTGGGCCGGGGCGAGAATCAGCACCTGAGCGGCGCCATGGCCGTCGCCTACGCCACCCACCGCGCCCCGGGCGAGCCGGAGGCCGAGCAGCTGGAGCGCCTGGGGCGGGTGCTGTACGGGGTGCTGCGCAAGATCCCCGGCGACGCGGGGTCGGCCACGACGACCGTGGAGAGCATGGGCCAGATCCTCGACCCCTCCCTGAACGCCCAGACCCTCGGCGCGATGCTGGCCAGGCTCGGCGAGCACGCCAAGGAGGGCCGGGCCGCGTACCGTACCGACGTGCTGGGCGTGAAGCCCGACGGCACCCTCACCGACGAGGCCAACCGGACCGTGGTCAGGGAGGTCCTCGGCGGCAGCTTCACCGCCGCGCAGCCCGGCGCCGCGCCGCGCGTGGGCCTGCGGGACGCCACCGGCGACGCCAAGACGCAGGTCGCGGCCAAGGCCGCCCTCCTCAACGGCGGCTACACCTTCGTCGACGGGGGCAGGGCCGACCGGTCGCAGTCCGCGACGCAGGTCACGTACCAGGACGAGGCCCAGCGCCCCCGCGCCGTCGAGGTCGCCAAGACGCTGGGGCTGCCGGAGACGGCGGTGAAGAAGGGCGAGAACCCGGTCAACGCCGACGTCGTGGTGACGCTGGGCAGCGACTGGAAGCCCTCCTGACCGGCGGCCCCGCCGGGCCCGCCGCCCCGCCGGAGGAACGGCGCGGGCGGCGTCGGCGGCACATGAGACCCTTGTAGGGATCTGCCCGCCGACCCGAAAGCATGGCCAGTGACCGCCACGGACCGCTCCATCGAGCTCATCACCACCGCCGCCCAGGCGGCGGCCGACCGGCTCGCGCACGACATCATCGCGTACGACGTCAGCGACGTGCTGTCGATCACCGACGCCTTCCTGCTCGCCTCGGCGCCCAACGACCGCCAGGTCAAGTCCATCGTCGACGAGATCGAGGAGCGCCTGCTCAAGGAGCTCGGCGCGAAGCCGGTGCGCCGCGAGGGCGACCGCGACGCCCGCTGGATCCTGCTGGACTACGTCGACATCGTCGTCCACGTGCAGCACAGCGAGGAGCGCGTCTTCTACGCGCTGGAGCGCCTGTGGAAGGACTGCCCCGAGATCGAGCTCCCCGAGGACGCCAAGCTGACCAAGGGCAAGGCCGAGGAGTACGCCAAGCTGCGCGAGGCGCAGGGCGACGACGAGCTGGACGGTGATCTGTTCTGAGCGCGAGCACGCAGCCGGGCGAGGGCCCGGACCCGCGGCCGGCTGCAGCCGCCGGCACGGCCCCCGGGCGGCCGGCCCGGACCGGCCGGAAGATCGTCCTGTGGCGGCACGGCCAGACGGCCTGGAACCTGGAGCGCCGCTTCCAGGGCTCCACGGACATCCCGCTGACCGAGACCGGTGTCGCGCAGGCCCGCCGCGCCGCCCGCCTGCTGGCCTCCCTCGGGCCGGACGCCATCGTGGCCTCCGACCTCCGGCGGGCCTCCGCGACGGCCGCGGAGCTGGCCTCCGTCACGGGGCTGCCCGTGGCGCGGGACGCCGCGCTGCGCGAGACGTACGCCGGCGAGTGGCAGGGCCTGACCCACGACGAGATCCTCGCGAAGCACGGCGAGCAGTACGCCGCCTGGAAGCGCGGAGAGCCCGTGCGCCGCGGCGGCGGCGAGCTGGAGACCGAGGTCGCCGACCGGGCCGCCCCGGTGGTGCTGGAGCACGCCGGGCGGCTGCCGGAGGGCGGCACGCTCGTGGTGGTCAGCCACGGCGGCACCATCCGCACGACCATCGGCCGGCTGCTCGGCCTCCAGCCGCACGACTGGGAGAGCCTCGGCGGTCTCTCCAACTGCTGCTGGTCCGTCCTGGGCGAGGGCGCCCGCGGCTGGCGCCTGCTCGAGCACAACGCCGGCACGCTGCCGGAACCCGTGCTCGGCGACGACGACTGAGCTCCGCCGGGGGCCCGTCTGAGCCCGTCTCAGGGGCGCCCCCGACCCGGATTTCACTTTCCGGCTGGTCGCGGCTAAAGTTCTTCTTGTTCGCAGCGCGGAACACCGGAAACGGGGGAGCGAGGCGGAGAGCGGGGCTATAGCTCAGTTGGTAGAGCGCTTGCATGGCATGCAAGAGGTCAGGAGTTCAATTCTCCTTAGCTCCACAATCAGGATCCCGTCCCCAACAGGGGGCGGGATCCTCGCGTTTGCCCCTTGCCTGCGCTTGCTGACCTGCCGCGCGCCCGCGTGGCAGAATCGGACGGCCGGAGGGGGAGTCGACGGCCCGACGCGGGAGGGAGTCGCTGACGGATGGGTGCACACCGGCGCCGGTGCGACTGGTGCAACAACGGCACGCCGATCGTGCGGGACATGGACCCGGTCAACTCCGACTACCAGTACTGGTGCGAGGAGTGCGCGCGGGCGCTGATCATCAAGGGCGACCCCATCGAGACGTACCGCGAGCTGGAGGGCGAGCCGATCTACGGCCGGCTCCTCGACGAGCACTGCACGCTCAAGCGCTTCTACCAGTTCGCCCGCGCCTAGACGCCGCGAAACGGGCAAGAGTGGACAAGGGTGGGCATGTCGACCCCCTCGGAATCCCGTTTTTGGACCTGGGCCGGAACCGTGTAATGTTCTGGGTGTCGCCAGGGGGAACCGGCAAGGGAAACCGAGAAGGGGCCCGGCGGCAGAGAAGCAAGGGGCTATAGCTCAGTTGGTAGAGCGCTTGCATGGCATGCAAGAGGTCAGGAGTTCAATTCTCCTTAGCTCCACAGTGCGGAAGCGGGCCACCCGGATCGGGTGCCCCGCTTCTCGTTGTGCGGAACGACCGAGCGGCCGCCGAGGCTGCTGCGGTACCCTGGCGCCATGCGTGCCGTACGCCTTCTGCTTACCGAGCCGCGCTGATCAGGGCCGACCCGCGATGGTCGGCATCGGCGCGGCTCCCCCTCCTGTGCGAGGGGTTTTTTCGTTTGGGCAGGCAGAGACGGCAGAGACGATCGATGGAGCTTCCGAAGACATGAGCGAGACGAACACCCCGGCCGCCGAGGCGGCCGAGGCGCACCGTTACACGGCCGCCATGGCCGCCGACATCGAGGCACGCTGGCAGGACGTCTGGGACGCGCAGGGCACCTACGAGGCCCCGAACCCGACCGGTGACCTGGCCGGGGACGCCGCGGTCGCCGCGCGCCCGAAGAAGTTCATCATGGACATGTTCCCGTACCCCTCCGGTGCGGGCCTGCACGTCGGCCACCCGCTGGGCTACATCGCCACCGACGTCTACGCCCGCCACCAGCGGATGAGCGGCCACAACGTCCTGCACACCCTGGGCTTCGACGCCTTCGGCCTGCCGGCGGAGCAGTACGCCGTGCAGACCGGCACGCACCCGCGCGTGTCCACCGAGGCCAACATCGAGAACATGAAGAAGCAGCTGCGCCGCCTGGGCCTGGGCCACGACAAGCGCCGCTCCTTCGCCACGATCGACCCGGACTACTACAAGTGGACCCAGTGGATCTTCCTGCAGATCTACAACGCCTGGTACGACGCCGATGCGAACAAGGCCCGCCCCATCGCCGAGCTGGTCGCCGCCTTCGAGGACGGCAGCCGTGAGGTTCCCGGCGGGCGAGCCTGGGCCGAGCTGACCGCCGCCGAGCGGTCCGCGGTCCTGAACGACTTCCGGCTGGCGTACGCCTCGGACGCCCCCGTGAACTGGTGCCCCGGCCTGGGCACCGTCCTGGCCAACGAGGAGGTCACCGCGGACGGCCGCTCCGAGCGCGGCAACTTCCCCGTCTTCAAGGCCAAGCTGAGCCAGTGGAACATGCGGATCACCGCGTACGCCGACCGGCTGCTGGACGACCTGGACGCGCTGGACTGGCCCGAGGCCATCAAGCTGCAGCAGCGGAACTGGATCGGCCGCTCCGAGGGCGCCCGCGTCGACTTCGCCGTCGGCGGCGACACCGTCACCGTCTTCACCACCCGTCCCGACACCCTGTTCGGCGCCACCTACATGGTGCTGGCGCCCGAGCACCCGCTGGTGGAGAAGATCGTCCCGGCCGAGTGGCCCGAGGGCACCCACCAGGTGTGGACCGGCGGCTCGGCGACCCCGTCCGAGGCCGTGGACTCCTACCGCAAGCAGGCCGCCGCCAAGTCGGACGTCGAGCGCCAGGCCGAGGCCAAGGACAAGACCGGCGTCTTCACCGGCGCGTACGCCGTCAACCCGGTCAGCGGCGACCCCGTCCCCGTCTTCATCGCCGACTACGTGCTGATGGGCTACGGCACCGGCGCGATCATGGCCGTCCCGGCGCACGACTCCCGCGACTTCGCCTTCGCGCGCGCCTTCGAGCTGCCCGTCCGCTGCGTCGTGGAGCCCTCCGACGGCCGCGACGCCGACCCCGCCGAGTGGGAGGACGCGTTCACCTCGTACGACGGCACCATCGTCAACTCGGCCGGCGAGGGCATCTCGCTGGACGGCCTCGGCGTCGTCGAGGCGAAGGCCGCCATCACCGCCTGGCTGACCGAGCGGGGCATCGGCGAGGGCACCGTCAACTTCCGCCTGCGCGACTGGCTGTTCAGCCGCCAGCGGTACTGGGGCGAGCCCTTCCCGATCGTCTACGACGAGGACGGCGTCGCCCACTCCCTGCCCGAGTCGATGCTGCCGCTGGAGCTGCCCGAGGTCGAGGACTACTCGCCGCGCACCTTCGAGCCCGACGACGCCGCCTCCCAGCCCGAGACCCCCCTGTCCCGCAACGAGGCCTGGGTCAACGTCGAGCTGGACCTGGGCGACGGCCGCGGCGTCCGCTCCTACCGGCGCGAGACCAACACCATGCCCAACTGGGCCGGCTCCTGCTGGTACGAGCTGCGCTACCTGGACCCGCACAACCGCGAGGCCCTGGTCGACCCGGAGATCGAGCGGTACTGGATGGGCCCGCGCGAGGGCGCGCCGCACGGCGGCGTCGACCTGTACGTGGGCGGCGCCGAGCACGCCGTGCTGCACCTGCTGTACGCCCGCTTCTGGTCGAAGGTGCTGTTCGACCTGGGCCACGTCTCCTCGGCGGAGCCGTTCCACAAGCTGTTCAACCAGGGCATGATCCAGGCGTACGCCTACACCGACGAGCGCGGCGTGTACGTCCCGGCGGCCGAGGTCGAGGAGCGCGACGGCGGCTACTTCTTCGAGGGCCGGCCGGTCAAGCGGGAGCACGGCAAGATGGGCAAGTCCCTGAAGAACGCCGTCACGCCCGACGAGATCTGCGAGGAGTACGGCGCGGACACCCTGCGCCTGTACGAGATGGCCATGGGCCCGCTGGACGTCTCGCGGCCGTGGGACACGCGGGCCGTGGTCGGCCAGTACCGCCTGCTGCAGCGCCTGTGGCGCAACATCGTGGACGAGGAGACGGGCGCCGTCACCGTCGTCGACGGCGAGCCGGGCGAGGACACCCTGCGCGCCCTGCACAAGGCGATCGACGGCGCCGGCTCCGACATGGCGGGCCTGCGCTTCAACACGGCCATCGCCAAGATCACCGAGCTGAACAACTTCCTGACCAAGGCGGGCCGACCGCTGGAGCGCCCGGTCGCCGAGGCGCTGGTCCTGCTGGTCGCCCCGCTCGCCCCGCACATCGCGGAGGAGCTGTGGCACCGCCTGGGCCACAGCGACTCGGTCGTGCACCAGGCGTTCCCGGTCGCCGACCCGGCGTACGTGGTGGACGAGACCGTCACCTGCGTCGTCCAGGTCAAGGGCAAGGTCAAGGCCCGCCTGGAGGTGCCGCCGGCGATCTCCGAGGCCGACCTGGAGCAGCTGGCGCTGGCCGACGCGGCGGTCGTGGCGGCCGTGGGCGGGGCAGAGATCCGCAAGGTGATCGTCCGCGCGCCCAAGCTGGTCAACATCGTCGTCTGACGTGTGAGGCCCGGCGTCCGGGGCCGGTTTCCCACTGATGCTCGGGGTCTTCCCGTACGGGCAGGTTGGGGGTTCGATGGGAACCCCCGACCTGCCCGCGGCGTTTACGGTGGAGGGGACGGAAAATGGCAGGGGAAGGGGTCCTCGTGGAGGCAGGCGCGTTGATCATCATGTTCACCTTGGTGATGCTGTTCGCCCTCCTGGGCCTCGGCGCCTGGGCCACGGTGAAGGCGGTCGGCGCGGCGAAGCGCGGCGCGGACCGGGCGATCACCCAGGCCAAGCGGACCGTCGAGGACACCGCGCTCAAGGCGAAGAGCATCGGCCAGGTCGGGGTGCCGGGGGCGCTCGCCCAGCTGCGGCTGGACCTGCGCACGTCCATGCGCACCACGCAGGAGGCCCTCAGGGAGGGCTCCCGCGTCGACGCCTCGCTCAAGGAGTCGCTCGTCCTCTTCGAGCGGCTCAGCGCGTACGGGCGCGAACTGGACGACGAGCTGAAGCGGCTGGAGCAGGAGCCCGACCGGGCGCGCGTCGCCGCGGCCCTGCCCGACCTGCGGGAACGGGTCGCGAAGATCACCCAGTCCGCCGACTCCCTGCGGTGGGCCGCGCGCGACCGGGCCCGCCGGTTCGCCGAGGACGACCTGTCGACCCTGTCGGCGCAGATCGAGGTCGAGTCGGACGCGCTGCGGGACTACGCCTCGCGCCGCGACCCCCTCGACGACCTCGCGGACGCCGCGGCCCCGTGGGACACCGGGGCGGGTCCGGCGGCCGGGACCGGTTCCGGCGCGGGCACCGCTCCGGGCGAGGAGCGGCGGCAGGCCCGGGGGCAGCAGGGGGCCTCGCAGACCCCGGCTCTCGACGCCGCCTCGCCGGCACCGCAGTACCCGTGGCAGAAGAGCACCCGGCCCGAGACGACCACCTGAGGCGGGTCGGGAAGACGGCCGGGGGACGGTCGGAGACCGTCGGGTGACGGCCCCTGGGACGGGTGGAGGCACCGCGGCCCACGCGGCGGGAGGGGTCGGGCTGCCGACGTGCCCGCTCTGGCGGTAACCTCCGCCTCATGTCCCGGCATGTCGCGATCGTCACCGATTCCACGGCCTACCTGCCCCAACCGGCCATGGCGCGGCACGGAATCACCTCCGTCCCGCTGACCGTGGTCCTCGGCGACGAGGCTCTAGAAGAGGGGACCGAGATTTCGGCGCGCAGCCTGGCCCTGGCACTGCAGAAGCGCCGTTCCGTCACCACGTCCCGTCCGAGCCCCGAGGAGTTCGTCCGGGCCTACCGGGCCGTCGCCGAGAGCGGCGCCGAGGCCATCGTGAGCCTGCACCTCTCCGCGGACTTCTCCGGCACGTACGACGCCGCCGTCCTGGCCGCGAAGACGGCGCCCGTGCCCGTGCGCGTCGTCGACACCGGCATGGTGGCCATGGCCCTCGGCTTCTGCGCCCTCGCGGCGGCGGAGACGGCCGAGGCCGGCGGCTCCCTCGACGAGGCGGTGGCCGCCGCGGAGAAGCGGGCCGCGGACATGGCCGCGTACTTCTACGTCGACACCCTCGACTACCTCCGCCGCGGCGGCCGCATCGGCGCCGCCCAGGCCCTCCTCGGCTCGGCGCTGGCCGTCAAACCGCTGCTCACCCTGGACGGCGGCCGCATCCAGATGCTGGAGAAGGTGCGCACCGCCTCCAAGGCCATCGCGCGGCTGGAGGAGCTCGCGGTCGAGCGGGCGGGCGCGGCGAGCGTCGACGTGGCCGTGCACCACCTGGCCGCTCCCGAGCGGGCCGAGAAGCTGGCGCAGCGGTTGCGCGAACGCATCCCCGGGCTGGTCGAACTGCACGTCAGCGAGGTCGGCGCGGTCATCGGCGCGCACACGGGGCCGGGGCTGCTGGCGGCGGTCGTCTCCCCCCGCTGACCCGGCGGTGCGCACCCGAACGGGTGGCCGGGTTGTCCACAACGGCGGGGCCATCCACCGGAATTGAGGACTCCGCACGGGATCGGGGAGGCGCCCCTACCGTCGGGGCATGACTCTTCACACACGCCGTACGCGCCGCCCCGGAGCCGCCTCGGGCCCGGGCCGGCCGGCGCTCTCCGACCACCGGCTGCGGGACCGCCGCGGGCGGCCCCGCCGGCGCGGCGCCGGGCATCCCGAACCCGACGCCGTCCGCCGGCGAGCCGAGGCCCTCCTCGGCGGGATCAGCCCGCCGCCGCTTCGGCCTCCGGCTCCGCCGCCCCCGCCGCCACCACCTCCGCCGCCCCGCTCCGCGCCGTCCGACGCCGCCGGGGTGGATCCGGCCGGGCCGGCGGATCGGGCCCGGCAGGTCGGCCCGCCCGGGGTGTCGGAGCCCAGCGGTTCCGCGGACGCTGTCCCGCGCGCGGTTCCGGGCCGGGCGGCGGATGAGGTCGGGCGTGCGGGACCCGGCGGCGCTGCGGTTCCGGGCAGGCCCGAGGTCCCGCTCCGGCCCTGGGAGGCGGTCGGGGCTGCTGATGCGCCCGGGCGTGCGCAGTCCGGCCGTGCTGCCGTTCCGGTCCGGCCTGCGGCTGCGGACCGGCCCGGGGATGGGGGCGGGGGTGTGGAGTCCGGCGGTGCTGCGGGCCCGGGGCGGCCCCGGGCGGGGGGTGCCGAGCCGGTGCGGGGCGTGGAGCCGCCGGTGGGCGGCCAGGGCGCTGGGGTCCGGGGGATGCGGTGGATGGGGGTGCGGGAGCGGCTGCCGGTGTGGGTGCAGGCGCGGCTGGAGGTGCGGCCGCGTGCGGTGGCAGCCGTCGCGGTGGTCCTGGCGGCCGGGGTGGCGTTCGGGGCGCAGCAGTTCTGGTCGGCGCGGCCGCGGCCGGTGGTCCCGCCCGCCGTGGTCGCCCCCGCCGCGGTGCCCGGACCCTCGCCGGGTGCGGCCCCCGCCCCGCCTGCCGCTGCCGGACCGGCGTCCCGCGTCGTGGTGGACGTCGGCGGCAAGGTCCGAGAGCCCGGGCTGCGGCGGCTGCCCGCGGGCTCCCGCGTGGAGGACGCGCTCGCCGCCGCCGGGGGAGTGCTTCCCGGCACGGACACCACCGCCCTCAACCGGGCCCGCGTCCTCATCGACGGCGAGCAGGTGCTGGTCGGCGTGGCCGCACCGGCCGCACCGCCCGGCCAAGGGGCCCCGGGCGGGCCCGCCGGCGGGCCGCTCAGCCTCGGGACCGCCACCGTCGAGCAGTTGGACGCCCTGCCCGGGGTGGGGCCGGTGCTGGCCCGGCACATCATCGACTTCCGCACCGCCCGTGGCGGCTTCCGCTCGGTGGAGGAGCTCCGGCAGGTCGACGGCATCGGTGAGCGGCGCTTCGCCGACCTGCGGAAGCTGGTGCGGCCGTGAACCGTGGGCCGACCGTCCGGAGTGCGCCCGGCGGCCCGGCGCCCGGCGAGGGCGACCCCGAGAGGGGGCCGGCGGACCTGCGGCTGGTGGTGCCCGCACTGGCGGCCTGGGCGGCCGCCGCGGCCGCGCTCGGCGTACCCGGCGCGTGGACCGCCGCGGGCGTCGGCGGGGCCCTCGCGGGGGCCGGGTTGCTGCTGTGCGCCGGGTGCCGGCGCCCGGAGCGGCTGTGGCGGGCCGGGACGGCCGCCGCCCTCGCACTGCTGTGCGCCGCGGCCGGTGCTGCCGCGGCCGGGCTGACCCGGGCCGAGGAGCGGGCCGGGCCTGTCCCCGGCCTGGCCCGGCAGCACGCCCGGGTGCTCGCCGAGGTGGCCGTCACCGCCGACCCGCGGACCGCCCGCGGGGGCAGCGGCCCGCCGCTGGTCGTGGTGGACGCGCTGCTGACCCGGGTGGGGGCGCCCGGCGGCGGGCACGTCCGGGTGGCCGCACCGGTGCGCGTCCTCGCCGCCGATCCGGGGTGGGCGCGGCTGCTGCCGTCCACCCGGGTCGCGGTGGAGGGCCGGCTGGCACCCGGCCGGGCCGGCGAGCGGGCGGTCGCCGTGCTGCGGCCGCAGACCGGCACCGGCCCTGCCGTGACCGGCCCGCCCACAGCCGTCCAGCAGGCGGCCGGGCGGCTCCGGCAGGGGCTGCGTGAGGCCACCGAAAGGCTCGCTCCCGACCCCAGGGCACTGCTGCCGGCGCTCGTGGTCGGGGACACCTCCCGGGTCCCGCCCGACCTGCAGGAGGCGTTCCGGGCCACCGACCTGCTGCACCTGCTGGCCGTCTCCGGCTCCAACCTCACCGTGGTCCTGTTCCTGCTCATCGGTCCGCCCGCGCGGGCCCAGCTCGCCGAGCGGCGCGGACTCGCGCCCCGCCTCGGGCTCTCCCTGCGGGCGACCGCCCTCGCCGGCGCGGCCCTGGTGCTGGCGTTCATCGCCGTCTGCCGGCCCGACCCCAGCGTGCTGCGGGCCGCGGCCTGCGGGGCGATCGGGCTGCTGGCCGTCGCCACCGGCCGCAGGCGCTCGCTCCTGCCGGCGCTCGCCGCGGCCGCGCTGCTGCTCCTCCTCCACGACCCGTGGCTGGCCCGCAGCCCCGGATTCCTGCTCTCCGTCCTCGCCACCGGCGCACTGCTGACTCTCGCCCCGCGGTGGAGCCTGGCCCTGCGGCGGCGCGGGATGCCGGCCCGGCCCGCGGAGGCGCTCGCCGCCGCAGCCGCCGCGCAGGCGGCGTGCGCGCCGGTGGTGGCCGTGCTTTCCGCCCGGGTCAGCCTCGTCGGGGTGCCGTGCAACCTGCTGGCGGAGTTCGCCGCTGCTCCGGCGACCGTGCTGGGCTTCGCCGCGCTGGCGGCCGCCCCGCTGTACGCGCCCGCCGCGCAGCTGCTCGCCTGGTGCGCGGCCTGGCCGGCCGGGTGGATCGCCGCGGTCGCGCGGGCGGGCGCCCGGCTGCCGGGGGCGGAGCTCGCCTGGCCCGGCGGGCTCGGCGGCGGGCTGCTGCTGGCCGCGGCCGCGGGGGCCGCCGTACTGCTCGGCCCGCGGCTGGCCCGCCGGCCGTGGGCGTGCGCCGGGCTGGCGGTGCTGCTGCTTGCCGCGCTGCTGCGGCCGCCGCAGCTCACCCGTACGCTCACGGGCTGGCCGCCGCCCGACTGGAGCTACGTGCAGTGCGCCGTGGGGCAGGGCGACGCCGCGGTCCTGGCCGCGGGCCCGGGCACGGCCGTCGTGGTGGACGCGGGGCCCGAACCTGGGCCGGTGGACTCCTGCCTGCGCGCCCTCGGGGTGCGGCGGGTGCCGCTGCTGCTCCTGACGCACTTCCACGCCGATCACGTCGGCGGCCTCCGCGGAGTGCTGAACGGCCGGTCCGTCGGCGTGATCCAGACCACTGCGCTGGAAGAGCCCGCCGGGCAGGCCGCGTTCGTCCGGAGGACCGCCGCGGCGGCCGGGGTGCCGGTCGTGCCCGCCTGGGCGGGGGAGCGCCGCCGGGCCGGGCCGCTCGAGTGGCAGGTGCTGTGGCCGCCGCCCGGCGGCCCTGCGCCCGAGGGCCCCAACGACGCGAGCGTCGCCCTGCTGGCCCGTACCTCCGGGCTGACCCTGCTGCTGCTCGGAGACCTCGAACCGCCTTCGCAGCAAGCCCTGTTGGCAAGCCGGCCAGACCTCGGCCCGGTCGATGTCCTGAAGGTCGCACACCACGGGTCCGCCCACCAGGACGCCGAGCTGCACGCCCGCGTCAGGCCCCGCCTGGCGGTCGTCCCGGTCGGTGAGGGGAACCGCTACGGGCATCCCGCACGGGGCACGCTCGCCCGGCTGAGGGCGCTCGGAGCGACCGTCCTGCGGACCGACACCGACGGGTCGGTGGCCGTGGCCGGAAGCGGTCCGCGACTGCGCGCATTCCCAGCGCGACGAACGCGGCGACACGCCCATACCGGGCGCGCCCGCTCTGTTTGCCCCCAACCCGGCCGCATGATCGAATGCGTTTTCGCCACAGCGGAACAAGTCCACGCAGCACGGGGGTGCATCAACCATGTTCGGTCGCAGACGGGGGTCCGAGACGGCCGGGAGCGCCGGCTCGCACACATCCGCGACCCTGACGCTGCCTCATACGGCTCGCCTGCTCAGCTGCCGGGTCCTCGACACGGTGCACCAGCCGGTCCGGCGGGCGGCGTTCGAGGTGACCGACCCGATCGGCCGCCACGTCGTCAGCGGGGAGACCGACCCGTACGGGGGGTTCACGGCGGCGGTCCCGGAGGGCGAGTACCGGCTCACCGTCACGGCGGAGGGCTACGCGCCGTTCCACGGGGCGACGCTGCTCGGGGACGCCGCGCCGGCCGGCACCGCGGAGATCATCCTCGATGCGGTGGAGCCGCCGCTGCTGCCCGCGCCCGGGCACTGGGAGATCGACCCGGGGCACTCCTCGATCGTCTTCACGGCCCGGCACATCGGCTTCGCCAGGATCCGGGGACGGTTCACCACCTTCGCCGGCGCGGTCCGGATCGCCGACCGCATGGAGGACTCCTCCATGCACGTGATCATCGACACGGCGAGCATCGACACGGGGCTGCGGATGCGGGACGACCACCTGCGCTCCGCGGACTTCCTGGACGCCGCCCGCCATCCGACGGTGGAGTTCTACAGCGAGCGGTTCATCCACCGCAGCGGCAGCCGGTGGGCCGTCGCGGGAGCACTCACCCTGCACGGCACCAGCCGGTCGGTGACCCTGGACACCGAGTACCTGGGGCTGGGGACGGGGATGGAGGGCGAGCCGAGGGCCGCCTGCCGGGCGACCGCCGGCCTCCACCGCGAGGACTTCGCCCTCGACTGGCAGTCGGTGCTGGCGGGCGGGGTCGCCGCCATCGGCTCCGCCGTCGACGTCACACTCGACGTGCAGGTCGTCCGCAAGGCCTGACCCGGGCCCTACGGGGCCTCCAGCCACCCCTCGTACTCGGCGGCGAGGCCGTCCAGCTCCGCGGTGTCGAGCCGGCTCTCCGGATCCTCGACGACCACGAGCCACTGGGCGTCCTCGGCGTCGTCCTCCCCGGCGAGGGCGTCCCGGACCAACTGCGGCTCCTCGCCGGGCCCGAACCGCTCGACGACCTCGTCCGCCACCTCCTCGGCGGCGTCTCGGTCCGGCAGCACCAGTACATGTCGCACGTTCACGCGACCATTGTCGGGCACGGGGCGCGGGGGCCTGTCGGTGCGGCATGGGATCCTGTATGCGATGGCCACCAGAAAGAACACCACCGACGATCCGCTCGCCCCGCTCACCCTCGCGGTGGGTCAGGAGGACCTGCTGCTCGACCGCGCCGTACGGGAGGTGGTGGCGGCCGCCCGCGCCGCCGATCCCGACACGGACGTGCGGGACCTGACGCCCGACCAGCTCCAGCCAGGCACCCTCGCCGAGCTGACCAGCCCCTCGCTGTTCTCCGAACGCAAGGTGCTGGTGGTGCGCAACGCCCAGGACCTGTCCGCGGACACGGTCAAGGAGGTCAAGGCGTATGTCGGCGCGCCCCTCGAGGACATCGCGCTCGTGCTCCTCCACGCGGGCGGCGTGAAGGGCAAGGGGCTGCTGGACGCCGCCCGCAAGGCCGGCGCCCGGGAGATCGCCTGCCCGAAGATGGCCAAGGCCGCGGACCGGCTGGCGTTCGTCCGGGGCGAGTTCCGCACACTGGGCCGGTCGGCTACGCCGGAGGCCTGCCAGACGCTGGTCGACGCGATCGGCAGCGACCTGCGGGAGCTGGCCAGCGCGGCCGCGCAGCTGTGCGCGGACGTCGAGGGCACCATCGACGAGGCCGTCGTCGGCCGCTACTACACGGGGCGGGCGGAGGCGTCCAGCTTCACCGTCGCCGACCGGGCGGTGGAGGGCCGGGCCGCGGAGGCCCTCGAAGCCCTGCGCTGGTCCCTCGCGACGGGTGTCGCCCCCGTGCTGATCACCAGTGCGCTTGCGCAGGCCGTCCGGGCCGTCGGCAAGCTGGCGTCCGCCCCGCGGGGGGCCCGCCCCGCCGACCTGGCGCGCGACCTCGGCATGCCGCCGTGGAAGATCGACCGGGTCCGCCAGCAGATGCGCGGCTGGTCCGCGGACGGCGTCGCCGACGCCCTGCGCGCCGTCGCCGAGGCCGACGCCGGCGTCAAGGGCGGCGGCGACGACCCGGAGTACGCCCTGGAGAAGGCGGTCGTGGCCGTGGCCCGCGCGGCCCGCCCCCGCCGCCCCGCCCACTGACCCGGCACGGCATGCCGAAGGCCCCGGCCGGTGCCCTGGGGAAGGGCGACGGCCGGGGCCTTCGGTTACTGCTCTGGTGCGCCGCACCCGCGTGGCGAACGCAGGCCGCGTGCGGCGCTGGTCTCCCCGCCGGGGCGGGGGAGGTGCCGGTCAGGAGCGGAAGAGAGGGCCCGCTGGGTCCGTTCCGGCGATCACATCGAGTGCTCAGCCCTGGAGGGAGGCAACCTTGGAAGCCAGCGCCGACTTCTTGTTGGCGGCCGAGTTCTTGTGGATGACACCCTTCGAAGCAGCCTTGTCCAGCTTGCGGGAGGCGACGCGCGCCGCCGCGGTGGCCTTCTCGACGTCGCCTGCGGCGACGGCCTCGTTGGCCTTGCGGATGAAGGTGCGGAGCTCGGACTTGACGGACTTGTTGCGCAGGCGCGCCTTCTCGTTCGTCTTGTTCCGCTTGATCTGGGACTTGATGTTCGCCACGAAAGAGCCTTTTCAGGTTCAGAGTTTGATCTTCCGGTTGTGTCCCCCAGCTGAGAGGGCGTGGAAGACACAGCTGCCCACGCTACCAGGGCGCCCGCGGGTGGCCCAAACCGAGCGCACTGCCCCGTCCATGGGACCATGGAACGGACCGACACCCAGCCAGGCTTCCGACTGCGACCCGAGAATCAGGACACTGCGTGCCCGCCATCCCCAGCCACGTGCCCGAGCCGAGCCGTACCGACCCGGCGCTGATCCGCAACTTCTGCATCATCGCGCACATCGACCACGGCAAGTCGACGCTCGCCGACCGGATGCTCCAGCTCACCGGTGTCGTCGACCAGCGGCAGATGCGCGCCCAGTACCTCGACCGCATGGACATCGAGCGCGAGCGCGGCATCACGATCAAGTCCCAGGCCGTCCGCCTGCCCTGGGCGCCCACCGAGGGCGACGGCGTGGGCAGGACGCACATCCTCAACATGATCGACACCCCCGGGCACGTCGACTTCACGTACGAGGTGTCGCGCTCCCTCGCGGCGTGCGAGGGCACGATCCTGCTGGTCGACGCCGCCCAGGGCATCGAGGCGCAGACCCTCGCCAACCTGTACCTGGCGATGGAGAACGACCTCACGATCGTCCCGGTCCTGAACAAGATCGACCTGCCGGCCGCCCAGCCGGAGAAGTTCGCCGAGGAGCTGGCGAACCTCGTCGGCTGCGAGCCCGACGACGTGCTGCGGGTGTCCGCCAAGACCGGTGTCGGCGTCGAGGCGCTCCTCGACCGCGTCGTGCAGAACGTCCCGGCGCCGGTCGGCGTCAAGGACGCCCCCGCCCGCGCGATGATCTTCGACTCCGTCTACGACTCGTACCGCGGCGTGGTGACCTACGTCCGCGTCGTCGACGGCACGCTCAGCAAGCGCGAGCGCATCCGCATGATGTCCACCGGCGCCACGCACGAGCTGCTGGAGATCGGCACCAACTCCCCCGAGATGCTCCCCGCCGACGGCCTCTCCGTCGGCGAGGTCGGCTACCTGATCACCGGCGTGAAGGACGTCCGCCAGTCGAAGGTGGGCGACACCATCACCCAGCAGACCCGCGGCGCCACCGAGGCCCTCGGCGGCTACAAGGACCCGAAGCCGATGGTCTTCTCGGGCCTGTACCCGCTCGACGGGTCCGACTACCCGGAGCTGCGCGACGCCCTGGACAAGCTCCAGCTCAACGACGCCGCCCTGGTGTACGAGCCGGAGACCTCCGCGGCGCTCGGCTTCGGCTTCCGCGTCGGCTTCCTCGGCCTGCTCCACCTCGACGTGATCCGCGAGCGCCTGGAGCGCGAGTTCGGCCTCGACCTGATCGCCACCGCGCCCAACGTGGTCTACCGCGTGGTCATGGAGGACAAGAGCGAGATCACGGTCACCAACCCGAGCGAGTTCCCCGAGGGGAAGATCTCGGAGGTGTACGAGCCGGTCGTGCGCGCCACCATCCTCGCGCCCACCGAGTTCATCGGCTCGATCATGGAGCTGTGCCAGAACCGCCGCGGCACCCTCCTCGGCATGGACTACCTCTCCGAGGACCGCGTCGAGATCCGCTACACCCTCCCGCTCGCGGAGATCGTCTTCGACTTCTTCGACCAGCTGAAGTCCAAGACCCGAGGCTACGCCTCCCTCGACTACGAGCCCACCGGCGAGCAGGCCTCCAGCCTCGTCAAGGTCGACATCCTGCTGCACGGCGACAAGGTCGACGCGTTCTCCGCCATCACCCACAAGGACGCCGCCTACGCGTACGGCGTCCGCCTGGTCGCCAAGCTGCGCGAGCTGATCCCGCGGCAGGCGTTCGAGGTGCCGGTCCAGGCCGCCATCGGCTCGCGGGTCATCGCCCGCGAGACCATCCGCGCCATCCGCAAGGACGTCCTCGCCAAGTGCTACGGCGGTGACATCTCCCGTAAGCGGAAGCTGCTGGAGAAGCAGAAGGAAGGCAAGAAGCGGATGAAGATGGTCGGCTCCGTGGAGGTCCCGCAGGAGGCCTTCATCGCCGTCCTCTCCAGCGACGAGTCCGGCGCCAAGAAGAAGTAGCAGCCGGCCGCACCGCCACCCGGAACAGGCCCCCGCACGCACCGGCGGGGGCCTGTTTCGTTATGAATCGGCGGCTCAAGGACTCTTACGCGGCAGCCGGAGGGCCCCTAGTCTGATCACTGCCCCGTTGGTTACCCGCCAGTTTCGCAGCCTGGTCTCAAACCCTGTTGGAAGCCGCCGTCCCACCCCCTCGGGCGGCAGCCCTGCCGCGTGGTCCGGAGGACGTCCGTGAGCGACACACTGACCCAGATCGAGAACCGCCCGCCCACCGTGGCGGCCCTCTTCCTTGAGCGTGTCGCCGCCACGCCGGACGCCGAGGCCTACCGGTACCCGGTGCCCGCGGCATCCGGCAGCGGCCCCGACGACTGGAAGTCGCTGAGCTGGGGCCAGGCGGCCGACCGGGTCTTCGCGATCGCCGCCGGTCTGATCGACCTGGGCCTGGGCCCGGAGGACCGCGTCGCGCTCGCCTCCAACACCCGCGTCGAGTGGATCCTCAGCGACCTGGGCGTGATGTGCGCCGGCGGCGCCGTCACCACCGTCTACCCCAGCACCAACGCCGACGAGTCGGCGTTCATCCTGGCCGACTCCGCCAGCCGCGTGCTGATCGCCGAGGACGCGGCCCAGCTCGCCAAGGCCCGCGAGCGCCGCGCCGAGCTGCCCGAGCTGGCCCACGTCGTCGTCCTGGAGGCCGCCGACGCCGTCGCCGCCGAGGACGACCCCGAGGGCTGGGTGCTCTCCCTCGCCGACCTGGAGGACCGCGGCCGCGAGTACCTCGCCAAGCACCCGGACGCGGTCCGCGAGCGGATCGGCGCCATCACCTCCGACCAGCTCGCCACACTGATCTACACCTCGGGCACCACCGGCCGCCCCAAGGGCGTCCGCCTGCCGCACGACAACTGGTCGTACATGGCCAAGGCCACCGTCGCCACCGGCCTGATCAGGGGCGACGACGTCCAGTACCTGTGGCTGCCGCTCGCCCACGTCTTCGGCAAGGTCCTCACCTCCGGCCAGATCGAGGTGGGGCACGTCACCGCCGTCGACGGCCGCATCGACAAGATCATCGAGAACCTGCCGGTCGTCCAGCCGACCTACATGGCGGCCGTTCCGCGCATCTTCGAGAAGGTCTACAACGGCGTGGCGGCCAAGGCCCGCGCCGGCGGCGGCGCCAAGTACAAGATCTTCCAGTGGTCCGTCGGCGTCGCCCGCGAGTACGCCAAGGCCACCCAGGACAACTACCGGCGCACCGGCCGGGCCACCGCCCCCCTCGGCCTCACCGCCAAGCACCGCATCGCCGACGCGCTCGTCTACTCCAAGCTCCGCGACGCCTTCGGCGGCCGGCTGCGCGCCGCCGTCTCCGGCGCCTCCGCCCTCGCCCCCGAGATCGGCTACTTCTTCTCCGGCGCCGGCATCCACATCCTGGAGGGCTACGGCCTCACCGAGTCCAGCGCCGCCTCCTTCGTCAACCCCGGCGAGGCCTACCGCACCGGCACCGTCGGCAAGCCGCTCCCCGGCACCGAGGTCCGCATCGCCGACGACGGCGAGGTCCTGCTCCGCGGCCCCGGCATCATGCAGGGCTACCACGGCCAGCCCGAGAAGACCGCCGAGGTGCTGGAGGAGGACGGCTGGCTGCACACCGGCGACATCGGCGAGCTCTCGCCCGACGGCTACCTGCGCATCACCGACCGCAAGAAGGACCTGATCAAGACGTCGGGCGGCAAGTACGTCGCCCCCGCCGAGATCGAGGGCCAGTTCAAGGCGATCTGCCCGTACGTGTCGTCGATCGTCGTCCACGGCGCCGACCGGAACTTCTGCACCGCCCTCGTCGCCCTCGACGAGGCCGCCATCCTCGGCTGGGCCGCCGAGAACGGGCTGGACGGGAAGACGTACTCCGAGGTGCTCGCCGCCCCCGAGACGGACCGCCTGGTCGAGACGTACGTCCAGACCCTCAACGAGGGCCTCCAGCGCTGGCAGACGATCAAGAAGTTCCGGATCCTGCCGCGCGACCTCGACGTCGAGCACGGCGACCTCACGCCCAGCCTCAAGCTGAAGCGGCCCGTCGTCGAGCGTGAGTTCAAGCACCTGATCGACGAGATGTACGAGGGCACCCGCGAGGCCTGAAACCCCGACCGGCCCCGTACCGGCGGGCCCCCGGCCCCGCCGGAGGGGGCCGGGCCCGCCGCCGGACCGCCCCCCGCAGGCCCGCGCCCGCCGCGCGCACGGCCGGGCCCGGGCGGGCGTGCGGGACAATGGGCCCATGCCTTCCGCACTGCCCGACGGTGAACCCATGCCCGAAGACGGCGCCCTGCCGCCGCACGCCCTGGCGGGCGCGGGGGACCGTCCGCTCGGGTTCTACCTGCACGTCCCGTACTGCGCCACGCGCTGCGGCTACTGCGACTTCAACACGTACACCGCCACCGAGCTGCGAGGCAGCGGAGGCGTGCTCGCGTCCCGCGAGAACTACGCCGACACCCTCGCCGACGAGGTCCGCCTGGCCCGCAAGGTCCTCGGCGACGACCCCCGGCCGGTCCGCACGGTCTTCGTCGGCGGCGGCACCCCGACGCTGCTGCCGGCCGCGCACCTCGTCCGCATGCTGGCGGCCGTCCGCGACGAGTTCGGCCTCGCTCCCGGCGCCGAGGTGACCACCGAGGCCAACCCCGAGTCGGTCGACGCCGCCTACCTGGCCGAACTGCGCGAGGGCGGCTTCAACCGGATCTCCTTCGGCATGCAGAGCGCCAAGCGGCACGTCCTGCAGGTGCTGGACCGCACCCACACCCCGGGACGCCCCGAGGCCTGCGTCGCCGAGGCCCGCCGGGCCGGTTTCGAGCACGTCAACCTCGACCTGATCTACGGCACCCCCGGCGAGAGCGACGACGACTGGCGCGACTCCCTCGACGCCGCGCTCGGCGCCGGCCCCGACCACATCTCCGCGTACGCGCTGATCGTCGAGGAGGGAACCCAGCTCGCCCGCCGGATCCGGCGCGGCGAGGTCCCCATGACGGACGACGACGTCCACGCCGACCGGTACCTGATCGCCGACGAGGTCCTCGCCGGCTCCGGCTTCCACTGGTACGAGGTCTCGAACTGGGCGGCCTCCGAGGCGGGGCGCTGCCTGCACAACGAGCTGTACTGGCGGGGCGCCGACTGGTGGGGCGCCGGCCCCGGGGCGCACAGCCACGTCGGCGGCGTGCGCTGGTGGAACGTGAAGCACCCCGGCGCGTACGCGGCCGCGCTCGCCGCCGGGCGCTCGCCCGGGGCGGGCCGGGAGCTGCTGTCCGCGGAGGACCGCCGCGTGGAGCGGATCCTGCTGGAGCTGCGGCTGGCGGAGGGCGCGCCGCTGGCGCTGCTCGCCGAGCAGGGGCTCGCGGCCTCGCGCCGGGCGCTCGCGGACGGGCTGCTGGAGGCCGGGCCGTACCGGGAGGGGCGGGCCGTCCTCACGCTGCGGGGGCGGCTGCTCGCCGACGCGGTGGTCCGGGACCTGGTGGACTGAAGCGGGCGGGCGGCCCCGGGGCCGCCGCGCCTTCAGCCGGCGGGGGCCGTGACGAAGTCGATCAGTTCCTCGACGCGGCCCAGCAGGGACGGCTCCAGGTCGCGGTACGACGCCACGCGGGACAGGATGTGCCGCCAGGCCGCGCCCGTGTTCTCCGGCCAGCCCAGGGCGCGGCAGACGCCCGTCTTCCAGTCCTGGCCCCGCGGGACCGCCGGCCAGGCCGCGATACCCAGGGACGACGGCTTCACCGCCTGCCAGACGTCCACGTACGGGTGACCCGCGACCAGGACGTGCTCGCCCGACACCTGCGCGGCGATGCGGGACTCCTTCGACCCCGGCACGAGGTGGTCCACCAGCACGCCCAGGCGGGCGCCCGGGCCGGGCGCGAACTCGGCAACCACGGCCGGGAGGTCGTCGACGCCCTCCAGGTACTCCACGACGACGCCCTCGATCCGCAGGTCGTCGCCCCAGACCCGCTCGACGAGCTCGGCGTCGTGCCGGCCCTCCACGTAGATGCGGCCCGCCCGGGCCACCCGCGCCCTGGCGCCGGGGACGGCGATCGAGCCCGACGCGGTGCGCCGCGGGCCGGACGGGGCCCGGGAGGACCGTACGAGGGTGACGGGGGCGCCCTCCAGCAGGAAGCCCCGCGGCTCCAGCGGGAACACGCGCCGCTTGCCGAAGCGGTCCTCCAGGGTCACCGTGCCCGCCTCGCAGGCGACGACGGCGCCGCAGAAGCCCGTGCCCGCCTCCTCCACGACGAGGTCCGGCTCGGCCGGCACCTCCGGGACGGGCCTGGGGCGCTTCCACTGCGGGGTGAGGTCGGGGGAGTACTCGCGCATCCGGCCGACCCTAGGAGAGCGGGCGCGCTCAGGCGTCCGACACGCCGAAACGCACCGCCAGTGTGGCGCGTTGCGCACGGACGAACGCCGCGTCGACGACCGCCCCGTGCCCCGGCACGTACAGGGCGTCCCCGCCGCCCAGCGCCAGCAGCCGGTCCAGCGCCGCGGGCCACTGCGCGGGCACCGCGTCGGGGCCGGCCTGCGGCTCCCCGGACTCCTCCACCAGGTCGCCGCAGAAGACCGTCTCCCGCTCGCCGGGCACGAGCACCGCCAGGTCGTGGCGGGTGTGCCCGGGGGAGACGTTCGCGAGCAGCGCCTGCACCCCGCCCAGGTCCAGCGTCCACTCGCCCGACACCAGGTGCCGCGGGACAACCAGCAGGTCGGCCGCCTCGGCGGCGTCCGCCGGGTCCAGGCCGTGCCGTACGGCGTCGCCGCGGAGCTCCTCGCGGCCCGCGGACAGCTCGGCGTCGAGGCCGACGGCGCCGTACACCTCGGCGCCGGCGAAGGCCGCACCGCCCAGAACATGATCGAAATGGCCGTGCGTGAATGCGATATGGGTCACGTGCCGGCCCGTCAGGCGCTCCGCCTCTGCCCTCAGCAGGGCCCCTTCGCGCACACTGGAACCCGGGTCGACGATCAGTACGGAATCGTCCCCCACCACCAGTCCCACGGTGCAATCCCACACCGGGAGGCGCTTCCGGCCGGTCCGCCCGGTCAGCCTCTCCCAGCCCGCCTCTTCCCAAGCCACGTCCATACCGCGACGCTACCTGGCGGGCCGCCCTTGCTAGCCGCGTACCCCCCGGCCGTACACTGACCGGGGGATCTCTGGCACTCGTACGACCCGAGTGCCAAAACGAACGACCACCACGACCCGCATCACAGCTGGAGGTGCGCGCGATGCTCAGCGAACGCAGACTCGAGGTGCTGCGCGCCATCGTCCAGGACTACGTCGGGACGGAGGAGCCGGTCGGCTCCAAGGCGCTCACCGAGCGGCACAAGCTCGGCGTCTCGCCCGCCACCGTGCGCAACGACATGGCCGTGCTGGAGGAGGAGGGCTACATCGCCCAGCCGCACACCAGCGCGGGCCGCATCCCCACGGACAAGGGCTACCGGCTGTTCGTCGACCGGCTGGCGGGGGTCAAGCCGCTGTCGACGCCCGAGCGCCGGGCCATCCAGAACTTCCTCGACGGGGCCGTCGACCTCGACGACGTCGTCGGCCGCACCGTGCGGCTGCTCGCGCAGCTGACCCGGCAGGTCGCGATCGTCCAGTACCCGTCGCTGACCCGCTCGACCGTCCGGCACGTGGAGCTGCTGTCGCTGGCTCCCGCGCGCCTGATGCTCGTGCTGATCACCGACACGGGCCGGGTCGAGCAGCGGCTCGTCGACTGCCCGGCGCCCTTCGGCGAGACCTCCCTGGCCGACCTGCGGGCGCGGCTCAACAGCCGGGTCGTCGGCCGCCGGTTCACGGACGTACCGACGCTGGTGCAGGACCTCCCCGAGGCATTCGAGCCGGAGGACCGGGGCACGGTGTCGACGGTGCTGTCGACGCTGCTGGAGACCCTGGCCGAGGAGGCCGAGGAGCGCCTGATGATCGGCGGCACCGCCAATCTGACGCGCTCCGGACACGATTTCCCCCTGACGATCAGGCCGGTGCTGGAGGCGCTGGAGGAGCAGGTCGTGCTCCTCAAGCTGCTCGGCGAGGCCAATGAATCGGGCATGGCCGTACGAATCGGGCATGAGAATGCCTACGAGGGACTGAACTCCACGTCCGTCGTCTCGGTCGGCTACGGTTCGGGCGGCGAAACAGTCGCCAAACTCGGCGTGGTCGGACCGACCCGCATGGACTACCCCGGAACGATGGGAGCGGTACGCGCAGTGGCACGTTACGTCGGACAGATCCTGGCGGAGTCGTAAGTGGCCACGGACTACTACGCCGTACTCGGCGTGCGCCGCGACGCATCGCAGGACGAGATCAAGAAGGCCTTCCGCCGCCTCGCGCGCGAACTCCACCCGGACGTCAATCCGGACCCGAAGACGCAGGAGCGCTTCAAGGAGATCAACGCCGCGTACGAGGTGCTCTCGGACCCGCAGAAGAAGCAGGTCTACGACCTCGGCGGCGACCCGCTGTCCTCCTCGGGCGGCGGCGGCGCGGGCGGTTTCGGGGCGGGCGGCTTCGGCAACTTCTCCGACATCATGGACGCCTTCTTCGGCCAGGCGGCGCAGCGCGGCCCGCGCTCGCGCACCCGCCGCGGCCAGGACGCCATGATCCGCCTGGACCTGGAGCTGGACGAGGCCGCCTTCGGCACGACCAAGGAGATCCAGGTCGACACGGCCGTCGTGTGCACCACCTGCTCCGGCGAGGGCGCCGCTCCCGGCACCTCGGCGCAGACGTGCGACATGTGCCGCGGCCGCGGCGAGGTCTCGCAGGTCACCCGGTCCTTCCTGGGCCAGGTCATGACCTCGCGCCCCTGCCCGCAGTGCCAGGGCTTCGGCACGGTCGTCCCCACCCCGTGCCCCGAGTGCGCGGGCGACGGGCGGGTCCGCTCCCGCCGCAGCCTCACGGTGAAGATCCCCGCCGGCGTCGAGAACGGCACCCGGATCCAGCTCGCGGGCGAGGGCGAGGTCGGCCCCGGCGGCGGCCCCGCCGGCGACCTGTACGTGGAGATCCACGAGCTGAGCCACCCGGTCTTCCAGCGGCGCGGCGACGACCTGCACTGCACGGTCACCCTCCCGATGACCGCGGCCGCGCTCGGCACCAAGTGCCCGCTGGAAACGCTCGACGGCATGGAGGAGGTCGACATCCGGCCCGGCACCCAGTCCGGCCAGTCGATCCCGCTGCACGGCCGCGGCGTGACCCACCTGCGCGGCGGCGGGCGCGGCGACCTCATCGTGCACGTCGAGGTCCAGACCCCCGCCAAGCTGGACGCCCAGCAGGAGGAGCTGCTGCGGCAGCTCGCCAAGCTGCGCGGCGAGGAGCGCCCCATGGGCCAGTTCGCCCCCGGCCAGCAGGGCCTCTTCAGCCGCCTGAAGGACGCCTTCAACGGCCGCTGACCGGCCGGAGCGGACCACCCCGCCGAGCCCGGCCCGGGAACACCCCGGGCCGGGTTCGGCGCGTTCCCGGGACCGCCGCGGCCGCCCGGCGCGGCGGACTATGCCAGGCGGATACGGTGATTCGGCCCCGTGAGCGGGACATGGCACGATGCGGTGCATGTCCTCGCCACTGAACGGTCTCGCCGGGTACCCGATCGTGCAGGCTCCCATGGCGGGCGGCGCCTCCTGCCCGCCGCTCGCCGCCGCGGTGTGCGAGGCGGGCGCCCTGGGCTTCCTCGCCGGCGGCTACAAGACCGCCGACGGGATGTACCAGGAGGTCAAACGGCTGCGCGCGCTCACCCGGCGCGCGTTCGGCGTCAACCTCTTCATGCCGCAGACCGGCCACGCCGACCCGGCCGCGATCGAGACGTACCGCGGGCAGCTCGCGGGTGAGGGCAGCTGGTACGACGTCTCCCTCGCCGAGGAGGACACCGCCGGCACCAGCGACGACGGCTACGACGCCAAACTCGCGATCCTGCTGGAGGACCCCGTCCCCGCCGTGTCGTTCACCTTCGGCTGCCCCGCCCCGCGGACGGTCGCCGCCCTGCGCAGGGCCGGCACGTACAGCATCGTCACCGCCACCTCGGTCGACGAGGCCCGGGCCGCCGAGGCCGCGGGCGCCGACGCCGTCTGCGTCCAGGGCGTCGAGGCCGGCGGCCACCAGGGCACTCACCGCGACGACCCGCAGGCCGACGCCACCGCCGGAGTCGGGCTGCTCGCGCTCGTCGCCCAGGTCCGGGAGGCCGTCGGCCTGCCGATCATCGCCGCGGGCGGGCTGATGCGCGGCTCGCAGATCGCGGCGCTGCTCGCCGCCGGGGCCGAGGCAGCGCAGCTCGGCACCGCCTTCCTGCCCTGCCCCGAGTCCGGGGCGCACCCGCTGCACAAGAAGGCGCTCACCGACCCGCTGTTCCCGCACACCGAGCTGACCAGGGCGTTCTCGGGGCGCCCCGCCCGCGGCCTGGTCAACCGGTTCATGCGGGAGCACGGGCCGTACGCCCCGGCCGCGTACCCGCAGGTCCACCACATCACCGCGGGGCTGCGCAAGGCGGCCGCCGCGGCCGGGGACCCGCAGGGCATGGCGCTGTGGGCGGGCCAGGGGCACCGGCTGGCGCGGGCGCTGCCCGCGGGGCAGCTGGTGGAGGTGCTGGCCGCCGAGATCGCCGAGGCGCAGAGCGCCCTGAACGACATGCAGAAGAGGAGTACGACATGACCGCCCCCGTGTTCGTGGTGGAGGAGGTCCCGGCGGGGCCGCGGTTCGTCCTGGACGGCCCCGAAGGCCGGCACGCGGTGTCCGTCAAGCGGCTGGCCCCGGGCGAGGCGGTCGTCCTCACCGACGGCCGCGGCGGCTGGGCCGAGGCCGTCGTCGAGGCGGCCGAGGGCAAGGACCGGCTCGTCGTGGCGGTGTCCGCGACGGGCGAGGAGCCGGAGCCGGAGGTGACGATCACCGTCGTCCAGGCCCTGCCCAAGGGCGACCGCGGCGAGGTCGCCGTCGAGACGATGACGGAGACGGGCGTCGACGCGATCGTGCCCTGGCAGGCCTCCCGCTGCATCACCCAGTGGCGCGGCGACCGCGGGGCCAAGTCCCTCGCCAAGTGGCGCAGCACCGCCCGCGAGGCCGGCAAGCAGTCCCGGCGCGTCCGCTTCCCCGAGGTGGCCGAGGCCATGTCGACCAAGCAGGTCGCGGCGCTGCTGGCGGGCGCCGACCTCGCCGTGGTCCTGCACGAGGACCGCGACGCCCCCTCGGAGGCCCTGGCCGCGGCCGAGCTGCCGGAGTCCGGTTCCGTCGTCCTGGTCGTGGGCCCCGAGGGAGGCGTCTCCCCGGAGGAGCTCGCCGCCTTCGCGGAGGCCGGCGCCCGCACCTGCCGGCTGGGCCGCTCGGTGCTGCGCACCTCCACCGCGGGCACGGCGGCCGCCGCGGTGCTGCTGGCCCGGACCGGCCGCTGGTCCTGAAATGCGGGCGGGCGGCGGCGGGCCGCCCGATACGATGCCCGAACTGATCAACCCGTGCGGGCGGCAGCGCCCGCGCCACCGTCACGGAAGGCGAAGCCATGGCAGGGGAACCGCAGGCGGACTGCCTGTTCTGCAAGATCGTCGCGGGGACCGTCCCGGCGACCGTCGTCCGGGAGACCGAGACGACCGTCGCGTTCCGGGACATCAACCCCCAGGCGCCGACGCACGTCCTGGTCATCCCCAAGGCGCACTACGCGGACGCCGCCTCGCTCGCCGCGGGCGCGCCGGAGCTCGCCGCCGACGTGCTCCGCGAGGCCGGCGAGATCGCCGCCCAGGAGAAGGTCGACGACCACGGCTACCGGATCGTCTTCAACACCGGTTCCGGGGCGGGCCAGACCGTCTTCCACACGCACGCGCACGTCCTCGGCGGGCGCGGCCTCCAGTGGCCGCCGGGGTAATCCGTGTCCGTACGCGAATTCGTGGTGCTGGGCACCGCCAGCCAGGTGCCCACCCGCCACCGCAACCACAACGGCTACCTTCTGCGCTGGGACGGCGAGGGCATCCTCTTCGACCCCGGCGAGGGCACCCAGCGCCAGATGCTGCGCGCCGGCGTGGCCGCGCACGACATCAACCGGATCTGCATCACGCACTTCCACGGCGACCACAGCCTCGGCCTCGCGGGCGTCGTCCAGCGCATCAACCTCGACCAGGTCCCGCATCCCGTCACCGCGCACTACCCGGCCTCCGGCCAGGTGTTCTTCGACCGGCTGCGGTACGCCACCGCCTACCGGGAGACCGTCAAGCTCCGCGAGGAGCCCGTCACCGGGGACGGCGTGCTGGCCGAAGGCCCCCCGTACCTCCTGGAGACGCGCAGGCTCTCGCACCCGGTGGAGTCCTTCGGCTACCGGATCACCGAGCCCGACGGGCGGCGCATGGTCCCTGAGCTGCTCGCGCGGCACGGCATCAAGGGGCCCGACGTGGGCCGGATCCAGCGCGAGGGCCGGCTGGGCGCGGTCACCCTCGGCGACGTCAGCGTCCCGCGGCCCGGCCAGCGGTTCGCGTTCGTCATGGACACCCGGCTGTGCTCCGGCGCGGAGGAGCTCGCCGAGGGCTGCGACCTGCTGGTCATCGAGTCGACCTTCCTCGACGAGGACGGGCGCCTGGCCGCCGACCACGGCCACCTGACCGCCGGGCAGGCGGCGCGCATCGCCCGCGGCGCCGGCGTGCGGCACCTGGTGCTCACGCACTTCTCGCAGCGCTACGGAGACCCCGGCGAGTTCGAGCGCCAGGCGCGCGCGGCGGGCTTCGAGGGGGAGCTGACCATCGCGGCGGACCTCGCGCGGATCCCCGTCCCCAAGCGGGCCGAGGCCTGACGGCCGGCGGCTGACCGCGGCAGGGGCGGGGCGGCCGCACGAGGGGATCGCGAGCCGCGGGAGAGTCCGCGGCAGTGATGTGCGCCACACTGGGTTTCCGTCCGGCCGGGACGGGCGGGACTGCCGGTCGTCCGACGCGGTCCGCCCCGTCCCGCCCTGCGGAAACGACCCTTCGCGCCGATCGGGGAGAACACCGTGGTCAACCGGGACAGCCGCTTCAGCCGCAGCGCAGCAGTGGACCCCCTCGGTCCGGTGCGCGATCCCGAAGAGCCCGGGTGCGACGTCTTCCTGACCGGCACGGTCTTCCTCGACATCATCTTCACCGGCCTCGACTCGGCGCCCGTGCGCGGCACCGAGTCCTGGGCGCGCGGCATGGGCTCCAGCCCCGGCGGCGTCGCCAACATGGCCACCGCGCTGGCCCGGCTCGGCCTGCGCACCTCGCTCGCCGCCGCCTTCGGCGACGACCACTACGGCGAGTACTGCTGGGACGCGCTGGAGCAGGGCGAGGGCATCGACCTGTCGATGTCCCGGACCATCCCCGGCTGGCACAGCCCCGTCACGGTCTCCATGGCGTACGAGGGCGAGCGCACGATGGTCTCGCACGGCCACGAGGCGCCCCCCGGCTTCGGCGGGGAGGGCGCGGCCGGGCCGGGAGGCGCCGTCTTCCCGCAGTGCCCGCCCCGCACGCGGGCCGCCGTGGCCTCGCTCGCCCCCGCCCGCGAGGACGGCTGGATCGGGGAGGCCGCCCGCCGCGGGGCGCGGGTCTTCGCGGACGTCGGCTGGGACACCACCGGCAGGTGGGCCCTGGCCGAGCTGACGGACCTGGAGCACTGCGAGGCGTTCCTGCCGAACGCGGGCGAGGCGATGCGGTACACGCGGACGGACTGCCCGCGGGCGGCGGCCCGGGCGCTGGCCGAGCGCGTCCCGGTCGCGGTGGTGACCCTGGGCGCCGAGGGCTCGTACGCCGTGGACTCCGCCACCGGCGAGACGGCCGAGGTGCCGGGGATCGCGGTGGACGCCCTGGACCCGACGGGGGCGGGCGACGTGTACGTGGCCGGGTTCGTCACCGGCTCGCTGGCGGGCTGGCCGCTGGCCGACCGGCTGGCCTTCGCGGGTCTGACGGCCGCCCTGTCGGTCCGCGAGTTCGGCGGCTCCCTCTCGGCCCCCGGCTGGGCCGAGGTGGCCCACTGGTGGGCGGCCGCCCCGGACGGGCTGCGGGAGCGCTACGCCTTCCTCGACGAGCTGCTCCCGCCGGCCGGCTCGCACGCCCCGCGCCGCCGGGCGGTCCCGACGATCGGCTTCCGCCACACGGCGTAGCCGGGGAGCCGCCCGGCCGGGACGGGCGGCCGGGTAAAACCCCTGGGTGCCGCCCGGTCGGCGACGTACCCTTGGTACTCCGGAGGTCGTCGATCGGCGCGACCCCTCAGCGGGAGGTATGTGCAGGCCACAGTGCCGGCCCATGACTCAGACATCCACAGCCCACACCCCGGCGCAGGGTCAGGCGCGAGCGCACTTCACCGTTCCGGCCAGCCATCCGATGGTGGCCGTGCTCGGCTCCGGTGACGTCCTGCTCCGCGTGATCGAGAATGCCTTCCCGAAGGCCGACATCCACGTCCGGGGAAACCAGGTCAGCGCGGTCGGGGACGCGGCGGAAGTCGCCCTGATCCAGCGCCTGTTCGACGAGATGATGCTCGTGCTCCGCACCGGGCAGCCGATGACGGAGGACGCAGTGGAACGCTCGATCGCCATGCTCAAGGCGAGCGACAACGGCGACGGGCCGCAGGAGACGCCCGCCGAGGTGCTGACCCAGAACATCCTCTCCAACCGCGGCCGCACCATCCGCCCCAAGACGCTCAACCAGAAGCGGTACGTCGACGCGATCGACAAGCACACGATCGTCTTCGGCATCGGACCCGCGGGCACCGGCAAGACCTACCTCGCCATGGCCAAGGCGGTCCAGGCCCTGCAGTCCAAGCAGGTCAGCCGGATCATCCTGACCCGCCCGGCCGTCGAGGCGGGGGAGCGGCTCGGCTTCCTGCCCGGCACGCTGTTCGACAAGATCGACCCCTACCTGCGGCCGCTGTACGACGCGCTGCACGACATGATCGACCCCGACAAGATCCCGCGGCTCATGGCCAACGGGACGATCGAGGTGGCCCCGCTCGCGTACATGCGCGGGCGCACGCTCAATGACGCCTTCGTCGTCCTCGACGAGGCGCAGAACACGAGCCCGGAGCAGATGAAGATGTTCCTGACCCGGCTCGGCTTCGACTCGAAGATCGTCATTACGGGCGACATCACCCAGGTCGACCTCCCGGGCGGCACGAAGTCCGGCCTGCGGCAGGTCCAGGCGATCCTCGACGGGGTGCCCGACATCCACTTCTCGCGGCTCACGTCGGAGGATGTGGTCCGGCACAAGCTGGTCGGCCGTATCGTCGATGCGTACGAGAAGTACGACGACAGCCAGGCGGGCCAGGAAACCCGGCCCGCCCGGAACGGCACCCAGCGGAAGTAGAACCCAGCGCACCATGTCGATCGACGTCAACAACGAGTCCGGAACCGAAGTAGACGAGCGGGCGATCCTCGACATCGCCCGCTACGCGCTCACCCGGATGCGGATCCACCCGCTGTCCGAGCTCTCCGTCATCGTCGTCGACGAGGACGCCATGGAGCAGCTCCACATCCAGTGGATGGACCTCCCCGGACCCACCGACGTCATGTCCTTCCCGATGGACGAGCTGCGCCCGCCGTCGAAGGACGACGAGGAGCCCCCGCAGGGCCTCCTCGGCGACATCGTGCTCTGCCCCGAGGTGGCGAGGAAGCAGGGCCTGGAGGCGCCGACGCAGCACTCCATGGACGAGGAGCTCCAGCTCCTCACCGTCCACGGGGTGCTGCACCTGCTGGGCTACGACCACGAGGAGCCCGAGGAGAAGGCCGAGATGTTCGGCCTCCAGGCGGCCATCGTGGACGGCTGGCGCACCGAGCGCGGCCTGACCGGCCCCTCCCCGGCCCCCACCGTCTCGTGACCGCACCCCAGCTGATCACCGGGGCGGTCCTGCTCGTCGTGGTCGCCTGGTTCGCGGCCTGCGCCGAGTCGGGGCTCGCCCGCGTCTCCTCCTTCCGCGCCGAGCAGGCCGTACGGGAGGGCAGGCGCAGCGCCGAGAAGCTCGTCCAGGTCGCCGCCGACACCACCCGCTACCTGAACGTCGCGCTGCTGGTGCGCGTGACCTGCGAGATGGCCGCCGGCGTGCTCGTCACGTACGTCTGCCTCGACGAGTTCGGCGAGAACTGGACGGCGCTGCTCACCGCGATCGGCGTGATGGTCCTCGTGTCGTTCGTGGCCGTCGGCGTCTCGCCGCGCACCATCGGCCGCCAGCACCCGCTGGGCACGGCCACGGCCGCCGCGTACGTGCTCGTCCCGCTGGCCCGCGTGATGGGCCCGATCCCGCAGCTGCTGATCCTCCTCGGCAACGCCCTCACCCCCGGCAAGGGCTTCCGCAAGGGCCCCTTCGCCTCCGAGGCCGAGCTGCGCGCCATGGTGGACCTGGCGGAGCGGGAGTCGCTGATCGAGGACGAGGAGCGCCGCATGGTGCACCAGGTCTTCGAGCTCGGCGACACGCTGGTGCGCGAGGTGATGGTGCCGCGCACCGACCTGGTGTGCATCGAGCGCTACAAGACCGTCCGGCAGGCGACGACGCTCGCGCTGCGCTCGGGTTTCTCCCGCATCCCCGTGACCGGGGAGAACGAGGACGACATCGTCGGCATCGTGTACCTGAAGGACCTCGTCCGCAGGACGCACGTCAGCCGGGACGCCGAGACCGACCTCGTCTCGACGGCGATGCGGCCGGCGGCCTTCGTACCGGACACGAAGAACGCGGGCGACCTGCTGCGCGAGATGCAGCAGGTCCGCAACCACGTCGCCGTCGTCATCGACGAGTACGGCGGCACGGCGGGCATCGTCACCATCGAGGACATCCTGGAGGAGATCGTCGGGGAGATCACCGACGAGTACGACCGGGAGCTCCCGCCCGTCGAGGAGCTGGGCGGGGACCGCTACCGGGTCACCGCGCGCCTGGACATCACCGACCTCGGCGAGCTGTTCAAGGTCGACGCCTTCGACGACGAGGACGTGGAGACGGTCGGCGGGCTGCTGGCGAAGGCGCTGGGCAGGGTCCCGATCGCCGGCGCGTCCGCGATGGTGGAGCTGCCCGACGGGCGGCCGCTGCGGCTGACGGCCGAGGCCCCGGCCGGACGCCGGAACAAGATCGTGACGGTGCTGGTGGAGCCGGTGGAGCCCGCCGAGGACGAGGACGGGGAGGCCGGGTGACGCCGGCGGAGCTGCGCGCCTTCTGCCTCGGCTTCAACGCGGCCGTCGAGGAGTTCCCCTTCGGTCCCGAGACCTCCGTGTTCAAGGTGCTCGGCAAGGTGTTCGCGCTGTCGGCGCTCGACGGCGAGCCGCTGAAGGTGAACCTCAAGTGCGAGCCGGAGAACGCGGTGCGGCTGCGCGCCGAGCACGAGGCGGTCGTCCCGGGCTGGCACATGAACAAGCGGCACTGGAACACGGTCACCGCGGGCGGCGCCGGCGCCCTCCCCGACGCGCTGGTCCGCGAACTCGTCGAGGACAGCTACGACCTGGTGGTCGCGGGCCTTCCGCGGGCGGAGCGGCTCCGGCTCGACCGGCCCTGACGGGGCGCCGACCAGGCCCGACCCGGTGAACGGCCGGCCCCGCCGTGGGACGAAGGTCACTCCCCGCGCCGCCCCGCGCGGCACGGGACCCGCCCGACTGGCGTCTATGTTGGTCCAGGCCAATCCGTGATCCTTTGCGGCCCGGGGGGACCGCGGGAACCACGGGGCACGGAGGGGAGAGGGGGGGGGGGGGGGGGGGGGGGGGGGGGGCGGAGGGGGGGGGGGGGCTGTGTGGGGCAGGTGAGGGAGCAGCGGGACAAACCCAAGAAAAAGAAAGAGGACACATGTAGTGTGGTGCA
>NZ_JBVIGV010000003.1:286798-305687 GCF_055570615.1 Streptomyces sp. NPDC031121
TGGGGGGGGAGAGGAGGCGAGGGTGGGGGGGGGGGGGGGGGGGGGGTTGTCCCTCCCCCCCCCCCCCCCCCCCCCCCGCTCCCTATGCTGTCGGCCATGACCGAGAGCACCGGGACCAACCCCGAGGACAGCAAGATCATCACGCTGGCGCGCAGCGCCCGGGCCCGCAACGAGGTGCCCGAGGGCGCGGCGGTCCGCGACGAGACGGGCCGCACCTACGTCGCCGGCACGGTGGAGCTGGACTCCCTCCGGCTGAGCGCGCTCCAGACCGCCGTCGCGATGGCCGTGGCCAGCGGCGCCCGCTCCCTGGAGGCCGCGGCCGTCGTCAGCCGCGCCGAAGAGGTCGCCGCCGCCGACCTCGCGGCCGTCCGCGACCTCGGCGGCCCCGGCACCCCGGTCCTGCTGGCGGGCCCGGACGGCACCCTCCGCTCGACCACCCCGGCCGGCGCCTGACCCGGCCCCGCCGCCGGACCCGGCCGGCGCCTGTCAGGCGGCGGCCGGCGCGAGCCGCGCGGGGCGGCGGATGACCATCGCCATCAGCGCCGCCAGCGCGCACAGCGCCCCCGAGGCGAACCAGACCACGTCGTACGAGCCGAAGGCGTCCCGGGCCGCGCCCCCGAGGAAGGCCACCGCCGCGGCGCCGACCTGGTGCGAGGCCAGCACCCAGCCGAACACGATCGCGCTGTCGTCGCCGTAGTGCTCCCGGCACAGCGCCACCGTCGGCGGGACGGTCGCCACCCAGTCCAGCCCGTAGAAGACGATGAAGAACACCATCGGCGGGTGCACCGACGGCGCCAGCAGCATCGGCAGGAACAGCAGCGACACCCCGCGCAGGGCGTAGTACACCGCCAGCAGGCGGCGCGTCTCGAACCGGTCGGTGAACCACCCCGACGCCACGGTGCCGACGACGTCGAAGACGCCGATCACCGCCAGCAGCCCTGCCGCGGCCGTCACCGGCATGCCGTGGTCGTGCGCCGCCGGCACGAAGTGGGTCTTCACCAGGCCGTTGGTGGAGGCGCCGCAGATCGCGAAGGTGCCGGCAAGCAGCCAGAACGGCCCGGTCCGCGCCGCCCGGAGCAGTACCCCCACCGCCCGCCGCGCCGCCCCCGGAACGGGCGCCGGCTTCGCCGCGTACGGGCCCCCGTACGGCGCGAGGCCCACGTCCGCGGGGTGGTCGCGCAGCAGCAGCCACACGAACGGGACCACCGACAGGGCCGCCAGCGCGACCGTCACCGCCGCGGGCCGCCAGCCGTGGTGCTCGACCAGCCACGACAGCAGCGGCAGGAAGACGAGCTGGCCCGAGGCGCCCGCCGCGGTCAGGACGCCCGTCACCAGCCCGCGCCGGGCGGTGAACCAGCGGTTCACCACCGTCGCGGCGAACGCGAGCGCCATCGAGCCGCTGCCGAGCCCCACCAGCACGCCCCAGAACAGCACCAGCTGCCACGCGGCGGTCATCCACACGGTGGCCAGCGAGCCGCCGGAGATCACCAGCAGGGCCAGCGCCACCACCCGGCGGATGCCGAAGCGGTCCATGAGCGCGGCGGCGAACGGCGCGGTGAGCCCGTACAGGGCGAGGTTCACCGAGACGGCGAACCCGACCGTCCCCCGCGACCAGTCGAACTCCGCGTGCAGCGGCTCGATGAGCAGGCCCGGCAGGGAGGCGAACGCGGCGGCGCCCACGATCGTGACGAAGGTGACGGCGGCGACCCACCAGGCGCGGTGGACGCGCCCGCGGGCCGCCGGCAAAAGCCCCGCCGGATCGGCGGCGGGGTCGGCGGCGGGGTCGGCGGCGGTTGATGTCTGCTTCACGCCGACAGCATCCGGGCGCCGCCACCCCGCCCGACAGTGGCCCGGATGCCACCCTTCGATACGATCGGGCCATGGCCCCCCACCGCGTCGCCGTCCTCGCGCTCCCCGGCCTGCTCCCCTTCGAGCTGGGCATCCCGCACCGCATCTTCGGCGGCGCCCGGAACGCCGCCGGGGAACCGCTGTACGAGATCCTGACCTGCGCCCTCGCATCCGGCCCGGTCCGCACGGACGCCGATTTCGCCGTCCACGTCGAACACGGCCCCGAACTCCTCGCGACCGCCGACACCGTCGTCGTCCCCGCCTCGTACGAGCTGGGGCCCGTCCACGACGAGGGCCGGCTCACCGAGGCGCTCGCCGCCGCGCTCGCGCCCATCCGGCCCGGCACCCGGCTCGTCTCCATCTGCACGGGCGGCTACGTCCTGGCCGCCGCCGGATACCTCGACGGCCGCCCCGCCACCACCCACTGGGCGCACGCCGAGCACTTCCAGCGGCTCTTCCCCGCCGTCCGCGTCGACCCCGACGTGCTCTACACCGACGACGGGGACGTCCTGACCTCCGCCGGAGTGGCCTCGGGCATCGACCTGTGCCTGCACATCGTGCGCCGCGACCACGGCGCCGCCGTCGCCAACGACGTGGCCCGGCGGACCGTCGTCCCGCCGCACCGGGACGGCGGGCAGGCCCAGTTCGTCGACCGGCCCGTCCCGAACCCGCAGGCGGCGAGCACGGCCGCGGCCCGCGCCTGGGTCCTGGACCGGCTCCACGAGCCCGTGCGGCTGGCCGACCTGGCCCGCAGGGAGTCCATGTCGGTGCGCACCTTCACCCGGCGGTTCCGCGAGGAGGCCGGCACCAGCCCCGGGGAGTGGATCACCGGGCAGCGGGTGGAGCGGGCCCGCCAGCTGCTGGAGCGGACGGACATGCCGGTCGAGCGCGTGGCCCGCGAGGCCGGGTTCGGGACGGCGCAGTCGCTGCGCAAGCACGTCCAGGCGGCCCTCGGGGTCAGCCCCACCGCATACCGCCGCACCTTCCGGACGGCGGATCCCGGCGGTACGCCCGCGGCGGCGCGGACCGCGCGGTGAGCGGCCCGGCGGCCCCCGCGGCGGCGGCCTGGTCGGCGCGGGGGGCGGCATCGGGGAGAATGGCCCGTATGAGCGATCGTTCCCCCGAGTCCACCGCCCCGCACCGTGCGGGTTTCGCCTGCTTCGTCGGCCGCCCCAACGCGGGGAAGTCGACCCTGACCAACGCACTCGTGGGCACCAAGGTCGCGATCACCTCCAACCGGCCGCAGACCACCCGCCACACCGTCCGCGGCATCGTGCACCGCCCCGACGCGCAGCTCGTCCTCGTCGACACCCCCGGCCTGCACAAGCCGCGCACCCTGCTCGGCGAGCGGCTGAACGACGTCGTGCGCACGACGTGGGCCGAGGTCGACGTGATCGGCTTCTGCCTGCCGGCCGACCAGAAGCTCGGACCCGGCGACAAGTTCATCGCCAAGGAGCTCGCGGGGATCAGGAAGACCCCCAAGATCGCCATCGTGACCAAGACCGACCTGGTCGACTCCAAGGCGCTGGCCGAGCAGCTCATCGCGATCCAGCGGCTGGGCGAGGAACTCGGCATCGAGTGGGCCGAGATCGTCCCCGTCTCCGCCGTCGGCGACAACCAGGTCGGGCTCCTGGCCGACCTGATCGCGCCGATGCTGCCCGAGAGCCCGCCCCTCTACCCCGAGGGCGACCTCACCGACGAGCCCGAGGCCGTGATGGTCGCCGAGCTCATCCGCGAGGCCGCCCTGGAGGGCGTCCGCGACGAGCTGCCGCACTCCATCGCCGTCGTGGTCGAGGAGATGATCCCCCGGGAGAACCGCCCGGCGGACCGGCCGCTGCTCGACATCCACGCCAACGTCTACATCGAGCGGCCGAGCCAGAAGGGCATCATCATCGGCCCCAAGGGCTCCCGCCTGAAGGAGGTCGGGATGAAGTCGCGCAAGCACATCGAGGCGCTGCTCGGCACCCCCGTCTTCCTCGACCTCCACGTGAAGGTCGCCAAGGACTGGCAGCGCGACCCCAAGCAGCTGCGCAAGCTCGGCTTCTGAAACCGGACACCCCCTAGCGCAGCCGGCGGACCTTCACCGTGTTGTCGGTGCGGGTCCCCGGCCGGCCGTCGGGTCCGGCCTGGTTCTTCTCGTACTCCTCGGAGACCAGGACCTCCCAGTCGCCCTCCGGCAGTTCCAGCTGGTCGAGGACCTCGTCCGGCCGCGGGAAGTGGACGGGCGGACGGTCCTCCTCCGCCTGCCAGGACGCCCAGCCGCCGTGGCCGACGACCAGCAGCGTCCCGCCCGGGGCCACGGCCCGCGCCGCCGCGCGCAGGATCCGGGCGCGCGGGAAGTCCCCGTAGGCGTGCAGGAAGCACGCCGAGACGAGGTCGTACTCCCCGTCCGGGAAGGACTCGCCGAGGTCGTGGCGGCGGAAGTCGACGCGGTCCGCGACGCCCGCCTCGGCCGCGTGCCCGGCGGCCCGCTCCAGCGCGACGCCGGAGATGTCGGTGCCGGTCACCCGCCAGCCGCGGCGGGCCAGCCAGACGGCGTCCGCCCCCTCGCCGCAGCCGAGGTCCAGCGCCCGGCCGGGCGGAAGGCCCCCGGCCTCGCGGACCAGCGCCTCGTTCGGGTTGCCGCTCCAGATGCGGTCGCTCTCGCCGTAGCGGGCGTCCCAGAATTCCTCGCCGGAGAGGGAGCCGGCCGCCGCCTCCGCTGCGGCGTGCCGGGGCTGGTCGTGGTGGGCGTGCTCGGACACGGGGTCCTCCTCGGGTACGGGCTGTGGTGGGCCCGATGCTGCGCCGCCCGGCGGGCCGGGGCCAAGCACCTTTGCCGTTTCGGCAAGCCGCCGGAGCGTTCCGTCAGCCCTCGTCCGCGGGCTCCGCGATCAGGGCCGTCGCCACCGTCCGGAAGCCGGCCCGGGCGTAGATGCGGGCCACCGCCCCGTCGCCGGCCGACAGGAACACCGTACGGGCGCCCCGCGCGAGGGCGTCCGCGACGAGGGCGGCGGTCACGCCCAGGGCGAGGCCGCGGCGCCGGGCCGCGGGCAGGGTCGCGACGCCGACCACCTCGGCCGTGTCGCCGACCGGGATGTACTGGCCCGAGGCGAGGACCGCGCCGTCGTCCACCGCCACGGCCAGGGCGGTGCGCCCGGAGGCGAGGTCCGCGGAGACGGTATCCCGCCGGTCCGCGGCCAGGGGCTGCTCCATCGCGGCGGCGAGTTCCGCCGGGCCCGCCGCGCCGACCGCGGTGCCCGGGTCGGCGAAGGCCAGCAGGGGGACGGCCACGGCCGCGGGCAGCAGCGCGTCGCCGGGGCCGATCAGGCGGACGCCGGGGTGCGGCGGCCCGGGCGGAGCGGACCGCTCCAGCACCATCAGGGGGTGGGCGCGGACCCGCAGCCCCGCCTCCTCCGCGGCGTCGCGCAGCCAGGGACTGGTTTCGGCCACCCACTCGAACGCCTGCGGTACGCCCAGCTCGCGCTGGCGCTCCCTGACGCGGGCCACCTCGGCCGCGGTCGCGCCGGTGCTGCCGAGCGCGGGCCTGGCGTAGTAGGGCCAGCCGGGGCCCTCGCGCACGAAGAGGGTGAGCGGGCCGAAGTCCTCGGCCCGGGCACCCCCGGCGCGCGGCGCGGTGTCGTAGTAATCCTCGATACGGGACAGCGGTGTGAGCGGTGTCGTTGCCATCGGGCCATCCAAACAAGGCAGGCCCTGCTCAGGCACCTTCTTTGAGGAGGCGGGTGACCAGGGCCCGCTGGGCGTCCGTCAGGTGCGGGTCGTGGCAGTGCACCGTCCGCCCGTCGACCGTGATCCGGTACGAGAAGCCGTCCCGGACCCCCGCCGCCGGGCCGCCCGGGGCGGGCCGGAGCGCCAGCTGGGCCAGGGCCCGCCACTCGTCCTCGTCGGGCCGGCCCGCGGTGTCCACCTCGGCCCGCCGCTCGATGCCGGCGAAGCCGCCCGTCCGCACCACCTCGATCCGCATGACCGTCCTCCTGCCCAGGGAGCGGCCGGGCTACGCCACACCGACCGTCGACCACGCCTTCTGCAGGGCCCGGTGCTCCTCGCCGCCCTCCCCGTACCGGGCGGCGGCCGCCGCGGTCGAGAGCCGGGCGAACTGCGCGAAGGTGGCCTTGGCGGTGAGCTCGCCGCCGGTCAGGGTGTCGTACCAGATCTGCCCGGCGCGCTCCCAGGCCTTGCCGCCCAGCTCGGTGGCGGCCACGTAGAAGGCGCGGTTGGGGATGCCGGAGTTGATGTGGACGCCGCCGTTGTCGCGCAGGGTGTCGACGTAGTCGTCCATGCTGGCCGGCTGCGGGTCCTTGCCGAGCTCGTCGTCGTCGTACGCGGTGCCGGGCGCCTTCATCGAGCGCAGGGCCACCCCGCTCACGTTCGGACCGAGCAGGCCCGCGCCGATCAGCCAGTCGGCCTCGTCGGCGGTCTGGCCCAGCGTGTACTGCTTGATCAGGGAGCCGAAGACGTCGGACATGGACTCGTTGAGTGCGCCGGACTGGCCGCGGTAGACGAGGTTGGCCGTGTACTGGGTGACGCCGTGGGCGAGTTCGTGGCCGATGACGTCCACGGCGACCGTGAAGTCGAGGAAGAGGTCGCCGTCGCCGTCGCCGAAGACCATCTGGCTGCCGTCCCAGAAGGCGTTGTTGTAGTCCCGGCCGTAGTGGACCGTCGCGTCCAGTGCGAGCCCGGCGTCGTCGATGGAGCGCCGCCCGAAGGCCTTCAGGAAGAGCTCGTGCGTGGCGCCCAGGCCGGCGTACGCGCGGTTGACGGTGGCGTCCTGGGAGGCCTCGTCGCCCTCGCCGCGGACCTTCCGCCCGGGCAGCCGGGTGCGGTGCTCGGCGTCGTACACGGTCCGCTGCGGCTCGTCCGGGACGGGCGCGCCCTGGGCCGGCACGGTGAAGGGGCGTGCGGTGGTGATGTTGCGGCGGGTGCGCAGCGAGGCGTCGTGCTCCAGGGTGCGCAGGGCGGAGTCGGCGCGGTCGGCGTTCCGGGAGCCGGCGATCCGGTCGAGCATGTGGGGAGGCACGACCGTGCAGAACGGAGCGGGGGCGGCGGTGTGGGTGTGGGAGGCGTCCATCCAGGCAATGTGGCAGTGGGTCACGGTGATGTCACTAGCTGCAACAGTGATTCATTCGGTTGTCTGAAAGGCGTCGCGCGGCGTTGACGGAACCCCCGGACCTCGGCGAGCCGAAAGAGACGTACGCCACATAAGGTACAAATCGGACAGGCGGGTCCCGCATACTGGAACAGCCCCTCGCGCCACGGCGCGGCTCGGCTAGGCTCGGCCCATCATGCGTTTCGGGCTGCTTCTGCTTAGCTGCCGCGGCGAGGGTCTGCAGTCGTAGGTCGACCCCCTCCCCGCGGAGTCTGGTGTTGCGGTTTACGACCGCCGTCGGCCGTTCAGCGATCCCCACGCGGACACCCGAGGAGCCCTACGCCATGAGCCAGCACACCTTCGCCGGTCCCCCCACGCCCATCACGAACGCGACCCACGCGCAGCAGCCCTCCGGCATGCCGATCCACAAGTACGGCCGCTACGAACAGGTGGACCTGCCCGACCGCACCTGGCCCGACGCCCGCGTGACCAAGGCGCCCCGCTGGCTGTCCACCGACCTGCGCGACGGCAACCAGTCGCTGATCGACCCGATGACCCCGGCCCGCAAGCGCGAGATGTTCGACCTGCTGGTGCGCATGGGCTACAAGGAGATCGAGGTCGGGTTCCCCTCCTCCGGCGAGACCGACTTCGCGTTCGTCCGCTCCATCATCGAAGAGGGCGCCATCCCGGACGACGTCACCATCTCCGTACTGACCCAGGCCCGCGAGGACCTGATCGAGCGGACCGTGGAGTCGCTGGTCGGCGCCAAGCGCGCCACCGTCCACCTGTACAACGCCACCGCGCCGACCTTCCGCCGGGTCGTCTTCCGCGGCTCCAAGGAGCAGATCAAGCAGATCGCCGTCGACGGCACCCGCCTGGTCATGGAGTACGCCGAGAAGCTGCTGGGCCCCGAGACCGTCTTCGGCTACCAGTACAGCCCGGAGATCTTCACCGACACCGAGCTGGACTTCGCCCTGGAGGTCTGCGAGGCCGTCTGCGACGTGTGGCAGCCCGGCCCCGGCCGCGAGATCATCCTGAACCTGCCGGCCACCGTGGAGCGCTCCACGCCGTCCACCCACGCGGACCGCTTCGAGTGGATGGCCCGCCACCTGACGCGCCGCGAGCACATCTGCATCTCCGTCCACCCGCACAACGACCGCGGCACCGCCGTCGCCGCCGCCGAGCTGGCCCTCATGGCCGGCGCCGACCGCATCGAGGGCTGCCTGTTCGGGCAGGGCGAGCGCACCGGCAACGTCGACCTGATCACCCTGGGCATGAACCTGTTCTCCCAGGGCATCGACCCGCAGATCGACTTCTCCCAGATCGACGAGATCCGCCGCACCAGCGAGTACTGCAACCAGATGCCGGTCCACCCGCGCCACCCCTACGCGGGCGACCTGGTCTACACGGCCTTCTCCGGCTCCCACCAGGACGCCATCAAGAAGGGCTTCGACGCCATGGAGGCCGACGCGGCCGCCCAGGGCAAGACCGTGGACGAGATCGAGTGGGCCGTCCCGTACCTGCCGATCGACCCCAAGGACGTCGGCCGCTCGTACGAGGCCGTCATCCGCGTCAACTCGCAGTCCGGCAAGGGCGGCGTCGCGTACGTCCTGAAGAACGACCACAAGCTGGACCTGCCGCGCCGCATGCAGATCGAGTTCTCGAAGATCATCCAGGCGAAGACGGACGCCGAGGGCGGCGAGGTCACGCCGAAGGCGATCTGGGACATCTTCTCCGACGAGTACCTGCCCAACCCGGACAACCCGTGGGGCCGCATCCAGCTGCGCGCCGGCTCGACCGCCACCGACAAGGACGGCACCGACACGCTGACCGTCGACGCCGTCGTGGACGGCGTCGAGACCGTCCTGAACGGCACCGGCAACGGCCCGATCTCCGCGTTCTTCGACGCGCTGGCCTCCATCGGCGTCGACGCCCGCCTGCTGGACTACACCGAGCACACGATGAGCGAGGGCGCCTCCGCCGTCGCCGCCTCGTACATCGAGTGCGCGATCGACGGCCGCGTCCTGTGGGGCATCGGCATCGACGCCAACACCACCCGCGCGTCCCTGAAGGCTGTCGTCTCCGCAGTCAACCGCGCCGGCCGCTGACCCGCCGGGCCGCAAGCCCGCCCGCCGCGCCGCCCCGCCCCTCCCGACCCGGAGGGGCGGGGCGGCGCGCTGCTGCCGACTCCGTACGGATGGCCGGGGGTGCCGCCGCGTTGACCGGGACGCCGTACGCCGCCCCGGGAGCCGGGCCGGCCCTGCCGCCACGGCCGCCGCGGACCCCGTCCCGGCCGGTTCCCGCGCGCTCCGCCCGCCCGGGGCCCGCCGATGTCGGCCGCGGCCGGCCGCGCGCCGGAACGGGCCGGGCGCCGGCCGGCGGCCCGGCCGATCCCGCGCCCGGCGCCCGTGACCAGACGGGATCCACCGCGGGCGCCCGTGAGCGCGGGCAGGGCCCGCCGGCGGGCGGGGGAGGCGCAGCGGCGCGGACCGGCCAACTCCGCCGCGCGGCGGATGTTGTCTTGTCACACGACTGACGCATCCTCACCGATGTGGCTAACATCACGCCAACCCCGGTGTGCCGCCTGGGGGTCCCGCCCGTGCCCGCAGGGCCACGGGGGAGTTGACGGAGGTGCGACGTGCTGCCAGTTCGGGGTGGGGACGGCCGGAAGCTGACGGTCTGGGGCATCCGCACCACGTGGAACACGGTGGGCGACGGCGAGTTCTTCTGCACCGGCTGCGGAGGCGACCGCAACTACCGCCGGCGCACCGGACGCCGCCGGTTCGCGGTCCTCGGCGTCCCGCTGCTGCCGCGCGGCGAGGCCGGGCCCGTCGTCGAGTGCCAGGGCTGCCGCGAGCGCTTCGGCACCGACGTCCTCGACCGCCTCACCACCACCCGCTTCTCCGCGCTGCTGCGGGACGCCGTCCACACCGTCGCCCTGGCCGTGCTCGCGGCCGGCGGCACCGGGGCGCGGGGCGTCCTGGAGAGCGCCGTGTCGGCCGTCCGCGCCGCCGGCTTCCAGGACTGCACGGGGGAGCAGCTGGAGTCCCTCGTACAGGCCCTCGCCAGCGACCAGGGCCGCCTCGGGCTGTACGACGCCCCCGACTGCTGCGGGGCCGCGCTGGCCATCGAGCTCCACGAGGCGCTGGAACCGCTCGCTCCGCACCTGGCCGGGCCAGGGCGGGAGTCGATCCTGCTCCAGGGCGCGCGGATCGCGCTCGCCGACGGCCCGTACACCCCCGCCGAGCGCGAGGTGCTCGCCACCGTCGGCTCCGCGCTGCGGATCGGCTCGGACGACGTGGCCCGCCTGCTGTCCGCCGTGCGCTCCTCCTGACAGGCCGGCCGCCGGATCCGGCCGGAACGGCCGTGGTCGAGGTAACAATCCGGCCTCACGGGGCCGGAATCCGGCTGTAGCCCGCCGGTAACCGCGGCCGTCCGCCGCAGCGGCGTCCCAGCAGGCGGACAGCCGCACCGCCGCGCGCCCGTGGGCCGTCCGGGCGGCGGGGAAGGGCATCACCGCACGTCGCGGCAGGGTTCTCCGTGCATACGCAGATGGGCGGGAGGGCGGGCGCGATGCCGGGCTACCCCGTCGCACCACCATGCGCCACTGGAGGAACCCACAGATCGGGCGCCGCCACGGGTCAACAATTTGTGGAAGTCGACGATATCTGTGCCCCCTTCCACAGGCGTTCAATTCCGGACACACGACGAACACCGCCGGAGCGCGACCCGGCGGGGCTTCGGCCACGTGAACGAACGCACCTGACAACCCCGGCGGACCCGCGGGACAGCGGCCCCCTCCGTCCGGGGACAACCAGACCCTCCCCGTTCACCACCTTCTGAAGGGCAAGCCCCATGGCACGTGTCGCCGCCCGGCTCTCCGCCGACGGAGAGCAGAGCACCCACCCGGTCGACGAGGTGCTCCCCGTCCCCAAGCTCGCGCTGTACGGCTTCCAGCACGTGCTCGCCTTCTACGCCGGCGCCGTGATCGTCCCGATCATCGTCGGAGGCGCGCTCGGGCTGACCCCCGAACAACTCGTCTACCTGATCAACGCCGACCTCTTCACCTGCGGCATCGCCTCCATCATCCAGGCGTGGGGCATCGGCCGGATCGGCGCGCGGCTGCCCCTGATCCAGGGCGTGACCTTCACCGCCGTCTCCCCGATGATCGCGATAGGCCTCGGCGCCGGCGGCGGCACCGCGGCCCTCCTGGTCATCTACGGCGCCGTCATCACCGCGGGCATCGCCACGTTCGCGTTCGCCTGGCTGCCGGCCCGGGCGTTCCGCGCGGTCATGCGGCTCTTCCCGCCGGTCGTCACCGGCACCGTGATCACCGTCCTGGGCATCGTGCTGCTGCCGGTCGGCCTGAACGACGCCGCCGGCGGCCTCGGCAGCCCCGACTTCGGCGACCCGAAGCACTTCGCGTACGCCGGCGGCACCATGCTCTTCATCCTGCTGCTGATGCGGCTCGGCCGGCCCTTCCTCTCCTCGATCGCCATCCTCCTCGGCCTGGTGGGAGGGACGGCCGTCGCCTTCATGCTCGGCGACGCCCGGTTCGAGAGCGTCTCGAAGGCCGACTGGATCGGCGTGACGACCCCCTTCCACTTCGGGGCGCCGAAGTTCGAGTGGTTCCCGATCGTGCTCATGCTCATCGTCATGCTGATCACCATGGTCGAGACGACCGGCGACACCTACGCGGTCGGCGACATCGTCGGCAAGGACGTCGACAGCGAGACCGTCGCCCGGGCCCTGCGCGCCGACGGCGCCGCGACCGCGCTCGGCGGCGTCCTCAACTCCTTCCCGTACGTCGCGTTCGCGGAGAACGTCGGCCTCGTGCGGATGACCAAGGTCAAGAGCCGCTTCGTGGTCGTCGCGGCCGGCGTGTTCATGATCATCCTGGGCCTGCTGCCGAAGGCAGCCGCCATCGTGGCCTCCGTGCCGCACGGCGTCCTCGGCGGCGCAGCGACCGTCATGTTCGCGATGGTCGCCCTCGCCGGCATCCAGACCCTCGCCAAGGTCGACCTGAAGGAGGAGAAGAACGCACTGGTCGTGGGCGTCTCCCTGGCCTTCGCGCTGCTGCCGGCCACTGTCCCGGTGCTGTTCAAGGAGCACATGGACGCCGACCTGTCCTCCCTGCTGAACAGCGGCGTCACGCTCGGCGCGACGGCCGCGATCGTGCTGAACGCGGTCTTCAACGGCCTCGGCAAGGACGACGCGCGCACCGCCTCGGCCCCGACCGGGATCCCTGCCCCGGCCGCCGCCCCGGCCGCCGCCGCGGTGCCCGTCCCGGCCCCCGCCGCCCCCGCTGCCGGGCGGGACACCGAGCCCGACGCCGAGGCCGAGCCCGCCCCCGCCCCCTGACCCCGGGGGCGCCGCGGCCCCCGCCCGGACCGGCGTCCGGGGCAGGGGGCCGCCGCCGCGCCCGCACAGGCGACAATGGGCGCATGAGTCTGTTCCGCGACGACGGCATCGTGCTGCGCACCCAGAAGCTCGGCGAGGCGGACCGCATCATCACGCTGCTGACCCGCGGCCACGGACGCGTGCGGGCCGTCGCCCGCGGCGTACGCCGCACGAAGTCGAAGTTCGGCGCCGGGCTGGAGCCCTTCTCCCACGCCGACGTCCAGTTCTTCGCCCGCGGCAGCGACCTCGTGGGCCGCAGCCTGCCGCTCTGCACGCAGACCGAGATCATCTCCCCGTACGGCAACGGCATCGTCACCGACTACGCCCGCTACACGGCCGGCACCGCGATGCTGGAGACCGCCGAGCGGTTCACCGAGAACGAGGGCGAGCCCGCCGTCCAGCAGTACCTGCTGCTCATCGGCGCCCTGCGCACCCTCTCCCGCGGCGAGCACGACCCGAACCTCATCCTCGACGCCTTCCTGCTGCGCTCCCTCGCCGTGAACGGCTACGCGCCCAGCTTCGAGGACTGCGCGAAGTGCGGCATCCACGGCCCCAACCGGCACTTCTCCGTCGCCGCCGGCGGGGTCGTCTGCGGCGACTGCCGGGTGGGCGGCAGCGTCGTACCCTCATCGGAGGCCATCGCCCTGCTCAGCGCCCTGCTGACGGGCGACTGGGGGTACGCCGACGCGTGCGAGGCACGCCACGTGCGGGAGGGCAGCGGGCTCGTCTCGGCCTATCTGCACTGGCATCTGGAGCGCGGGCTACGCTCGCTGCGTTACGTCGAGAAATAGGAGCTGGGCACATGGCACGACGCGGGATTCTGGGACGCTCTCGCCGCGAGTACAAGGTTCCGGAGCCGCACCCGTCCGGTGCGCGCCCGCCGAAGATCCCCGGTGAGCTGGTCCCCAACCACGTCGCGATCGTCATGGACGGCAACGGCCGCTGGGCCAAGGAGCGCGGGCTGCCGCGGACCGAGGGCCACAAGGTCGGCGAGGGCGTCGTCCTCGACGTCCTCAAGGGCTGCATCGAGATGGGCGTCAAGAACCTCTCGCTGTACGCCTTCTCGACGGAGAACTGGAAGCGCTCCCCGGAGGAGGTCCGCTTCCTGATGAACTTCAACCGCGACGTCATCCGCCGCCGCCGCGACGAGATGGACGAGCTGGGCATCCGCATCCGCTGGGTCGGCCGCATGCCGAAGATGTGGAAGTCCGTCGTCCAGGAGCTCCAGGTGGCGCAGGAGCAGACCGTCGACAACGACAGGATGACGCTGTACTTCTGCGTCAACTACGGCGGCCGGGCAGAGATCGCCGACGCGGCGCAGGCCATAGCGCGGGACGTGGCCGCCGGGAAGCTGGACCCGTCGAAGGTCAACGAGAAGACCTTCGCGAAGTACATCTACTACCCGGACATGCCGGACGTCGACCTGTTCCTGCGGCCCAGCGGCGAGCAGCGCACCTCGAACTACCTGATCTGGCAGAGCGCGTACGCCGAGATGGTCTTCCAGGACGTGCTGTGGCCGGACTTCGACCGCCGCAACCTGTGGCAGGCCTGCCTGGAGTACGCCCAGCGCGACCGCCGCTTCGGCGGCGCCGTCCCGAACCAGGTGGAGCCGGGCGGCGCTGCGGGCTGACGGACCGCGGACACGGAACAGGGCCCGCCACCGGAATGTCCGGGGCGGGCCCTGCGCCGTGTCGGGGAAGTCGTCCGGATCGCTTCGGCCGTCGGCCGGAAAGCGATGCGGAGAGCGCGCTCAGGAGGCGGCCGCGGCCGCGCAGTCGGCGCAGGTGCCGAAGATCTCGACGGTGTGGGCGACGTTCACGTAGCCGTGCTCGGCCGCGATCGACTCGGCCCACTTCTCGACGGCCGGGCCCTCCACCTCCACGGCCTTCCCGCAGCCGCGGCACACCAGGTGGTGGTGGTGGTCCCCGGTGGAGCAGCGCCGGTAGACGGACTCGCCGTCGCTGGTGCGCAGCACGTCGACCTCGCCGGCGTCCGCCAGGGACTGGAGGGTGCGGTAGACGGTGGTCAGGCCCACGGAGTCGCCGCGGTGCCGGAGCATGTCGTGCAGCTCCTGGGCGCTGCGGAACTCGTCCACCTCGTCCAGCGCGGCCGCCACCGCTGCCCGCTGCCGGGTGGATCGCCCTCGTACTGGCGCGGTATTCGTCTCGCCAGGCGCAGTCGCCACCGGTTCCTCCTCGTATCGGCCTCGGCCCAATTGTGCCAGGCGGCCGCCGCTACTGGACCTTCACGTCGTCGCGCGTACAGACCTCTTCGGCGGCGCGGGCCGCCTCGGCCCGGCGCCGGGCCAGCGGTGCGGAGAGCGCCGTGAGGACCGTGAAGACGGCGATGGCCAGGAGCACGATGGTGCCGCCGGACGGGGCGTCGATGTAGTACGTGGCCACGGTGCCGGAGAGCGAGACGAGGACGCCGATGCCCATCGCGCCCGCCAGGGTGGCGGCGAATCCGCGGGTGACGCGCTGGGCCGCCGCGACGGGGATCACCATCATGGCGCTGACGAGCAGCAGGCCGACGATGCGCATGGCGACCGTCACCGTGACGGCCGCGGTGACCGCGAGCAGCAGGTTGAGCAGCCGCACGGGCAGGCCGGTGACCCGGGCGAACTCCTCGTCCTGGCAGACGGCGAACAGCTGCCGGCGCAGGCCCAGCGTCACGGCGAGCACGAACGCGGCGAGGACGACGACGGCCGTGATGTCCTCGGCCGAGACGGTGGTGATCGAGCCGAAGAGGTAGCTGGTCAGGTTGCTGGTGGAGCCGCCCGGTGCCAGATTGATGATCATGACGCCGCCGGCCAGGCCGCCGTAGAAGAGCATCGCCAGGGCGATGTCGCCGCTGGTCCGGCCGCGCGAGCGGATGAGCTCCATGCCGACCGCGCCGAGGACCGCGACCAGGGTCGCGAGCCACACCGGGCTGGTGTTCAGCAGGAAGCCGAGCGCGACGCCGGTCAGGGCAACGTGCCCGATGCCGTCGCCCATGACCGCCTGGCGGCGCTGGACGAGGTAGGTGCCGATGGCGGGGGCGGTCAGGCCCACCAGGACGGCCGCGAGCAGGGCCCGCTGCATGAAGGCGTAGTTCAGGAGGTCCATCAGCTCAGCAGTCCGGTCCGCAGGGGTTCGGCGTCGTGCGCCGCGTGGGGGTGTACGTGGTCGTGGCCGGGCAGGGCGTGCTGGCCCACGGCCTCCGGGGGCGCGCCGTCGTGGACGACGCAGCCGTCGCGCAGGACGACCGCGCGGTCGATCAGCGGCTCCAGCGGGCCGAGCTCGTGCAGGACGAGCAGGACGGTCGCGCCGGCGGCGACCTGGTCGCGGACGGCGTTCGCGAGGACCTCCTGGTTGGCGAGGTCCACGCCGGCCATCGGCTCGTCCATGATCAGCAGTTCGGGCTCCGCGGCCAGGGCGCGGGCGATCAGGACCCGCTGGTGCTGCCCGCCGGAGAGGGCGTTGACGGACGCGTCGGCGTACCCGTCCATGTCGACCAGCGCCAGGGCGCGCCCGACGGCGGCCTTGTCGGCCTTGCGCAGGAGGCCGAAGCGGGTACGGGCGAGCCGGCCCGCGGAGACGACCTCGCGCACCGTCGCCGGGACGCCGCTCGCCGCGGTGGTGCGCTGGGGCACGTACCCGATGCGCGACCAGTCCCGGAAGTGCCGGAAGGGGGTGCCGAACAGCGACAGCTCGCCGCCCGACAGGGGGACCTGGCCGACGACGGCGCGTACGGCCGTCGACTTCCCGGAGCCGTTGGCGCCGAGCAGGGCGACGACCTCGCCGCGGCGGACCGCCAGGTCGACGCCGCGCAGGACGGGGCGCGAGCCGAGCGAGGCGACGGCGCCGCGCAGGGATATGACCGGCTGCTGCGCCGGCTCCGCGGGCTGGGACTCCATGGGGGGCGCCTCCGTCGACGTCATCACTTGGCCCCGAGGGCCTTCTGGAGGTTCTTCAGGTTGGACCGCATGACCTCGAAGTAGTCAGCGCCCTGGGACTTGCCGGTGATTCCCTCGAGCGGGTCGAGGACGTCGGTCGTGAGGCCGGTGTCGGCGGCGAGGGACTTGGCGGTCTTGTCGCTGGCCAGGGTCTCGAAGAACACCGTGGTGACGTTCTCCTTCTTCGCGCGCTCCTGGAGCTCCTTCATCCGGGCGGGGCTGGGCTCGGACTCGGGGTCGACGCCGGAGATGCCCTCCTGGTCGAGGCCGTAGCGCTCGGCAAGGTAGCCGAAGGCGGCGTGGGTGGTGATGAAGGTCCGCGTGGCGGTGTTCTTCAGGCCGTCCTTGAACTCCGCGTCTAGGGCGGTCAGTTTGCCGACCAGCTCGTCCGTGTTCTTGCGGTAGTCGGTCGCGTGGCCGGGGTCCGCCTTCTCCAGGGCCGCGCCGACGCCCTTGGCGATCTCGGCGTACTTGGACGGGTCGAGCCAGACGTGCGGGTCGCCGCCGGCCTCGCCGTGGCCGTGGCCGTCGCCCTCGGCGTGGCCCGCCTCCTCGCCGTGGCCCGCCTCCTCGCCGTGCCCGTCCTCGTGGCCGTGCTCGCCCTCGTGGCCGGCGGCACGCTGGGGGGCGAGCCGGGTGAGGGTCGCGGCGTCGACGGTGTTCTTCACGCCGGCCTGGGCGACGGCCTCGTCGACGGCGGGCTGGAGGCCCTTGAGGTAGAGGACGACGTCCGACTCCCCGAGCTGCGCGGTCTGCTTGGGGGTGATCTCCAGGTCGTGCGGCTCGGTGCCCGGCTTGGTGAGGGAGGTGACCTGCACGCGGTCTCCGCCGATCTGCTCGGCGAGGAACTGCATGGGGTAGAACGACGCCGTCACGGCGAGCCTGCCGTCTGCGGAGCCGGCGGAGGCGGTGCCGGAGCAGGAGGTCAGGGCGGGGGCGGCGAGCGCGACGGCCCCGGCGAGGGCGGCGGAGGGTATGAGGCGGCGTACGTTCATGACATCCATTTTCATCAAATATGGAAACCGTTGTCAAAAACCGCTGGCTGCGGGGCCCCCGGGGCACCATGGAAGGGGAACCGATTTGATGGAGGGGGTGCGGGCGCCGGTAACCTGAGGCATTCGCGTTCGTCCTCGTAATGAAGAGAGCACCGTGGCCGCCGACAAGATCGAAACCATCGTCAGCCTGAGCAAGCGCCGTGGCTTCGTTTACCCGTGCAGTGAGATCTACGGCGGCTCCCGGGCTGCCTGGGACTACGGTCCGCTGGGTGTCGAGCTCAAGGAGAACATCAAGCGCCAGTGGTGGAAGGCGATGGTCACCGGGCGTGAGGACATCGTCGGCATCGACTCGTCCGTGATCCTCGCCCCCGAGGTCTGGGTGGCCTCCGGCCACGTCGCGACGTTCTCCGACCCGCTCACCGAGTGCACCGCCTGCCACAAGCGCCACCGCGCCGACCACCTGGAGGAGGCGTACGAGGCCAAGCACGGTCGCCTCCCCGAGAACGGCCTGGCCGACGTGAACTGCCCCCACTGCGGCGTGAAGGGCCAGTTCACCGAGCCGAAGCAGTTCTCCGGCATGCTGGAGACCCACCTCGGCCCGACCCAGGACACGGGCTCCAAGGCGTACCTGCGCCCCGAGACCGCCCAGGGCATCTTCACCAACTTCGCCCTGGTGCAGACCTCCACGCGCAAGAAGCCGCCCTTCGGCATCGCGCAGATGGGCAAGTCCTTCCGCAACGAGATCACGCCCGGCAACTTCATCTTCCGCACGCGCGAGTTCGAGCAGATGGAGATGGAGTTCTTCGTCAAGCCGGGCGAGGACGAGCAGTGGCAGGAGTTCTGGATGCAGGAGCGGTGGAACTGGTACCGCGACCTCGGCATCCGCGAGGAGAACATCCGCTGGTACGAGCACCCGAAGGAGAAGCTGTCCCACTACTCGAAGCGCACCGCCGACATCGAGTACCGCTTCAACTTCGGCGGCAGCGAGTTCTCCGAGCTGGAGGGCATCGCCAACCGCACGGACTACGACCTCAAGGCCCACTCCGCCGCCTCCGGCCAGGACCTCACCTACTTCGACCAGGAGGCCGGTGAGCGCTACACCCCGTACGTCATCGAGCCCGCGGCCGGCGTGAACCGCGCGATGCTCGCCTTCATGCTCGACGCGTACAACGAGGACGAGGCCCCCAACGCCAAGGGCGTCATGGAGAAGCGCACCGTGATGCGCCTCGACCCGCGCCTGGCCCCGGTCAAGGTCGCCGTCCTGCCGCTGTCCCGCAACGCGCAGCTGTCGCCGAAGGCCAAGGGCCTCGCCGCCGACCTGCGCAAGAACTGGAACATCGAGTTCGACGACGCGGGCGCCATCGGCCGCCGCTACCGCCGCCAGGACGAGATCGGCACGCCGTTCTGCGTCACCGTCGACTTCGACACCCTCGACGACAACGCGGTGACCGTCCGCGAGCGCGACACCATGAAGCAGGAGCGCGTCTCCCTGGACCAGATCCAGACCTACCTGGCCGGCCGCCTCCTCGGCTGCTAGGTCCTGCCGTACGCCGGCGGGGGGGGGGGGGGGGGGGGGGGGGGGGGGGGGCGGGGTGCCCTCCCTTCCTTTTCGCTTTTCTATGTGGG
>NZ_JBVIGV010000003.1:305696-331631 GCF_055570615.1 Streptomyces sp. NPDC031121
ACCCCACCCCCCCCCCCCCCCTCCCCCCCCCTCCCCCCCCCCCCCCCCCCCCCCCCCCCCCCCCCCCCCCCCCCCCCCCGCTGCCGTTCCCGCCCTGCGTAGCCGGGGCCTGCGTCGGGTGGGCTGCGTCAGGCGCGCAGGCCGCGGATCACCAGGGACGTGACCGCCTCGAACTCGCGGGTGATCGTCGGGGAGGTCCACTCGGCCGCGTACTGCGGATCGTGGAACCGGCCGGTGGCGTCGAACACGGCCCGGGCCGCGGCCGGCACGTCCGGCACGTCGAGCGAGCCCGCGTCGACGCCCTCGGCGATGATCCGCCCCAACTGCTCGACGAGCCGGTCCAGGTGCGCCTCCACGACCCCGCTGTTCTCGGCGAGCAGCACCGTGTATGTCGCGAACAGCTCCGGATCGTCGCCCGCCTTGTGGCGCTTGGCGTCGAACAGCGCCTCCAGCCACGCCTCCAGCTTGGAGGGAGCGCTCCCCCCGTCCGCCGCGGTGATCTCCTCCAGGCGCCCGACCGTCTTGCCGAGCCAGCGCTCGGTGACGGCCTCGCGCAGCGCCGCCTTGGACGGGAAGTGCCGGTACACGCTGCCGTGGCTGACGCCCAGGGCCCGCGCCACGTCGACCACGGTCGCCTTGGCCGGGCCATAGCGGCGCAGCACCTCCTCGGTGGTCTCCAGGATGCGCTCGGGGGTCAGGGGCTCGGCGGCAGCGGGTGACATGGGTACGACCGTACCGCCGACTCAGTGCTCGCTGTCGAGGTGGGCCATCTGCTCGGCCGGGTAGCGCTCGCCGGCGGCGGCTCCCGCCGGTATCGCCTCCTCGACGGCCGCGAGGTCGGCTGCCGACAGCTCGACCTCCATGGCACCCAGTGCCTCGGCCAGCCGGTCGCGGCGGCGGGCGCCCACCAGCGGCACGATGTCCTCGCCGCGGGAGAGCACCCAGGCGATGGCGGCCTGGGCCACTGTGATGCCCTTGCCGTCGGCCACCTTGCGCAGCGCCTCGACGAGGCCCAGGTTGCGCTCGAGGTTCTCGCCCTGGAAGCGCGGGCTCATCCCGCGGAAGTCGCCCGGGGCCAGTTCCCGGTCGCGCGTGAAGTGCCCGCTGATCAGGCCGCGGGAGAGGACCCCGTACGCGGTGACGCCTATGCCTAGCTCCCGGGCGGTCGGCAGGATCTCCCGCTCGATGCCCCGCGATATCAGCGAGTACTCGATCTGCAGGTCCGCGATCGGCGCCACGGCCGCGGCCCGGCGCAGGGTGTCCGCGCCGACCTCCGACAGGCCGATGTGCCGCACGTGCCCCGCTGCGACGGCCTCCGCGATCGCGCCGACCGTCTCCTCGATCGGCACGGCCGGGTCGACGCGGGCGATCCGGTAGATGTCGATGTGGTCCCGGCCCAGCCGCTGCAGCGAGTAGGCCAGGAAGTTCCGCACGGCCTCGGGCCGGCCGTCGTACCCGGTGAAGGCGCCCTCGACCGTGCGCAGCGCGCCGAACTTGACGCTGGTCAGCGCACGCTCCCGCGCAGCCGCCGGGGCGGTGCGCAGGGCCTCGCCGATCAGCAGCTCGTTGTGGCCCATGCCGTAGAAGTCGCCCGTGTCGAGCAGGGTCACGCCGGCGTCGAGCGCGGCGTGGATCGTCGCCAGCGACTCGCCGCGGTCTGCCTCCCCGTACAGCGCGGACATGCCCATGCAGCCCAGCCCCAGCGGGAAGACGGCCGGACCGGTCGAGCCGAGGAACCGAACGGGCCGCTCGGCGGACCCGCCGCCAGGGGTGGTCCTCGTGGTCGTCGTCGTGGTCGCGGAAGTGCTCTGGTTCGTCGTCATGCAAACGAGAATGGCATGACGGGTGACAGATTTCAATATCTGTCACCCGTATCGGCGACCCCCGGGCCGGCTGGGCGACAATGGGGGGATGACCACGCTCCCCGCCCCCCTCGCGATCGGCCCGCACACCGTGCAGCCCCCCGTGGTGCTCGCCCCCATGGCCGGCATCACCAACGCCCCGTTCCGCACGCTCTGCCGCGAGTTCAGCGGCGGCAAGGGGCTGTTCGTGAGCGAGATGATCACCACGCGGGCGCTGGTCGAGCGCAACGACAAGACCATGCAGCTGATCCACTTCGACGAGACCGAGAAGCCGCGCTCGATCCAGCTGTACGGGGTCGACCCCGCCACGGTCGGCAAGGCGGTCCGCATGATCGTCGAGGAGGACCGCGCCGACCACATCGACCTGAACTTCGGCTGCCCCGTCCCCAAGGTCACCCGCAAGGGCGGCGGCTCTGCCCTCCCCTACAAGCGGAACCTGCTGCGGGCCATCCTCCGGGAGGCGGTCGCGGGCGCCGGCGGGCTGCCGGTCACCATGAAGATGCGCAAGGGCATCGACGACGACCACCTCACCTACCTCGACGCCGGCCGCATCGCCGTGGAGGAGGGCGTCACCGCCATCGCCCTGCACGGCCGCACCACCGCCCAGCACTACGGCGGCACCGCCGACTGGGACGCCATCGCGCGGCTGAAGGAGCATGTCCCCGAGATCCCCGTCCTCGGCAACGGCGACATCTGGTGCGCCGAGGACGCGTTGCGCATGGTGCGCGAGACCGGCTGCGACGGCGTGGTCGTCGGGCGCGGCTGCCTGGGCCGCCCGTGGCTGTTCAACGACCTCGTCGCGGCCTTCGAGGGGCGCCCCGAGGACTACCGCCGGCCCGCGCTGCGGGAGGTCGCGGCGACCATGGTCCGGCACGCCCGGCTGCTGGGGGAGTGGCTCGGCGACGAGTCCCGCGGGGTGATCGACTTCCGTAAGCACGTGGCCTGGTACCTGAAGGGCTTCTCGGTGGGCTCCGAGATGCGCAAGAAGCTGGCGGTCGCCTCGTCCCTGGCGGAACTCGATGCTCATCTGAGCGAGCTCGACCTGGACCAGCCGTGGCCCGAGGGTGCGGACGGCCCCCGGGGCCGCACGTCCGGAAACAACCGGGTTGTCCTCCCGGACGGCTGGCTGAAGGACCCCTACGACTGCGCCGGTGTGACCGAGGACGCCGAACTGGACACGTCCGGAGGGTGAGAACCAGCTGACAAACTATGCCGTCGGCAGCGTGACATACGCCACGCATGGGTGGGGTTGCGCTCACATGAGCGCCAAAATCACGGCTAAGACTTCCAAAGGGTGGCACTGGGTGCCACCCTTTGTCTGTTCAACTCTTGAACGCAAATGTATCGATGATCGCTCATCCGAGCGCAAACACGCCTCCATGTACCCCCTCCCCTTCGGGAGGTGAACGCTCTTCGTATGTTCGGGCTACCCAGCAGTTACTTTCGATCTGGTGGCGAGCGGGTGGTTACAGGCTCATGACGGCCAAGTGGACGTACCCAGAAGCCTTCGATCTGGGTATGTTCCTCGCCGTCAGGGCAGCCACCGAGTCCTCGAGGAGTCGAGACCCGTGTCGGAAAACAAGAACCAGAAGCTCGTCTACGACTTCACCGAGGGGAACCGCGACCTCAAGGACCTTCTCGGCGGCAAGGGAGCCAACCTCGCCGAGATGACCAACCTGGGTCTCCCGGTCCCTCCCGGCTTCACCATCACGACCGAGGCCTGCAAGGTCTACCTCGAGAGCGGCGCGGCCCCGGCCGAGCTCCGCGACGAGGTGAGCGCGCACCTGGCCGCCCTCGAGGCGAAGATGGGCAAGAAGCTCGGCCAGTCCGACGACCCGCTGCTGGTCTCCGTCCGCTCCGGCGCCAAGTTCTCCATGCCCGGCATGATGGACACGGTCCTCAACATCGGCCTCTCCGACGCCTCCGTCGTGGGCCTGGCCGCCCAGGCCGACAACGAGCGCTTCGCGTGGGACTCCTACCGCCGCCTCATCCAGATGTTCGGCAAGACCGTCCTCGGCGTCGACGGCGAGCTCTTCGAGGAGGCGCTCGACGCCGCCAAGGAGGCCAAGAAGGTCACCGTCGACACCGACCTCGATGCCGCCGACCTCAAGAAGCTCGTCAAGGTCTTCAAGAAGATCGTCGCGAAGGAGGCCGGCCGCGAGTTCCCGCAGGACGCCCGCGAGCAGCTCGACCTCGCCGTCGAGGCGGTCTTCAACTCCTGGAACACCGACCGCGCCAAGCTCTACCGCCGCCAGGAGCGCATCCCCGGCGACCTGGGCACCGCCGTCAACGTCTGCTCGATGGTCTTCGGCAACCTCGGCCCCGACTCCGGCACCGGCGTCGCCTTCACCCGCGACCCCGCCAGCGGCCACCAGGGCGTCTACGGCGACTACCTGCAGAACGCGCAGGGCGAGGACGTCGTCGCGGGCATCCGCAACACCGTCCCCCTCTCCGACCTGGAGCAGCTGGACAAGAAGTCCTACGACCAGCTGATGCAGATCATGGAGACGCTGGAGACCCACTACAAGGACCTCTGCGACATCGAGTTCACGATCGAGCGCGGCCAGCTGTGGATGCTCCAGACCCGTGTAGGCAAGCGCACCGCCGGCGCCGCCTTCCGCATCGCCACCCAGCTCGTCGACCAGGGCCTGATCGACGAGGCCGAGGCCCTCCAGCGCGTCAACGGCGCCCAGCTGGCGCAGCTGATGTTCCCGCGCTTCGACGAGAACGCCAAGACCGAGCTCCTGGGCCGCGGCATCGCGGCCTCCCCGGGCGCCGCGGTCGGCAAGGCCGTCTTCGACTCCTACACGGCCGTCAAGTGGTCCCGCTCCGGCGAGAAGGTCATCCTGATCCGCCGCGAGACCAACCCGGACGACCTCGACGGCATGATCGCCTCCGAGGGCATCCTCACCTCCCGCGGCGGCAAGACCTCGCACGCCGCCGTCGTCGCCCGCGGCATGGGCAAGACCTGCGTCTGCGGCGCCGAGGAACTCGACGTCGACACCAAGCGCCGCCGCATGACGGTCGGCGACCAGGTCATCGAGGAGGGCGACGTCGTCTCCATCGACGGCTCCACCGGCAAGGTCTACCTCGGTGAGGTGCCCGTCGTCCCCTCGCCGGTCGTCGAGTACTTCGAGGGCCGCATGCACGCCGGCGCCGACGACGCCGACGAACTGGTCCAGGCCGTCCACCGGATCATGGCCTACGCCGACCGCGTGCGCCGCCTGCGCGTCCGCGCCAACGCCGACAACGCCGAGGACGCCCTGCGCGCCCGCCGCTTCGGCGCCCAGGGCATCGGCCTGTGCCGCACCGAGCACATGTTCCTCGGCGAGCGCCGCGAGATGGTCGAGCGCCTGATCCTCGCGGACACCGAGGGCGAGCGCGAGGCCGCCCTCGCCGAGCTCCTGCCGCTGCAGAAGAAGGACTTCATCGAGCTGTTCGAGGCGATGGACGGCCTGCCCGTCACCGTCCGCCTGCTCGACCCGCCGCTGCACGAGTTCCTCCCCGACATCACCGAGCTGTCGGTGCGCGTCGCCCTCGCCGAGGCCCGCAAGGACCACAACGAGAACGACCTGCGCCTGCTCCAGGCCGTCCACAAGCTGCACGAGCAGAACCCGATGCTGGGCCTGCGCGGCGTCCGCCTCGGCCTGGTCATCCCCGGCCTGTTCGCCATGCAGGTACGGGCGATCGCCGAGGCCGCGGCCGTACGCAAGGACGCCAAGGGCGACCCGCGCGCCGAGATCATGATCCCGCTCGTGGGCACCGTCCAGGAGCTGGAGATCGTCCGCGAGGAGGCCGACGCGATCATCGCCGAGGTCGAGGCCGCCACCGGCACCAGCCTCAAGCTGACCATCGGCACGATGATCGAGCTGCCCCGCGCCGCTCTGACCGCGGCCCAGATCGCCGAGGCGGCGCAGTTCTTCTCCTTCGGCACGAACGACCTGACCCAGACCGTGTGGGGCTTCTCCCGCGACGACGTCGAGGCCAGCTTCTTCACGGCGTACCTGGAGAAGGGCATCTTCGGTGTCTCGCCCTTCGAGACCATCGACAAGGACGGCGTCGGCTCGCTGGTCCGCAGCGCCGTCGAGGCCGGCCGGGCCACCCGCCCCGACCTGAAGCTCGGTGTCTGCGGTGAGCACGGCGGCGACCCGGAGTCGGTCCACTTCTTCCACGAGGTCGGCCTCGACTACGTCTCCTGCTCGCCCTTCCGGATTCCGGTGGCGCGCCTGGAGGCCGGCCGCGCGGCCGCCGAGTCCGCCGGCAGCGACAGCCGCTGACCGCCCGGCCCCCACGGGCCGCCCGAGACTGTCCGCCTGCCCCCGGGTTCCCTGACCCCCGAGGGCAGGCGGGCAATTTCTTTTGCCGTTCAACAAATCCTTACGCCAGCAGGCGGTGGACGGATCCCCACCCGTCCACCGCCTGCCGGCAATCCGCCAGGCACGTCGGCGCTTCCCGGTGCGACCGACCGCCAGGCCCCGCAAAGCCCCCCACGGCCTTCACGGAGCGTTTCGGTCGCGCCGGAGTGTGCCTGGCGGAGTACAGCATTTCGGTTGTCACGCCCTCGCCGAAAGGGGTTTCAACTGTGGCCGAAAGGGCGTGGTGACGTCGTGTGACGGCGTGCATACTCATGGGGCGGGGGGATTGCGGTTGCACAGGTGGGGGTTCGGTGCTGCGTATCCATTTCACTGGAGTGGACCTGGCACGCGTGCGGATGGCGGGGCGTCCCGATGCGTTGTGGGAAACGATTCTGAGCTTTCACCGCTTAAGAGACCGGCGTGATGCACGTCTCTTCGGTGATTGGCGTACGGAAACCCGGAGCAGGTTGAATAGTGAAACACGCTTGCTCGGCGCGCTCATACCGAGCCGCGGCTATTTCCCGGATTTCCTGACCCCCGCCGAGGGGCAGTACGGCTGGGACGTGGGCCTCGACGCGCTGCGCGGTTTGGAGCCCGAGCGGATCCGCCGGGAGCTGGCCCTGCTCGGCACCGGCGCGCGTGTGGGAGCCGCCTTCGGCATGCCGCCGGGCGCCGGCGCCTCGGCAGGCGCCGACAGCGCCGTCCCCAGGCGGCTTCGGGAGTTCATGGACGACACCGAGGCGCAGCTGCCGCGGCTCCTCGCCGAGCTGCGCGGCTACCACCGCGCGGCCGTGGCCCCGTACTGGACGCACATCCAGGCCCAGATCGAGGCCGAGCGGGCCGCCCGCGGCCGCGCCCTGCTGGACGGCGGCGCGGACGAGCTGCTCGCCTCGCTGCCGCCGATGCTGCGCTGGAGGGCGCCCGTCCTGGAGTGCGACTACCCCGTCGACCGGGACGTGCGGCTGTGCGGGCGCGGGCTGCTGCTCCAGCCGTCCTTCTTCTGCAGGCGCACCGCGGTCACCCTGCACGACCCGGAGCTGCCGCCGGTGCTGGTCTACCCGGCCGCGGCGCAGCTCGTCTCGGCGGCCGCCGGAAGCGAATCGATTCGCCCCTTGGAGGAGCAGCGCCAGCGGACCCTCGGCAAACTCGTCGGGCACACGCGTTCCGTCGTCCTGCGCGCCATCGGCGACGGGGCGACCACCAGCGAACTCGCCCGCCGGGCCGGTGTCTCCCTCGCTTCGGCGAGCCAGCACGCATGCGTGATGAGGGAGGCCGGGCTGGTCACCACGCTGCGCCGCGGAAATGCGGTGCTGCACACGGTGACGCCGCTGGGGGCGGCGCTCCTCAAGGGCGGCGCGGTCGCCTCTTAGCGGCCGCGAGTGCCCGGGCGCCGGACCGCGGCGGTCCGGAGCGGGGTGCCGTACGGCCCCCCGGACACCGATTTCCGCGGGGCGGCGTTCGGATAGCGGCGTCCGACCGGTCTCACGGGGTCGATTTCCGGACACTCGGGCCGGTGGCCCCGCAGCGCCCCCGCGCTGGGGCGGGGGCGCTGCGGGGCAGCGGTGCGTGACCGGCCTCCGGCCCCGCGGACGGTCCGGAGAAAAGTTCCGCGGGGAGCGATGAGTTTCCCGCGGCCCCCCTGTCTACCTTGCGACGGCGCCGGAGAGGCCGCGTGCCGCACGAGGGAAGAGGAACCGCGATGCCCGCCACCATGATCTTCGTGAACCTGCCGGTCAAGGACCTCGACGCGGCCAAGGCGTTCTGGGAGAAGGTCGGCTACTCCTGCAACCCGCAGTTCAGCGACGACCGCGGCGCCTGCCTGGTGATCAGCGACACGATCTACGCCATGCTGCTGACCGAGGCGCGCTTCAAGGAGTTCACCCACAAGGCGATCGCGGACACCTCCACCAGCACCGAGGCGCTGCTCTGCCTGAGCGCCGGCAGCCGCGACGAGGTCGACGCCCTCGTCGGCGCTGCCCTCGCCGCGGGGGCCTCCGAGCCGCGCCCCGCCCAGGACCACGGCTTCATGTACGGCCGGGCCTTCGAGGACCTCGACGGCCACACCTGGGAGATCATGTGGATGGACCCGGCCGCCGTCCAGGGCTGAGGCCGCCGGCGGCCGCGGCGGCGGCGCTCAGGCGACGGCGGTGGAGGTGGCGGCGGTCCGCACCGGGTAGGTCCGGACCGCCACCCCGTCGTCGTCCAGGCACCGGCCCGTCTCCAGGTCGAAGCGCTGCTTCAGCAGCGGCGAGGCCACGAACGGCCTGCCCTCCACGCAGCCGACCAGCCCCCGGGAGAGCACCGACGCCCCCGTGAACGGGTCCCGGTTGTCGACGGCGTACGTCCACCCCGAGCGGCCGAGGAACACCGCGGCCTGGCTCCCGTCGGGCAGCAGCACCGCCACCCCCCGCCCCGGTGTCATCTCGGACAGCTCGCACACCGTCAGCCAGCCCTCCTCCACCTTCAGTTCCACGGTCATCATCGGGTGCCTCCCACAACTTCCAGCGGCAGCTGCCGGTCCAGTACGGCCAGGTCGGGCTTGACCTGGTCGCGCTCGGGCACGAACCGGACCGTCGGGTCGGGGGCGCCGGGCGCGTTGACGAACGAGACGAACCGGCGCAGCCGCTCGGGGTCCTCCAGCGTCTCGGCCCATTCGTCGCGGTAGTTCGCGACGTGGTCGGCCATCAGCGCCTCCAGTTCGGCGCACAGGCCCAGCGAGTCGTGCACCACCACGTCCCGCAGGTGCTCCAGGCCGCCCTCCAGCCGGTCCAGCCAGGCCGAGGTGCGCTCCAGCCGGTCCGCGGTGCGGATGTAGAACATCAGGAAACGGTCGATGAGCCGGACCAGTTCGGCATCCGAGAGGTCCTGGGCGAGGAGGTCGGCGTGGCGCGGCGTGGCCCCGCCGTTCCCGCCGACGTACAGGTTCCAGCCGTTCGCCGTCGCGATCACCCCGAAGTCCTTGCTCTGCGCCTCGGCGCACTCGCGGGCGCACCCGGACACCGCCGACTTCAGCTTGTGCGGGGCGCGCAGGCCCCGGTAGCGCAGCTCCAGGTCGATCGCCATACGCACGCTGTCCTGGACCCCGTAGCGGCACCAGGTCTGCCCCACACAGGACTTCACCGTCCGCAGCGCCTTGCCGTACGCGTGCCCGGACTCGAAGCCGGCGTCCACCAGCCGCGCCCAGATCCGCGGCAGCTGGTCCACGCTCGCCCCGAACAGGTCGATCCGCTGCCCTCCGGTGATCTTCGTGTACAGCCCGAACTCCCGGGCGACCTCGCCGATCACGATGAGCTTCTCCGGGCTGATCTCCCCGCCCGGGATGCGTGGCACGACCGAGTAGGAGCCGTTGCGCTGGAGGTTCGCGAGGAAGTGGTCGTTGGTGTCCTGCAGGGCGGCCTGCTCGCCATCGAGAACGTACCCGCTGGCTCCGAGCGTCGGCGCGAGGGAGGCGATGATCGAGCCGACGGCCGGCTTGCAGACGTCGCAGCCGTCGCTGCCGCGCGCCGAGTCCCGGCCGTGGCCGTCGAGGAGCTGCTCGTACGTGGTCAGCCGCCGGGTCCGGACGATCTCGTACAGCTCGGCGCGGGTGAAGGGGAAGCAGCCGCACAGCCCCTTGTCGGTCGAGGCGGGCAGCAGCTGGCCGATGACCTTCACGCAGCTGCCGCAGCCGGTGCCGGCCTTGGTGCACTTCTTGACCTCGGGGAGGGTGGCGCAGGCGGTGATCTCCTTCTTGGTGACGTTGTGGCAGGAGCAGATCACCGCGGAGTCCGGCAGCGCGGAGGGGCCCAGCTGCGTCGCGGGGCCGAGGCCCGCGGGCAGGACCAGCTGGTCGGGGCTGACGGGCGGCACGCTGCCGGTCAGCGGGCGCAGCAGGCCGTAGGAGTCGGCGTCGCCGACGAGGACGCCGCCGAGCAGCACCCCGTCGGGGGAGACGACGAGCTTCTTGTAGACGCCGGAGCGGGAGTCGGAGTAGACGACGTCGAGGCAGTCGGCGGTCGTGCCGTGGGCGTCGCCGAAGGAGGCCACGTCCACTCCGAGGAGCTTGAGCTTGGTCGACAGGTCGGCGCCCGTGAACTCCTTCTCGCGGCCCAGCAGGTCCTCGGCGGCGGTCTCGGCCATCTCGTAGCCGGGGGCGACGAGCCCGTACACGCGGCCGTCGGCGGCCAGTGCGCACTCGCCGATGGCGTACACGTGCGGGTCGGAGGTACGGCAGCGGGCGTCCACGGCGATGCCGCCGCGCTCGCCGACGGACAGGCCGGCCTCGCGGGCCAGCTGGTCGCGGGGCCGGACGCCCGCGGAGAAGACGACGAGCTCGGTGTCGACCGCGGAGCCGTCGGACAGGAGCATGCCCCGGACGTGCCCGTCCGGCCCGGTCAGGATCTCCTGCGTGCCCACCCCCGTGTGGACGGTCAGGCCCATCCCCTCGATGGTGCGGAGCAGGGCCGCGCCGCCGCCCTCGTCGACCTGGACGGGCATCAGGCGCGGCGCGAACTCCACGATGCGGGAGGAGAGGCCGAGCCCCTGGAGGGCGCCGGCCGCCTCCAGGCCGAGGAGCCCGCCGCCGACGACGGCGCCGCTGGTGCGGGTCCTCGCGTACTCCTCGATCGCGAGGAGGTCCTCGACGGTGCGGTACACGAAGCAGCCCGGCGCGTCCTTGCCGGGTACGGGCGGCACGAAGGGGTAGCTGCCGGTCGCCAGGACGAGCACGTCGTACGGGATGACGCTCCCGGACCGCGAGGTGACGGTGCGCGCCTCCCGGTCGATGCTCTGGGCCGGGTCGCCGAGCCGCAGGTCGATGCCGTGCTGCTCCATGAACCCGGCGGGCACCATGGACAGCTCCTCCGGGGTCGTGCCGGAGAAGTACGAGGTGAGGTGCACGCGGTCGTACGCCGGCCGGGGCTCCTCGCACAGCACGGTGATCCGGTGCGTGGCGGTGGCCCCGCGCTCGGCGAGCGCCTCCAGGTAGCGCTGGCCGACCATGCCGTGGCCGATGAGCACGATGGCGGGGGTGGGCGTGGGTGCGGCCATGATCAGGAGCCTCCGTCGTCGGTGATCAGGTGGGACAGGTCGGTCAGGGCCTCCTCGTCCTCCCAGCTGCGGGCGAGCGCCGCGACGCTGGAGAGTTCGCCGAGCAGGACGCCGCCGACGAGGCGGTCGCCGCGGACGACGACCTTCCGGTACGTCCGGCGGGTGGCGTCGGAGAGCCGGAGAACGTCGTCGCCGGGCAGCGGATCGGTCTCGCCGAAGGCGGCGAGGTCGAGGGGCGCTGCGCCGCCCGCCGAGAGGGTGAGGCGGGTGAGGGCGCGCGTCCCGGTGTACTCGGGCGGCGCGGATGCGGGCCCGGAAGCGGGTGGGGGGCCGCCGGGGCGGGCCGGGTGGGAGCCGGGCGCGGTGCCGGACAGGACCGCGGCGAGGGCGTCGGCCTGCTCCAGCGCCGCGCCCGCGAGGCCGTAGACGCGGCCGTCGTGCTCGGCGCAGTCGCCGATGGCGTGGATCGCCGGGTCGCCGGTGCGCAGCAGGCCGTCCACGACGATGCCGGTGCGGACCTCCAGGCCGGCGGCGCGGGCCAGGCCGGTGCGGGGCCGTACGCCGCAGGCCAGGACGACGACGTCCGCGTCGAGCCGGTAGCCGTCGGCGAGTTCCACGCCCGTGACCCGGCGCCGGCCGGCGGGCGCGGATCCGGGCCCGGAAGCGGACTGCGGTCCGGCCGGGACAGCGGTGGTGGTCAGGCCGCGCACCCGGCACTCGGTGTGGATCTCGATGCCCAGGCCGGCCAGGTGGGCGTGCAGCAGCGCCGCGGCGCCCTCGTCCAGCTGGCGCTCCATCAGCCGCTCGCCCTGCTGCGCGAGGACCACCTGGGCGCCCCGCTCGGCCAGCGCGCGGGCCGCCGACACTCCGAGCAGGCCGCCGCCGATCACCACCGCGCGCACGGCCGGACCGGACGCCACGGCCGCCGACAGGGCGAGGCAGTCGTCCATGGTGCGGAACGCGTGGACCCCGTCGGGGAGTTCCCGGCCCGGCGCGGACGAGGCGAGCGCGCCGCCGGGGGCGAACAGGCCGCGCAGCGGCGGCAGCACCGCGTTCGAGCCGGTGGCCAGCACCAGGGTGTCGTACGGCTCCGTGCTGCCGTCGTCGCAGTGCACCGTCCGGTCGGCCCGGTCGATCCGCACAGCCCGCACCCCGCGCCGCAGCACCGGGCCGGGCTCGGGGAGCGCCGCCACCTCCGGGGCGTACCGGCCCGCCAGCACCTCGGCGAGCAGGACCCGGTTGTACGGGGCGTGCGCCTCCTCGCCGAGCACGGCGACCCGCACGTCCGGGGAGCCGCCGAGCCGCTGCGCGAGCCTGAGGCCCGCGAGGCCGCCGCCGATCACCACCACGCGCTGCTGTTCCGAGGTCATGGCACGAGCGTGCGGGGAGGCTGTTTCCCCACGGCATCACGCTTGTTACCCGAACGGAACGCCCGTCTCAGCGCCGCGCCGGACCCGCCGTGAGGCCGCCCGGGGCCGCCGGAGCGGCCCCAACCTCAACCTTTGCGCAAGTTTCCGGAGATCGTTGGGTGCTGCACCGACCTCGTCCCTAGGGTCTTCGTGTGCCTGACATATCAACGACCATGCTCATCGTCCTGTGTGCGGCGGCCGCCGCCGCGGGCTGGATCGACGCCGTGGTGGGAGGCGGCGGCCTGCTCCTCCTGCCGGCCCTGCTGCTCGGCCTGCCGCACGCCCATCCCGCCACCGTGCTCGGCACCAACAAGGCCGTCGCCGTCGTCGGCACGACCGGCGCCGCCGTGACGTACGTGCGCAAGGCGCCCGTGGACGTGAAGCTCGCCTTCCGGATCGGTGTGGCCGCCGTCGCCGGATCCGCGGGCGGCGCCGCCCTGGCCGGCGGGATCAGCAAGGACGCCCTCCGCCCGCTGATCATGGCGGTGCTCCTCCTCGTCGGCGCGTTCGTCGCCTTCCGGCCCGCCTTCGGCACCGCCCCGTCCGCCTCCCCGGTGAGCCGGCAGCGCGTGCTGCTCGCCATCGGCCTGGCCGGGCTCGGCATCGGCTTCTACGACGGGCTCATCGGACCCGGCACGGGCACCTTCCTCGTGCTCGCGCTGACCGCGCTGCTCCACCTCGACCTCGTCACCGCCTCCGCCACCGCGAAGATCGTCAACGTGTGCACGAACGCCGGCGCGCTCGCGATGTTCGCCTACCAGGGCATGGTGCTCTGGCAGCTGGCCGCGCTGATGGCGGCGTTCAACCTGGCCGGCGGCATGATCGGCGCCCGCATGGCGCTGAAGAAGGGCAGCGGCTTCGTCCGCGGCGTGCTCCTGAGCGTCGTCGGCGCCCTGGTCGTCAAGCTCGGCTTCGAGCAGTGGGGCTGAGGCCCGCGGCCTGCCGCGCCCGGCGCCCGGCCGGGGCAGCGCCCGGACCGTAGCGCCGTCAGTACGTGCCGGTCAGGTGCGCGAAGACGACCACGTTGCCCTCGTAGCCGGTGTGTGGGGAGAACCCCCCGCCGCACGTGATCACCCGCAGCTCGGCCCCCGGCGACGGCCCGTACACGCGGGCGTCCGGGAAGCGGTCGGCGTCGTACACCTCCACCGCGTGGACCGTGAACACGGCGGTGCGCCCGTCGGCCCGCCGCACCTCGATCGCGGCGCCGCGCCGCAGCGCCCCCAGCCGGTAGAAGACCGCCGGTCCGGAGGCGTGGTCGACATGGCCGACGACCACGGCCGTGCCCACCGCGCCGGGGGTGGTGCCGTCGCGGTACCAGCCCGCGAGGTCGCGGCGGGCCGGCGGCGGCACGTCGAGACTGCCGTCGGCGCCGAGCCCGAGCCCGGTCAGCGGGGCGTCCACGCCGATGGAGGGGATCCGGACGCGGACCGGCGGGGAGCCGGGCAGCGGGTCGATGCCGCCGGGGAAGCCCGGCTGTCCGCCTCCCGTCAGGGCCTCGGCGGGGGAGGGCAGCGGGGGGCCGACGTGCTGCGCGGAGCCGCTGCCGACGAGCCAGATGCCGATGCAGGCGGTGAGCGCGACGATCCCGCCGCGGCCGGCCTGGCCGGTGCCCATGGACGACCCCCTCGGCGGTCGGTGTGCACTGCGTGGGACGGGCCGTCGCCCGCCCCGCGAACGGGGGGACCTCGCGGGGCGGGCGACGGGAGAGGCGGTACCGGTCGGGGCCGCGGCCGGAGCCGCGGGGGCGCCCGTCAGCCTTGCGTGCCGCTCGCCCGGCGACGCAGGAGCCAGGTACCGCCGACGGCGGCCGCGGCCAGGGCAGCCGCTCCCGCCGTGACCTTGACGGGGTCGGCGGTGGTGGTCGTGCCACCGCCCACGCCCGTGCGGACGTGGCCCTGCGGGCCGCGTTCGGTGACCTCCAGGTTCCCGGTGGCGTACGTGCCGTTCGCGCAGGTGGCGCCGATGGCGTACGTGCCGGGGCGGGTGCCCGCGGCGACCCGGAACTGCCCGACGACGACCTCCTCGTGCGTGCCGGGGACCAGCTTGAAGCGGCCGCCGCCGACCATGGTGGCGTCGCCGTCCGCATGCCCGCCCGAGCCGCAGGCGGTCGTGTCGGCGGTGACGGTGGCGCCCGGCGCGGCCTTCTTCGGCCACACCTCCAGCACGGCGAAGTCGCCCGGGGCGAAGCCGGCCGCCCCGGCGGCCTGGCATGCGACAGCGGCGGCGGTGAGCGCGGTGGCGGTGAGCACACGGGCGGTGCGACGTCGCATGGCGGCTCCTGGTGGCACGCGGACACGGGGCGTGCTCCCGTGGTAACCCGGCCCGCGGCCCTTCCGCCTGCTGATGCGCCATCAGGCCGCGTCGGCCGCGGCGGCGTACGCGCTGGTCACGGGCCCGGGACTGGGCCGATCGGGCGACGGGCGCCGGACGGGTGCCGTCCGGGTGACGCGGAGCCGGGACCCCCGTTCCGGGGCGGGGCCGCGGTGCGTACCGTGGAGGCGGGCCCGAGCCCGGCCCGCCCGGTCCGCCGACCCGAGGGAGGCCCCCGTGAGCCCGTCCGCCCGGTCCCAGGACCCGCACGCGGCACGCCCGCCGGCCACCGCCGCCGCCGAGCTGCCGTTCTTCGTGTACGGGACCCTGCGCCCCGGCGAGGCCAACCACGCCGCGTTCCTGCGCGGCCGCACCGCGGCCGAGGAGCCCGCCCGCCTGCCCGGCGCCGTGCTGTACGCCGGCCCCGGCTACCCGTACGCCGTCCGGCACCCGGGGGCCCACGTCGTCGGCGAGCTGATCACCGCGGCGCCGGGCGCGTACGGGCCGCTGCTGGCCGAACTGGACCGGCTGGAGGAGTACCACGGCCCCGGCCTGCCGCGGAACCTCTACGACCGGGTCCGCTGCGACGCGCTCCGCCCGGACGGCACCCGCACCCCGGCCTGGGTGTACCTGGCGGCCCCGCCGCTCGCCCGGCGGCTGCGGGAGTCGGGCACCCGGATACCCGGCGGGGACTGGCTCGGCCGCTGAGGCCGGGTCGCCGGGACGTCAGAGGCCCTCGGCGCCGCGGTTGCGCAGGCGCTGCGCGTACTGCTGGAGCACCCACAGCTCCTCCTGCACCGCCGCCAGCTGCTCCGGCGGGGCGTGCGGGCCCATGCGGGCCATGGCGCCGGTGATCTCGTGGACCCGGCGGTCGACCGCGCGCAGCCGGACCTGCACCAGCTGGACGCCCGCGTACACCTCGTCCACCGTCTTGGAGTGGATGGCCTCCACGGCGAGTTCGGTGACGAGGGCGCGGACCGTGTCGTTCGGAGCGGCCTCCCGGACCCGGGCCAGGTAGCCGTCCACGCCGGGGGAGGCGCCGCCCGCGTCCTGGATGGCCTGCCGGACCGCCGCGTACGGGGGGGCGGTGAACTCGTCCACCCCGTACGCGTCGAACGCGGGCGAGACCAGCTCCGGGCGCTGCAGGGCCAGCTTGAGCAGCTCGCGCTCCGTGCGGTGCGCGGGGCTCCGCAGGTTCAGCGCGGGCCCGCCGGCGGGCGCGGCCGGCGCGGGCACGCCCTCGTACGGGCGCCCGGGCGCGGGCGGCTTGGGGCCGGGGCCGCCGGCGCCCGGCCGGCCGCCGCGCTCGCGGGCCCAGCGGGCGAGCTGGGCGACCCGCTTCACCACGAACTGCTCGTCGCGGATGCCGAGCATGCCCGCCAGCTGGACCGCCGACTCGTGCTGGATGGCGATGTTCTTGATGTGGGCGACGACCGGGGCGGCCTCGTCGAGGGCGGCGGCCCGGCCGGCCGGGTTCTCCAGGTTGTGCCGGGAGACGATGTGCCGCAGTGCGAACTCGAACAGCGGGGTACGCGACTCCACCAGCTCCGTCACCGCCGCGTCGCCCTGCGCGAGGCGCAGGTCGCAGGGGTCCATCCCGCCGGGGGTGATCGCGATCGACGTCTCGGCGGCGAACTTCTGGTCGTCCTCGAAGGCGCGCAGCGCGGCCTTCTGGCCGGCCGCGTCACCGTCGAAGGTGAAGATCACCTCGGCTGTGGCGTTGTCCATCAGCAGCCGGCGCAGGATCTTGACGTGGTCGCCGCCGAACGCGGTGCCGCAGGTCGCGATCGCGGTCGTCACGCCCGCCAGGTGGCAGGCCATCACGTCGGTGTAGCCCTCGACGACGACGGCCCGGGAGGTCTTCGCGATCTTCTTCTTGGCCAGGTCGATGCCGTACAGGACCTGGGACTTCCGGTAGATCGGCGTCTCCGGCGTGTTCAGGTACTTCGGGCCGTTGTCGTCGTCGCGGAGCCTGCGCGCGCCGAACCCGACGACCTCGCCGCTGATGTCGCGGATCGGCCACATCAGGCGGCCGCGGAAGCGGTCGATGGGCTTGCCGCTGCGGCTGTCCTGGGCAAGGCCGGACGTGATCAGCTCGCGGTCGGTGAAGCCGCGGCCGCGCAGGAAGCGGGTGAGGTGGTCCCAGCCGGCCGGGCTGTAGCCCACGCTGAAGTGCTCGGCCGCGGCCTGGTCGAAGCCGCGTTCGGCCAGGAAGCGGCGGGCGATCTCCGCTTCCGGGCCGCCCAGCTGGTCGATGTAGAACTGCGCCGCCGCCTTGTGCGCCTCGACCAGCCGGATCCGCTCGCCGCGGCCGCTGGTGCCGGCGGTGTAGCCGCCCTCCTCGTAGCGCAGGGTGATGCCGGCCTGGGCCGCCAGCCGCTCGACCGCCTCCGAGAACGACAGGTGGTCGATCTTCATGACGAAGTCGAGGGTGTCCCCGCCCGCCTGGCAGCCGAAGCAGTGGTAGAGGCCCTTGCTCGGGCTGACCTGGAAGGACGGGGACTTCTCGTCGTGGAAGGGGCACAGCCCCTTGAGGTTGCCGCCGCCCGCGTTGCGCAGTTGGAGGTAGTCGGAGACCACGGCGTCGATCGGGACCGCGTCCCGTACCGCCTTCACGTCGTCGTCGTTGATCCGTCCTGCCACCCGTGAAGTCTACGGCGGCGCGCCGCGAATCCCTCAGGCGCCCTCGCCCGGAACCAGGGAGGCCAGCGGGACGGACGGGTCGGCCAGCGCCTCGCGGTCGACGGGCGCCTTCGACCTGATCAGGGCCTGGATGTGGCCGGTGACCTCCCACACGTTGACGTTCATCCCGGCGAGGACCCGGCCCTGCGACAGCCAGAAGGCGATGAACTCCCGCCGGGCCGCATCCCCGCGGATCAGGACCTGGTCGTAGCCGCCCGCCGGGGCGTGGCCGGAGTACTCCAGGCCCACGTCGTACTGGTCGGAGAAGAAGTACGGCACTCTGTCGTACGCCACCTCCTGCCCCAGCATCGCCCGCGCGGCGGCCGGGCCGCCGTTGAGGGCGTTCGCCCAGTGCTCCACGCGCAGCCGGGTCCCCAGCAGCGGGTGGTGGGCGGCCGCCACGTCGCCGGCGGCGTAGACGTCCGGGTCGGAGGTGCGCAGCGACGCGTCCACGGCGATGCCCCCGCCGTGCTCCCGGTCCACCAGCGCCAGCCCGGCGGTCTCGGCCAGCGCGGTGCGCGGTGCGGCCCCGATCGCGGCGAGCACCGCGTGCGCCGGGTGCTCCTCGCCGTCGTCGGTCCGGGCGGCCAGCACCATCCCGTCCTGGCCGACGATCTCCGTGAGCCGCGCCCCGAAGTGGAAGCGGACGCCGTGCTCGGCGTGCAGGTCGCCGAAGAGCCGCCCGATCTCCGGGCCGAGCACCGCGTGCAGGGGCGTCGCCAGCGGCTCCACCACGGTCACCTCGGCCCCGTACCCGCGGGCCGCCGCCGCCACCTCCAGGCCGATCCAGCCGGCGCCCGCGATCAGCAGGTGCCCGTTGTCCCTGCCCAGGGTGGCCAGGACGCCGCGCAGCCGCTCGGCGTGGGACAGCCGGCGCAGGTGGTGCACGCCGGCCAGGCCCGTGCCGGGGATGTCGAGGCGGCGCGGCTCGGCGCCGGTGGCCAGCAGCAGCTTGTCGTAGTGGACGGCGGTGCCGTCGCCCAGGACCACCTTGCGGGCGGCCCGGTCCAGGTGCACCGCGGGCTGGCCGAGGTGCAGTTCGATGTCGGCGCGGGCGTACCAGGACGGCTCGTGGACGAAGACGCTGTCGCGCTCCTCCTTGCCCTGGAGGAAGCCCTTGGAGAGCGGGGGCCGCTCGTACGGGTGGTCGCGCTCGTCACCGATCAGGATCACCCGCCCCGTGAACCCCTCGGACCGCAGCGCCTCCGCCGCTTTGGCCCCGGCCAGTCCCGCGCCGACGATGACGAACGTCTTGTGTGCGTCGACCACCTGATGCCTCCTCATAACCTCAGCGCCACGTGCGGGCACCTGCGAGGGTCCCGCACCGAGCGGGCCGCGTGAAGGGGGAGTGGCCCGATCGGATCACCCCGGCGTGCGGCGTGTGCGCAGGGCGAGCCTTGAGTGCAGGGAGCGCGCGGACGCGTCGGTCAGGGCGGCGATCTGGTCGATGACCGCGCGTTTGCGCGCCCGGTCGTCCGGGGCGGCGTCGAAGATCGCCCGGAACTGGGGGTCCAGCCCGTCGGGCGCGCGGGCCAGGAGCGCCTCGGCGAGTTCGGCCAGGACGATGCGCTGCTCGGCCCTCAGCCGCTCCTGCTCCGCGCGCTGCATCACGTACAGGTCGGCGACCGATTTGAGGACCGCGCACTCGTTGCGGGCCTCGCGCGGGACGACCAGCTCGGCCGCGTAGCGGGTCAGCCGGCCGGAGCCGTACGCCTCCCTCGTCGCGGCTTCGGCGGCCAGGCAGAACCGGCCGATCAGCTGGCTGGTGGCGTCCTTCAGGCGGGCCTGTGCGACGGCCGAGCCGTCGTAGCCGTGCGGCCACCACTCCTGCTCCATCAGCCGGTCCAGCGCCTCCAGGAGCTCCTCCGGGTCCGTGCCGACGGGCACGTACCGGCCGATGGCGACCCGGGCGATCGCCGAGCGCTCGGGCTCGGCGAAGAGGAGATTGGGGTCGACGTGCCCCGCGTGCAGCCCGTCCTCGAAGTCGTGGACCGAGTAGGCGACGTCGTCGGACCAGTCCATGACCTGCGCCTCGAAGCACTTGCGGTCGGCGGGGGCGCCGCGCCGCAGCCATTCGAAGACGGGCAGGTCGTCCTCGTACGCCCCGAACTTGACCGAGTCCGGGTCGGCGGGGTGGCCGCCGCGGGGCCAGGGGTACTTGGTCGCCGCGTCCAGGCTGGCCCGGGTGAGGTTGAGCCCGACGCTGACGGGCGCGCCGGTCTCCGGGTCGGCGGTGAACCGCTTGGGCTCCAGCCGGGTCAGCAGCCGGAGGGACTGGGCGTTCCCCTCGAAGCCGCCGCAGTCCGCGGCGAACTCGTTGAGCGCCTCCTCGCCGTTGTGCCCGAACGGGGGGTGGCCCATGTCGTGGGAGAGGCAGGCCGCCTCGACGAGGTCCGGGTCGCAGCCGAGCGCCGCGCCCAGCTCGCGGCCCACCTGGGCGCACTCCAGGGAGTGCGTCAGGCGGGTGCGGGGGCTGGCGTCCCAGTCGTACGAGCGGCTGCCCGGGGTGACGACCTGGGTCTTCCCGGCGAGGCGGCGCAGCGCGGCCGAGTGCAGGACGCGGGCCCGGTCGCGCTGGAAGGCGGTCCGGCCGGGGCGCTTGTCGGGCTCCGGGACCCAGCGCTCGGTGTCGGCCGGGCCGTAGGGCGGGGCGGGTTCGGCCCGGGCGGGCGGCTCCTGGGGGCCGGGGGTGTGCTGCGGCTCGCCGGAGCCGCGCGGACGGACGGGTGTGGTGCCTGCCATGCCTTCCATGCTGAGACGTTAACCGGAGACACCGACAATCGGAGCAATCCGCACCCTGGGTCCCGGCTCCTCATACGGGGGTCGGTGCCGGCGCCGGCGCCTGGAGCGGCGCCGGCGCGGTCCGCGGCCCCGGCAGGGCGAGCGCCCCGTCGTAGCGCCGCAGCACCAGGCGGGCCAGCGCCGGGTGGTCGCCGAGCGGGGCCGCGGCCGGGCCGGTCGCGGCGGCGGCGCTCTGCGCGGCGAACCGGCCGGGCGCGGTGAAGTAGGAGGCGACGGCGACCCGGCGGTGGCCGCGGGCGGTGAGGGCGCGGACCGCGTCGGCGACCGCGGGCGGGGCGGCGGAGGCGTAGGCCGGGACGACGGGGACGCCGCCGAGGCGCTCGGAGAGCAGGGCGGCGGTGCGCCGGGTGTCGGCCGCGGCGTCGGGGTCGCGGGAGCCGGCGGCCGCGAGGACGGCCGCGGTGTGCCGGGCCGGATGCCAGCCGGCCTCGATGAGGCGGTCGTACAGGGCCTCGACGAGCAGCGGGTGCGGGCCGAGCGGGGCGGCCACGCGGGCGTCGGCATGGCCGGCGGCCGCCTCCGGGAGGTCCCGTTTGACGTGGTGGCCGCGGCTGAGGAGGAGGGGGACGAGCACGGCCGGGCCGGCGGTGTGCCGCAGTGTGTCGGGGAGGAGGGGCCGGTTCAGCTCGATGTGGCCGAGGCGGACGTCGAGGCCGGGGCGGAGTTCGCGGACGCGGGTGAGGAGGGCCTGGACGGCGGGCAGGGCGCGCGGGTCGCGGCTGCCGTGGGCGACGGCGACGAGTGTGGGCGGCATGCGTGGCTCCGTGGGGCCGGGCCCGCGGCGGGGGCGGGGGAGCGGGCGGGAGGGGACCCGGAGGGGGTGCACCGGCTCCGCCGGGTCCGTCGTGCCACCGATGCTGGGGGGCGCAGGTTGCGTCGGCGTTGCGCCGTCGTGACGGGGGCTTTCAGGGGAACTCACTCGGTCGTTCGTACGAGTGAAAGAGGGGGTGGATGGAACTCGGGTGCCGGGCCGGTTCGTCAATCCGTGCGAAGGGCGCGCGGTCCGCGGATCCACCGGGGCGGCAGGACCCGGGCAGGGACAGGAACAGACCAGGGACGGGAGCGGGGGCAGGGCTGTGGGCGCGGACATCAGGAGCGGCGGGGGCATGGAGACGGTCCAGGGCAGCGGGCCGGGCCGGGGCACCGGCAGCGGCGTGAGGAGGGCCGGCAGGTGGGCGGCGGCGCGGGCGGCGGGTGCCGCCGCGCGGCTGCGTCGGAGTCTGCCGCGCGGGGTGCGGGGGCGGCGGCGGGCCGTGCAGGCGGTGATGGCGGGCTGCGTGCTGGCGCTCCTGCCCTCGGCGTGGACGCACGCGGTGGCCGCGGACCGGCTGCACGGCACGGCGGACAGCCCGTCCGCCGATGTCGCGGTCGTGTTCGGGGCGGGGCTGTGGAACGGCCGGCCCACCCCGTACCTCGCGCGCCGGCTCGACGCGGCGGCGGAGCTGTACCGCACCGGGAAGGTCAAGGTCGTCCTCGTCACCGGGGACAACAGCCGCACGGAGTACGACGAGCCGAGCGCGATGCGCACCTACCTGGCGGCTCACGGGGTGCCGGGCGGGAAGATCGTCAGCGACTACGCCGGATTCGACACCTGGGACTCCTGCGTCCGGGCCCGCAGGATATTCGGGGTGGAGCGGGCCGTGCTGATCAGCCAGGGCTTCCACATACGCCGGGCCGTCGCCCTGTGCGAGGCGGCGGGGGTCGAGTCGTACGGGGTCGGCGTGCCCGACGAGCACGACCTCACCTGGTACTACGGCGGCGCACGCGAGGTGCTCGCGGCCGGCAAGGCCGCCCTGGACGCGGCGTTGCAGCCGGAACCGCACTTCCTGGGCCCCAAGGAGCACGGGGTGTCACAGGCGCTGGGGGCTCCGCGACACTGACGCGACGCATCCGGCCCGGCCGCGCGTCCTCACCGGGGGGCGGCGGGGGTGCTGAGGTGCCCGTACGGGAGGTGTAACCGGAGGCGGCGGCCCGTGTAACACCGCCGCCGCACGCTGGCCGTATGCACACGCCCGACGCCGCCACCGCCACGCACTGCCCCTACTGCGCCCTCCAGTGCGGGATGAACCTGCGCCCCGCGCCGGACGGGGCGGGTGCGGCGGTGGAGGAACGGGCGGAGTTCCCCGTGAACCGGGGCGCGCTCTGCGGCAAGGGCCGCACCGCGCCCGCCGTGCTCTCCTCCCGGGTGCGCCTGACCGAGCCGCTCGTCCGCACCCGCGCCGGGCAGCTGGAGCCGGCCACCTGGGAGGAGGCCCTCGACGCCGTCGCCGAAGGCCTCACCCGGACGCGGAACGAGCACGGGAACGACGCCGTCGGCGTGTTCGGCGGGGGCGGGCTCACCAACGAGAAGGCGTACGCGCTCGGCAAGTTCGCCCGCATCGCCCTGCGCACCTCGCAGATCGACTACAACGGCCGGTTCTGCATGTCCTCGGCCGCCGCCGCGCACCAGCGGGCCTTCGGGCTTGATCGGGGGCTGCCGTTCCCACTGGAGGACATCCCGCGCACCGGCTGCGTGATCCTCGTCGGCTCCAACCCGGCCGAGACCATGCCGCCGGCCCTGCGCTACTTCACCGAGCTCAAGGCCAACGGCGGCACCCTGATCGTCGTCGACCCGCGCCGCACCCGCACCGCCGAACAGGCCGACCTGCACCTGGCCCCCCGCCCCGGCACCGACCTCGCCCTCGCGCTCGGGCTGCTGCACCTGGTCGTCGCCGAGGGCCGCACCGACGAAGCGTTCATCGCGGAGCGCACCAGCGGCTGGGAGGAGGCGCGGGCCGCGGCCATGGCGCACTGGCCGGAGCTGGTGGAGCGGATCACCGGCGTGCCCGTGCCGAAGCTGCGCGAGGCGGTGTCCCTGTTCTGCGCCCCGTCCTCGGCGATGGTCCTCACCGCCCGCGGGCCCGAGCAGCAGTCGAAGGGGACCGACACCGTCGGCGCCTGGATCAACCTGTGCCTGGCGACCGGCCGGGCCGGCCGCCCCCACTCCGGGTACGGCTGCCTCACCGGCCAGGGCAACGGCCAGGGCGGCCGCGAGCACGGCCAGAAAGCCGACCAGCTCCCCGGCTACCGCAAGCTCACCGACCCGGCCGCCCGCGCCCACGTCGCTTCCGTGTGGGGCGTCGACCCCGGCACCCTGCCCGGCCCCGGCCGCAGCGCCTACGAACTCCTCGACGCCCTCGGCACCGACGTGCGGGCCCTGCTCCTCATGGGCTCCAACCCGGTCGTCTCGGCGCCCCGCGCCGCCCACATCGAGGACCGCATCCGCTCCCTGGACTTCCTCGCCGTCGCGGACGTCGTCCTCTCCGAGACGGCCGCCCTCGCCGACGTCGTCCTCCCCGTCACCCAGTGGGCCGAGGAGGAGGGCACCACCACCAACCTCGAAGGCCGCGTCCTGCTGCGCCGCCGCGCCCTGACCCCGCCGCCGGGCGTGCGCAGCGACCTGGAGGTGCTGCACGGCCTCGCCGCCCGCCTCGGCGTCGAGAAGGGCTTCCCCACCGCCGCCGAGGAGGTCTTCGAGGAGCTGCGGCGCGCCTCCGCCGGCGGGCCCGCCGACTACTCCGGCATCTCCTACGCCCGCATCGAGGCCGAGCAGGGCGTGTTCTGGCCCTGCCCGGAAGGCTCCGCGGGGCAGCCCCGGCTGTTCCTCGACCGGTTCGCCACCGACGACGGGCGCGCCCGCTTCGCCCCCGTCTCCCACCGGGACGCGGCCGAACTGCCCGACGCCGACTACCCGGTCCTGCTGACCACCGGCCGTGTCGTCGCCCAGTACCAGTCGGGTGCGCAGACCCGCCGCGTCGACGAGCTGAACGCCGCCGCCCCCGGCCCGTTCGTGGAGCTGCACCCGCGGCTCGCGGCCCGGCTGGGCGCCGTCGAGGGCACCCCGCTCGCCGTCACCTCCCGCCGCGGCCGTGTCGTCGCCCCCGCCCGCATCACGGACGCCATCCGCGCCGACACGGTCTTCATGCCGTTCCACTGGCCGGGCGGGGGCCGCGCCAACACGCTGACCAACCCGGCGCTCGACCCGACCTCCAGGATGCCCGAGTTCAAGGTGTGCGCGGTCCGCGTCGAGCCGCTCGGCTGACCCCCGGGTCCCCGCGGACGATCCGTAGGACATCCGTCCGATCCGCATCGGCGCTCCCCGCAGCGGGTAACCATCCGGTCACGCACCGAACTCAGAAAGTGCCCGCACGCCCCTCGTGGCGGCGGTGCGCCGTGCCCCACACTGAGGTGCGGTGCCACCGTCCTCGGAGCCCTGGAGGTCGCCCCCGTGCAGACCCGGATCCCGACCGTCAACGCGAGCCCGCCCGCCGGTGAGACCGGGGCCCCCGCGGCCGAGGAGCCCGACAAGGAGCCGGCAGCCGGGCCCGGCGCCGGGTTCGAGGAAGCGGACGACGAGCCCGAGGTGCCGGAACCCATCGAGCACGTCCCGGACCAGCGGCGCGCCGAGAGCGGCACGACCGGGCCCTCCGCGGACCTGTTCCGCCAGTACCTCCGCGAGATCGGCAGGATCCCCCTGCTCACCGCGGCCGAGGAGGTCGAGCTCGCCCGGCGCGTCGAAGCCGGCCTGTTCGCCGAGGAGAAGCTCGCCGCCGACCCCGGCCTCGACCTCCGGCTCGCCCTCGACCTGGACAAGCTCGTCGTCATGGGGCGTATGGCCAAGCGCCGCCTCATCGAGTCGAACCTGAGGCTCGTCGTCTCCGTCGCCAAGCGCTACGTCGGCCGCGGCCTCACCATGCTCGACCTCGTCCAGGAGGGGAACCTCGGCCTGATCCGGGCCGTTGAGAAGTTCGACTACACCCGCGGCTACAAGTTCTCCACCTACGCCACCTGGTGGATCCGGCAGGCCATGTCGCGCGCCCTCGCCGACCAGGCGCGCACCATCCGCGTGCCCGTCCACGTCGTGGAGCTGATCAACCGCGTCGTCCGCGTGCAGCGGCGCATGCTCCAGGAGCGCGGCTACGAGCCCACCGCCGAAGAAGTCGCCGTCCACCTGGAGCTGACGCCCGAGCGGGTCCTGGAGGTGCTGCGGCTCGCCCAGGAGCCGGTGTCCCTGCACTCCCCGGTCGGCGAGGAGGACGACGTCGCCCTCGGCGACCTCATCGAGGACGGCGACGCCGCCTCGCCGATGGAGTCCGCGGCGTTCTTCCTGCTGCGCGAGCACCTGGAAGCCGTCCTGTCGACCCTCGGCGAACGCGAGCGCAAGGTCGTCCAGTTGCGGTACGGCCTCGCCGACGGGCGGCCGCGCACGCTGGAGGAGATAGGGCGCATCTTCGGCGTGACACGCGAGCGCATCCGGCAGATCGAGTCCAAGACCCTCTGCAAGCTCCGCGACCACGCCTTCGCCGACCAGCTGCGCGGCTACCTCGACTGACGGGCGGGGGGGGGGGGGGGGGGGGGGGGGGGGGGGGGGGGGGGGGGTGCTGATCTGCACGTTGACCGTCGGTGGGCGGGGGGGGGGGTGGTATTGGCCCCCCCCCACAACCCGAC
>NZ_JBVIGV010000003.1:331641-454313 GCF_055570615.1 Streptomyces sp. NPDC031121
CTCGACGATCTGGTTCGGGGAGACGGCGTGCTTGATGCGCTCGTAGCGGTCGCGGGGGGGGGGGGGGGGGGGCCCCCCCCCCCCCCCCCCCCCCCCCCCCCCCCCCCCAACACCGTCCGCCGCTAGTCGACTTCGGCGACCGCCTGGGCGAACTGGGCCGCGTACAGCCGCGCGTAGGCGCCGTCCGCCGCGAGCAGCTCCCCGTGCGCGCCCTGCTCGACGATGGAGCCGTTCTCCATCACCAGGATCACGTCCGCGTCCCGGATGGTGGAGAGCCGGTGCGCGATCACGAACGAGGTCCGGCCGTGCGCCAGCCGGGCCATCGCCTTCTGGATCAGGACCTCCGTACGGGTGTCGACCGAGCTCGTCGCCTCGTCGAGGACCAGGATCACCGGGTCCGACAGGAACGCCCGAGCGATCGTGATCAGCTGCTTCTCGCCGGCGCTGACGCCCGCGCCCTCGTCGTCCAGCACCGTGTCGTAGCCGTCCGGCAGGGTCCGGATGAACCGGTCCGCGTGCGCGGCCCGTGCGGCCTCCTCGATCTCGGCGCGCGTGACCTCCCGGGAGGCGCCGTACGCGATGTTCTCCGCGATCGTCCCCCCGAACAGCCAGGTGTCCTGGAGCACCATGCCGATGCCGCCGCGCAGCTCCTCGCGGGTCATCCTCGCGATGTCCGCCCCGTCCAGGGCGATCCGGCCGCCGGTGACCTCGTAGAACCGCATCAGCAGGTTGACCAGCGTCGTCTTGCCGGCGCCGGTGGGGCCGACGATCGCGACCGTCTGGCCCGGCTCCACCGCCAGCGACAGCTCCTCGATCAGCGGCTTGTCCGGCTCGTAGCGGAACGACACCTTCTCCAAGACGACCCGGCCGCGGACCTCCTGCGGGCGCTCCGGCACCGCCGCGTCCGGCTCCTGCTCCTCCGCGTCCAGGACCTCGTACACGCGCTCCGCCGACGCGACACCCGACTGCACCAGGTTCGCCATCGACGCGACCTGCGTCAGCGGCATGGAGAACTGCCGCGAGTACTGGATGAACGCCTGCACGTCGCCGATCGACAGGTTGCCCGAGGCCACCCGCAGACCGCCGACCACCGCCACCAGCACGTAGTTGATGTTCGAGATGAAGAACATCACCGGCTGCATGATGCCGCTGACCAGCTGCGCCCTGAACGAGGCCCGGAACAGCGCCTCGTTCTGCTCGGCGAAGACCGCCGCGGACTCCTGCTGCCGCCCGAAGACCTTCACCAGCGCGTGCCCCGAGTACATCTCCTCGACGTGCGCGTTCAGCGATCCGGTCGACTTCCACTGCGCGACGAACTGCGGCTGCGACTTCTTGCCGATCTTCGCCGCCACCACCACCGACACCGGGATCGTCACCAGCGCGACCAGCGCCAGCAGCGGCGAGATCCAGACCATCATCGCCAGCACGCCGACGATCGTCAGCAGCGAGTTCAGCAGCTGCCCCATGGTCTGCTGGAGCGTCTGCCCGATGTTGTCGATGTCGTTCGTGGCCCGGCTGAGGACTTCGCCCCGCTTCTGCCGGTCGAAGTACGACAGCGGCAGCCGCGCCAGCTTGCCCTGCAGCTCCTCGCGCATCCGGTACACGGTGCCGTTCATGATGTGGTTAGACAGCCGCGTCGCGACCAGCATCAGCAGCCCGGCCAGGACGAACACCACCAGCGCCCACACCGCGACGACGCCGACCGCGCCGAAGTCGATGCCCTCGCCCGGCGTGAAGTCCGTCCCCGACAGCATGTCCGCGGTGCCGTCGTCGCCGCGGGCGCGCATCGCGTCGAGCGCCTGCTCCTTCGTGGTGCCCGCCGGCATCTCCCGGCCGACGATGCCCGCGAAGACCAGGTCCGTCGCGTGCCCCAGGATCTTCGGGCCGATCACCGTGCAGACGACGCTGCCGAACACGGCGGCGACCATCCCCCACAGCTTCGGCCGGTCATGAGCGATCTGCCGCAGCAGCCGCTTCCCCGAGCCCTTGAAGTCCAGGGACCGCTGCCCGGGCCCCATCATCATCCGTCCTCCGGGCCCGCTCATGCGGCCTCCGCCTCCGTCAGCTGGGAGAGCACGATCTCCCGGTAGGTCTCGTTCCCGGCCATCAGCTCGTGGTGGCGGCCCTCACCGACGACCCGCCCCTCGTCGAGCACGATGATCCGGTCGGCATCGCGGATCGTCGCGACCCGCTGCGCGACGATGACCACCGTCGCGTCCTCGGTCTCCCGGCCGAGCGCCGCGCGCAGCGCCGCGTCCGTCGCGTAGTCCAGGGCCGAGAAGGAGTCGTCGAACAGGTAGATCTCCGGGCGCTGCACCAGCGTGCGGGCGATGGCCAGGCGCTGGCGCTGGCCGCCGGAGACGTTCGTCCCGCCCTGGGTGATCGGCGCGTCAAGTCCGCCCTCGAGCGCGGCGACGAACTCCCGGGCCTGCGCCACCTCCAGGGCGTGCCACAGCTCCTCGTCGGTGGCGTCGGGACGCCCGTAGCGCAGGTTGGAGGCCACCGTTCCGGAGAACAGGTACGGCTTCTGCGGCACCAGGCCCACCGTGCGGGCCAGCAGCTGCGGGTCGAGGCGGCGCACGTCCTCGCCGTCGACGAGGACCTCGCCGCCGGTCGCGTCGAACAGCCGCGGCACCAGTCCCAGCAGCGTGGACTTGCCGCTGCCGGTCGAGCCGATGACCGCCGTCACCTCACCGGGGCGGGCCACCAGGTCCACTCCGCGGAGCACCGGCGCCTCGGCGCCCGGGTAGCCGAAGTCGGCGCCGCGCAGCTCCAGCAGGCCGTGCCGCGACAGCTCGCGCACCGGGTCCGCGGGCGGGACGACGCTGGACTCGGTGTCCAGCACCTCCTGCACGCGCTCCGCGCACACCTCGGCGCGCGGCACCATCATGAACATGAACGTGGCCATCATCACGGCCATGACGATCTGCATCAGGTAGGCGAGGAACGCCGTCAGCTGGCCGATCTCCATGCCGCCGCTGTCGATGCGCATCGCGCCGAACCAGATCACGGCGACGCTGGAGATGTTCACGACCACGATGACGGTGGGGAACATCAGCGCCAGCAGCCGCCCCGAGGCCAGCGACACGTCGGTCAGCGAGGTGTTCGCCCGGCGGAAACGCTCCTTCTCGTAGCCGTCGCGGACGAACGCGCGGATCACCCGGTTGCCGGTGATCTGCTCGCGCAGCACCCGGTTCACCACGTCCAGGCGCTCCTGCATCTGCCGGAACAGCGGGCGCGTCCGCCACACGATCGCGCCGACGGACAGGCCCAGGACCGGCACCACGGCCAGCAGCACACCCGACAGCGCCACGTCCAGCGACAGGGCCATCGCGATGCCGCCGATGCACATGATCGGCGCCGAGACCATCAGCGTGAAGGTCATCAGCACCAGCATCTGGATCTGCTGCACGTCGTTCGTCGTACGGGTGATCAGCGACGGCGCCCCGAACTGGCCGAGTTCGCGCGCCGAGAAGCTCTGCACCCGGTCGAAGACGGCGGCGCGGACGTCGCGGCCCAGCGCGGCCGAGGTGCGGGCGCCGTAGTACACGGCACCGATGTTGCAGCCCAGCTGGACGAGGGAGACGGCCAGCATCAGCGCGCCGAAGCGCAGGATGTAGCCGGTGTCGCCGGTCACGACGCCCTTGTCGATGATGTCCGCGTTCAGCGTGGGCAGGTAGAGGCTCGCACTCGTCTGCAGCAGTTGCAGCAGCACCAGCAGGGCGATCGGTTTCCGGTACGGACCCAGATGGGTCCGCAGAAGTCGTATGAGCACGCGCAGGCTCCGGTCGGGGATCGAGGGGGGTCACCCCATCTTCGGCCAACCCCGCGCCGCGCCCCACCCGTTTTTGCAAAGGACGGTCAAAAGGAGCAGACCGCCCGCGTCCGCGCCCCGCCCCTACCCCTGGAACGCGCCCGGGTGGGTCTGCTCGCGCGTCGCGATGTACTGCTGGCGCACCGCCTGCCAGGCCGGGTAGTCCTCGCCCGGCTCGAAGACCTGCGCCGCCGGGCCCGGCCACACCGGAGGCGTGTGCGGGGCCAGCGTCCCCTGCTGCACCCCCAGCGCCCACGCCGCCTGCCGCGCCGCGCCCAGCGCCGCGTAGTCGGCGGGCGCCGGCACGACGATCTGCGTCCCGAACAGGCCCGGCGCGGCCGCCTGTACGGCCGGCAGCCCCGCCGCGGCGCCCAGGAGGAACACCCGCCGGATGTCGACGCCGCGCAGCCGCAGCACGTCGATGGCGTCCGCCAGCCCGCACAGCATGCCCTCGAACGCGGCCCGCGCCAGGTGCTCCGGCTTCATGGAGTCGCGCCGCAGCCCGGACAGGGTGCCCGCCGTGTGCGGCAGGTTCGGGGTGCGCTCGCCCTCCAGGTACGGCAGCAGGACCAGGCCGTGCGCGCCGGGCGTCGACTTCAGGGCCAGGTCGGACAGTCCGTCGAGATCGGTGCCGAGCAGCTCGGCGGTGCCCCGCAGGGCCCGTACCGCGTTGGAGGTGTTCACGACCGGCAGGTGCATCCCGCCGGCGTCGGCGAGGGAGGTGATCAGGCCGTTCGGCTCGGTCAGCGCCTCGTGGTGGACGGCCATCACCGAACCCGAGGCACCCAGGGAGACCACCGCGTCGCCGGGGCCCAGGCCCAGCCCGAGCGCCGCCGCCATGGTCTCGCCGGTGCCGGCGGAGATCAGCAGCCCCTCCGGGGTCATCCCGGCCGCGTCGGCCGGCCCGAGGACCTCGGGCAGCAGCGCCGTGTGCCCGAGGGCGAGCTCGACCAGGTCGGGGCGGTAGGAGCCGGTGCGGGCCGACCAGTAGCCGGTGCCGGAGGCGCCGCCGCGGTCCGTGGTGCGCCGGGCGGGGCGGCCCAGCAGCTGCCAGACGAGCCAGTCGTGCGGGGACATCAGCACCGCCGTGCGGCGCGCCGCGTCCGGCTCGGTGCGGGCCATCCAGGCGAGCTTGGCGATCGGCTGCGCGGAGTGCGGGACGGAGCCGACCGCCTCCGCCCAGGCCTGCCGGCCGCCCAGCGCCTCGGTCAGGTCCGCCGCGGCGACCTGGCCCCGCTTGTCGTTGCCGACGAGGGCCGGGCGGACCAGCGCGCCCTGCGCGTCCAGCGGCAGCAGCCCGTGCTGCTGGGCGGAGACGCCGATGGCCTGGACCCCCTCCAGGAGCCCCCCGCCGGCCGCCTCGCCGAGGGACAGCAGCCAGGCCTGCGGATCCGCCTCGTGGGGGTGGAAGGCCTCCGGATCACCCGCGGGCTGGGGATGGGGCGCGTAGCCCTGCCGCAGTACGGCACCCGTGTCGGTGTCGCAGACGATGATGCGAGTGAAGGCGGAAGAGCTGTCCAGCCCGGCGACTATCCCCATGCGGAGAATTCTGCCGCACGGCAGTGCGGGATCCGCCGCCCCGGGAGGCAGCGGATCCCGCGGGGAGCCGGACGGCTCAGGTGTTGCTGGTGCCCCACTCGTCGTCGTAGCCGCCGCCCCGGCCGCGCAGGGCGCGCACCCGCTCGGCCAGCGGGGCGGGCAGGACCCCGCCGACCTTGTCGCCCACCACCGTGAACGCCTTCCCCGCGTACTGCCGGCCCGCCTGGCCGGCGGTCTCGGCCGCGTTCCGCACGGCCGGGTTCTGCGCGACCTCGCGCGCGGACTTCTTCAGCTGCTCGTAGCGCTCGCGCCCGGCCCGGGAGCCGAGGACGTACCCGAGGCCCAGTCCGACCGCGAACGCGACCTTGTACCGCATGCCTGCCACCTCTCGTCGTGTGGTGCCCGGCCGGCGCTCGATACCGATTGGCGGAGCACCCCCCTGCTTGCGCTAATCTATGTCTCGCAACGGGCGCCCGCCCCCCGGCTCGGCCGGAGGTGGGCCGTTCGGCGCAACGCAGCAATCCCCTGTAGCTCAATTGGCAGAGCAGCCGGCTGTTAACCGGCAGGTTACTGGTTCGAGTCCAGTCGGGGGAGCGCGGTCCCCTGTAGCTCAATTGGCAGAGCATTCGGCTGTTAACCGGAGGGTTGCTGGTTCGAGTCCAGCCGGGGGAGCAGAGGGAAGAGGGCCCCGACCGGGGTCCTCTTCTTTTTTTGCCCGCCGGAGGGAACCGAACGGCCCGGGAAGCGGTCTCCCACGTCAGGTGAAGCCGATCACGCGGGGCATCCGGAGCAGGAGATCGTATGAGCGGCTATGCTGCGGCAGACGGCGCGCACACATGTACGCGCCACGCCGAGAAGGGGCGGTAGCTCAGCCGGTTAGAGCAGCGGACTCATAATCCGTCGGCCGTGGGTTCGAGTCCCACCCGCCCCACCGCAAGCCGCAGGTGCAGAAACGATCGCACCTGCGGCTTCGGCGTTCCCGGGAGCGCCGCCGCTTGCGTGCCGGGTGGCCGGTGGGCCGGCGGGTCAGACGTTCTCCGTTTCGTCCGCCAAGTGGCGCAGGACGTCCGTCAGGTCGCCGCGGCGGGTGTACGCCGCGCGTTGGCGGTGGGCGCCCGAGCCGTCGCGGAGGAGGCTGCCCAGGGTCTTGGCGGCGTGGTCGAGTTCGCCCGCGGCCGCCAGTTCCGGGGCGACCAGTTCGAGGAGGGCCTCCGCCAGGTCGGCGGCCGGGAGTTCGGCTCCGGTGTACGGGTCGAGGCCGAAGCCCTCCAGGCCGTCGTGGGCGGCCCGCCAGCGGGCCAGGCGCAGGACGTCGTCGCGGAGGGCCGGCTCGGGGCGGCCCTCGGCGATCTCCCGCAGGGCGGTGGCCACGAGGGCGCGGACGAGTTCGGCCTGGAGGATGGCCGTGTCGATGTCGGAGGACATGTCGGGCGCCCGGATCTCGAGCGTCGGCCAGTGTCCGGACGGGCGGAGGTCCCAGTAGACCATCTTGGTGTCGAGGGCCGCACCGGAGCCGAGCAGGGTCTGCACGGAGCTCCGGAAGTGGGCGGTGGAGGTGAAGTGCGGGGGCAGCCCCGCCGAGGGCCAGCCCGACCAGGCCATCGCCCGCCAGCTGGCATGGCCGGTGTCGCGTCCGCCCCAGAAGGGCGAGTTGGCGGCCAGCGCGATCAGCGTCGGCAGCCACGGCCGGACCCGGTTCGACACCGCGACCGCCGTGTCGACGTCGAGGGTGCCGACGTGGATGTGGCGGCCGCAGCTGACCAGGGTGTCGGTGAGCGCGCCGAAGCGCCGGTGCTGCTCGCGCTGGCGGGGCTCGTCGTCCGTCAGGTGCAGGGGCGTGTCCACGGCCACGACCGGCGAGGGGGCGGCCAGCAGCCGGCAGCCGTGGGCGCGGGCGGCGCGGGAGAGGGTGCGGCGCAGGGCGGCCAGCTCCCTGCGCAGTTCGGGGGCGGACGCGGAGACCGGGGTGGAGATCTCCACCTGGTAGCGGGTGCCCTCGGGGTGCACCTCGTGGGGCAGGCCCGCGGCGGTCTCCAGGACGCGGGGCGCGGCCGGGACCACCCGGAAGGTGCGGGCGTCGACGAGGAGGAACTCCTCCTCCACGCCGACGGTGAGCGGTGCCGTGCCGGGAACGGGGGCGGGTACGGTCGAGACGGCGGGGACGAGGTCGTCCGCCTTGTCGGTGCTCGTCGTGCTGGTGCCAGGTTCGATCACTACGCCTCCCTGGACATTACGAGTCTTTTCATCATGAGCGGGAGCCAGGCGGCGAGCGCGCGCCGATTCGGTCAAATGTCCATCCTGCATGGCGAGTTACCGGCAAGGACCCGTCGCGGATGGGGCCGCGGATCCGGGTGGGGCGACTGTTGCGGCTGCGTGAAACCGGCCACGGCCCGGCGGCGCGGCCAGGGCCGCCGGTTAGCATCCCGTGTGACCGGTACGAGCACCCCCGCCCCCGCGGGCCGTCCGCCGCGCGTGTTCGCCGACCTCACCCCGCTGCGGACCTCGCCCGACTACCGGCGGCTGTGGATCGGCAACACCGTCTCCTGGACGGGCCAGACGATGACGGCCCTCGCGATCTCGCTCCAGGTGTACGACATCACCGGCTCCAGCTTCTCCGTCGGGCTCGTCGGGCTGTTCTCCCTCGTCCCGCTCGTCGTCTTCGGCCTCTACGGCGGCGCCGTCGCGGACACCGTCGACCGGCGCAGGCTCGGCCTGTACAGCTCCCTCGGCCTGGCCGTCCTGTCGGTGGTCCTGGCGGGTGCCGCGCTGCTCGGCTTCCACCGGGTCTGGCTGCTGTACGCCGTCGTCGCGCTGCAGGCCGTCTGCGGGGCCCTCGCCGGACCGGCCCGCTCCGCGATGATCCCGAGGCTGCTGCCGCCCGAGCAGCTGCCCGCCGCGAACGCGCTGAACTCCGTCACCATGACGTCCGGCACCATGGCCGGCCCCATGCTGGGCGGATTCGTCGTCGGCCTGTTCGGCTTCCAGGCCGCCTACCTGATCGACGCGGTCGCCTTCTGCGCCGCCCTGTACGCGATGTGGCGGCTTCCGGCCATGCTGCCCGACCGGGAGGGCGGCGGGCCGGGCCGGGCGTCCGTACGGGACGGGCTGCGCTTCCTCGGGACCCGGCCGAACATCCGGATGACGTTCTTCTCCGACCTGGCGGCGATGGTGCTGGCGCAGCCGAAGGCGCTGTTCCCGGCCGTCGCCGTCCTCTGGTTCGGCGGCGACGCCAGGACCACCGGCCTGCTGGTGGCCGCCCCCGCCGCGGGGGCGCTGCTCGGCGGGCTGCTCTCCGGCTGGCAGGGCCGGATCCGCCGGCACGGGCTGACGATCCTGCTGGCCGTCGCCGCGTGGGGGCTGGCGATCGCCGTGTTCGGGCTGACGCGAAACCTGTGGCTGGGGGTGCTCTTCCTGGCGCTGGCCGGCTGGGCGGACACCGTCTCCATGGTGTTCCGCTCGACGATGATGCAGGCCGCCACCCCGGACGAGATGCGGGGCCGGCTCCAGGGCGTGTTCATCGTGGTCGTCGCGGGCGGGCCGCGGCTCGGCGACTTCCTCGCCGGGACCGTCGCCGACGCCGCCTCCCCGGCCGTGGCGGTCACGGGCGGCGGCCTCGCCTGCGTGCTCGTCGTGGCCGCGCTGGCCGTGCGCTGGCCCGGCTTCGCCCGCTACGACGCCCGGTCGCCGCAGCCCTGACCCGCGCCGGCCGCGGGGCCGGGGTCAGGCGCGCGGCTCCGGGGCGACGACGCCGCGGGCCACCCCGAGCGCCACGAGGTCCTGCGGGCGGATGCGCAGCTGGTCCGCCGTGGCGGGGGCCTGCGCCGGCGGGCGCTTGAGGATGGCCGCTGCCAGCTCGGGCGCGATCACCGAGAAGTAGCCGTCGGGCGTCACCCACGTGTTGCCCGGGGCGGCCAGCGCCAGCGCCCCGCCCGAGCCGCCCTCGCCGATGAGGAGGGTCGTCACGGGGACGGACGCCGCGGCCACCGCCGCGAACGTGTCGGCGATGGCCGCGCCGGCGCCCTCCCGCTCGGCCGCGGCGTCGTTGGCCGCGCCCGGGGTGTCCACCAGGGTCAGGACCGGGATGCCCAGCCGGTCGGCGAGGCGGATCACGCGGGCCGCCGTGCGGTATCCCGCCGGGCGGGTCGCCGTGCCGCACTGGGCGGCGTACGCGACCGCCCGGCCGTCGTGCAGCCCGAAGCCGCACAGCATGCCCGGGTCGGTTCCGCCGGCCCGGTCCCCGGACAGCGGCAGCCGCAGCGCGAAGTACGCGTCCAGGTAGGCGGCGGCGTGCGGCCGGTCCGGGCGACGGGCCAGCCGTACGGCGTCCCAGCCGCCGGCCGGGGGAGGTACGTCCGACAGGGCGGCCGGCGGCTCGACCGGCCCCCCGGAGCGGGGCGCGGCGAGGACGCGCAGCCAGTCGGCGAGGACGCCGGGCAGCTCGGCGGGCGGCACGACCGCGTCGACGTGCCCGGCGGCGTACTGCGCCTCCGCGGTGTAGGCCGCCGGGTCGGCGCCGGCGGGCCGCACCCGGGAGCCGGCGAAGCCGACCTGGGCGCCCGGCAGCGCGAGGACGACGTCCGCTCCGGCGCCGAGGGTGGCCCAGCCGCCGCCGGTGGTGGGGTCGCGGAGGACGGCGATCTGCGGGAGGCCCGCGGCCCGGGTGAGGACCGACTGGCGGGCCACGCGCTGGAGCTGCGCCAGTGCGAGCATGCCCTCCTGCATCCGGGAGCCGCCGGTGGCGATCAGGGACACCAGCGGCAGGCGGTGCGCGCGGGCGTGCTCGTACGCGGCTTCGAGCCGGTCCCCGGTGCGTTCGCCGAGGGAGCCGCCGAGGAAGCCGAACTCGAAGGCGATCAGGACGGCCCGGCTCCCGCCGATCGAGGCGGCCCCGACCACCACCGACTCCTCCTCGCCGGTGCGGTCGGCGGCGCGGGCGCGGGAGTCGTCGTAGCCGGTCCAGCCCAGCGGCCCGTCCGGCGCCGATGCCCGTGCGGGGGCGGGGAGTTCGGCGAAGCTGCCGGGGTCGGTCACGGAGGCGATGGCCGCGCGGGCCGAGAGGCGGGTCGTGGTCACACAGCCACCCTAGGGCTCGTCGCGGTGGCGCGGGCGGCCGGTTCGAGCCGCTCTCGGGCGGCGGTCGGGGCCGCTGCGGGGCCGCCCCTCTTGTGCGGTCCGCGGGTCGGCGGCCGGCGGCTGCGGCGGTACCGCGCGCCCGCCGGACCCGGGCGGCGCGCCGGGCGGGAGCCGCGGGCGGTCTACCAGGGGAGGGGGAAGGCGATCTCGAAGGCGTACGCGGCGACCAGGCCGTAGCCGAGGCGGAACGTCCAGATCCGCGTCGTCGGGGAGATCCGCCGCCCGGCGAGGGAGCCGAGCACGACGAGCGTCTGCTGCCACAGCAGGGAGGCCGCGGCGACCCCGGCGAGGAAGGCGGTCGCGGCGGCGCCGCTGCTCAGTGCGCCCGCCTGGGCGGTCGTCAGGGCGGCGAAGTACAGGGCGGTGGTGGGGTTCACGGCGGTGAGGGCGACGTACCGGCCGAAGACCACCCCCCGGCCGCGCCCGGCCCCGCCGGCCCTGTCAGCCCCCGCGGCCCCGTCGGGACCGGCTCCGGGGCCGCCCGGGCTGCCCTCGCTGCCCGCACCGCCCGCGCCCCTCGTGCCGCCTCCGGCGTCCGGCGCCGGCTCCCGTAGGGGCGGCGCCACGGCCAGGGCACCGGCGTCGCCGGCCCCGGCGGGCCGGGCTCCGGGACTGCCCGCGCCGCCCGGGTCCGGAGCCGGCTTGCGTACGCGTGCCGCCCCGGTCAGGCCGTGTGCGGCGATGGCCAGGAGCACCGCTGCCGCGGCCAGCCGGATCCATGCCTCGACCGGCGCCACGTGGGAGGCGACCCAGGGACCCAGCGCGGTCGCCAGTGCCGCGTAGCCGAGGTCGACCGCGGCCACGCCGGCGGCGGCGGCGACGGCCGTGCGGCGGTCGCGCACCGCCTCCTGGAGCAGCAGGACGCTCATCGCCCCCATCGGCATCGCCACGCCCAGGCCCGCGGCCGTGCCCGCAAGCGCGGGACTCAGTAGTTCCGTCATGCGGGGAAGCGTGGGGCGGGCGGTGCCGGCAGCGGCGGCGAATACCGGCGTCCGCTGCGAGAATCGCGGCATGGACCGCCTCGACAGGGAAATCCTCGGCATTCTCGGGCAGGATGCGCGGATCTCGTACCGGGACCTCGGCGTCCGTGTCGGCCTCAGCGCGAACGCCGCGGCGGACCGGGTGCGGCGGATGCGGCGCGACGGGGTGATCCGCGGCTTCACCGTCATCGTCGACCCGGCCGCCGACACGCGCGGCGGGCTGGTGGTCTTCATCGACCTGACGCTGCGGCAGGACACCACGAACGAGGAGTTCGAGCAGCGCGTCGCCGGACTGCCGGGGATCACGGAGGTGGTGCACGTGACGGGGGAGTACGACTACCTCGTACGGGCCCGCGCGGCCGACCCGGCGGCCCTCGACACCCTGCTGCGCAGACTGAAGCGGGAGGCGGGCGTGGCCCAGTCCAGCACCCGCCTGGCCCTGCGCGCCGCCACCCGTCCGGGGGCCGGGTAGACCGCCGCCCCGGCCCGCGGACGGGATCGCCGGCCAGGCCGCCGCGCCCGGGGCCGAGGGGCTCCGGGCGCGGGGCGGCGTGGCGGGGCTGGCGGGGGCCGGGTCAGCCGGCCAGGGGGTTGAGGACCATCGGGGCGACCTTGCCCTCCAGCATGGCGCCCAGGCCCATGACGGCGCACACGTCGGGGCGTTCCGCGATGGCCACGGGCATGCCGGTGGCGTCGCGGAGCATCTGGTCCAGGCCGGGCAGCAGCGCGCTGCCGCCCACCATCATGATCCCCCGGTCGGTCAGGTCGGCGACCAGGTCGGGCGGGCAGTCGCGGAGGACCTTGCCGATGCCGTCGAGGACGGCGGTGAGCGGGGTGTGGATGGCGTCGCGGACGGCAGCGGTGTCGACGTGGACGGAGCGGGCCAGTCCGGTGGCGACGTCCCGGCCGTGGATCAGGGTGGAGGCGGGGCCGTCCGGGGTGAGGCCGTTGCCGTGCAGGGCCAGCTGGAGCGGCCGGACCGCCTGGCTGGGCAGCATCAGCTCGTGGGTGTGGCGCAGGTGCTGGACCACGGCGTGGTCGATGGCCTCGCCGCCGACGGGGATGCGCTGCGCGGTGACGATCGAGCCGAGGGAGAGGACGGCGACCTGCGTGGCGGCCGCCCCGCACACCATGATCATCGTCGCGGTCGGCTGCTCCACGGGCAGGCCGCAGCCGACGGCCGCCGCGATCAGGGTGTCGACGAGTTCGACGCGCCGGGCGCCGAGCCCGACCATCGTCTCCACCGCGGCCCGCTGTGCGAGCGGGTCGGCGTCGTGCGGGGTGCAGGCGGCGGCGCGCAGCCGCGGCTTGCGGCGCAGGGCGCGGCGGAGCTTCTCGCCGAGGAGGTGGCGCAGCATCCGCTGGGCCATCTCGATGTCGACGACGGTGCCGCCGGAGACGGGGCGGACGACGCGGATGTAGTCCGGGGTGCGGCCGGTCATCCGCTCGGCGAACGTGCCGACCGCGATGAGTGCGCCGGTGCGGGTGTTGACGGCGGCGGCGCTGGGCTCGTCGACGACGAGGCCGGCGCCCTTGACGAAGACGCGGGTCCGGGCCGCCCCGAGGTCGACGGCGACGTGGCAGCGGCGCAACTGCTCAAGACTGACGGTCACGGCAGGTCCTCCCGAGAGCGCTGGCGCAAGAAGCCCGGCGGATGCCGGTTGCATTTCATATCTTCTCGGTCGAAAGGTGCATGTCGCCCGTTGAAGTGCTCCGGCCGGGGAGGGGGTGAGGGGCCGCCGGGTGCTGCACGGGGGTGGATTTCTGTACCGACAGGCACGCCGGTGCGCGCACCGTCCGCGCTACCGGCGCGTAACGAGGTAAGGGAGGCCCGATGCTGACGTCCCGCCAGGGGAGGGCCGGCGGTCGCGGTGCTCCGCACCGCCTCCTCCTCCCCCCGTCCCGGCCCGCTCCGCCTCACGCTTCGAGTTCGGCCCCGTCCACGAGGACCCGCTGGAGCAGGCCGTACGTGAACTCGGCGACGCAGTCGCGTCCCGCGGCCGTGAACGCCAGCCGCCAGCGTGTCGGGGCACTGCCCTCCATGGGCCGCACGGGGGCGAAGGCCCGGGCCACCTCGTCCACCGTCGCCGACCACGGACGCAGGTCCTCCGGCGTCCGCAGTACGGGTCCCGGGGCGCCCGGCGCGCGCACGAGCCACTCGTTCCACACCGCCCCGTCCGGGGCGGCCAGCACCTCGAAGCGCAGGTCCGGCCAGAGCGGCAGCGCCCACTGCAGGGCCTCGCACCGCAGGTCGCCGACGGTCCGCGGAGCGGCCGACTCCGGCGGCCCGAGCACCGACCGGTAACGGGCCAGGGCGCCGCGGGCGCGGGGTGAGCGGACCATCGCCTGCCAGCGCCGGTTCGCCTCCCGCTGGTCTGCGGCCGTGGCGCCGAGCCGCCTCCGGGCGTCCTCGGCCCGTTCGGGCCGGAAGTCCGCCATGCGGCGCAGCAGCACGAGTTGGAAGGCGGCCGGCCCGAAGGGTCCGGCGCCTGCGCCCGGACGGCCTGCGGCAGGAGGAATTGTCACGGAGTCAACGATTCCACACAGGACCTCCACGAACCCGCGATGCAGTTGTTGCGCGCGACGGCGTAGCGTCGAGGCGCCATGGACTACTGCCACGCCTGCCGGAGGCACCTCAACGGCGCACTGGCGTGCGCCGGGTGCGGAACCCCGGCCGAGTACCTGCCCCCCGCTGCCCCCACCGCAGCCGCGCCACCCTACGGGGCCGCCGTGCCGCATCCGGCGGCCGGGCCGTACGGGGCCGCGCCGGCGAACGCCGCCGGGCCGGAGGCGGCGGATCCCTTCGCGGACTCGCTGGTCGAGCTGGCCGGGCCGTACGAGCGCCGGGCCGGCGCGCGCCGCCGGGCCGAGAACCGCCGCCGCCGGAGGGTGCTGCTGAGCGTCGGGCTCGGACTGTCGCTCGCGGTCGGCGGATCGGTGGCGGTGGCCCGCATGATCGCCGACGGGGAGAGCGCGGACCGCGCCGCCAACGTGGTGCTGACCGACGACGGCCCCGGCGAGCCGGCGCCGCTGCCGAGCGGCTCCGGCGGGCCGGCCGCTCCCGCCACGCCGAAGCCGGCCAAGGCCGCCGGGGGAGCGAAGGCCCCGGCCGGGGCTCCGCAGCCGGGCGGGCCCGCGGGCACCGCGCCGGGGTCCGCGCGGCCGGGGCCCGGGGCGTCGGCCTCCGCCTCGGGGGCGTCCGGGGCGCCCGGGGGATCCGGCAAGGGGCCCTCCGTAAAGCCGGGCGGATCGGGGCAGCCCTCGCCGAGCGCCTCCGGCGGCACGCAGCCGCCGACGGGCGCGCCCAGTCCGAGCCCGTCGCCGACGAAGCCGCCGAAGACCTGCGTGCTCTGGTTCTTCTGCTCCTGACGGGCGCCCGGGGTGTGGCCTGAGGCGCCCCCGGCTCAGCCCAGCATGCGCCGGAGTAGGTCCCGCAGCGCCGTCCGCTCCTCCTCCGACAGCCCGGCCAGCGGCTCGCGCGCGAAGCCGAGCGAGTCGCGCAGCCGGTCCGCGGTCCGCAGCCCCTCCTCGGTCGCCGCGGCCAGCTTGACCCGCCGGTCGGCCGGGTCGGGCCGGCGCTCGACCAGGCCGCGCGACTCCAGCCGGTCGACGATGCCGGTGATGTTGGACGGCTCGCACTTCAGCTTCTGTGCGATCCGGCGCATCGGCGTCGGCTCGACGGACAGCAGGTGCAGGACGCGCGCCTGCGCACCGGTCAGCCGGTGGCTGGCGGCGGCCTGCTCGTACTCCTCGTGGTAGCGGGCCACGACGGTGCCGATGAGCTCGACGACCTCGACGGTCAGGGGATCCACGCGACGACTGGGCATGCCACCAGCCTACCCATTTACTTGACAACATGAAATATCGAGGCGCATGGTTGTTTCACGTCCTGAAGTATTTCCCGACCGGGAGTGTGCCCCCATGACCCAGATCCCCGCCGTCAGCCGCGAGTGGCACCTGATCCGCCGCCCCCAGGGCTGGCCCGTCGCCGAGGACTTCGCCCTGCGCGAGGCCCCCGTCGCCGCCCCCGCCCCCGGCCGGATCCTGGTGCGCAACCTCCACATGTCCGTGGACCCCTACATGCGCGGCCGGATGAACGACGTGAAGTCGTACGTGCCGCCCTTCCGGCTCGACCACCCGATGGACGGCGGCGCCGTCGGCGAGGTCGTCGCCTCCGCCGCCGAGGGCTTCGAGGCCGGCGACCACGTCCTGCACGGCCTCGGCTGGCGCGAGTACGCCGACGTGGACGCCGCGCACGCCACCAAGGTCGACGCCTCCCTCGCCCCGCTCTCCGCCTACCTCGGCGTCCTCGGGATGCCGGGCCTGACCGCGTACGCGGGCCTCTTCGAGGTGGCCTCCTTCAAGGAGGGCGACTCCGTCTTCGTCTCCGGCGCGGCCGGCGCGGTCGGCAGCCTCGTCGGCCAGTTCGCCAGGATCAAGGGCGCCTCCCGCGTCATCGGCTCCGCCGGCTCCGACGAAAAGGTCGGGCTCCTGAAGGACAAGTACGGCTTCGACGCCGCCTTCAACTACAAGAACGGCCCCGTCGCGCAGCAGCTGAAGGAAGCCGCCCCCGACGGCATCGACGTCTACTTCGACAACGTCGGCGGCGACCACCTCGAAGCCGCCATCTCCTCCCTGAACGTCCACGGCCGCGCCACGCTGTGCGGGGCGATCGCCCAGTACAACAACACCGAGCCGGCCCCCGGCCCGCGCAACCTCGCCCTCGCCATCGGCAAGCGCCTGCGCCTCCAGGGCGTGCTCGTCGGGGACCACGTCGGACTCCAGCCGCAGTTCGTCGAGGACGTCGCCGGCTGGCTGCGCTCCGGCCGGCTCGTGGCCGACGAGACGGTCGTCGAGGGCGTCGAGAACGCCACCGGCGCCTTCCTCGGGATGCTGCGCGGCGAGAACACCGGGAAGATGATCGTTTCGTTCACCGGCTAGGCTCCTCCCAAGCCGTCGCGATCGTGGGCGCGAGTCGCGGCGATGACCAGAAGGATCGAACCGCATGTCCATCCAGCAGTCCGATGTCCTCTACACCGCCGTCGCCACCGCGGAGAACGGCCGTGACGGCCGCGTCGCCACGGACGACGGCCGGCTCGACGTCGTGGTGAACCCGCCGAAGGAGCTCGGCGGCAACGGCGCCGGCACCAACCCGGAGCAGCTGTTCGCCGCCGGCTACAGCGCCTGCTTCCAGGGCGCCCTCGGCGTCGTCGCCCGCAACGAGAACGCCGACGTCTCCGGCGCGACCGTCACCGCGCAGGTCGGCATCGGCAAGAACGACGACGGCTTCGGCCTGATCGTCAAGATCTCCGCCGTGATCCCGAACGTCGACGAGGCCAAGGCCAAGGAGCTCATCGAGAAGGCCCACCAGGTCTGCCCGTACTCCAAGGCCACCGCCGGCAACATCACCGTCGAGCTCGCCGTCTGACCCGGCTCGCGCACGCACAGGGCCGCCCCCCGGTTCCGGGGGGCGGCCCTCGCCGTAAGCTGGACCCCATGCGTGATCTTGCGGGGGGATTCGGCCATCTGCTGGCCGGGCAGAAGTGGGTGTTCCGTCACGGCCGCTGGCTGGGCTTCGGCCTGCTGCCCGGCCTCGTGACGCTGGTGCTGTACGCCGGCGCGCTCGTCGGCCTCGGCTACGGTGCCGACGACCTGACGGCCTGGGCGACGCCGTTCGCCGACGACTGGGGCTCGCCCTGGCTCGGCCTCTTCCGCGGCTTCCTGACCGGCCTGGTCTTCGCGCTCGGCCTGTTCCTCGCGGTGATCACCTTCACCGCCGTGACGCTGCTCGTCGGCCAGCCCTTCTACGAGTCCCTCTCGGAGGAGGTCGACCGCAGCATCGGCGGCGACGCCCCCGAGTCCGGGCTGCCGCTGGCACGCGAGCTGTGGATCTCCGCCCGGGACAGCGTGAAGGTGCTGCTGCGGGTCGCGCTCTTCGGGATCCTGCTCTTCGCGCTCGGCTTCATCCCCGTCATCGGGCAGACGGTGATCCCGGTCATCGGGTTCTGCGTGTCCGGCTTCTTCCTCGCCGAGGAGCTCACCGCCGTCGCCCTCCAGCGGCGCCGCGTCGAGTTCAAGGAGCGGCTCGCGCTGCTCCGCGGCCGGCGCGCGATGGCCCTCGGCTTCGGCGTCCCGCTGGTGCTGCTGTTCCTCGTGCCGGTGGTGGCGGTCTTCCTGATGCCTGGCGCGGTGGCCGGGGCCACGCTGATGGCGCGCGAGCTGCGGGGCGAGGACGCCGAGGGCGGGGACGCGGAGTCCGCCGGGGGCGCTGCGGGCGGGGCTCCCGCCGGGCAGCCGGGGCCGTCGGCCCCGAACCCGTACGCGCAGCCCTCCCCGCAGCCCCCGGCCGCACCGCAGGGGAACCCGTACGGGCAGGGCGTCCCGCCGCAGGCGAACCCGTACCGGCAGGATCCGCCGGCCCCGGACAACCCGTACCGGCAGTAGCCGCCTACCGCTTCAGCAGGGTGATCGCGCCCGCCGTGTCCTCGGCGGCGTGCACGCCCCCGCCCGCGGCGAGGCGGCGCCGCATCAGCTCCACGTACGGCAGGATCAGCTCCGCACTGACCCCCTGCTCCTCGGCCGTCCGCAGCAGCGTCCCGGTCGCCGCGACCTGCATCGCGAGGTTCGAGACCACCCCGGTCGTGAAGTCCCGCGAGGTCAGGCGCTCGGCGGCGTTGCCGACGAAGAAGCCCATAGCGCCCAGCCACTCCGACAGCAGCGGCGCCAGCTCCTTCGGGGCGACGTCCTCGCCCTCGATCAGCGCGAAGGCGTGCGAGATGCCGCCGAACATGCCGTACATGGCGCTGAGCAGGGCCACGTCGTACAGGGCGGCGTGGCCCGGGTCCTCGCCGACGTAGCGGACGGCGGCCGGGACCTCCAGCGTCGCCCGGTGCGCGTCGACGAGCGCGCGGGAGCCGCTGTAGAGGACGTACGCGCCCGGGTTCCCGATCATCACCGGGGTCGCCATGATCCCGGCGTCGACGAAGCGGGCCCCGCGCTCGGCGGCCCACGCCGCGCGGGCCCGGCCCTCGGAGGGCCGGCCGGTGGTGAGGTTGACGAGGTCCTTGCCGGCCAGGTCGACGCCGTCGAGGGCCGCGCCGACGCTGGCGTCGTCGAGGAGGCACACCACGACGAGTGCGTTCGCGGCGACGGCCTCCGCGGCGGTCGCGGCGACGGCCGCGCCCTCGCCGGCGAGCGCCTCCGCCTTGGCGGCGGTGCGGTTCCAGACGGTCAGGGGGTGGCCGGCGGCGAGCCAGGTGCGGGCCAGGGCGGTGCCCATGTCGCCGAGGCCGAGGAGGGTGAGGGGGCGCTGTGCGGGAGTCGTTGCGGTCATGGCGAACAGCCTGGTCGCGGGGTGACGGGTGCTCAAGTACGCACTTAGAAGTGGGTGGTTACCCTGGGGTGAGCGAACAGGCGGGGAGGGGTGTGCGATGGCGGGGGCGCGCAGGCCGGGGGCGGACCACTGCGGCATCGCCGCGGCGATGTCCGTGATCGACGGGAAGTGGAAGGTGTCGCTGCTCTGGGAGCTGGAGCAGCGGCCGCGCCGCTTCGGCGAACTGCGGCGGCTGGTCCCGGGGGTGTCGGAGAAGGTCCTCGCGGCGCAGCTGCGCGAGCTGGAGGCCGACGGCCTCGTCCACCGGCAGGCCTACGACGAGGTCCCGCCGCGGGTGGAGTACTCGCTGACCCCGTCGGGCCGCCGGCTCAACGCGGCCCTGGAGCCCCTGGGCGAGTGGGGCGCCCTGAACCTCCTCCCGCCCGCCGGCGCGGCCGCCACGGCCTGACCGGCCGCGGAGCCCTGTCCGGCGGGCCGGGGGCGGCGGTGATCGGCCGGACGGGCCCTACGCCCGGGGCTCCACCCAGAGGGCCTCGGCGAACGCGCACAGGTCGCCGTCCGCGGTGGCCAGGGCCGTGCCCACGCGGTACTTGCGGCCCTCGCTGCCCAGGAGCCATGCGTACGAGACCAGCCGCGAGCCGATCGGGACCGGCCGCAGCAGCCGCGCGGTCAGCGAGGCCGTGACCGCGCCGGCCCGGCGGTCGTCCAGGAGGCGGCCGGCGGCGTTCCCGGGGCAGTCCAGGGCGCCCCACAGCAGCTCCGGCGGCAGCATCCCCTCGGCGTCGCCGACGCCCGGCCCCGGGGTCCAGGCCGAGGCCACGAAGGGGGTGCCGGGGACCCGGCCGCAGTGCAGGCGGAGCCCGGTGTCCGGGGTGCGGTGCAGGCCGCAGCCGAAGCAGTCGACCATGCCGTCCGGGGGGTCCGCCCGGTAGGCGTCGGCCGCCGCGGACGCCTGCTCCCACGACGGGGCGGGCGGTGCCTCGACCGCCGGCTCGGCCGGGGCCGCCGCGGCGAGCAGGGTGTCGCCGCCGGTCAGCTCGGCGCCGCCCGCCGCGGTGGGGGCGAGCCGCACGGGGGAGTCGGTGGGGACGGGCCTGCGGAAGTCCACCCGTACGGTCTTCGCGGCGGACCTGGCGGCCAGCACCCCGGCGACGTATCCGCCGAAGGCCACCCCCGGGTAGCCGCACAGGCGGGCCGGAACCGTGATCGTCTCGAAGTCGGTCATGCGTGACACCCCATCACACGGGGCGGGCCCCGCGGGAGGGGCGGCAACCTTTGCCGCAGCCCGATCGTCCTCCATTCTGGAGCGACGCGCGCCGCGCGGCGCGCACAGCAGGTGGTCTCGGAGGTGGCCGGATGGCCCAACAGCAGCCGTGGGGGCAGCAGTACCCGGCGCACCCGCAGAAGTACGGCCCGCCCGCGGCCTGGCAGCCGGCGCCGGCTCCCGCCGCGGCGGCCGGGCCGTTCCCCGCGTCGGCGATGCGCGCCTCCCACACCGACCGCGACCGCACCGTGGACGTGCTGAAGGCCGCCTTCGCGGAGGGCCGGCTCTCCCACGAGGAGTACGGGCAGCGCTTCGACGCCGCCTCCCGGGCCCAGACGTACGGGGAGCTCGCCCGCCTGGTCGCGGACCTCCCAGCCGGGCCCATGCAGGGGCCGTTCGGCGCCCTGCCGGCCGCCCTGCCGCCCGTGTTCGCCGCGCACCCGGCGCCCCTGGCGATGCCGGTGCCGGAGCGGCGGGTCAACGGGCTGGCCATCGCGTCACTCGTCATGGGGGTGATGACCCTGCCGACCCTCGGGGTCTCCGCGCCCGGGGCCGTGATCACCGGCCACATCGCCAGGGCGCAGGTCCGGGCACGGGGCGAGGAGGGCGCCGGGATGGCGGCCGTCGGGCTCGTCCTCGGCTGGCTCGCCATGGGCGGCTGGGTGCTGCTGGTCCTGCTGGCCGCTGCCGCCTGACCTGCGCCGCCCGCCGCCGCTCCCGGCTGCCGCCCGCCGCCGTACGGCCACCCCCGAGGCCCCCGCAGCGCTCCGGGGCGGACCGATAAGATGCACGGCAGCACAAGCCGAGGCTGTCCCTGCCGTCCCCGGTCCGCCGCCCGAGCCCGGAGCACCGGACGCCCGGGCCCGGAGCCGGGCAGTGGCTTGCCCGGCATCGACGGCCGGCCGCCGGGCCGCGCACGGCCGCGCACCGACCGAGCAGTAGGGACACCGTCAGTGACAGTCAGTACCGAGGGGCCGGCGCCCGTGCGCCCGGATCACCCGCACGTGCCGTCGGCCGCGCCCGCTGCCGCGCCGGCGCCGGCGGTGCGGCGCGCCCTCCGCTCCCGCGGCGCACTCCTGCTGCTGGAAGCGGCCGTCGCCTTCGCCGCGGCCCTCGTGCTGCCCCTGCTCGCCCGCGGCTTCAAGCTCGACCCGCTGAACAGGATCGCCCAGGTCAGCGGCCTGGCCGCGCTCCAGCTGCGGTTCGCGCTGCTCGGCCTGGTCCTCGTCGCCGCCGTCGTCCTCGCGATGCGGCTGCGCCGCGGGCGCCACTTCGACCTGGCCGCCCGGCTGGCGTCCGCCGGCATCGCCGGCCTGGCCGGCGGGTTCGTCGCGGCCGGTGCCGTCGTCTCCCTGCTCGGGACGCCGTGGCCGATGTTCGGCCTCAACGGCGACAGCGGCCGCATCGTCGAATGGGCCCACGCCGTCGCCAACGGCCGCCCGTCCGGCTCACCGGTCTACCCGCCGCTGCCGCTGTACACGCTCGGGTACTACGCCGAGTGGTTCCACGGCGGGAACACCGCCTACGCCTTCAAGGACCTCCAGATCCTCGGCGCGGCCGCGTTCGGCCCCCTCGTCTACCTGGCGTGGCGCCTCCTGCTGAGCCCGGTCAGGGCACTGGCGTTCGGGGTCGTGCCCGCGTTCGCGCTGATCGACGCGTACAAGCCGTACAGCCAGACCGTGCTCGTGCTGCTCGTGCCGGTGCTCGTGGCCATGGTCGTCTCGCTGCGCCGCAGCGGCACCGACGGCTGGCGGCCGCTGCTGCTGAAGGGCGCCGGGTTCGGCGCGCTGCTGGGCGTCCTGTTCCTCACGTACTCGGGCTGGTTCCTGTGGAGCGCGGGCGGTGTCTTCTTCGCCGCGCTGCTGTACTTCCCCTGGAAGACCGGCCGGCTCAAGGGCGCCGCGTTCATGGGCGCCGCACTGGGCGCCTTCCTGGCGGTGGCCGGCCGCTACCTCGCGGTCATGCTGACGGAGGGGCAGACCACCAAGGACTACAACTTCCGGTTCGACAACTTCACCGACCCGGCGTACTACCTGATGTGGCGCACCGACATGCCCGGCAAGGTGGGCGACTGGCCGCCGCCGGGCGAGTACGGCGGGGTGGGGCTGTTCGCGCTGGTGACCTTCGTGTGCCTGGGCGCGGCGATCTGGCTGGGCCTGCGCAAGCCGATGGTCGTGACCATCGCCGCCATGTTCGTCAGCGCGTGGGTGATGCGCATGTACATCGCCTCGCACATGTACGAGACGCAGACCGTGCAGCTGTACACGCGCACCAACAACCAGCTGCTCTACTGCGGTCTGATCCTGTGCGCCCTGGTGGCGCACCTGGTGTCGCTGCGGCTCGCCGGACGGCGGCCCGACGGCACCGGCGAGGCCGCCCCGGCCGCCTCCGCCCCGCGGCGCGCCGCCGGGCTCCCCGGCCGCGAGGGCGCCGTGATCGGCACCCTGTGTGCGCTCCTGCTCCTGCTCGGCACGGTCTCCTCGTCGATGGCCGACCGCTACATGCCCGCCCAGGACGGGACCTACCGGATCCTGCCGTACGTGTCGCACACGATCCGGCAGCAGGACGGCGAGTGCCCCCGGTTCGCTCCGAAGGGCGAGTGCTCCGAGGACGGCGACCAGACCTGGCTGAGCTACGTCCGATGACCCGAGGGAAGCGATGATCTCCGCACTGACGCGGCTGGCCGACCGTGCGGCCCGGAGCCCCAAGCGGCTCTGGGCCGTCTCCTTCGCGCTGTTCTTCACGCTCGCCGCCTCATGGTCGGCGGCCACCCCGCTCGGCGGCTCGCCCGACGAGCACGCGCACCTCATCCGCGCGGCGGCCGTCGCCCGGGGCCAGATCAACGGTCCCGAGGTGATGGTCCCGCACGTCGTCGGCGGCATCGAGGGCGAGTTCTCCGAGACCGCCGTCCGCCTCCCCGACTGGTACCGGCAGCTGCCCACGCAGCACGAGTGCTACTCCTGGGACCAGGAGAAGCCGGCGTCCTGCGCCCCGCCGATCAAGGGCACGGGGAAGACCGCCGAGGCGACGACCGCGGCGGGCCGCTACCACCCCGCCTACTACCTGGCGACGGGCTGGCCGAGCCTGCTCGCCGACGGCAACGCCGGGCTGTACCTGATGCGGCTGCTGTCGGCGGCGCTGTGCTCCGCGCTGCTCGCGAGCACCGTCGTGACGGCCGCCGAGTGGCGCCGGCGCCGCGGCGCGGTCCTGCTCGGCGTGTTCGCCGCGGCCACCCCGATGTCGCTGTACATGACGGGCATGGTCAACCCCAGCGGCGGCGAGATCGCCGCCGGCATGCTGGTGTGGACCGCCCTCCTCGCCGTCATGGCCTCGCCCGACCCGCGCCTGCTGAACCGGCGCCTGGCCCGGATCGGCATCGGCGGCGCCGTCCTCGTCAACATCCGCCCGCTCGGGCTGATCTGGTTCGCCGGAGCGGTGTTCTTCGCGCTCTTCCTCCAGGAGCGCGGCGTGCTGCGGGCGCTGCTGCGCCGCAAGGCGACGTGGCTGTGGTCGGCGCTGCTCGCCGTGTCCGCGGCGGGCGCGCTGCTGTGGGCGGCCGCCCACCCCGACCACTCCGTGATCGCCGTGCCGAAGTCGCTGACCTGGAAGGAAGCGGTCCGGCAGACTCTCGGCAACACGACGGAGTACGTCCAGCAGATGCTCGGCTACTTCGGCTGGCTGGACACCCCCGCCCCCGCGTTCACCTGGCTGGCCTGGCTCGGCGTCCTCGCCGTGCTGACCGCCCTCGGCCTGCTGTACGGGCGCCCCCGGGAGGTCCTCGCGCTGCTCGGCATGCTGGCGGCGATCGTGGTCGTGCCGGTGGTCGGCCAGGCCTCGCAGGCCGAGAAGCTCGGCATGATCTGGCAGGGCCGCTACCTGCTGCCGTTCGCCGTGGGCCTGCCGCTGATGGCCGTGGTCATCGCCGCCCGCCGGGCCCCCGAGGGCGGGCTCCCCTGGCGCCGGCTGACCGGCTTCGCCGTCGCGGCCCTGGCCGTCGCCGACGCGGCCGCGTTCTTCTGGACGCTGCGGCGCTTCGCCGTCGGCACCGCCGGGCCCTGGATCCCGTACGCCGCGCACTGGGCGCCGCCCGGCGGCTGGGTGCTGTGGGTCGGCGTGCACACGGCCGCGGCGTTCGTGATCGTGCTGCTCGCCCTCGTACGGGACCCCGAGCAGGCCGCCCGGGGCCGCATCCCCGAGCAGGGCAGCGGGCCGCGGCCCGGGCAGCGTGAGCGGGTCCCCGTCGCGGGCTAGGCAAGATCCGAAAGAGGCGGCCCAGGCCCCCTCAGGCGAGTACGTCGGCCAGGGCGAACGAGGGCGTGCGGTCGTCGGCCTCGGCCAGCAGCGTGCCGTCGGGCGCCCACACGGCGGCGCGCCCGCAGCCGGTCCACGGGCCGGCCGGGCCGACGTGGTTGGCGAGGACGACGTACAGGCCGTGCTCCTTCGCGATGCGCGGGTGGACCGCGGCCCGCTCGGCGACCCCGTCCCCGGTGCCGTACAGGGACGAGGCCAGGTGCACCCGGCAGCCGGCGGCCGCCGCGCGCGCGGCGAGCTGAGGGAAGTGGTTGTCGAAGCAGATGCCGAGGGAGAAGCGGATCCCGCCGAGCTCGACGCGCCCGTCCTCCCGGCCGGCCGTGAAGACGCCCTGCTCGTGCCCGTACAGGTGCTGCTTGGCGTACGCCGCCGCGTGCGCGCCGTCCGCGCCGTAGACCAGCGTGGCGATGGCGGGGAGCGGGCCGTCCGTGCGCAGGGCGGCGTTGACCGCGACGGCGGTGCCCGTGGAGCGCAGGGCGTCCAGGCGGGCGTCGTCCGGGCCGGCCAGCCACAGGGCGGGGTCGGCTGCCAGGGCTTCCGTCTCGTAGCCGGTGAGTGCGAGTTCGGGGAACACGACGAGGTCGGCGCCCGCCTCCCGGGCCCGCCCCGCGAGGGCGGCCGCGCGGGCCGTGTTCGCGGCGACGTCGGCGGGCACGCAGGTGAGCTGGGCTGCGGCGATCTTCATGGGCGACAGCATGCCGGAGCCCGCCCCGCGCCCCGCGGCCGGGGCCCGGCGCACACCGCACCGGGGGTCGACGTGCGGTCGCGGCGCCGCGATGCTGTAACGGTCCGTGCACGCTTCGGAGTTGACGGAGGCCGGCCGATGCCCGACTGGATCCACCCGGTGCTGACCGGGGCCTTCCTGGCGGTGTCCTACCGCGTGGTGCGCAGCAGCGGCGTCGGGCTGCGGGTGGCCGTGCTCGTCCTGGCCGCCCTGAACGCGTGCCTGCTGTGGGTGGTCGCGGTGGCGGGGCCGCCGTGGGGCGTCCCCGTGGTCGCGGCCGTGTCCCTCGCGGCCGCGGCGTACCACCTGGTCGGGGCGGCGCGCGACGCTGTGGCCCGGCTCCGGGTCGTCGGCCCGCCCGAGTTCCGGGCGGTGGTGCGCCGGATAGCGGACGCCTCCGGGCCGCAGGTGATGGGGGTGTGCGTGCTGTTCACCGGGGCGGTGGCGCTGACCGCGTTCGCGGACGACTTCCGGCCCGAGGGGCGCCAGTTCCGCCTCCTGCCCGGGGCGGAATGCCCCTTCTGCCTGGTCGAGGAGCAGATACGGGACTTCCTCGGCCCCTCCGACCCGCTGCTCGGCGAGTACCGCACGCACCTGGCGGCGGGGAGCAGCCGCCACCTCCTCGTCAGGCGCCCCACGGAGCAGGACCCGTGGTCCGGGCGGCTGCGCGACCGGACCGTCTACCGGGTGCCGCCGGCGGACCGGCGCCCGCCGTGCACCGTCCACGACCCGCTGCTGGGCCGGCGCTGACCCCGCGGGCGGCGGCCGTGCGGCGCGGTGGCCGGAAAACGCCTCCCGCCCACCGCCTGCCACCGCCCGCCACCGCCCGCCGTCAGCGCGGCGGCTCGGCCGAGGTCACCTGTCCGTGGGCCAGTTCCGCGAGCCGCGCCTGGCCGGCCTTGCCCGGGTGGAACCAGTCCCAGCGGCTCAACTGCCCGGTCGTGAAGGGATACCGGAAGACCGCCCCGCCGTCGTAGCGGCACAGCGGATCCTTTCCGCACACCTCGCGGAGCACCTCGTTGTACTCGACCACCCGCGCCCGGACCTGCTCCCGCCGGGCGGTCGCCTCCGCCGCCGGGGACAGCGGGTCCGCGAGCATCGACTGGCAGATCCCCAGCCGCCACACCTGCCGGACCGCCGGCAGGTCCTTGCCCTGCTGCCACAGCCGCTGGAGGTCCGGGATGCTGGAGACGTACACCTGCGAGGCGGGCGAGCCGGCCCGCAGCGCGGCGAAGGCCTTCTCGAAGCCCTCGCGGAAGTCCGCCGTCGGCGTCATCGACGAGGCCGTCGCCCGGCAGGCGTCGTTCGCGCCCACCATGACCGTCACCAGGTCCGGCTTGTGCGCGGCGGCCGCGGTGAGCTGGCCCGCCAGGTCCGACATCCGGGAGCCGGTGGCGGCGTAGTTCCAACTGCGCGTCGCCAGCGCCCCCTCGCCGAGCAGCCGCGCGGCCAGCGAGTGCACGGCGGGGTCGCTGCCGGTGGCCCAGGAGGCCTCGGGGCAGTCCGCGAGGACCGCGCAGGCGTCGAAGCCGCGGGTGATGGAGTCGCCGACGGCGGCGACCGACGCGGGGGCGGTGTTCCAGCGCGGGCGGGCCTCCGCCTGCGCCCCGCGCTCGCCCTCCCCGGCTGCGCCCTCCGCCTGACACCCGGTCAGCACCGCCGCGAGCGCCGCGGCGGCGGCCGTACGGGCGAGGGCGCGGCGCGCCCGGCTGCGGTGGGCGGTGGTGCGCATCGGGTGGGTCCCTCCTCCTCGCCGCCCGCTGTCGCGGGGGCGTCCTGCTGAGTGAAAGCTGTGTACGGGGCGGTTACGGACCGACCGTACGTCACACTGCGGTCCCCGCCGCACGGTAGCTTTTCCCCCGTGGCGTTTCGGCCGCAGGTCCCGCAGCGCAATGTCGGTTGATGTCCGCTAAATTACATCGCGTCACATTCTGTCCGTTTTCAGGAGTTTTTCCCGACCTCGTCCCACCCTGGAGGTCCCGGTGACGACACGTGGAGTTCTGTACGTGCATTCCGCGCCGCGCGCGCTCTGCCCGCACGTGGAATGGGCCGTGGGGGGCGTGCTCGGAGTGCGGGTGAACCTCGACTGGATCCGGCAGCCCGCCTCCCCGGGCACCTGGAGAGCCGAGTTCTCCTTCGTGGCCGAACCGGGGACGGCCTCCAGACTCGCCTCCGCCCTGCGCGGCTGGCACCTGCTCCGCTTCGAGGTCACGGCGGAGCCCTGCGCCACCGCCGAGGGCGAGCGCTACAGCTCCACCCCCGAGCTCGGCATCTTCCACGCCGTCACCGGCCTGCACGGCGACATCCTCGTCCCCGAGGACCGGCTGCGCGCCGCCCTGGCCCGCTCCGTACGCGGGGAGAGCGACCTGGAGGCCGAGATCGCCGCGCTGCTCGGCAAGCCCTGGGACGACGAGTTGGAGCCCTTCCGCCACGCGGGCGAGGGCGCACCCGTGCGCTGGCTCCACCAGGTCGTCTGAGGTCGGCCCGGACGGGAAAGGGGCCCCGCCCGGCGCGTGCCGGGCGGGGCCCCTTTCCTGATGCCGCGGGGATCAGACGCTGCGGAACGCCAGCGTCACGTTGTGGCCGCCGAAGCCGAACGAGTTGTTGATCGCGGCGATCGGGCCGTCGACCGGAAGCTTGCGCGGTTCGCCGCGGACGATGTCCGCGTCGATGTCCTCGTCCAGGTCGTCGAGGTTGATCGTCGGCGGGGCGATCCGGTGGTACAGCGCCAGCACGGTCGCGACCGTCTCGATGCCGCCGGCGCCGCCCAGCAGGTGGCCCGTCATCGACTTGGTCGCGGAGACCGCGATGTGGTCGAGGTCGTCGCCGAGGACCTTGCGCAGGGCCTTGATCTCGGCCGTGTCGCCCTGCGGGGTCGACGTGGCGTGGGCGTTGACGTGGACCAGCTCGGCCGGGTCCAGGCCCGTGTTGTCGAGCAGGTTCTGCACGGCGGCGGCGACACCGCGGCCGGTCGGCTCGGGCTGCGCGATGTGGTGGCTGTCCGCGGACAGGCCCTGGCCCAGCACCTCGCAGTAGACGCGGGCACCGCGCGAGGCGGCGTGCTCGGCGGACTCCAGGACGACGACACCGGCGCCCTCGCCCAGCACGAAGCCGTCGCGGCCCTTGTCGTACGGCCGGGAGGCCTGCTCCGGGTTCTCGTTGTTCTTCGACATCGCCATCATGTTGGCGAACGCGGCGATCGGCAGCGGGTGGATCGCCGCCTCGGTGCCGCCGGCGACGACCACGTCGGCGCGGCCGCTGCGGATCATCTCGACGGCGTAGCCGATGGCCTCGGCGCCGGAGGCGCAGGCGCTGACCGGAGTGTGCACGCCCGCCTGGGCGTTGACCTCAAGGCCGACGTTGGCCGACGGGCCGTTCGGCATGAGCATGGGAACGGTGTGCGGGGAGACCCGGCGCACACCCTTGTCCTTCAGGACGTCGTACTGGTCGAGCAGGGTGGTGACGCCGCCGATGCCGGAGGCGATCACGGCGCCCAGGCGGTCCGGGGCGACGGAGCCCTCCTCGCCCGCCGGGGCGGTGTAGCCGGCGTCGGCCCACGCCTCGCGGGCGGCGATGACGGCGAACTGGGCGGAGCGGTCGAGCTTGCGGGCCAGCGGCCGCGGCAGGACCTCGCTCGGGTCCACGGCGACCGGGGCGGCGATGCGGACCGGGAGGTCGGCGAAGCGCTCGCCCTCCAGGGGCTTCACGCCGGAACGGCCGGCGAGCATGCCTTCCCACGTCGAAGCGCTGTCGCCACCCAGCGGAGTGGTTGCGCCGATACCGGTGACGACCACGGTGCGATTGGTCGGGCTCACAGGAATTCTTTCTCCACGTCTCAGAGGGTGCTGAATGTCACGGCGCCACCGCCGGGTGGCGACAAACGCTCGTCGGGGCTCAGCCCTGGTGCTTCAGGATGTAGTCGGCAGCGTCGCCGACCGTCTTGAGGTTCTTGACGTCCTCGTCGGGGATCTTGACGTCGAAGCGCTCTTCGGCGGCGACGACGACCTCGACCATGGAGAGCGAGTCGACGTCCAGGTCGTCGGTGAAGGACTTGTCGATCTCGACGTCCTCGACCGGGATGCCGGCGATCTCGTTCACGATCTCCGCGAGACCCTCGACGATCTCTTCCTGCGTGGCGGCCATGTGGCGCTCCTTCTCTAGCTACTGGGTGAAACGGGGCGGGAAGGTGTCCCGGGCCCTAGGGGAGGGTAACGACCGTGGCGGCGTACACGAGACCCGCCCCGAAGCCGATGACGAGCGCGGTGTCACCGCTCTTCGCCGCGCCGGTCGCCAGGAGCCGCTCCATCGCGAGCGGGATCGAGGCGGCCGACGTGTTGCCGGTGGTCTCCACGTCACGGGCGACCGTGACGTGCTCCGGCAGCTTGAGGGTCTTCACCATCGAGTCGATGATCCGCATGTTCGCCTGGTGCGGGATGAAGACGTCCAGGTCCTCCGCGGTGATCCCGGCGGCGTCGAGCGCCTGCTGGGCCACCTTGGCCATCTCGAAGACGGCCCAGCGGAACACCGCCTGGCCCTCCTGCGTGATGGCGGGGAACTTCTCGCCGGCGTCCTTGCCGAGGTACTCGTCCCACGGCACGGTCTGCTTGATCGTCTCGGACTTGTCGCCCTCGGAGCCCCAGACCGTGGGGCCCATGCCCGGCACGTCCGAGGGGCCGACGACCACGGCTCCGGCGCCGTCGCCGAAGAGGAAGGCCGTCGCCCGGTCCTCCAGGTCGGTCAGGTCCGAGAGCCGCTCGACGCCGATGACCAGCACGTACTCGGCCGATCCCTCGACGACGAGGCCCTTGGCCAGGGTCAGGCCGTAGCCGAACCCGGCGCAGCCCGCGGAGATGTCGAACGCGGCCGGCTTGACCGCGCCGACCCGGTGCGCGATCTCCGTCGCGATCGCCGGGGTCTGCCGGAAGTGCGAGACCGTCGAGACGATGACGGCACCGATCTGCTCCGGGGTGACGCCCGCGTCGGCGAGCGCCTTGCCGGCGGCCTCCACCGACATCGCGGCGACCGTCTCCTCGGGCGAGGCCCAGTGCCGGGTCGCGATGCCCGAGCGGGAGCGGATCCACTCGTCCGAGGAGTCGATCTTCTCCAGGATGACGTCGTTGGAGACGACCCGGCTCGGACGGTAGCCGCCGACACCGAGGATCCGGGCGTACGGGGAGCCCTTGGCAGGCTTGATCTTCGACATGCTGTGTGGGCTCCTTCTCTCAGGCGCCGTGCCCGGCGACGAGCTCGGCGGCCTTGGCGAGGTCGTCCGGCGTCTTCAGGGCCACCGTGGGCACGCCCTTGAGCGCACGCTTGGCCAGACCGGTCAGGGTGCCGCCGGGGCACAGCTCGATGATCCCCGTGACGCCCAGCTCGGCGAACGCCTCCATGCACAGGTCCCAGCGGACCGGGTTCGCGACCTGGCCGACCAGGCGGGCGACGACGTCGGCACCCGTGGCGACGACGAGGCCGTCCTTGTTCGAGACGTACTTCAGCTCCGGGTCGGCCGGGGTGAGGGCCTTGGCGGCCTCTTCCAGCGTGGCGACCGCGGGGGCCATGTGGTGCGTGTGGAAGGCACCCGCGACCCGCAGGGGGACGACCTTCATCGAACCCTCGGGCTTCTCGGCGACCAGGGCCTCGATCTGGGCCTCCGTGCCGGCGGCCACGATCTGGCCGGCGCCGTTGATGTTCGCCGGTGTCAGGCCGAGCTTCTCCAGGTGCGCGACGACGGTGTCGCGGTCCCCGCCGAGCACAGCGGCCATGCCCGTCGGGGCGACCGCGGACGCCTCGGCCATGGCCAGGCCGCGGGTCCGTACGAACGCCAGGGCCTCCGCGTCCGACAGCACGCCCGCGTACGCCGCGGCCGTGATCTCACCGACGCTGTGGCCCGCGACGGCGCCGAACGCCGTACGGGAGCCCAGCTCGGCGGCGGACAGCAGGCCGGCGGCCACGAGCAGCGGCTGCGCCACGGCCGTGTCGCGGATCTCGTCCGCGTCGGCCTTCGTGCCGTAGTGGGCGAGGTCGAGCCCGATGGCGTCCGACCACGCGGCGACGCGGTCGGCGGCGCCGGGCAGTTCGAGCCAGGGAGTCAGGAAGCCGGGCGTCTGTGCGCCTTGGCCGGGAGCGACGAGTACGAGCACCCTCACACTCTCTCTTGTGGGTGGTCCCCGCCGCCCGTGGGGACAGGGACCAAGAACCGTCAGGGTAATTGTTGATGTCCAACAAAAGCCTAGGGCTGCTGATCGCCGTCGGCCAAGCGCCCGAGGATCAGCGCGATCCGCAGGGTGAACGCCGAGCGGACATCGGACGGTGACCAGCCGGTGACGTCGGTCACACGTCGGAGCCGGTAGCGCACCGTGTTGGGGTGCACGAACAGCATCCGCGCCGCCCCCTCCAGACTGCTCGCCTGCTCCAGGTACACGCTCAGCGTCTCCAGGAGCGCCGACCCCGCCTCCTCCAGCGGTCTGTAGATCTCCTCCACCAGCTGTTCGCGCGCCGACGGATCCGACGCGATCGCGCGCTCCGGCAGCAGATCGTCCGCCAGCACCGGCCGCGGCGCGTCCTGCCACGCCGTGCACGCCTTCAGCCCGGCCGCCGCGGCCTGCGCGGACTTCGTCGCGTTCAGCAGGTCCGGCACCACCGGCCCGGCCACGACCGGGCCCGCCGCGAACGGCCCGATCAGCGACTTCGCGACCTGGAGCGGGTTGTCGCTGCCGCCCGCGATGACGACGAGCCGGTCCCCGAGCACCCCGGTCAGCACCTGGAGCTTGTGGTGGCGCGCCGCCCGCCGGATCGCCTCGACCGTCAGCTCGCTGTCCCCGTCGGGCGCCGTGCCGAGCACCACGCACACGTGCTCGGGCGAGTTCCAGCCGAGCGCCGCGGCCCGCGACAGCGCCCCCTCGTCCGCCTCGCCCGACAGCACCGCGTTGACCACGAGCGACTCCAGGCGGGCGTCCCACGCCCCGCGCGCCTCGGCGGCCTGCGCGTACACCTGGGCCGTCGCGAAGGCGATCTCCCGCGCGTAGACGAGCAGCGCCTCCCGCAGGATCGACTCGTCGCCCGGCGCCGCGACCTCCTCGATCGCGGCCTCCATCACCTCGATGGTCGTGCGGACCATCTCCACCGTCTGGCGCAGGGTGATCGCCCGGGTCAGCTCCCGCGGCGCCGTCCCGAACACGTCGGTCGAGATCGCCTGCGGGGTGTCGGGGTGCCGGAACCACTCCGTGAACGCCGCGATGCCGGCCTGGGCGACCAGGCCGATCCAGGACCGGTTCTCCGGGGGCATCGCCCGGTACCACGGCAGGGTCTCGTCCATGCGGGCGATCGCGTTCGCGGCGAGCCGGCCGGAGGACTTCTCCAGCCGCCGCAGCGTCGCGTGATGCGGATGGGCGGGGACGGGATGCGCGGGGGAATGCTCACGTTCGGGATGGGGCACGGGGACAAGAGTGCCTTATCGGGGCGCCTGCGCCGAGAGCGCCCTCACGCCCAGGGTCTACCGTGGGTCCATGATTGATGTACGCCGCGGCACCGACCGGTACCCGGGCGGCGAACCGGACAGCGGGATCACGACCCGGCACGCCTTCTCCTTCGGCCGGTTCTACGACCCGGACAACCTCCGCTTCGGGCCGGTCCTGGCCTGCAACGAGGAGCACCTCGCGCCGGGCGCCGGCTTCGAGGAGCACCCCCACAGCCACACGGAGATCGTCACCTGGGTCGTCCAGGGCGAGCTGACCCACAAGGGCAGCACCGGCGAGGCCACCGAGGTCCGGCCCGGCGACGTCCAGCACTTCGGCGCCGGATCGGGCGCCCGGCACGTCGAGCGCAACGACGGCACCGCACCGCTGTGCTTCGTGCAGACCTGGCTCGCACCGCTGGAGCCCGGCGGCGAGCCCTCGTACCGGCTGGTCCGCGGCCTGCCCGACGGCACCCCGTACGAGGTCCCCACCGCGGGGGCCCGCCTGCACGTGCGGCGGCCGGCCGCCGGCGAGCACGTCCCCGTCCCCGCGGCACCCCGGGTCTACCTGCACGTCGTCCGCGGCGACCTGCGCCTGGACGGTGCGGAGCTGGGCCCCGGAGACTCGGCCCGGATCACCGGCGAGGAGGGCCTGGAGGCCGTCGCCGGATCCCCGGGGGAGCTGCTGATCTGGGAGCTGCCGGCCGGGTAGGCCCGGCCGCGGGGCCGGCGGACGGTCAGCGGGCGGGGCGGCCCGCCAGCTCGGCGAGGACGGCGTCCGTGAACGGAGGCCACGCCTCGACCGCCCACGGGCCGAAGGCGCGGTCCGTCAGCGCCACGCACGCCGCCCGCGCCTCCGGGTCGACCCACAGGAACGTGCCCGCCTGCCCGAAGTGGCCGAACGTACGGGGCGAGGAGGCCGCGCCCGTCCAGTGCGGGGACTTCCGCCCGCGGATCTCCAGGCCCAGCCCGAAGTCGTTGGGGGACTGGTGGCCGTACCCGGGGAGCACGCCCTTGAGGCCCGGGTGGACCACCGTCGTCGCCTCCGCGACCGTCCGCACGTCGAGCAGCCGCGGCGCCTGGAGCTCCGCGGCGAAGCGGACCAGGTCGGACACGGTGGAGACGCCGTCCTTGGCGGGCGAGCCCTCCAGCGTGGTCGACGCCATGCCGAGCGGCTCGAAGACGGCCTGGTGCACGTACTCCGCGAAGGGGATGCCGGTGGCCTTCGCGATGTGGTCGCCGAGGACCTCGAAGCCGGCGTTCGAGTACAGCCGGCGCGTCCCCGGAGGGGCCATGACGCGGTGCTCGTCGAAGGCGAGACCGCTGGTGTGCGCGAGCAGGTGACGGACCGTCGACCCCTCGGGGCCGGCCGGCTCGTCCAGTTCGACCGCCCCCTCCTCGTACGCGACGAGGGCGGCGTACGCGGCGAGCGGCTTGGTCACGGACGCCAGCGCGAAGCGGCGGTCGACCGGCCCGTGCGAGCCCGCCAGGCTGCCGTCGGCGCGCACCACCGCCGCGGCGGCGGCGGGAACCGGCCAGTTCTCGATGATCTGGAGGCTTTCCAGCCTCTCCACGCTCTCCATGCCGCCGAGCCTACTTGCTTGGAGTGCACTCAAGGGTCCTAGCGTGGTCGCCATGAGCCTGACGCAGACGCAGACGCAGATGCCGCCGCGGTACACGATCAGCGAGGTCGAGGCGCGCACCGGTCTGTCCCAGCACACGCTGCGCTGGTACGAGCGCATCGGCCTGATGCGGCAGGTGGACCGCTCCCACTCGGGGCAGCGGCGCTTCAGCGACGGCGACCTGCAGTGGCTGGCCTTCGTCGGCAAGCTGCGCACCACCGGGATGTCGGTGGCGGACATGGTCAGGTACGCGGAGCTGGTCCGCGAGGGGGAGCACACGGTCGACCAGCGGCGGGAGCTGCTGGAACGGACGAGGAACGAGGTGCGGGCGCGGATCTCGGAGCTGAACGACGCGCTCGCCGTACTGGACTTCAAGATCGATCTCTACACGGGGAAGGCCGCACGGCAATGACGCAGAGCACCACCATCGAGCAGGCAGAACTCGGCAAGGGCGGCCCCGTGGTCGGTATCCAGGGCCTCGGCTGCATGGGCATGAGCGAGTTCTACGGGGAGACGGACGAGGCGGCGGCCCGCGCCACCCTGGAGGCGGCGCTCGCCGCCGGCGTCACCCTGATCGACACCGCCGACGCCTACGGGCGCGGCCGGAACGAGGAGTTCCTCGCCCCGTTCGTGGCGGCCCACCGCGAGGAGATCACCCTCGCGACCAAGTTCGGGCTCGTCCGCAGCGACGACCCGCGCCACCGGGGCATCCGCAACGACCGGGCCTACATCCGCCAGGCGGTCGAGGACAGCCTGCGCCGGCTCGGCACCGACGTCATCGACCTCTACTACATGCACCGCTACGACCCGGCGGTACCGTTCGCCGAGTCGGTCGGGGAGATGGCGGAGCTGGTCCGGGAGGGCAAGGTCCGCCACCTCGGCCTCAGCGAGGTCACGGGCGCGGAGCTGCGGGAGGCGTACGCGGTCCACCCGATCGCGGCGGTCCAGTCGGAGTGGTCGCTGTTCAGCCGCGACGTGGAGCGCAGCGCGGTGCCCGCGGCGGCGGAGCTCGGGGTGGCCTTCGTGCCGTACTCCCCGCTCGGCCGCGGCTTCCTGACCGGCACGTTCGCCTCCGCCGAGGAGCTGTCCGAGGGCGACTTCCGCGCCCACCAGCCCCGCTTCACCGGTGACAACGCCAAGGCCAACGCGGCGCTCCTGGAGCCGGTGCGGGAGATCGCGAAGGCGCACGGGGCGACGCCGGCGCAGATCGCGCTGGCGTGGGTGCAGCAGCGGGCGCAGGTCCACGGCCTGCCGGTGGTGCCGATCCCGGGCACCCGCAAGCCGGAGCGGCTCGCCGAGAACACCGCGGCGACCCGGATCACGCTGGAGGAGCGGGAGCTGGCCGCGCTGGAGCCGCTCGCGGACCGGGTCGCGGGGGACCGCTACCCGAACATGGCCTTCACGTCGGCGGCCCGCGAGGCGTAGCCGGCCGGGCCGGGAGGCGGGGGCGGGCGTCCGCGACGGGGCGCCGCGCCTTCCGGCACCGGCCTGGGGCAGGCGGGCGGCTCCGGCTACGCCTCGGTGGCGAGCGGGCCGCCGGCCGCCGTGAAGCGGTCGCACAGGGCCGTGTACTCCGCGTCCGTCAGCAGGCCGGCGCTGTGCAGCTCACCGAGGTGGTGCAGGCGCTCCTCCGACCGCGGGGCCGGGACGGACGCCACCGGGGTGCGCGAGCGCAGCGCGGCCAGGAGGGCCGCCGCGAAGGGCAGCGACTCCTGCACCGACCCGTAGCCCGTCCCGAAGACGGCGGTGGCCAGGTCGTGGTCCGGCCGCGGGTCGCCGTCGGTGTCGCGGCGCAGCAGCCGCAGGTGCCCGCCCGGCCCCTCGGGGGAGCGCCATTCGACGCCGGCCAGCTCGGAGAGCGCGTAACTCTGATCGCCGGCCTTCCACTTGGTGCCCGTGGCGCCGGTGCGCGACCACTGGAAGGTGACGCGCAGGCCGTCGAAGGAGACGCGGGCGTCGTACGCCTTCAGCTGGAGCGGCGGCTCCGCGACGGGCACCAGGAACCGCCCGGCCGGCTCGTCGCCGCCGGGTCGGATCCGCTCGCGCAGCGCCTCGGCGAACGCGGCCGCCTGGTCGCCCCGGTCGGCCGGTACGACCAGCCGGTACGGGTCGCACACCTCGCGCAGCTGCCCCGCGGCGGCTTCCACCAGGGGGTCCGCACCCGGCCTCGGTATCGCGCGCAGCACCACCGCGTCGCGCCTGCCGCCGCCGCGGGCGGAGAGGTCCACCGCGGCCAGCGCCCCGAAGGGGATCCGCCGCGCCCCGAGGGCGTGCCAGAGCCGCGGCGTTCGCATCCCCCGTGCGAAGCGGATGAGCACCGAGTCCGAGTCGAACTCCCAGACGGCATGATTTCCGGCCAGTACGTCACCCATGCGGCACATGGTAAGGGGAGGGGCCCCTGCGCGTCCCCCTCGGCGCAGGGCCCGATTTTCGGGGCTCTACGCGTGTCAGTCCGCGTCTGTCCCGGAAATTCCTCGGCGGCAGGCATCGTCGCCGGTGGCGCAGGTGACAGAACCGAATGCGCCGGTTCCGATTTTGGCGAAGTTGTCCAGCGAGTCCGTACCTGGCTCGAAATAGCCGGTGTGCAGGCGGGCCCCGGCCGAGGACAGCAGCCGCGCACCGAACTCGGGGGAGACCGGGTCGGCGCCGTGGCCGAGCCCGCCGACCTCCAGGTGCGGCACGTCCGCGATCCAGTCCCCGGCGTCCCGCATGGCCCACACCCGGGCGGAGGTGCGCAGCTCGGCCACCGAGCCGGCGCGCATGCCGGGGCTGCCCGCCGCCACCACGTCCGTCACCCGATCCGGCAGTGCGTGCGCGGCGACCCCGCAGACGACGGAGCCGTAGCTGTGGCAGAACAGTGCGACCGTCGCGTCGCCGGGCAGCGCCGCGGCCAGGGCCTCCAGGCGGGCGGCGCCGTCGACGGCCATGTGCCCGGTCGCGGCGTCCACGCCGACGCCGGCGGGCGCGGTGTAGTCGGCCCAGGCGATGACCGCGGTCCGGGCGCCGGGCGCGGCCGCGCGCTGGGCCGCGTACAGGGACTCGGCCATGCCCGCGGGGGCGGTGAGGCGGCGCTGGGTGCGCTCGAAGGTGACCGCGTCGGTGTCGACGCCGGGGACGATGACGGAGATCCGCTCGGCGCGGTCGAGGTCGCCGAAGACCTCCGCGACCCGGCCGCCGCCGGTGGGGTCGAAGGCGAGGATCTGCCGGCCGGGCTCGGCCAGCGAGGCGAAGCGGTGGGCGCGCCGGCCGGCCGCGGTGCGGTCGGCGGGGGTGAGGGAGATGTCCTCGCTGCGGGCGAGTTCCACCTGTTCGGCGAGGAGCAGGGCCTGCGCGTTCGCGCGGTAGCGCAGCTCCGCGGGGGCGCCCGCGAGGTTGCCGACGACGAACGGGTGGGCGTCGGCGAGGTGGGTGCCGGCACTCGCGTCGAGACCGGCGAAGAAGCGGGCGACGGTCCGCACGGGCGCGTCGGCGGCCGGCACGGTGCGGCCCCCGATGCGCGCCCCGGACCAGGCGGCGAGGCCGGCGGTCCGCAGCGAGGTGCCGGCGTCCGGCCGGTGCACGGCGGTCCAGCCCGTGGTGGCCAGCATGATGAAGACGACCGCCAGCGCCAGCAGGACGCGCAGGGCGGCGGGGCGCGGGTCGGTACCGGGGGAGAGGCGGGGGGAGCCGGGCACGTTCACGTTCATCTGGCACCAGCGTAGGAGACCGCGGCGGGCCGGAATGCGCGGGGTGACCGGGCTCACGGTTTGGAAGCGGCCTGCCCGGTGCCGGGCCCCGCCGGGCGGACGGGCCGTCAGATGCCGCCGCCCTGGGCGTGATCAGCGCCAGTCGGCCGCCAGAGCTGGGCCGATGTGGTCGAGGTAAGCCTCGGTCAGGTCGCGGATCGCGGTGATGCCGGGGTCGTCGCCCTGCCCCCACAGCCGCCCGGTGACCCTCATCACTCCGGCGAACGCGGCGACGGCCACGCGCGGCCGCGGGTCGGCGTCCACGTCCAGGCCCTCACGCTCCGCGATCAGCCGGGCGATCCGCTCCTCGGCCTCGGCCGAGCGGCGCAGGTGCGCGGCGAGCAGTGCCGGCGTCGACTCGATCAGCCGGTAGGTGCGCATGTAGAGGTCGACGGGCACCACCTCGGACAGGGTCTCTTCGAGGGTGCTCCAGGAATCGCGGAGCGCACTGCGCAGGGCCGTGAGGGGGCCCTCGCCGGCCGGGCGGGCCCGCAGGGCGGCGAGGAAGTGGGAGTCGATGAGGTCCTGCGCGGCGAAGGCGACCTCCTCCTTGTTGGCGAAATAGCGGAAGAAGGTGCGCTGCGAGACGTCGACGGCGTCGGTGATCTCGTCGACGGTGGTCTGCTCGTACCCCTGCGCGATGAAGAGGAGGAGGGCGGCGCGCAGCAGCGCGTCCCGGGTGCGCTGCTTCTTGCGCTCGCGCAGTCCGGTCGCGGGCGCGGGCCGCTCGTCGGTCATCACCGCGGGGAGTCCTTTCCGGGACGGGTCGGCCGCCCCCGATCTGACGCTGAGTGAGCGGTCAGGGTACCTGTGAGCGACGTGACAGCGACTGCCTCGTTAACCCGTTTGTGAAGTGTCAGTCGCTGTCAATACTGTGGCGGCATGACTCATCAGACCCCCGTCGACGACCGCGACGACCGCAGTCCCGCCAAGGAGCCGGGCGCGAGGCCGGCCGGCGCCGGACTGCGCGGCCACCCGTGGCTGACCCTCTTCGCCGTGGCGATCGGCGTCATGATGGTCACCCTGGACGGCACCGTCGTCGGCGTCGCCAACCCCGCGATCCAGCAGGACCTCGGCGCCTCCCTCGCCGACGTCCAGTGGATCACCAACGGCTACCTGCTCGCCCTCGCCGTCTCCCTCATCACCGCCGGCAAGCTCGGCGACCGCTTCGGCCACCGCCAGACCTTCCTGATCGGCATCGTCGGCTTCGCCGGAGCGTCCGCCGCGATCGGCCTCTCCACCACCGTCGAGGCCGTGATCGGCTTCCGCGTCGCCCAGGGCGTCTTCGGCGCCCTGCTGATGCCCGCCGCGCTCGGCCTGCTGCGCGCCACGTTCCCCGCCGAGAAGCTCAACATGGCCATCGGCATCTGGGGCATGGTCATCGGCGCCTCGACCGCCGCCGGACCCATCGTCGGCGGCCTCCTCGTCGAGAACGTCAACTGGCAGTCCGTCTTCTACGTCAACATCCCCGTCGGCGTCATCGCCCTGGCCTTCGGCCTGGTCATCCTGCTCGACCACCGCGCCGAGAACGCGCCGCGCTCCTTCGACGTCCCCGGCATCCTGATGCTGTCGGTCGCGATGTTCTCGCTGGTCTGGGCGCTGATCAAGGCATCCGAGTGGGGCTGGGGCGACCTGTGGACGCTGCTGTTCCTTTTCGTGTCCCTGGCCTTCTTCACCGCCTTCGCCGTGTGGGAGTCCCAGGCCGACGAGCCGCTGGTCCCGCTCGGGATGTTCCGCTCGCTGCCGCTGTCCGCGGGCACCGTCCTCATGGTGCTGATGGCGTTCGCCTTCATGGGCGGCCTGTTCTTCGTCACCTTCTACCTGCAGAACGTCCACGGCATGAGCCCCGTCGACAGCGGCCTGCACCTGCTGCCGCTGACCGGCATGATGATCATCGGCTCCCCGCTCGCCGGGGCCGCGATCACCGCGGTCGGCCCCCGCATACCGCTCGTCGCGGGCATGGCCGCGACCGCCGCCGCCTGCTTCGGGATGGCCGGCCTCACCACCGGCACCGGCACCCTGGAGATGTCGCTCTGGTTCGCCCTCCTCGGCCTGGGCCTCGCGCCCGTCATGGTCGGCGCCACCGAGGTCATCGTCGGCAACGCCCCGCTCGAACTCTCCGGCGTCGCCGGCGGGCTCCAGCAGGCCGCCATGCAGGTCGGCGGCAGCCTCGGCACGGCCGTCCTCGGCGCCGTCATGGCCGGCACCGTCAGCGACACCTTCGGGGACAAGTGGGCCGCCGCGCAGCTGCCCCCGCTCACCCCGGAGCAGCAGGAGCTCGCCGAGAGGGGCGTCCAGGTCGGCCTCGCCCCCGTCCCGGAGGGCGTCCCCGCCCCGGTCGCCGAGACCATCACCGGGGTCGCGCACGACACCTTCGTGTCCGGGATGAGCACGGCCTTCACCGTCGCCGGGGCGGTCGCCGTGGCCGCGGCCGTCGTCGCCTGCTTCACCAAGCGCGGCGAGAACGCCGCCGCGGGCGCGGGCGCCGCCCACGTCTGAGCCGGCCCCGCCGGGCGTCAACCCCGTGCACCGCGCAGCCCCGCCGGACGGTTCCGGCGGGGCTTGCGCCTATCAGGGTGGACCCGGTCGCGGCCCCTTCCGCCCGGCCGTCGCCGCAGGTCAGCGTGGACCCACAGCGCTTCCGGAAGCGGTCCGGGGCGCTCCCGTCCACGAAGGAGCCGATCCGTCATGCGTACGAGTTCACCCGCAGGTGCCGTTTCCCGCGCCGCCGACGCCCGCGCTGCCGCCACCGCTGCCAGCGCCGTCGGGGCCCGCGCCCTCGGGGCCCGCGCCACCACGGCCCTCGCCGCGGCCGCCCTCGTCCTCACCGCGCTCCTGCCGGGCACGGCCCGCGCCGCACAGGCCGGGCCGGCCGCCGGACCGCCGCCCGCCCGGGCGGTGCCCTGCGCCGCGGGGCAGCTGTGCCTCTGGGCCAAACCGGACTTCAAGGGCACCCGGTACGCGTACGAGCTGAGCACCCTCGACATCAACAGCTGCACCGCCCTGCCCGCCGGGGCCAGCGTCCAGTCGCTGGTCAACCGCACCGGGCGGCCGGTGACGACGTACCAGTCCGCCGAGTGCGCCGAGACCGGGGAGTTCCAGACCTATCCCGGGGACGGCGTCCACTTGCCCCAGTCCGGCTACCTCGTACGGGCCTTCAAGGTGTGGGAGCGGTAGGCGCCGGGCCCCCGGCCGCCGGGGCCGCCGCGGGCGCGGGGACCGTGAGCGCGTCCGCGGCCGGCCCGCGCAGCAGGGCCACCTCGGCGCGCAGCGCCCGCACCTCCGCGGACAGGTCGGCGATCGCGGCGATCTGCTCGCGCTCGACCCGGTCGTCGCGCTCGAAACGGGAGATGAACCAGGCGGCGATGTTGGCGGTGACCACACCCAGCAGCGCGATCCCCGACAGCATCAGGCCCACCGCGAGGAACCGGCCCAGGCCGGTGGTGGGGGAGTGGTCCCCGTACCCGACCGTCGTCATCGTCGTGAAGCTCCACCACACGGCGTCGCCGAGGTTCCTGATGTTGCCGTCGGGCGCGTCGCGCTCCACGCTCAGCACGGCGAGCGAGCCGAACATCAGCAGGCCGACCACCGCGCCCGCCACGTAGGTGGTCAGCCGGATCTGCGGAGCCATCCGGGCCCGCCGCCCCACCAGCATCAGGGTGGCCACCAGCCGCAGCAGCCGCAGCGGCTGGACGATCGGCAGCACCACCGCGACGAGGTCCAGCCAGTGCGTCCGCACGAACGACCGCCTGGCCGGGGACAGCCCGAGCCGCACCAGGTAGTCGGCGGCGAAGGCACCCCACACCAGCCACTCGGTCAGCGTGCACGCCTGCTGCACGCGCCTCCCCGCATCCGGGAGGACGATCGGCACGGCGTAGGCGACGGCGAACGCCACGGCGAGGACGAGCAGCGGGGTCTGCGTCCGCCGCTCCCATCGCAGCTGCCGGGAGGCTTCCTTCATACGGAGCATCGTAAGGAACGCGTCAGCCGCCCGGGCCCGGCCCCGGCCCGCGCCCGCGGCCGGCACCCCGGACACGCCGGCGGGCCGGGGCGCACTCCGCACCCCGGCCCGCCGCCGGACTCCCGCCGCGCCGGGCGCCGGACGAACGCTAGGCGTCGCCGCCCGCCGGGCCCGGGTCGGCCGCCGCCACGTCCAGCAGCCGGTAGCGGTCCACCGCCTGCTTCAGCGCGGACCGGTCGATGCGGCCCTCCTTCGCCAGCTCCGTCAGCACCGCCAGCACCACCGACTCGGCGTCGATGTGGAAGAAGCGGCGCGCCGCACCGCGGGTGTCCGCGAAGCCGAAGCCGTCCGCACCCAGCGAGGTGTACGCACCGGGCACCCACCGGGCGATCTGGTCCGGGACCGCGCGCATCCAGTCCGACACGGCGACGAACGGCCCCTGCGCCCCGGACAGCTTCCGCGTCACGTACGGGACGCGCTGCTCCTCCTCCGGGTGCAGCAGGTTGTGCTCCTCCGCCTCGACGGCGTCGCGGCGGAGCTCGTTCCAGGAGGTCGCCGACCAGACGTCCGCCCTGACGTTCCACTCCTCGGCCAGGATCCGCTGCGCCTCGACCGCCCACGGCACGGCCACGCCCGAGGCCATGATCTGCGCCGGGATCGCGCCGGACGTGCCCGCCGCCACCTTGTGGATGCCCTTGAGGATGCCCTCCACGTCCACGCCGTCCGGCTCGGACGGGTGCTGGATCGGCTCGTTGTAGACCGTCAGGTAGTAGAAGACGTCCTCGGCGTCCGGGCCGTACATCCGGCGCAGGCCGTCCCGGACGATGTGCGCGATCTCGTACCCGTACGCCGGGTCGTACGCCACGCACCCCGGGTTGGTCGACGCCAGCAGCTGGGAGTGGCCGTCGGCGTGCTGGAGGCCCTCACCCGTCAGGGTGGTCCGCCCCGCCGTCGCGCCGAGGACGAAGCCCCGCGCCAGCTGGTCGGCCATCTGCCAGAACTGGTCGCCCGTGCGCTGGAAGCCGAACATCGAGTAGAAGACGTAGACCGGGATCAGCGGCTCGCCGTGCGTCGCGTACGCCGACCCGGCCGCGATCAGCGAGGCCGTGCAGCCCGCCTCAGAGATGCCGTCGTGCAGCATCTGCCCGGTCGGGGACTCCTTGTACGCGAGCAGCAGCTCGCGGTCGACGGACTCGTACTGCTGCCCCAGCGGGTTGTAGATCTTGGCGCTCGGGAAGAACGAGTCCATGCCGAAGGTGCGGTACTCGTCCGGGGCGATCAGCACGAAGCGCCGGCCGATCTCCTTGTCCCGCATCAGGTCCTTCAGCAGGCGGACGAACGCCATCGTCGTCGCGATCGACTGCTGGCCGGAGCCCTTCTTGACCGCCGCGTACGCCGTGTCGTCCGGCAGCTGGAGCGGACGCGCCCGCACCACCCGCGTCGGGACGTAGCCGCCCAGCGCCTTGCGGCGGTCGTGCATGTACTGGATCTCGGGCGAGTTGCGGCCCGGGTGGTAGTACGGCGGGGCGCCGCTCTCCAGCTGCGCGTCGGTGATCGGGATGTGCAGGCGGTCGCGGAAGCGCTTGAGGTCGTCGACCGTCAGCTTCTTCATCTGGTGCGTGGCGTTGCGGCCCTCGAAGTTCGGGCCGAGGGTCCAGCCCTTGACCGTCTTGGCCAGGATCACCGTCGGCTGGCCCTTGTGGGCGCGCGCCGCCGCGTACGCCGCGTAGATCTTCCGGTGGTCGTGGCCGCCGCGGCCGAGGTGGAGGATCTGGTCGTCGCTCATGTCCGCGACCATCGCGCGCAGCCGCTGGTCGTCGCCGAAGAAGTGCTCGCGGATGTACGCGCCGGTCTCCGTGGCGTACGTCTGGAACTGCCCGTCCGGCGTGGAGTTCATCTTGTTGACGAGGATGCCGTCGCGGTCCTGCGCCAGCAGCGGGTCCCAGGAGCGGTCCCAGATCAGCTTGATGACGTTCCAGCCCGCCCCGCGGAAGATCGACTCCAGCTCCTGGATGACCTTGCCGTTGCCGCGGACCGGGCCGTCGAGCCGCTGGAGGTTGCAGTTGACGACGAACGTCAGGTTGTCCAGGCCCTCGCGGGCCGCCAGGGAGAGCTGGCCCAGCGACTCCGGCTCGTCCATCTCGCCGTCGCCCAGGTACGCCCACACGTGTGACCTGGAGGTGTCCGCGATCCCGCGCGCCTCCATGTACCGGTTCATGCGGGCCTGGTAGATCGCCCCGATCGGCCCGAGGCCCATCGAGACCGTCGGGAACTCCCAGAAGTCCGGCATCAGCCGCGGGTGCGGGTAGCTGGACAGGCCGTACGGGGCCTTCGACTTCTCCTGGCGGAACGCGTCGAGCTGCTGCTCGGAGAGCCGGTCCAGCAGGTAGGCGCGGGCGTAGACGCCGGGGGAGGCGTGGCCCTGGAAGAAGATCTGGTCGCCGCCGTCGCCCTCGTCCTTGCCGCGGAAGAAGTGGTTGAAGCCGACGTCGTAGAGGGAGGCCGAGGAGGCGAACGTGGCGATGTGGCCGCCGACGCCGATGCCGGGCCGCTGGGCGCGCGAGACCATGACGGCCGCGTTCCAGCGGGTCGCGTTCAGGACCTTGCGCTCGATCTCCTCGTTGCCGGGGAAGAACGGCTCGTCCTTGGTGGCGATCGTGTTGACGTAGTCGGAGCTGCGCATCTCGGGCACGGCCACGCGCCGCTCGCGGGCCCGCTCGATCAGCCGCAGCATCAGGTAGCGGGCGCGTTCGCGACCGCGTTCGTCCACGGCGGCGTCGAGGGAGTCGAGCCACTCCTGCGTCTCCTCCGGATCGAAGTCCGGTACCTGGCTCGGCAGGCCGCCAATGATGATCGGATTGCGATCGGATGCGGAAGCCACGCTGTTCCTTCGCTGTCAGGGGAGTCGTGCCTTGGTTTCGCCGCCTCCCATGGTCTTACGCTCGGTCGGAATCGTCATCTCTACCACTGGGTAATCCCTGGAGTCCCGGGGATTGCCGAAGACGTGCCGCGCCGGACGCCCACCGGAGCGCCGGCTTCCGTCCAGACCGACGAGCTGATCGCAAGGGTGTTCGCCCCTCAAACAGGTGGGAAAGTCTGCGTGTGATGCCGAATGAGCTGGAATGGTGTGGGATGAATCACCACAGGGACACGCGGGAAGGCTGAAAGTTGCGGCGAGACGGCCGCAATCGTCACCGTTTCGACGGTCTCCGCGGCCGGGTACTTGCGCGATCCGCCGCGCCCGTGTGGACTACGCCCAATGCTGCGCGCCCGCGCGCGGCCCGAAGACATTCACCGAACATGAGCAGGAGGCACCCCGTGAGCGCGACCGCGGACCACGCGGAGAGCCTGGCCGCCCGGCTGGGTTTCCAGTCCGAACAGGTGGTCCAGGAGATCGGCTACGACGACGACGTCGATCAGGAGTTCCGCGAGGAGATCGAGGAACTGATCGGCAACGACCTCGTCGACGAGGACTACGACGACGTGGCCGATGCGGTGCTGCTGTGGTTCCGCGACGAGGACGGCGACCTGACCGACGCCCTCGTCGACGCCACCGAGCTGGTCGAGGACGCCGCGCTGATCCTGCTGCTGACCCCGAAGACGGGCCGCCCCGGCTACGTCGAGGCCAGCGACATCAGCGAGGCCGCCGAGACGGCCGGCCTGTCGCAGACGCGGCCCGTCAGCGTCGGCAAGGAGTGGGCCGCCAGCAAGCTGGTGACCCCGAAGGCCGCCAAGTCCAAGCGCTGAGCCACGCGCCGCAGCCAGCGGAGACACACCCCGCCGACCCCGTCGGCGGGGTGTGTGCGTTCCGGTCCCGGCCCCCTTTGCCGACCGCACTAGGCTTGAGCCACCCGAACAGCCCAGAGCAGGGATGCGGGAACGAAGGGATGCGACAGATGGCCATCGAGGTCGGCAACAAGGCTCCGGACTTCGAACTCAGGGACAACCACGGCGCCACGGTGCGGCTCTCCGACTTCCGCGGGGAGAAGGCCGTCGTGCTGCTCTTCTACCCGTTCGCCTTCACGGGCGTCTGCACCGGCGAGCTGTGCGAGCTGCGCGACCAGCTGCCCCGCTTCCAGAACGACGACGTCCAGCTCCTGGCCGTCTCCAACGACTCCGTCCCGACCCTGCGCGTCTTCGCCGAGCAGGAGGGCCTCGACTACCCGCTGCTCTCCGACTTCTGGCCGCACGGCGAGACCTCCCGCGCCTACGGCGTCTTCGACGAGGACAAGGGCTGCGCCCTGCGCGGCACGTTCATCATCGACAAGGACGGCATCGTGCGCTGGACGGTCGTCAACGGGCTGCCCGACGCGCGTGACCTGAACGAGTACATCAAGGCCCTCGACAGCCTCTGAGCCGCCCCGGGGCTCCCGCCCGGCCGGGTTCCGCGTGAAACCTCGTCCGGGTGGGAACCGGTCACTAGGATCGACACGTTGATCGGGTAGCCCTGCCGGCCGGCGCCGGAAGGGTCCCATCGCACGACAGGGGCACCGACCCCGCACTCATGAACCCATTGGAGGACCCGTGGGAGTCAGCCTCAGCAAGGGCGGCAACGTCTCGCTGACCAAGGCCGCACCGAACCTGACGGCCGTGCTCGTCGGTCTGGGCTGGGATGCCCGCACCACCACCGGTGTCGACTTCGACCTCGACGCCAGCGCGATCCTGACCAACGACCAGGGCAAGGTCGCCAGCGACGCCAACTTCGTGTTCTTCAACAACCTGAAGAGCCCGGACGGCTCCGTGGAGCACACCGGCGACAACCTCACCGGCGAGGGCGAGGGCGACGACGAGGCGATCAAGGTGAACCTGGCGGCCGTCCCGGCCGACGTCGCCAAGATCGTCTTCCCGGTCTCGATCTACGAGGCGGAGAGCCGCCAGCAGAGCTTCGGCCAGGTCCGCAACGCGTACATCCGCGTCGTGAACCAGGCCGACAACACCGAGCTCGCCCGCTACGACCTCTCGGAGGACGCCTCGACCGAGACGGCCATGGTCTTCGGCGAGCTCTACCGCAACGGCGCGGAGTGGAAGTTCCGCGCCATCGGCCAGGGCTACGCCTCGGGCCTGCGCGGCATCGCGCAGGACTTCGGCGTCAACGTCTGAGTCCCGGGCTGCCGGCCCGCCGGCAGTCCCGCCCGTCCGGCGCCGTGCACACCGCGTGTACGGCGCCGGACGCGCTTGGCACCGATCCACCGCCGGCCCGCCGGAGCACCCCGGGGGCGCCGCGACCACCACGTCGTCCGGGGAGGACTTCAACATGGGCGTCACACTCGCCAAGGGGGGCAACGTCTCCCTGTCCAAGGCCGCACCGAACCTCACCCGGGTCCTGGTCGGTCTGGGCTGGGACGCGCGCTCGACGACAGGGGCCGACTTCGACCTCGACGCCAGCGCGCTGCTGTGCCGCGACGGCCGGGTCCTCGGGGACCGGTACTTCGTCTTCTACAACAACCTCAAGAGCCCCGAGGGCTCCGTCGAGCACACCGGCGACAACCTCACCGGCGAGGGCGACGGCGACGACGAGTCGATCCTCGTCGACCTGACCAAGGTCCCCGCCGAGGTCGACAAGATCGTCTTCCCGGTGTCGATCCACGAGGCGGACGCCCGCCGCCAGACCTTCGGCCAGGTCACCAACGCCTTCATCCGCGTCGTGAACGATTCCGACGGCCAAGAGCTCGCGCGCTACGACCTCACCGAGGACGCCTCCAACGAAACCGCGATGATCTTCGGCGAGGTGTACCGGTACGGAGGCGAGTGGAAGTTCAGGGCGGTGGGGCAGGGGTACGCATCGGGCCTGAGGGGCATCGCCCTAGACTTCGGGGTCAACGTTTCGTAAAAGCCGTACAAGATCATGGGGTGCCAGTGGTTCTGAAAACCTTCGGCTGGTCGTTCGCCATCACGGCGGCCGGCCTTGCCTTCGCCGCTTGGCAGTGGGGGTGGGAGGCGTTCGGGGTCGTACTGATCCTGTCGATCCTCGAGATCTCGCTGTCCTTCGACAACGCGGTCGTCAACGCCGGAATCCTGAAGAAGATGAACGCCTTCTGGCAGAAGATCTTCCTCACCATCGGCATCCTGATCGCGGTCTTCGGCATGCGGCTGGTCTTCCCCGTGGCCATCGTCGCGATCAGCGCCAAGGTCGGCCCGATCGAGGCGGTCCAGCTCGCCCTCGACCATCCCGAGCAGTACGAGGCGCTCGTCACCGACGCCCACCCGGCGATCGCCGCGTTCGGCGGGATGTTCCTGCTGATGATCTTCCTCGACTTCATCTTCGAGGAGCGCGAGCACGCCTGGCTGGCCTGGCTGGAGCGGCCGCTGGCCAAGCTCGGCAAGGTCGACATGCTCTCGGTGTGCGTCGCCCTGATCGTGCTGCTGTTCTCGGCGATGACCTTCGCCACGAACGCCCACACCAGCGCCGGCCACGCGGACAAGACCGCCACCGTGCTGCTCGCCGGCGTCGCCGGCCTGATCACTTACCTCATCGTCGGCGGCCTGTCCTCCTACTTCGAGAACAAGCTGGAGGAGGAAGAGGAGCGCGAGCACGAGGAGGAGGAGAAGGCCAAGGCCGCGGGCAAGCCGGTCTCCGCCGTCGGCCTCGCCGGCAAGGCCGCGTTCTTCCTCTTCCTCTACCTGGAGGTCCTGGACGCGTCGTTCTCCTTCGACGGCGTCATCGGCGCCTTCGCCATCACCAACCACATCTTCTGGATGGCGCTCGGCCTCGGTATCGGCGCCATGTACGTCCGGTCGCTGACGGTCTACCTGGTCCGCCAGGGCACCCTCGACGACTACGTCTACCTGGAGCACGGCGCGCACTACGCGATCGGCGCCCTCGCCGTCATCCTGCTCGTCACCATCGAGCACGAGATCAGCGAGCTCATCACCGGCACCATCGGCGTCATCCTGATCGCCGCCTCCTTCTGGTCCTCGGTCCGCCGCAACAAGCGGATGCAACTGGAGGGCGCCACCGTCGACGCATGACCGCGGCGGTAATGCGGAACGCTCAACTGCGGGGCGGCCCGCCGGGTCCACGGCCCGGCAGGCCGCCCCGTCCGCGTGACCGTGCCCCCGCGCGGGCGGCGCGGACGCTCCGTACTGGGGACCGAGGGGATCAGGGGATCCCGGAGACAAAGGGGGGACAGGGGGATGGGACTCTTCGACGGGATCAGGGGGAGCCGGGCCCTCGACTTCGACGCGGCGGGCGGCCCCGCGGCGGCGATCGAGCTGACCCGCAGGCGCCCGACGGTGTCGCTGACCAAACAGGGCGCGGTCCACGGCAACCTGCGGGTGAACCTCTCGTGGCGGATGCGCTCCTCCGACATCGGCGGCCGGGGCGGCCTGGGCGCCGGGCTCCTGAGGCACCCGTTCAAGCTGTTCAAGCCGGACATGGTGCAGGCGCACACGCAGGGCGTGGTCAACGTCGACCTCGACATCGGCTGCCTGTACGAGCTCGCCGACGGCACCCGGGGCGTCGTCCAGCCCCTCGGGAACCTGCTCGGCGACCTCAACGACCCGCCGTACGTCAAGCTCAGCGGCGACGACCGGTTCGGGGCGCCCTCAGGGGAGACCGTCTACGTCAACCTCGACCACGCCGAGGACATCAAACGGCTGCTCGTCTTCGTGTACATCTACGACCAGACGCCGGCCTTCGACCGGACGCACGCCCTGGTCACCCTGTACCCGATCACCGGCCCGCGGATCGAGATCCCGCTGGAGGAGCGGCACCCGGAGGCCCGCTCCTGCGCGGTGGTCTCGATCGAGCACGTCAAGGGCGAGCTGATCGTCCGCCGCGAGGTGAAGTTCGTGTACGGCTTCCAGTCCGAGCTGGACCGGCTCTACGGGTGGGGCCTGCAGTGGGGGCGCGGCTACAAGACCAAGGCCTGACCGGCCGCCGGGGCCGGGGCGCCGGCCGGCCCGGAGGTGCGGCACCGGCCGGGCGCCGCACCCCGCGGGCGGCGTCAGCGGCGCATGAACTGCGGGCCCTGCACCGGCAGGCGGAACGCCGGGTCGGCGCCCGGACCGGGCGCGGGGGACACCGGCTGCGGGTACCCGTACGCGGGAGGCACGGCCGGCGGCGCCTGCGTCGGCGGGGCCGGCTGCTGCGGCAGCGGCGTCGGCGGCGCCATCGCGGCCGTCCGGTCGGGATCGGCGGCGCCCGCCGCCCCGGCCGCGGCAGCCGCGGACGCGTCCGCGGGGCCCTCGGAGGCGTTCTCGTCCACCGAGATCCCGTGGTCCGTCGCCAGCCCCACCAGGCCGTCCGAGTAGCCCTCGCCCAGCGCGCGGAACTTCCACGCCTCGCCCCGCCGGTACAGCTCGCCGCAGATCAGGGCGGTCTCGGCGCCCGTCTCGGGCCGCACGTCGAAGTAGGCCACCGGCTCGCCGCCGCCGCTCGCCGTGGCGTCGTACAGCAGGATCCGCAGGTCGCCGACCCGCTCGAAGGGCACGTCCTCGGCGGAGGCGACCACCAGCACGCGGTCCACCGCGGACGGCACCGCCCGCAGGTCCGCCTGCACGGCGTCGGTGACCGCATCACCGATCTGCTTCTTGCCCAGGCGCCACACCGACCCCGAGGGGTGGCGGGGCTGGTTGTAGAAGACGAAGTCCTCGTCCGACCGCACCCGGCCGTCGGGGCCCACCAGCAGGGCGGAGGCGTCCACGTCCGGGACGTCGGCGCCGCCGGTCCAGCGCAGCACCGCCCGGACCGCCACCGAGGTCACCGGGATGTTCGAGCCCTTCTGCATCGCGTGCGTCATGCCCGTCATCCTGCCCTCCCGGGGGCGCGCGGAACAACGCGGCCCCCCGCAGCGCCCGTGTCCCCGCCGGAACGGGTGGGCATCGTGCAAGAGGGTTACCTGAACTTCATGTGCTCGAGGAACTCGGGACTGGCGTTCGTACGTACTATTACCGGCCACGCCAGTTGGGCCGCCGAGCCAGTACGGGAGAGCACATGCGTCACTTTGGGCACGTATCGCCCGCGGTTCGCGAGAACCTCTTCCACCAGGAGCCGGCCGAGTTCACCGCCGCCTCCCCCGCCCGCCTGCTCGCGGCCGCCCTCGGCGCCACCCTGTACAGCCCGGCCACCCGCCCCAAGCTCGCCGCCGACATCCGCAAGCAGACCGGCCGCGGCGTCGTCTCCATGGTCCTCTGCCTGGAGGACTCCATCAGCGACAGCGACGTCGCCGACGCCGAGGAGAACCTCGTCCGGCAGCTCGCCGAACTCGACGCCCTCAGCGACGACGGCACCGAGCCCCCGCTGCTCTTCGTCCGAGTCCGCACCCCCGAGCAGATCCCCGACCTCGCCCGCCGCCTCGGCCCCTCCGCGCACCTGCTGGCCGGATTCGTACTCCCGAAGTTCACGGAGAGTCGCGGCACCGCGTTCCTCGACGCCGTCGCCGAAGCCGAGCGGCAGACCGGCCTGGCCCGGCTGTACGCGATGCCCGTCCTGGAGACCCCCGACCTCCTCCACCTCGAAACCCGCGCCGAAGCCCTCGCCGGGATCTCCCGCACCATCGGCCGCCACCGCGACCGCGTCCTCGCCCTGCGCCTCGGCGTGACCGACTTCTGCTCCGCGTACGGCCTGCGCCGCACCCCCGACATGACCGCGTACGACATCCGGATCGTCGCCGGGGTCATCGCCGACGTCGTCAACGTCCTCAGCCGCGCCGACGGCACCGGCTTCACCGTCACCGGCCCCGTCTGGGAGTACTTCCGCAGCCAGCAGCGCCTCTTCAAACCGCAGCTGCGCCGCAGCCCCTTCCTGGAGGAAGGCGTCGAGGAGCTGCGCACCGCCCTCATCGAACACGACCTGGACGGCCTGCTGCGCGAGATCGAACTCGACCGCGCCAACGGCCTCCTCGGCAAGACCTGCATCCACCCCGCCCACGTCACGCCCGTGCACGCCCTGTCCGTCGTCTCCCATGAGGAGTTCAGCGATGCCCAGGACATCCTGCGCCCCGAGCGCGGCGGCGGCGGAGTCATGCGCTCCGCGTACACGAACAAGATGAACGAGGTGAAACCCCACCGGGCCTGGGCCGAGCGCACCCTCCAGCGCGCCGAGGCCTTCGGGGTGGCGAAGGAGAACGTCGGCTTCGTCGACCTGCTCACGGCCGGGCTCCAGGTGTGAGCCGGCCGTGGCGGAGGGACGGGCGGACCCGGGGCGCGCAACCGGCGCGCACCGGCCGGCAAGGCGGACGGCGTTGACGGCGCCGGCCACGGAGAAAGGCAAGACGATCGACGCGGTGTGGTCGGGAACGTGGGTGGCGGACCGGCTGGGCGTACGCCTGGAAGGAGCCTCCGGCGACCCCGGGGCGCCACGGCTGGACGAACTCCTGGGCCTCGCCCTGCGGCGCAACCCCAAGCGGGCCCACCTGCTCGTCTCGAACATCCTCGGCAAGCACGTCCCCCAGTCCCCGCAGGCCGTCTACGCCGCCGGGCACGGCCTCGGCGAGCGCGTCCGCGCCCTCCTCGACGCCTCCGGCGAGGACCCCGCCGCCGCGGTCGTCCTCGGCTACGCCGAAACCGCCACCGGACTCGGCCACTGCGTCGCCGACGGCCTGGGCGCCGCCCCCTACCTCCACTCCACCCGCCGCCCCGTGCCCGGCGTGGCCGCGGCCGGCGGGTTCGAGGAGAGCCACTCGCACGCCACCTCCCACCTGCTGCTGCCCGAGGACCCGCGGCTGCTCACCGGCAGCGGGCCGCTGGTCCTCGTCGACGACGAGTTCTCCACCGGCAACACGGTCCTCAACACCATCCGGGACCTGCACTCCCGCAACCCGCGCACCCACTACGTGGTCGTCGCCCTCGTCGACGTCCGCTCCCCGGCCGACCGCGAGCGCCTCGCCGCGTTCGCCGCCGAGATCGGCGCACGGGTCGACCTGCTGGCCCTCGCCTCCGGGACGGTGCACCTGCCCGAGGGGGTCCTGGCCCGCGGGCAGGCACTCGTCGCGGAGTACGAGCAGCGGGACGCGGGAGCGGGGGCGGACGCCGGCGCGCCCCGTGGCGCCGGCGGCGAGGCCGATGCGGCCGTGCCCGCCGCCGGCTCCCGCCCGGGCGCCGCGGCCGCCGTACGCGTCCGCCTCGACTGGCCCGCCGCCCTCCCCGACGGCGGCCGCCACGGCTTCACCCCCGCCCACCGCGCCCTGCTGGAGGCGTCCCTGCCGCGGCTCGCCGGGCAGCTCGCCGACGCCCTCGGCCCCCGGCCCGGCCGCGTCCTCGTCCTCGGCAGCGAGGAGCTGATGTACGCGCCGCTGCGCCTCGCCCGCGCCCTGGAGGAGTCCGGCGCCGCCCGCGAGGTCCGCTTCTCCACGACGACCCGCTCGCCCGTCCTCGCCGTCGACGACCCCGGCTACGCGATCCGGACCCGGCTCGTCTTCCCCGCCCACGACACCCCGGCCGACGGGCCCGGCGACCGCTACGCCTACAACGTCGCCGGCGCCGGCTTCGACACCGTCGTCGCCGTCGTCGACAGCCACGGCGACACCGCCGCCCTGCACGCCCCCGACGGGCTCCTCGCCCGCCTCGCCCCGCACGCCGGCCGCGTCCTGCTCGCGGTCGTCCCGGCCCGCCGCCCCGCCGGCGCGGCCGCCACCGCACCCGCCACCGCACCCGCCACCGCACCCGTCACCGCCGCCGACCGGCAGGAGCCGACCATGCCCGAGCCGCTGCGCGGCCCCGCCTTCTCCTCGTACGCCCCCGAGGACGTCGGCTGGCTCCTCCAGGACCTCTCCGGCGTCGCCCTGGAGGCCCCGACCGAGGAGCGCGAGGAGGCCATCCAGGCGGGCGGCGCGCACTACGCGGAGTCCCTGCCGGTGGAGTACCAGCCGTCGCCGCAGTACCAGGAGCTGTACCGCAGCGCGCTCGCCGGCTCCGCCGCCCGCATCGCCCGGGCCGTCGGCACCGTCACCGAGACCGTCCTCGCCGAGCGCTCCCCCTCCCCGGTCCTGGTGTCCCTGGCCCGCGCCGGGACGCCCGTCGGCGTGCTGATGCGCCGCTGGGCCGCCGCCCGGCACGGCCTGGACCTGCCGCACTACGCCGTCTCGATCGTCCGCGGCCGCGGCATCGACGCCAACGCGCTGCGCTGGCTGGCCGCCCGGCACGACCCGGCCGACGTGGTGTTCGTCGACGGCTGGACCGGCAAGGGCGCCATCACCCGCGAACTGGCCGCGGCGCTGCACGCGTACCGGGAGCAGGAGGGCCCGGGCGCGGGCGCGTTCGACGGGGACGTCGTCGTCCTCGCCGACCCCGGCTCGTGCGTGTCCGTGTACGGCACCCGCGAGGACTTCCTCATCCCCTCCGCCTGCCTCAACTCCACCGTCTCCGGCCTGGTCTCGCGTACCGTGCTGCGGGACGACCTGGTCGGGCCCGGCGACTTCCACGGCGCGAAGTTCTACCGCGAGCTCGCCGGGGCCGACGTGTCCGCCGACTTCGTCGACACCGTCGCAGCCCGCTTCGACGAGGTGGCCGACGCCGTCGCCGCCGACGTCAAGGAGCTCCTGGCGGCCGACCGCGCCCCGACCTGGGAGGGCTGGGCGGCCGTGGAGCGGATCAGCGAGGAGTACGGCATCCACGACGTGAACCTGGTCAAGCCCGGCGTCGGCGAGACCACCCGCGTGCTGCTGCGGCGCGTGCCCTGGAAGATCCTGGCCCGGCGCGGCGCCGGAGCGGACCTGGCACACGTACGGCTGCTCGCCGAGCAGCGCGGCGTACCGGTGGAAGAGGTCGACGGGCTGCCCTACACGTGCGTGGGACTCATCCACCCCCGATACACGCGCGGCGCCACCGGCGCCGACGGAAAGGCTGTGGCCTCCAAGTGACCGTCCTGGTAGCCAGCGACCTCGACCGCACCCTCATCTACTCGACGGCGGCGCTCGCCCTCACCATGCCCGACGCGGCGGCCCCCCGCCTGCTGTGCGTCGAGGTCCACGAGAGCCGCCCGCTGTCCTACATGACCGAGGCGGCGGCCGCGCTGCTCGCCGAACTGACCGCCGACCCCGGGGTCGTGTTCGTCCCGACCACCACGCGCACGTGCAAGCAGTACCAGCGCATCCGCCTCCCCGGCCGCCCGGCCCGGTACGCGATCTGCGCGAACGGCGGCCAACTGCTGGTGGACGGCGTACCGGACCGCGACTGGCGGCGGCAGGTCGCGGCCCGCCTCGCCGAGGAGTGCGCCCCGCTGGAGGAGGTGCACGGGCACCTGCTGGCCGCCGCCGACCCGGCCTGGCTGCGCAAGGCCCGTATCGCGGAGGACCTCTTCGCCTACCTCGTCGTCGAGCGCGAACGCGTCCCCGACGAGTGGATCAAGTCGCTGGCCGACTGGGCGGACGCCCGCGGCTGGACGGTCTCCCTCCAGGGCCGCAAGGTGTACGCGGTGCCGCGGCCGCTGACGAAGAGCGCCGCGATGCGGGAAGTGGCCCGCCGCACCGGCGCGACCACCACGCTCGCCGCCGGCGACTCCCTGCTGGACGCCGACCTGCTGCTCGCGGCGGACGCGGCCTGGCGGCCCGGCCACGGCGAACTGGCCGACTGCGGCTGGACGGCGCCGACGGTGACGGCGCTGGCGGAACGCGGAGTCGCGGCCGGTGAGGAGATCGTGCGGGCGTTCACCCGGAAAGCGGCCGGAGCCGCAACACTGGCCCCATGACCAAGGGCAACAGTACGAAGATCACCGACGAGCTGTACCGGTACATGCTCGCCCACAACCCGCCGCTCGACCCGGTCGCCGCGAAGCTGGTGGAGCGGACCTACGCCGAGTTCCCCGACGTGGCCGGCATGCAGTCCGCGGAGGAGCAGGGCCCGCTGCTGGCGTTCCTGGTCCGGCTGACCGGCGCCCGGCACGTCGTGGAGATCGGCACCTTCACCGGCTTCTCCACCCTCGCCATGGCGCAGGCCCTCCCGGAGGGCGGCGTCGTCATCGCCTGCGACGTCTCGGAGGAGTGGACGGCGTACGGGCGGGAGGCCTGGGCGGAGGCCGGCGTCGCCGACCGCATCGACCTGCGGATCGCGCCGGCGCTCGACACGCTCCGGGCGATGCCGCAGGAGCCGCACATCGACCTCGCGTACGTGGACGCCGACAAGGAGGGCCAGATCGCGTACTGGGAGGAACTCGTCCCGCGGATGCGGCAGGGCGGGCTGGTCGTCACCGACAACACCCTCTTCCACGGGAGGGTCGTGGACGAGGCGGCGACGGGCGCGGCGGCGGCCGTGCGCGCCTACAACGACCACGTCGCCGCCGACCCCCGCATGGAGTCCGTGCTCCTGGCGATCTCCGACGGGCTCACGCTCTCGCGCAAGCGCTGACGGACCGGTCAGCAGCAGCCCCCGCCGCCGCAGCAGCCCCCGCCCGACGGCGCGGGGGCGCTGCTCGTGCCGCCGACGGCGACGGCGGAGAGCAGCTTGACGGTGTCGGAGTGCCCGGCGGGGCAGTCGGCGGGAGCGGACGACTCGGCCATGGGACGGCTCACCTCGAAGGTGTCGTCGCAGGTCCGGCAGCGGAATTCGTAACGGGGCATGGGGCAAGGCTACCGATGCCGCGCCGGCGGCGGGAGGCGGCGGCGGGTGGTGGGCAGGGCGGCGGGGCAGCGGGCGGCGGCGGGTGGTGGGCGGCAGGTGGTGGTGGGCGGCGGCGGGTGGTGGGCGGCAGGTGGTGGTGGGCGGCGGCGGGTGGTGGGCGGCGCGCTACAGGCCGTGGCGCGCCTGGAGCCGGGCCCGGGCCCGGTCCTCACGGGCGGCCTGCTCGGGATGGCGGGCCCGCCAGTACGGATTGTCGTGGGGCAGGGCGCTCCCCACCCTCCCGTACATCCCGAACCACATCAGCATCACGCCGACGACGAAGCTGAACAGCACGTTCTGGATCTCGAAGGCGAGGAAGTTCAGCTCGGTGTCCAGCAGCGCCAGGTTCACGAACCCGCTCGCGATGAACGCCAGCCCGAGCGTGATGTTCAACGTCGAGGCGAAGTTCCCGCCGATCACCATCCCCGCGAACAGCAGCAGCCCTACGCAGATCGACAGGACGCTGAGCGCCCCGTTGGTGTTGAGGGAGAGGACGGTGTCGCCGCCGGTGTCGAAGAACCCGATGCGGTCGATCAACCCCAGCACCCCGAACACCACCAGCAACAGCCCCGTCAGCCCTGCACCGACCCGGTAGACGGTGATCAGCTTGTGGTCGGCGGGCAGATGCGCGTCCAGCTGCGCCTCGACCGGATGCGTCATCCGGTGCAGCAGCTTGTGCCCGACCTTGTGGGCCCGCCGCCCGGCGTCCTCGTGGGGCGTGTACGGCGCGTAGTTCTCGTGCGCCTCATGACACCCGTAGGCCGCGTGCGGGGCATACGACTCCTGCACCACAGGAGGAGGCGCGGGCGCCGCCCGACGCGACCCGCGCCGCCCCCGTACGCCCCGCTCCTCACGACCCCTGCTGAACGTATGGGCAGCCATGGCCTGCCCTCCTCTGCTCCGACCTCCCCTCCAGCATCCGCCGCCACCCACCCCCGGACAACCCCACCCGAACCGGCCGGTGCCCGCCGGACATGCGGCCGGTCAGCCGCACACCCGGGTGACCGGCACGCCCACCGGCAGCGCCCCACCCGGCGATCGGCAGTCACATGCGGCCGCAGGGGCCCGCCACCGGCAGCCGCAAGCAAGCACCCGCCCTCAGCCGTCGGCGGCGCCGCGGCGGCCCCGCATGTCGGCGACCACCCGGCCGACCGCCGCCCGGACCTCCTCCATCTCCTGCAGGAAATGCCAGTAGTCCGGGTGCCGCCCCTCAAGCGACGCCACCGCACGGTCGACCCGGGCCACCGACTGGTCCAGCGGACCCGCATGCCGGGGATCCGGCACGCTGCGGCCCTCCATCGCCAGCCGCTGCGCATCCCGGATCGCGAACCGCGTCCGCTGCACCTCCGCCTGCGGGTCCCGGGACACCGCCTCCAGCCGGGTCAGCCGGTCCTGCGCCGCCGACACCGCCTCGTCGGTCGCGTCCAGGGCGGCCCGCACCGCCTCGATCAGCGTCGCGACGTCACCCCACCGCTGCTCCTCGCGGGCCTGCGCCGCCTTCACCAGCTCCCGCTCGGCCCGCCCCACGTCCTGCACCGCCTGCTCCGGCACCTGCTGCAGATCCTGCCAGCACGCCGCCGAAAACCTCCGGCGCAGCTCGCTCAGCACCGGATCCACCCGGTCCGCCCGGTTGCGCAGCGCCTGGGCCCGCGTCCGCAGGCTGACCAGCCGCCGGTCGATCTCCGCCGCCCGCTCCGGCAACCGCTCCAGCTCGGCCCGTATCCCCTCGGCGTCGCGCAGGATCCGGTCCGCCCGCTGCACCGTCTCCTGCACCCCGTGCCGCGCCGCGCCCTGGTTGAGCAGCGTCAGCTCCGGCCCGAGCGCCGCCAGCCGCGCCGCGAACTCGTCCGCCCGCATCCCGCGGGCCCGCACCTCGTCCAGCGCCGTGCTCGCCGCCAGCAGCGCCGCCTTCGCACGCTCCCGCGCCGGCACCACCCGCGCCAACTGCGTCTCCGCCCGGTCCAGCAGCGGCTGGATGCCCTGCGCGAACCGGTCCAGCTCGGCTTTCGCCCGGACGAGCCCGTCGCGGGCCCGCGTCAGCTCGTCCCGCGCCCGCCCCGCCACGGCACCGTCCAGCTCGGGCCGGTCCAGGTCGTGCGCGTCGACCGCCTCGATGTAGACATGGCTGGCCTCGTCGATCCGCCGCCCCAGCGCGGCGAACGCCTCCGCCGCCTGCCGCGCCGCGGGCGAACCGTCACCGGCGGCAATGGTCTCCAGCGAGATCCGCAGATCCCGCTGCGCGGTGTCCAGCTCGTAGAACGCCGCCGCCGCGGCATCCTTCGCCGCCTGGGCATCCGCCCTGCGACTGTCTCCCCGCCCGCCGAACCACCGCCGGGATGCCGTCGTCACAATCCCTCTCCCGTACCGCCGCCGCCAAGCCCCGCTCCATTCTCCCCCAGCGAACGGGTTTGCGTGGGGGGTGCGCCCGCCATGTAGGCTGTCGGCTCGTCCACGGGTGCGTAGCTCAGGGGTAGAGCGCTGCTCTTACAAAGCAGATGTCGGCGGTTCGAAACCGTCCGCGCCCACCAGTAGGTAGATGGACAGAGGCCCAGGTCACCGGTACTGAACCGGGAGCCTGGGCCTTGTCCGTCCCCCGGCCGGGAGGCGCCGAAGAGCCCCGTGCCACTTGCGTGCCGCATGCCTTGTCGGGCTCGGCTGGCCGGACATCCCCGATCTGCTCGTCTGCGAGGCGGCGACGGCGCGGTCACCACCATGTAGACCCGAGCAGCGGATCAGTGCGCAGACGCCACCTGCGTGAGCAACTGGGAGTGTGTTTCCCGGGCTTCTGCCACACTCTGCCCATGCAGCGCTGCGGTGGGATCACCCGACGAGGGCAAGTCTGCCGAAACGCGGCCGGGTGGGGCGGGTTCTGTCATCTGCATGGTGGGGATGGACGTGGCCGAGCGCCGAGGCTTCGCGTTCAGGCTGTGCGTCACGAACAGGGGCGACTTTCTCGGCGCAGAGGTTGGCTGTGGAGACTGTGGTGGGTCCTCGTGAGCTGGTTCGAGTGGCTCCGTGGCCGAGCCGCTCGGCGGTGAGACGACTTGAGCCGGCCTGAGGGCGGTAGGGCAGTCGGCGGTGAACTTCGCGCTTTGGAGGGGGCAGGGCAGCGGTTTTACGCGTGCCCCGCACGCTCGTGAGACTGGGTGGGCAGCTGGTTGGGGCGGTCATGATGGGGGCATGACTTCGGGAAACGGTTCGGTTCCGGTTGAAAGCACGCACGTTGCCGTGGCCGGCAGTGGGGGTGCAGCGCTCGTCTTTTCATGGGATGCCGACGCGCGGATCGAGGTTCGGGGGCTCGGGAGCGAGGTCGTCATCGAGGCGAATGCCGCCGGGCTGCGGACGCTTGCCAGGCATCTTCTGGTGCTCGCCGGCGACGGTGTCCACGACGGGGCGCACCTGCACCTCGAGGATGGCAACGGGTTGGAGAGCGGCTCGGTCGGCCTGGTGCTGGAGCGCGGCTGCAAGGAGTGAGCGGCCGGGGCATCCGTTCGTTCGGTGTGGGGGTGGTGGGGTTGTTCGGGGAGAGGTTGGAGCGGTGGCGGGGGGTTGAGCGGGAGCGGCTGCTTGCCGGGATGGGGGAGCGGGAGGGGGAGCCGGATGGCAAGTATGCGGATGTGGGGGCCGTGCCGCGTGGGCGGCGGGGGGACGGGGATTTCACGTCCGTGCTGGTGGAGTACTACGCCTACGGGCTGGCGCAGGCGCGGAGCAGTTTCGTGACCAGCCAGTGGTTCGCCGGGGCGGGGGGCGCGATCCTGCTGTTGGGGGTGGCGCTCGCCGTGTGGCGGGCCGAGACGTCCGGGGATCTGTACCTCGGCGTCGTCACCTGCTCCGTCGGGGTGGTCGTCACGCTGATCGGGCAGCTCTTCCACCGGCGGGCCGACATCGCGCTGCGGCACATGGCCGCGCAGACCGCCTCGCTGCGGGAGGACCGGCGGGCGGCTGCAGCCGTGCAGCAGGCGGTCGGGCTGCTCGACGAGGTCGCGGACCCCGAGGTGCGGGCGCGGCTCCAGGCCGCCCTGATCGTGAAGTTGTCCGGAGCGGAACTGCCGCGGTAGCGGATAGTGGGGGTATGTGCCGTTCCATTAAGACGCTGCGACCGCCTGCCATCCCCGAGACGGCGACCGAGGAGGAGATCCGCGCCGCCGCCCTACAGTACGTGCGGAAGGTGTCCGGCTTCCGGGCGCCCGCCGCGCACAACCGGGAGGTCTTCGACGCCGCCGTGGACGCCGTCGCCGAGGCGACCCGGGACCTGCTCGGCGGGCTGAAGGTGCGGGGGGCCGCGGCGCCGGCCGCGTAGCGGCCCCGCCGGCCGTCAGGTGGTGCGGGTGCGGCGGCGCAGGACCCAGACGCCCGCGCCGAGGGCGCTCGCGGCCAGGGTGCCGCCGACGGCGATCAGGGCGGGGTTGGCGCCGCCGATGCTGCCGCCGGTGCCGCCGCGGGCCGCGCCCGGGGTGACCTGGAGGGACACGGTGATCCGGGAGCCGTCGCCGCAGTCGAAGGTGACCGAGTGCGCGCCGGTGGAGGCGTTGCCGTAGACGGTGGCGGCCCCGAAGAGGGCGGTGCTGTCGCCCGTCGCCGGGGCGAGGCGGGCGTCGCCGAAGGCGGTGGACGTCGCCCTGGCCGCCCGGGTCGCGCAGCCGCGGAGCGTCAGGCTGACCCGGCTGCCGGGGGCGGCACTGGTCGGGGAGACCGTCGCGGTCGGGGAGGTGGCGTACGGGGCTGCGGTGACGGGAGTGGCGGTCGTGGCGGCCACGGCGAGCGTCGCGGCCGCGAGGCCCAGCAGGCGGCGGTTCGGCAGCTTGACGGTCATGGAGAGAACTCCTCGGGGCTCCTCGAAACGGCGCGACCCCGCCACGGTTGTGACGCGGTTCGGCTGTGCGCCTCTCTGCGACGCTAGGAGGCCCCGCCGGGTACGGCGATCCGACCCGGGTGAATGGGTGAGCCGGTGCGCCGTCCGGGGGACGGGTGCGTGCCGGCCGCTGCCGTTACACCGCCGGCGATCCCGCGGGCGCCGGGCGGCGGATGACGAAGCCCGCCAGGGCCCCGGCGGCGAACAGGGCGAGCACCGACACGGCGGTGCCGAGCCAGGCCGCGCCCAGCCACTGCGTGCCGAAGTAGCCCAGGGCGACGCTGTAGCCCGCCCAGGCCATGCCGGCCAGGGCCGACCACGGCAGGAACTCCGTGGCCTTGCGGTGGGCCTTGCCGGCGCCGAGGGAGACCACCGAGCGGCCGGCGGGCGCGAACCGGGCGATCACGACGAGGGCGCCGCCGCCCCGGGCCAGCGCCATACCGAGGCGCTCCTGGGCGAGCGTCAGCCTGCGGGAGCGGGCGATGGCCCGCTCCAGCCGGCCGCCGCCGCGCCGCGCCACCCGGAACGCCGCCATGTCACCCAGCACCGAGGACGTCGCGGCGATCACCAGGAGCGCCGCGATGTCCGGCACCTGCTCCGGCACGGGCACCGGCCCGGCCGCGCCGGCGGCCGCCGCGGCCGCAGCCGCCGTGATCACCAGGACGCCGCTCGGCAGCACCGGAAGGAACACGTCCAGCACGACGGACAAGGCCACCACGGCGTAGATCCACGGGCTCGTGGTCAGCGACCCCAGCGTCTCAAACAAGCGGGACTCCCCAGTCCGGTTGACGTGCGACGGCGTATGGCGCCGCGACGTCGCGGGGGAGCGGCAGGGGCGGCTTGACAGCCATACAGCGTACGCCCGGCACCCGCCCGTCCGACGCCCGGGTCCCGGCCCTCAACCACCCGGCGCGAGCCGCCGGTCCAGCACGGTGACCAGCCGCGCCGCACGCCGACTGCCGCGGCCGCCCCGTCGGCGGCGCGCCTGTTCGAGGCGCAGCCGCGCCTCCCGGCCCGAAAGCGCCAGCGTCATCAGCTGGTTGCCGAACCACGGCCCGCCCGTACGCCGCCAGGCCAGCGGCGGCCGGCCCGTCCGCCCGTGCCGGGACAGGACCCGGCCCAGCCGGCGGCCCAGCCGCGACCAGCCCAGCAGGAAGCCCCACTTGACGACCCCCGGCACCGAGTTGTGCACCGGCGAGCACGTCAGCTGGAACACCCGCGCCCCGGTGGGTATGCGCGGCTCCGCCACGTACGCGTGGTGGACGTCCCCTGACAGGACCGCCACGGTCGCCGGAGCCCGCGGGCCCGTCCCCACCTCCTCGATCAGAGCACCCAGCGCGGCGAACGAGCCGGGGAACGCCGCCCAGTGCTCCAGGTCGGCCAGCCGCCGCAGCCGCTCGCCGACCCGCGCCCAGCGCGGCCCCCGCTCCCCGCGGCACAGGGCGGCGTCCCACACCTCGGCGTCGTGGATCAGGGGCGGTACCAGCCACGGCAGCGACGAGCCGATCAACAGGTGGTCGAAGCCGCCGTGGCCGGCGAGGGCGTTCTCCCGCAGCCACTGCTCCTCGGCCGGAGCGAGCATGGCCCGCCGGTCCTCCGCGAGGACCCGGGCGGCCCGGGTGTCCACCATCAGCAGCCGGGTCCGGCCGAAGTCGCGGCGGTAGCTCCAGCGCACGGCCGCCGGGCCGGAGTCGGCCGCGGAGGCGAAGGCGCGCAGCGCCTCCGTCCCGTCCGGGGAGGAGCACACCGCCCCGTACAAGGGGTCGGCGGCCAGCTCGGCCGGGGAGAGGTTGCCGAGGTGCTGGTACACCCAGTACGACATCAGCCCGCTGAGGATGCGCTCCCGCCACCACGGCTTCTCCCGCATCTCCGCGAGCCAGGCCGCGCTGGTGTTCCAGTCGTCGATGACGTCGTGGTCGTCGAACATGTGGAGGCTGGGCACGGTGGACAGCAGCCAGCGGATCTCCGGGTCCCGCCACGATTCGTCGTACAGCCGCGTGTACTCCTCGTAGTCCGCGACCTGCGCGCCGGGCGGGTCCCGCAGGTCGCGGCGGGCCGCGAGCCACCGGCGCGTCGCCTCGGACGGCTGGTCGGCGTACACCTGGTCCCCGAGGAGCAGCAGGACGTCCGGCCGGGGCTCCTCCGGGTGGTCGGCGAGCCGCGCGGCGAGGGCGTCCAGCGCGTCCGGGCCGTGCGCCCCGTGCCGGTCGGCCGACGGTGCCGCGTGCCGGCACGAGCCGAACGTGATGCGCACGTCCGGGGCGGGCCGGCCGGGGCCGGCGACCGCGGGTGTCGTGATCGTGCTGGGCGGGAAGCGGCCGCCGGGCTCCGGCCACACGCGGATGCCGTCGAGCAGGACCTCGTACGCCGTGGTGGTGCCCGGGGCCAGGCCGGACACCGGCACGAGCGCGTAGTGGTGCCCCGCTACCTGGAACGTGCGCGCGGAGCCTCCCGCGCCGTCGGCACAGCGCACCTCGGCAGAGCACGGGCGGTCGGCCTCGACCCACAGGGTGGCCGAGCCGCCCGTCTCCCAGTCGACGTGGCGCAACAGCGGACCCAGGCGCAGCGCGGCCATCGAATTCCCCCTCCTGAAGACCCTGCGATCACGGTACGACGGGGAGGGGCCGGCGGGCCTCCCCCTGGCGGGGGAAAAGGCCCTCCGGGCCGGCCGGGGCCGCGGACGTCCGGGGCCCCGGGGCGGCCGGCCGGGTCGTCAGCAGGCGCTCAGCTCGTTGACCAGGGCCGCCTTCTCCGCGGAGTCCATGTCCAGGCCCCAGTACTGCTTCACGTGGACCCACATGCGGGCGTAGGTGCAGCGGTAGGACGTGCGGGACGGCATCCAGTCGGAGGGGTCCTTGTCGCCCTTGGCCTGGTTGACGTGGTCGGTGACCGCGATGAGCTGCGGGCGGGTGAGGTCGTTCGCGAACTGCTGGCGCTGGGAGGTGGTCCAGGAGGACGCCCCGGAACGCCAGGCCTCGGCCAGCGGGACGACGTGGTCGATGTCGATGTCGGAGGCGGCGGTCCAGGTGGCACCGTCGTACTCGGAGAACCAGGAGCCGCGGACGGAGGCGCAGGAGGAGTCGGTGACGACGCCGGAGCCGTCCCGCTTGAGGACCGTCTCGCGGGTGTTGCAGGTGCCCGAGACGGTGCTCCAGTGGGGGAACAGGGAGCGGCTGTAGCCGGTGAGGGAGCCTTCGGCGCGGGGCGTGACGGTGGCAAGGTAGGCGCGGGCGGAGGACGCGCTGATGGGGGTGGGCGGGGCGGCGTGCGCGGCGGGGGCGCTGACGAGGGACACGAGGGATGCGAGCGCGGCGGATGACGCGAGCACGCCAATACGACGCGCGTAGACGGCGGATATGCGGGCCGAAAGGGCCATGGGAGAACTCCCTGGAGTGGGGGGTGTGGCGGCCGGAGGGCCCCGCGAGAGGGGGCCCGCGGCCAGGGTGGCGATGCCGGATTGCGTGGCGGCGGGCGCAAGGTTACCGGCTTGCGACATGTGCACGTCAGGCTTGGGGGAGGGCAACTTCCGGGGATTAAGCGGATGTTGGGGTTCCGGGAAGCCGGCCGGGAGGCCGCGCTCTCGAAGCCGGCGGGGAGGCGCGGACTGCCGGCGCGGGGGCGCCCCCGGGTCGAACCCCTCGGGGCGCCCCCCGGCCCGGCCTCCCCCGGCCGCCCGCCCCGCCCCGCGACCGCACCGTCGCGTATCCTGGGCGGAGCAGAAGGGGAGTAGCTCTTCGCCGGACCGTCGACATACTGCTGGGTCACCCAGCCGGCGCCCGGAGGCAGGCCGCACACCGCGGCCGGCCAGCGAGACCTTCGGCCGCAGTGCCCTGTCCGCGTTCACCGCACCCGTGCACCACCACGGGCGCACCGAACACCGTCAGGGCGCCGCCGAGCCGAAGCGACCCCTGACGGAGCACTCCAGGTCCCTCGGAACGGCGGCGCCCGCCCGCCCACCGATCGAGGTCCCCACCCCGTGTCCAGCACCGACTTCAGCATCGCCGTCACGGCCATCGCCTTCGGCGTCGTCTTCCTCGCCGAACTGCCCGACAAGACCGCCCTCGCCGGCCTCGTCCTCGGCACCCGCTACCGCGCCTCGTACGTCTTCGCCGGAGTCGCCGCTGCCTTCGCCGTGCACGTCGCGCTCGCCATCGCCGCAGGCAGCGTCCTCACGCTGCTCCCGCACCGGCTCGTCCAGGCCGTCGTCGGCGTCCTCTTCCTCGCCGGCGCGGCGATGCTGCTGCTGAAGAAGGACGACGGGGAGGAAGACGTCAAGCCACCCGCCGACCAGTCCTTCTGGAAGGTCTCCGGTGCCGGCTTCATGCTGATCCTCGTCGCCGAGTTCGGCGACCTCACCCAGATCATGACCGCCAACCTCGCCGCCCGCTACGACAACCCGCTCTCCGTCGGCATCGGTGCCGTTCTGGCCCTGTGGGCCGTCGCCGGCATCGGCATCCTCGGCGGCCGGACCCTCATGAAGTACGTCCCCCTCCGCCTCATCACGAAGATCGCGGCCGCCGTGATGACCGCCCTGGGCGGGTTCTCCCTGTACGAGGCCGTCGTCGGCTGAGCGGGCGCACGCCGCCGCGGGCGGGGGCCGGGGGTGCCGGGTACCGCCGGGATTCCTGCTTCCGCCCCGGCGTACGCGGGCTGCTGCGGGCACGGCGCACGGCACGGGCGGAAGCCCCACGACCGTGGCCGCCGCCCTCCTGGGGTCGGCGCCGTCTCGGCGCGGTGCCGCCGTGCGCCAGGTCAGGCGGCGGGGGTGAGCGTGAGGCGGATCGAGCCGTCGGGCGCCGCGGCCACCTCGACGGACGCCAGGTCGGCGACGTGCACCGTGGGGCCGTGCTCGGCGGCGCGCGGGCCGATGCCGATGACGCGCATGCCGGCAGCCCTGCCCGCGGCTATGCCGGCGGCGGAGTCCTCGAAGACGACGCAGTCGGCGGGGTCCACCCCCAGCTCCGCCGCGCCCTTCAGGAAGCCCTCCGGATGCGGCTTGCTAGCCTCGACGCACTCGGCGGTGACCCGCACCTCGGGCAGCGGCAGCTCGGCGGCTCCCATCCGGGCCGAGGCCAGGGCAGCGTCGGCGGAGGTGACCAGGGCGTGCGGCAGCCCGGCGATCGCCCGCATGAACTCCGGAGCCCCGCCGATGGGGACGACGCCGTCGGTGTCGGCCGTCTCGCGGGCCAGCATCACCGCGTTCTCGTCGTGGTTGGCCTCCATCGGGCGGTCGGGCAGGAGGATCGCCATGGTGGCGTAGCCCTGGCGGCCGTGGACCACCTTGAGGGCCTCCTCCGGATCCAGGCCGTGCGAGACCGCCCACTCCCGCCAGCAGCGCTCGACCACCGCGTCCGAGTTGACCAGGGTGCCGTCCATGTCCAGGAGCAGGGCCTTGGCGGTGAGGACGACGGGGGCGGTGGTGGTGCTGGCCGGCATCGGCGTGGCTCCAGACGGGGCGGGAGAAAAGAAACAAGCGGTTCCGTCCACCGGTCAGGGAATGCGGACGGAACCACTTTGTTCCTACACGATACAAAACCTGGGGCCAGGTCGCCACTCGCCCCCCGGACCGGACGAAACCACGGCTCGGGGCGGCACGCGCCAAGGGACTGGCGCGGGTGAACCTGCCTCGCGGCGAGAGGTCGGACCAAGGCGGGGCGAAGCGGAAATCGTGCAGGGCGGAGGCGTCGCGATGGCGGGGTGGCGGGCCGCGGCCGGAAGTGCCTGTCGGGGGGAGGGGCCGAGCACGGTGGAGGGGCGGCCGGACCGGCGGCGCGGGTGGAGCGTGCGGTCGGTGGCGTCCGGGGGCGAGGCGAGCCCGGCGAGGGGCGTGGAGGGGCCGGGTAGAGAGGCTGGGCGGGTGGAGTGGAGCCGTGCGGCGCGCCGGGCTGGGCGGCTTCCGGACGGGGTCCCCGGCTCCCGGCGGGCGGTGAGCGGACACGGGCGCCGGGCTGCCGCGGCGCGTGTGGAGGCGGCCCGGCAGGCCCGGGCGGTTCGCGGGCAGGCGCCCGCCCGCACAAGCGGCCGCCGCGGCGCGCTGCCGGGGCTGCCGCGTGGTGCGCCGGCCGCGGCGCTGGGGTGGGGCGCCGTACGGCCCCGCCCGCCAGCCGCCGGGGCCGTCTGCGGTCGGCCTGATGCGGCTCGGGCGGGTGTCAGGCGGTGCGTTCCAGGGCCTTGCGGGTGGAGGGGCCGTAGACGCCGTACCCGTCGTCGTAGATGTGGTTCCGCCACTGGAACTCCGCTACGGCTTCCTTGGTGCGGCTGTCGAACCGGCCGCTGATTCTGCCGCCGTACACGCCGTTGGCCGCCAGGAGTCGCTGCATCTTCTCCACCTCCGGGCCCGAATCGCCCTGGCGGAGGGTGGGTGCCTTCGACGGGGACGGGGAGCTGCTCGCCGAGCGGCTCGGGCTCGCCGAGGTCGGCCGGGCCGCCACGGCGGTCGACGGAGCGGACGCGGTCGGTGAGGCAGACGTCGACTTCGACGCGCTCGGGGAGGCGGAGCGGGACGCCGACCTGGTGGGAGCGGCGGCGGACGGGGAGGCGGACTCCGCCGGATTCGTCGGGAGGACGCTCGCGGCGGGCGCCGAGGGCTTGGCGTCGAGGAGGACCGTGTCGCTCTCGACGGAACGCGACAGCATGCCCATCGCCAGCGCCACCGTGCCGACGGCGACCACCGTGCCGGCGCCCGCCAGGACCGTCGGAATCCGGCGGCGTCGGGAGCCCCCGCCGGTGCGCTTCCCCCTGGGGCCCCCGCCCCCGCCCCCTCCCCTTTCCCTCCCGGTGTGTGCTGGTGCGAGCAGGCCGAGGTCCTGGACCGGGGCCGATGCCATCGGTACCGGTGGGGCCGGTGGCAGCGGGGCCGTTTCGGCGGGCCAGTACGCCTGCGGCGGGCTGTCCGGCCATACGGGTATGCCGTACGACGGGGTCGCCGCCTCCGAGCCGGGCCCGGGCGGAGGCGTGTGCGGTCGGCCCGGGGCGGCCGGGGCGCCGTGCGCCGGCGGCTGTGCAGGGTGCGGCAGCGGGGCGTGTGTCGCGGGGCCGCCGGGGTGGGGCAGTGTCACGTACGGGCGGACCCGCAGTGGCTCGAAACCGCCCCCGTTCGTGCCCGGCGCACACCCGCAGTCGACGCCCGCAGCGTCGCAATCTGGACAGCGCTCAGCGCTCACTGGACTCCCTCCCTGGGCATTGCCTGCGATTATGCAGACCCGCCGCAGCCCGCCCAACCCTCCCGAGAGGCCATAACCGGACACACCGCTCAGGATGGAAATGTTGATCGGCCTGAGGAGGAACGGATGTCCCAGGAAGTGACGTCAGGCTCCCGCGACCCCCGCTCCGGACCCGGCGGCGAGGGCCCAGCAGCCGAACGCGCCTCCCGTGACGTGCTGGTCCCCATCGGCGCACTGATGCTGGGCCTGCTGCTCGCCGCACTCGACCAGACGATCGTGTCGACCGCCCTGCCGACGATCGTCAGCGAACTCGGCGGAATGGACCACCTGTCGTGGGTCGTCACCGCCTACATGCTCGCCGCCACCGCTGCGACACCCCTGTGGGGGAAGCTCGGCGACCAGTACGGGCGCAAGAAGCTCTTCCAGACGGCCATCGTCATCTTCCTGATCGGATCGGCGCTGTGCGGGCTCGCCCAGGACATGCCCCAGCTGATCGGCTTCCGCGCCCTCCAAGGCCTGGGCGGCGGCGGCCTGATCGTGCTGTCCATGGCGATCGTCGGCGACATCGTCCCCCCGCGGGAACGCGGACGCTACCAAGGCCTCTTCGGAGCCGTGTTCGGGGCGACGAGCGTCCTCGGCCCGCTCCTCGGGGGCTTGTTCGTCGACCAGCTGTCCTGGCGCTGGGTCTTCTACATCAACCTCCCCGTCGGTCTCGTCGCGCTCGCGGTCATCGCGGCCGCCCTGCACATCCCGGTGCGCCGCGAACCGCACCGCATCGACTACCTCGGCACCTTCCTCATCGCCTGCGTCGCGACCTGCCTCGTCCTGATCGCCTCCCTCGGCGGCACCTGGGGCTGGGGCTCCGCCCGGATCATCGGGCTGGACGTCCTCGGTGCCGTACTCCTCGCCGCGTTCGTCCTCGTCGAGCGGCGTGCCGCCGAACCCGTGCTGCCGCTGGGCCTCTTCCGGGTCCGCACCTTCACCCTCTGCTCGTTGATCAGCTTCATCGTCGGCTTCGCCATGTTCGGCGCGATGGTCTACCTCCCCACGTTCCTCCAGGTCGTCCAGGGCGTCTCCCCGACCATGTCCGGCGTCCACATGCTGCCGATGGTGCTCGGCATGCTGATCGCCTCCACCGGCTCCGGGCAGATCGTCTCCCGCACCGGCCGGTGGAAGGTCTTCCCCGTCGCCGGAACCGCGGTCACCGCGGTCGGGCTGGTCCTCCTGCACCAGATGCACCGCACCAGCGGGGCGTGGGAGATGAGCCTGTACTTCTTCGTCTTCGGCCTCGGGCTCGGCCTGGTCATGCAGGTACTGGTCCTGGCCGTGCAGAACGCCGTCAGCTACGCCGATCTCGGCGTCGCCACCTCCGGTGCCACCTTCTTCCGCTCCATCGGCGCCTCCTTCGGCGTGGCGGTCTTCGGCACGGTCTTCGTCAACCGGCTCGACGGCAAACTCGCCACCGCCTTCGCCGGCCAGTCGCTGCCGCCGGGGACGGCCGCGCAGGTCGAAGCGGACCCCCGGGCGATCGGTACCCTGCCCGCCGATCTCCAGCCGCGCGCCCTCGACGCGTACGCCGCCTCCATCACGGACGTGTTCCTGTACGCCGTGCCCGTCGTCCTCCTCGCCTTCGCCGTCTCCCTCTTCCTCAGGGAGGACGTGCTCCGGGGTTCGGTGACCGCGCCCGACGTCACCGAGACGCTCGCCTCCAACCCCGTCCACCGCTCCTCCCACGAGGAGGTCGCCCGCGCCCTGACCGTCCTCGGGACCCGCGAGGGCCGCCGCGACGTCTACCGGAAGATCACCGCGCGGGCCGGGCTCGACCTGCTGCCCGCCGCGAGCTGGATGCTGCTGCGGATGGCCAGGTACGGGGCCACGGGGCCCGCGCTCCTCGCGGAGCGCACCGCCGTCCCGATCAAGGTCGTCACGGATGCGGCCCGCCAGCTGGAGGAGCGCAGGCTCGCCGTACGGGACGGGCTGGAACTGGTCCCGACCGCCCTCGGCCGGGAACACGCGGACCGGCTCTCCCGCGCCCGCGAGGAGTCCCTCGCCGAACTGCTCGGCGACTGGTGGGGGCCGGACCGGCCCACCGACCTGACCGAGCTCGTCCGGGAGATCAACGCGGAGCTGTGCGGATCGGACGCCGAGGAGCCCTACGACGCCGAGCCCCGACGCGACCACGCCGCCCGGTGACCGCCGCCCGGTGACCGCCGCCCCGCGGCCGCCGTTCGCCGGCCGCGGGTCGGTGTGGCGCCGGCCCGGGTGGTCGTCGGCCCGTCAGGCGTGTGCGTCGCGTATTCGCCACCCGCGAGCGGGAGTCGCAGCTGCCGGGGCGGGTCGGCCGGTGGGGGTCGGGGTGGGCGCGGGCGGGACGTGTGCGGTCATGGCGCCAGTGTGGGGGGAGGGGCCGCGGGCGACGCGTGGAATATCCACAGGGACGGGCCGATGATGGGTAAAGGGGTTTATCGCATCAACGGGAGGGCGGGAACGCCATGTCCGAACACCCCGACGCTGCCCTCGTCCGCCGCGGCTACGAAGCCTTCGGCAAGGGCGACCTGCAGGCCCTGGGCGCCCTGATGACCGCCGACGTCATCCACCACGTGCCCGGCAGCAACCCGCTGTCCGGCCACCACAAGGGCCGCGAGGCCGTCCTCGACATGTACCGCCGGCTCGGCGAGGAGACCGGCGGCACCGCACGGGTCGAACTGCACTCGGTGCTCGTGGACGGGCGCGGCCACGCGATGGCCGTCCACACCTTCTACGGCGACCGCGGCGACCGCGGCCTGGAGTTGCAGCAGGGCCTCTTCTTCACGATCGTCGGCGGAAAGATCACCGACATCGACGAGTGCACCCAGGACATCGACGAGGAGGACGCCTTCTGGCAGTGACGTCCGGCCCGCCGGGGCCGGCGCCTACCGGTCGGCGTCTGCCCCGGCCTTCGGACCCGCCTGCTGCACGACCTCGAACGACCACACCGTCGACGCCGAAGCCGCCGGCTTCGGACGCTCGCCCGCGCCCGCCCCGCCGCCCGCACCCGCGCCCGCCCCGCCCTGGTGCGCGGCCTTCATCGGCCCCTCCATCCACGCCTGGAAGTCCTCCTCCGAACGCCAGCGCGTGTACACCAGGTACTGGTCCGTGCCCTCCACCGGCCGCAGCAGTTCGAACCACTCGAATCCGTCGGAACCCTCCACGGCCCCGGCCCGCGACGCGAACCGCTGCTCCAGCACCTCGCGCTGCTCGGCCGGCACGGTCAGGACGTTGATCTTCACGATGCTCATGACCGCCATCCTAGGGACCCCGCGGGGGATATCGTCGTCCCCGGACAATCCAGCGCGGCAGCCAGGCTGAACCGGGTTGCGCATCTGAGGGCGGGAGGCCTGCGAGGCGTGGCGAACGCGGCGGAGCACAGCGGTGCGAACGGGCATGCCGGGGTCATAAGCGCAGGCGCACCAGCCGCCTCGGGCACACGCGCGGCCGCACCCGTCGGCGCGGCAGCCGCGGCAGCCGCGGCAGCCGCGGAAGAGGCTGCCGGCGTACGGCTCTCGGCCCTGCGCCTGATCCTCTGGGCGCTGGCCGGCGTGCTCGCCGTCCGGCAGGCGGCCGCCGTGCTGCGCGCCCCGTCCGGCCCCTGGCCGACCGGCTCCCCGTACGCCCCGTACGCGCTCCACGACCCCGACCGGTTCACCGGCACGCCCTTCGCCGGGCTGGTCCTGAAACCGTTCCTCGGCCTGGCGCCGCCCGCGTCCCTCGGCGTCCTGTGGACCTGCGCGTCGCTGCTGACCGTCGCCGCGGTCGGGCTGGTCGCCGCGCGCGGGCTGCCCGACCCCGTCCCGCGGCGCACCGCCCTGCTCGCCGCGCCCGTGCTGGTCGGCCTGATGATGGTCTCGCTGCCCGTCCGGGAGGCCGCCGCGCCCGGCCAGGGCGCGGTGCCGGTGCTGCCCGCCCTGCCGGTGCTGCTGGTCCTGCTGGCGCTGTTCCGGGTGCCCGCCGACCGCCCGGCCGGGTTCCTCGTCGGGCTGGCCGCGGCCCTCCAGCCGGCCCTGCTGCTGTTCGTCCCGCTGCTGTGGCGGACCGGCCGCCGCCCCGCCGCCGGTGCGGCCGCCGCGACGTTCGCCGGGGCCACCGCCCTGTCCTGGGCGGCCCTCCCGTACGACTCCTGGACGTACTGGGCGCACCACCTGGCCGGCACCGGCTTCGGCGGCTCCCCCGACGCGTCCGCCAACCAGTCCGTGCACGGGGCGCTGCTGCGGCTCGGGCTGTCGGGGCCCGGCGAGGTCGTGCTGTACGCGGTGCTGTCCGCGGCGATCGTCTGGGTGGGGCTGCGGCGGGCCGTGCGGTACGCCCGTGACGGGCAGGTGCTGCTCGCGGCCGCCGTCACCGGGTGCGTGGCCGTGGCGGTGGCGCCGGCGGGGTGGCGGCACCAGCTGCTCTGGGTGCTGCTGGCGGTGGCGGGCCGGGCCGGGGCGCGGGCCGCGGACCGGCGGGTGTGGCCCGTCGCGGTGGTCCTGGCGGCGACGCTGCCCCATACGGTGCTGCTGCCGAACCTGGCCGCGCTGGCGCCCGTACGGGACAACGTGCTGCTGCTGGTGGCGCTCGCGGCGGCCTGCGCCGTGCCGTTCCTGCCGCGTACGTCCCCGTACTGGCGGGCGCCGGTGCCGACGGAGTACGGGCGTCCGGCGGCGGCGCGCTGGTCGCGGATTCCGCTCCTGCCGTTCTGGCGGCGGGTGCTGTCCCGGCCCAACCTGCTGCTGGAGCTGCTGCTGACGAGGGTCGGGTACTCGGTCTACTCGCACATCCGGGCCGCCGCGCCGGCCTCCCGCAGCCTCGCCGAGGAGAACGGCGGGCAGATCCACGCCGTCGAGCGGGCGCTGGGCATCGACATCGAACTCGCCGTCAACCAGGCGGTGGTGGCGACGCCGTGGCTGGAGGGGTTCTTCAACTTCTACTACACGTCGTTCCACTTCGTGGTGCCGCTGGCGATCCTGGGCGTGCTGTACTGGCGCCGGCCCGGTGACTACCGCTGGGCGCGGGCCTCGTTGGGGCTGGCCACCGTCCTGGCCCTCGCCGGGTTCTGGCTGTACCCGCTGGCGCCGCCGCGCCTGATGCCCGGGATGGGCTTCGTCGACACGGTGCACGGGCCGCAGGACCTGGCCAACCCGCAGTACGGGGCGATGACGGCCATCTCCAACCAGTACGCGGCGATGCCGTCGCTGCACTTCGGCTGGTCGCTGTGGTGCGGGATCGTCGTCGTCGTGCTGGCGCCGAAGGGCTGGCAGAAGCTGCTGGGGGCGCTGCACCCGCTGATCACGGTGTGCGCGATCGTCGCGACGGCCAACCACTGGGTGCTGGACGCGGTCGGCGGCGCGGCGGTCGTCGGTGCCGGGTTCGGGCTGGTGCACGTGCTGTCCGGGCCGCGGCGGCTCCGGCTGAGGCTGCCGGCGCAGGCGGCCGCCCCGCCCGGCGAGGGCGCGGAGCCGGCCGCCGGGGCACCCGCCCGGGCGTCCGCCCGGCCGTAGGGCCGCCGTCGGCCGCGGTCCCGGGCCGAATGGCGGGAGGCAGGCCCGGGGCGCACCATGGGGGTGGTGCACCGGAGCGTGCCCCGGGGGGCGTTGTACGGGGAACCGGGCGCCGAGGGGCGGGAGTTCAGGTCCGACGCCGGGGCATCGAGGCCCGGCGGCCGGACATCCGACTCGGGGAGAGACGGGCACCGCCATGGGCATGCGCATCCGGCGCGCCCCCGCCGCCCTGCTCGCCGCCGTACTGCTCGCCGGCGCGGCCGGGACGGCCGCGGCCCAGCCGGGGGCGCCCTGCGAGGGGTTGGGCGCCGACGCCTACGACCGGCCCCCGCCCGCCGACCCCGGCCGGTTCGGGTACGGGGTGCTGCCCGCCACCGCGGGCGTGCACTGCCTGGTCAACGCCGAGCGCCGGCGGCTCGGCCTGCGGGAGTTCACGGACTCCGGCGAGCTGCGGGAGGCGGCGAACCGGCACGTGGCGGCGGCCCTCGCCCAGAAGTGGTGGCCGAACCCGCAGGACCCGGACGACAGGCGGGACCCGCACCGGAACCCGCAGGCCGCAGGAACGGGCGGGGAGCAGATCGTGGACCGGATCCGCGCAGCGGGCTACTGCCGGGACGGACGGTCGTGGCTCGGCCACGAGATCACCTACACCGGGTGGGCGGGCGCGGGGACGCCCCGCGCGGCCGTGGAGTGGTGGCTGCACCGCAGCACGGGCGGCCACGCCGAGGCCATCCGGGATCCCTCGCTCACCGAGTTCGGGATCGCGCCGAGGGGCGGCGCCGCCGAGCGGAGGGGGGCCGGGGCGTCCGATGCGGGGACGTACGTGGTGGTGCTGGGGCGCTGCGAGAGGTAGCGGGGTCCGCGCCACCCGCGCCCCGCGCCACCCGCGCCCCGGGCGCGTCGCGGCCGCCGCCGGGTGCGGGGCCGCGGGGGCGCCGGGACGCTTCGGCCCCGGCGCCCCCGCGGGGGATCGCCGCGTGCTGTCACGGTCCGGCAGGTGCGCGGAGTCCGCCACCCGGGTGCTCCGCCCAGGGCCCGTCCGGCCCCTGTCCGCCGGACAGGCCCCGGCCCGTACGGGGGATGCGCGCGGCCCCCGTACGCGTACGGGCGGGCCGTTCAGGCGGAGGGGAGTCGGGCGACGGCCAGGGCCACCGCCTCCTCCGCGGAGTCCGCCTCGCCGAGGACGCGTTGCAGGCTGGGGCTCAGGACGCGGAAGCGGCCGTCCCGCGTCGGCTCCAGCGCGGGCGCGTCCGCCTCGGTCGGTACGCCGCCGCGGGAGCCGAAGCGGAGGACGCAGTGGCTGGTGAACGGGTACAGCCGGCGCAGTTCCGGTCGCGCGGCGGCGGCCTCGATGAGGGCGAGGACGCCCCGGCCGGCGGCGGCCTGGGGGCCGCCGCGCTCGACCATCAGCCGCCACGTCGTCGGCAGGCGCTGCCAGCGGGCCTCCACGCCGGCATGCGTTCCGCTGTCCTGGAGGTTCATCCGCGCAGTCTGGGCCCCGCCCGGCCTCCGCCACAATGGCCGGGAAGGCATCGATGGCGTGCCGTTACCGCAGCTTGTCGGGATCGTCTCCGTACGCCGCCCCGCGCCGGAGCGGCGGTCAGGGGTGGCTGACGCGCAGCTCCTTGATCCCGTTGAGCCAGGCGGCCCGCAGCCGGCGCGGTGCCGGGCCGGTCAGCCGCAGGTCGGGCAGGTGGTCGGCGACGGCGTTGAAGATGAGGTCGATCTCCATCACGGCCAGGGACTTGCCGAGGCAGAAGTGGGGGCCGCCGCCCCCGAAGCCCAGGTGCGGGTTGGGGTCGCGGGTGATGTCGAAGGCGTCCGGGTCGGTGAAGACCTCCGGGTCGTGGTTGGCGGAGGCGTAGAAGAGGCCGACCCGGTCGCCGGCCCGGATCTTCTGCCCGCCGAGTTCGGTGTCGCGGGTGGCGGTGCGCTGGAAGGAGACGACGGGTGTGGCCCAGCGGACGATCTCCTCGGCGGCCGTCGCGGGCCGCGTCGCCTTGTAGAGCTCCCACTGCTCGGGGTGGGTGAGGAAGGCGTGCATGCCGTGGCTGATGGCGTTGCGGGTGGTCTCGTTGCCGGCGACGGCGAGGAGCAGCACGAAGAAGCCGAACTCGTCGGAGCCGAGGTTGCCCTCGCCCTCCGCGGCGACGAGCCGGGTGACGATGTCCTCGGCGGGGCACTCCTTGCGGGCGGCGGACATGTGCATCGCGTAGCCGATGAGCTCCATGGCGGCCTCGGCGCCGACCGCCTCGGTGATGGCGTACTCGGGGTCGTCGTAGGCGATCATCTTGTTCGACCAGTCGAAGATCCGCAGCCGGTCCTCCTGCGGTACGCCGATCAGTTCGGCGATCGCCTGGAGGGGGAGTTCGCAGGCCACCCGGGTGACGAAGTCGAACCCCCCGTCCTTGTCCCCGTCGCCGGCCGCCGCTGCCGCCGCCGCGGCGCGGGCCTGCTCCGCGATCCGGCGGGCCCGCTCGCGCAGGGCGCCCTCCAGGCCGCGGACGGCCCGGGGCGTGAAGCCGCGCTGGATGATCTGGCGCACCCGGGTGTGCTCGGGCGGGTCCATGTTCAGCATGATCAGCCGCTGGGCGTCGATCTGCTCGCGGGCGATGCCGCCGTTGAAGCGGATGATGGCGGTGTTGGCGGCGGAGGAGAACAGCTCGGGGTGCGTGGAGACGTACTTGACGTCCGCGTGCCGGGTCACGGCCCAGTAGCCGTCGTCGTCGAAGCCGGTGATGCCGCGCTCCTGGCGGCACCACCACACCGGTGCCGTCTGCCGCAGCCGCGCGAACTCCGGGAGGGGTACCCGCTCCCGGAGGAGGTCGGGGTCGGTCGCGTCGAAGCCTTCGGGCAGTGCGGGACAGGTCATCGCGGCACTCCAAGTCTGACGGCCCATCAGCAATTGGGCAGAAGGTAATGACGGGTCCCGGAAGTGGCAAGGGGCCGCGCCCGGCCGGTTGCGTGTGGAATCCGTGGAGGCCGGATGCAAGACCCTTGCGTGCCGGGCCCGCGGGTCATAAGACTTCGGGGGGAGAACTAGAACGCGTACCAATTTCGGGGTGCGGGCGGGGCGCCGGGAACGGCCCGCCCGGTCCCGCCGTGCCGGCAGCGCTGCGCAGGAGAGGACGATCCCATGGCCGCGGAACCCGTCATCGTCGAAGCCGTACGCACGCCGATCGGCAGGCGCGGGGGCGTACTCGCCAACCTGCACCCCGCGTACCTGCTCGGCGAGACCTACCGCGAACTCCTCGCCCGTACGGGCATCCAGCCCGACTGCGTCGAGCAGATCGTCGGCGGGACCGTCACCCACGCCGGCGAGCAGTCCATGAACCCCGCCCGTACGGCCTGGCTGGCGATGGGCCTGCCGTACGAGACCGCGGCGACGACCGTGGACTGCCAGTGCGGCAGCTCCCAGCAGGCCAACCACATGGTGGCGAACATGGTCGCCGGCGGGGTCGTCGACATCGGCATAGCCTGCGGTGTCGAGGCCATGAGCCGGGTCCCGCTCGGCTCCGGCTCCAAGCACGGGCCCGGCAAGCCCTTCCCCGACGAGTGGAACGTCGACCTGCCCAACCAGTTCGAGGCCGCCGAGCGCATCGCCCGCCGCCGGGGCCTGACCCGCGAGGACGTCGACCGGCTCGGCCTGCTCTCCCAGCAGCGCGCCGCGGCCGCCTGGGCCGAGGAGCGGTTCAAGCGCGAGACGTTCGCCGTGCAGGTCCCCACCACCGAGGAGGAGCAGGCCGCCGGGCAGGGCATGTGGCGGCTGGTGCACCGGGACGAGGGGCTGCGCGACACGAGCATGGAGGCGCTGGCCGGACTCAAGGCCGTCATGCCGACCGCCGTCCACACCGCCGGGAACTCCTCCCAGATCTCCGACGGGGCCGCCGCCGTGATGTGGGCCTCCCGCCGGATGGCGCGCGCCCTGCGGCTGAAGCCCCGCGCGCGGATCGTCGCGCAGGCGCTCGTCGGCGCCGACCCGCACTACCACCTCGACGGGCCGGTCGACGCGACGCGGGCCGTGCTCGGCAAGGCGGGGATGTCCCTGAAGGACATCGACGTCGTCGAGGTGAACGAGGCGTTCGCCTCGGTCGTCCTCAGCTGGGCGCAGGTCTTCGAGCAGGACCTCGGCAAGGTCAACGTCAACGGCGGCGCCATCGCGCTCGGGCACCCGGTCGGCGCGACCGGCGCCCGGCTGATCACCACGGCGCTGCACGAGCTGGAACGCCGCGACAAGGAGTTCGCGCTGATCACCATGTGCGCGGGCGGCGCGCAGGCGACCGGCACGATCATCCAGCGGCTGTGACACCGAAAGCCCACTGGGATGGGAAGCCGAAGGCCCCGGTGGCCGGCCTGGGGAGGCCGGCCACCGGGGCCTTCGCACCGCACCGCCGCGCCGGCGTCGTGCCGGGCGGCGGTGCGGTGTCGTACCGGGCGTGGTGCCGCGGCTTAGTACCAGTGGTTGGCCTGCCAGAAGTTCCAGGCGCCGACCGGGGAGCCGTAGCGCTCGTTCATGTAGTCCAGGCCCCACTTGATCTGGGTGGCCGGGTTGGTCTTCCAGTCGGCACCGGCCGAGGCCATCTTGGAGGCCGGCAGGGCCTGGACCAGGCCGTACGCGCCGGAGGACGCGTTCGTCGCCGTGTGGTCCCAACCGCTCTCGCGGGAGATGATCTTGTCGAAGGCGGCGAACTGGGCCGGGTCCTTGATCATCTGCTGGGCGATCGCCTTGGCGCTCGTCGGGGCGGCCTGCGCGGGGACGGCGGCCAGCATGGAACCGGCGGCGGCAAGGCCGACGACGGTACCCGCGAGGGTCTTCTTGGAGGCGGCGATGCGGCGGATGACGGAGATGGACACGGAGAGCCTTCCGTAGGGGACGGGATGCGGCCGCCGCATGCAGGAGGCATGCGTGAGTCACTCACACGGGGGAGAGGGGCTCGTCGGGCGGCGGGCTGTGTGCCCGGGCCGCCGTGGCGACATCACCAGTTAGCCAGGCCCCCGCGGCCCTGGCAAAGGCCCCCTCCTACTACGGACCCTCGGAGGAAACCCCTCCGCGCGGCCTCGCCGACGGGCTCCGCCAGCCCCCGTCCGGGGCCCCCTCCGCGCCCGGAGGCCGCCGCCCGCCGTCCACTAGGCGGGGTCGTATGTGACGTGGGTCCTATGGGGCGCCTCACCCTCAGGAGAGCCCGATCTCACCCCGTGTAGCCACCTATGTCCCTTTTGTTGTGTGGTCGGGGCCACTTCCGGCCCCCGGATCGAAGGAAACCGGCGCCTCGAACGCCGCTTTGCGAGTCGCCCGCCGCAGCGCCTTCAGCAGCGTCCCGCCCAGCAGCAGCGTCAGCACCACCGTCAGGACGGCCCGCCCCAGGTCCCAGCCCAGGGACGTCGCCGCGCAGTACGCGAGGAACCGCGCGAGGTTCGCCCCGACCGGATCCCCGGGGTGGAAGGAGACGCCCTGGCCCATGCCCTGGAGCAGCACCCAGCCCTGCAGGTTCATGACCGTCCCGTACGCGAACGAGCCCGCGAACCCGTACGCCGCCAGCATCGCCAGCTCCGCCCGGCCCCGGATCCGCCGCGCCCCCGGCAGCAGCCCGGCGCCCAGCGCGAACCAGCCCATCGCCAGCATCTGGAACGGCATCCACGGCCCGACCCCGCCGGTCAGCAGAGCGGAGGCGAACATCGTCACCGCGCCCAGCACGAAGCCGAACCCGGGGCCGAGGACGCGCCCGCTCAGCGCCATGAGGAAGAACATCGGCTCCAGGCCGGCCGTGCCCGCACCCAGGGGCCGCAGCGCCGCCCCCACCGCGGCCAGCACCCCCAGCATCGCCACCGCCTTGGCGTCGAGGCCCTGGTCGGCGATGGTCGCGACGACCACGGCGACGAGCAGCGGCAGCAGCGCGGCGAACAGCCACGGCGCGTCCTGCGCGTGGGCGAGCCCGGACCCGGCGTCGGCCAGCAGCGGCCAGCCGAACGCTGCCACGCCGATCAGCGTCACCAGCACCAGGGCGGCCGCGGCACGCGGGCCGATACGGACGGGCCGGCTCACCGCGCCGCCCCCGCAGCACCCGCCGCATCCTCCGCCGCGGAGGACGCGGGCGGCCCGTCCAGTGCGCGGGCCACCTCCCCCACCGTCAGCCAGCGGCCCGGCGCCAGCACCTTCGCGACCTGCGGGGCGAACGCCGGCGAGGACACCACCACCTCGGCGGTCGGACCGTCCGCGACGACCTCCCCGCCCGCGAGGACCACCACCCGGTCGGCGAGCTCCGCCGCCAGCTCCACGTCGTGCGTCGCGAGGACGATGCCGTGCCCGTCCGCCACCAGCGCGCGCAGGATCCCCACCAGGCGGGCCTTCGCCGCGTAGTCCAGGCCGCGCGTCGGCTCGTCCAGCAGCAGGAGCCGCGGCCGGCCCGTCAGCACCAGCGCCAGGGCGAGCGCCAGCCGCTGTCCCTCGGACAGGTCCCGCGGGTGCGTGCCGTCGGCCACCTCCGGCAGCAACGCCGACACCAGGGCCCGGCAGGACCCGGGGGCCGCGCCGGCGTCCGCGTCCGCGGCGGAGCACTCCCCGGCCACCGTGTCGGCGTACAGCAGGTCGCGCGGATCCTGCGGGACGAGGCCGACGCGGCGCACCATCTCGGCCGGGGCCGTGCGGTGCGGGGCCAGCCCGCCGACCCGCACCTCGCCCGAGGCGGGGGCGTGGGTGCCGACGAGAGCGGAGAGCAGCGTCGACTTGCCGGCGCCGTTGCGGCCCATCAGCGCCACGGTCTCACCGCCCGCGACCTCCAGGTCCACGCCGTGCAGCACCTCGGCGCGGCCCCGCCGCACGGACAGGCCGCGCACCCGCGCCACCGCCGCGTCCGGGGCGTCCGGGGCGGCGGCGGAGGCGGTCGGTGCGCCGCGGCGGAGCAGCCGCGCCACGACCCCGCCCCGCCGGGGCGCGGCCGCAGCCCCGGGAGCGGCCGGGGGCAGGGGTACGGGTACGGCAGCGGTGTCCCCGCAGCCCGACGGCTGCCGTGCGGCCCCGTCCAGGCGGGCGCGCAGCGGGCCCGCGAGGCGGCGGGCGTCGCGCACCGACAGCGGCAGCGGCGACCAGCCGGCCAGCCGGCCCAGGGAGACCACCGGCGGGCGGACGGGCGAGACGGCCATCACCTCCTGCGGCGCCCCCAGCACCGGGGCGGCGCCCGGGCCCGGCAGGAGCAGCACCCGGTCGGCGTACTGGACGACCCGCTCCAGCCGGTGCTCCGCCATCAGCACCGTCGTGCCGAGGTCGTGCACCAGGCGCTGGAGCACCGCGAGGACTTCCTCGGCCGCGGCCGGGTCCAGCGCGGAGGTCGGCTCGTCCAGCACCAGCACCCGCGGGTGCGCGGTCAGGACGGAGCCGATCGCGACCCGCTGCTGCTGCCCGCCGGACAGGGCGGACAGGGGCCGGTCCCGCAGCTCGTTCAGGCCCAGCAGGTCGAGGGTCTCCTCGACGCGGCGGCGCATCACGGCAGGCGGCAGGCCCAGCGACTCCATCCCGTACGCCAGCTCGTCCTCCACGGCGTCCGTCACGAAGTGGGCCCGCGGGTCCTGGCCGACCGTGCCGACGACGTCGGCGAGCTCCCGCGGCCGGTGCGTGCGCGTGTCGCGGCCGGCGACCGTGACGCGGCCGTGCAGGGTGCCGCCCGTGAAGTGCGGCACCAGCCCGGAGACGGTCCCCAGGAGGGTGGACTTTCCGACGCCCGACGGGCCGACCAGCAGCGTCAGCTCCCCCTCCGGGACGGTCAGGTCGACGCCGCCCAGCGCCGGCCGGGAGGCGCCGTCGTACGTGACCGACACCTGCTCGAAACGGATCACGGGGACGACTCCTCGGAAGGTACGGGTGCCACGAAGGCGGGAAGCAGGCCGATCAGGACGGCGGCCGCCGGCCACGGCGGGAACGCCGGCGCCGCCAGCGGGATGACGCCCGGCCGCAGGCCCTGCGGGTCGGCGCCCGCGGCGTACGCGAGCAGCACCGCGACCGCCGTGCCGGAGCCCGCCACCAGCCACGCCCGCGCCCCCCACCGGTCGGGCCGGTACCGGGTCCGCACGCTGCGCCGGCCGCCCAGCCGCAGCCCCGCCACCGCCATGGCCAGGCCGGCGAGCAGCGCCGGCACCCCGTACGCGGCGCCCTCCGCGGCCAGCAGCCCGTACGTGCCCGCGCACATGCCGAGCAGGCCGCCGAGCGTGAGGCAGGCGGTCGTACGGCGTACGGCGGCCGGGACGCCGGCGGTACGGCCGTAGCCGCGGGCGTCCATCGACGCGGCGACGGCGACGGAGCGCTCCAGGGCGCCCTCCAGCACCGGCAGGCCGATCTGGAGCACGGCCCGGACCCCGCCCGTCGGGCGGCCGCGCAGCCGGCGGGCCGTCCTCAGCCGGGCCACGTCCGCGACCATGTTCGGCGCGAACGTCATGGCGACGACGACCGCCACCCCGGCCTCGTACAGCGCGGCCGGCAGGGACTTCAGCAGCCGCGCCGGGCTGGCGAGCGCGTTCGCCGCGCCCACGCAGACCAGCAGGACGGCCAGCCTGGCCCCGTCGTAGAACGCGAACACGAGCTGCTCGGCGGTGACGCGGCCGCCGATCCGGACGCCCTGCGCCCAGTCCGGCAACGGCACCTCGGGCAGGGTGAACAGCACCTGCGTGCCGGGCAGCGGCGAGCCGAGCAGGGCGGAGAACAGCACGCGCAGCCCGATCACGAACAGGCCGAGCTTGAGGAACGCCCCGTACGAGCGGGCCCACGGCGCGGAGGTGCGCCGCGCGGCCACCACGTAGCCGGCGACGGCGGCGATCAGGGCGAGGAGCAGCGGGTTGGTGGTCCGCGAGGCCGCCGCGGCCAGGCCGAGCGCCCACAGCCACCACGCCCCGGCGTGCAGGGCATTGCCCCGCCGCGCGAGCGGCGCCCGCAGCCGCCGGAGCGGCCCGGGGACGGGGCGCCGCGTGCCGGTCCCGGCGGCGTCCTGGTTCCCGGCGCCCGGCGTGGCAAGCGGTGTCATCGGGAGCGGCGGCGGGACTGCCAGAGGGCCGCGCCGGCGACCGCGGCCAGGGCCGCCCCGCCCGCCAGCGGACCGGACCAGCCGCTGCCGCCGGAGCCGGCCTCAGGTTCGGCGGCCGCGGGCTTCCCGGTCGGCGCGGCGGCCGGGCCCTGGCCGTCGGCGATCTGCTCGCCGCAGCCCTGCCGCGGGTAGCCGGATATCGCGCACAGCATCGCCGAGCCGTCGTAGCGCAGCGGCTTGGCCACCGCGGCCAGGGCCTCCGCGGCGCTGGCGTCCGGGGCGACCTGGGCGCAGGCGGTGCGGGGGGCGTCCTGCGGCGGGGCCTCGCCCGCCGGGGCGTCCGCGGGGACGCCGAAGTCGACGACGACGGCTATGCGCTTGCGGCCCTCCGCGGCCGGGGTGGCCGCGCAGACGGCCGCGAAGTCGGCCGGGGTGCGGGGCTGGGCGGCCTGCGCCGCCGCGTCCGCGCTGACCGCGAAGCGGAAGCCCTGCACGGAGCCGTCCGCGGGGCGGGCCGTCGAGGGGCCGACCTGGGCGTACGTCCACGCTCCGGTGGCCGTGCCGTCCCAGTACGACCAGTAGCGGTATCCCGCCGCCTGGGCGGGGGCGGACGCCATAAGGAGCACTGGCAGCGACAGCAGAGCGGCGGCGGGGCGGAGGGGGGTCAGGCCGCGGCGCATCAGAGCTGGTTCTTCTTCCGGCGGCCGCTCAGCAGGATGCCGATGCCCATGCCGGCGGCCGCGCCGACGGCGATCATCCACCAGGCGCTCTGGCCGCCGGAGCCCTCCCCGTCGTCGTCCTTCTTCGCGGGCTCGTCCGTCGTGGAGCCGGCGGCGGCCTGCGGGGCGGGGCCCGTCGCGTTCAGGGCGGTGACCAGGTCCGTGCCGCCGAACGCCTTCGGGTCGGAGCCCGTGGCGTGCGCGACGAGGACGAGGGTGCCGAGGGCGGCCGGGCTGCCCTTGGCCCAGTCGGCCGAGTTGCGCTTCAGCCATTCCACCGCGTCGGCCGCGGACTGCTTGTGCCCGGCCGCGACCAGGGCGAGGACGGCGTCGGCGGTGTTGCCGGTGTCGGGGGCCGGCTGGTCGGCGCCGGGGGCGACGGCGGTGAGGTGGCCGTCCTTCCTCAGCGCGGCGGCCAGGTGCCCGGCGGCGGCCTCGGCGGCGGCCTCGGGGCCGGCGCCGTCGGTGCAGTCGGTGCCCGCCGGGGTGTCCTCGGCGGCCGGGGCGACCACGATGCCCTTGCCGAGGGCGGCGAGCGTGGCGGCGGCCGTCGAGTCGGCGTTCGCGAGGAGCTTGCCGTCCACCGGCTGGTAGGCGAACGCGCCGCGGTCGGAGGCGGGCTCGGCGGTGCAGGGGAGGCGGAAGGCGAGGAGGCCGTCGTAGGCGGACCTGCCGGCCTTCGACCTCACCTCGGCCGGCTTCTCGCCGGCGGCGGCGAGGGCGCCGATGACGACGGCGGTGGAGCTGGCCTCGCTCGGGGAGTCGGGGACGTAGGACCAGCCGCCGTCCTCGTTCTGGACGGACTTCAGCCAGTCCGTGCCCTTCTTCACCGCGGCGTCCTGGCCGCCGAGGGCCTTCAGCGCCTGCACGGCCACGGCGGTGGCGTTCGTGTCGTACACGGTCTGGTCGCCGCAGGCCGCGGCGGCGTCGGCGCGGAAGGAGGCGAAGCCGCCGTTCGCGCACTGCTGCCCGGACAGCCAGGCCACCGCCTCCTTGGCGGGCTTCACGCCGACGGTCTGCTGGGCGAGCAGCGCGATGGACTGCCGCCACACCCCGTCGTACGTCGGGTCGTTCTTCCCGTACAGGCCGGACGGGACGACCGGCGGGGCCGACGGCGACGGCGTGGCCGGCGCGGCGAGGGCTGCGGGGGCGGCGCCGGCGCACAGCACGGCGGAGGCGGCGAGCGCGGCGGCGCTGCGGCGGACGTTCATGGGGGCGGTGCCTCTCCTGCAGGGGGGCCGGAGGCAGGGTGCGGGGGCACCGGCTCCGGCCCCGTATTCCTCGACGGTGCCGGCCGCCGGGGAATCCGGCGGCACGAGCCGCGCACCTCGGTACGGGGCGTTCCGGCTGCCGCCCGGCAGGGCTGCCCGGGCGGGTCACGGTTGCGGGTCAGCGCCGGAATCGCACCGGCTTTCCCCCGTACGGAGGGTGGACGACGGCCCTCACTGTACCGGCCGGTACTGCGGGGGGAGGGAGGCGGCGGCGCCCCGGCTCCTTCCCGCAGGCCGCGGCGGTGCCGGACCGGGCACCCTGCGGAGGGGTGCCCGAACGCGGTCCGCGGCCTGCCGGTCCGTCAGGCGGCGCGGTACTCCACCGGGTCGCTGCCCGGGACCGGTTCCGCGCTGCCCTGCTTCACCAGGCGCCGCAGGTGTGCCTCCGCCTCGGAGACGGCGATGGTGCGCGAGGTGTACGGGATCTCCTCCCAGGGCCGGTTCCACTGCATGCGCTCGGCGAGCTGCCACGGGGTCAGCGGCCGGGCCGCCAGCAGCCGCCGCAGCCCCGCCAGCCGGTCCCGGTGGTGCCGCAGCAGCTCCCGTACGCGGTCGGGGGCGCCGGTGAAGGCGTGCTGGTGGGCGGGGAGCACCTCGGCGGGGGAGAGGCGGGCGACGCGTTGGAGGGAGTCGAGGTAGTCGCCGAGCGGGTCGAGGGCGCCCGCCTCGCCGTCGGGGTCCTCGTAGAGGCCGATGTGGGGGGAGATGCCGGGCAGGAGGTGGTCGCCGGAGAAGAGGCGGCCGCTGCCGGGCAGGCCCGCCGGGTGGCGCTCCTCCAGGTGCAGGCAGACGTGCCCGGGGGTGTGTCCCGGGGTCCAGACGGCGCGCAGGCGGCGCCCGGCCAGGGGCAGCAGTTCGCCGGGGACGATGTCCCGGTCGGGGACGGCGGCCCGCAGGCCCGGGATGCCGCGGGGGTCGCGGCGGGCGGCGCGCAGCGGGGCGAGGTGCTCCTCGGGGGCGCCGGCGGCGGCGAGCTTGTCGTGGACGTACGCGTACCAGGTGCCGGGCGGGGCGGAGCGGGTGCGGACGACGACCTCGGTGTCGGCGGGGTGCATGGCGATCCAGGCGCCCGAGGCCTCGCGGACCCGGCCGGACAGGCCGTGGTGGTCGGGGTGGTGGTGGGTGGCGACGACGCCGTGGACGTCGCCCACGCCGGTGCCGAGGGCGTCGAGCCCGGCGGTGAGGGCGTCCCAGGAGGCGGGGTCGTCCCAGCCGGTGTCGACGAGGACGGGGCCCCGGCCGGTGTCGAGGACGTGGACGAGGGTGTGGCCGAGCGGGTTGTCCGGGAGGGGGACCTCGACGGAGTGGACGCCGCCGCCGTGGTCGGTGACCCGCGGCGGGGTGCGGGGTGGCTGCTGGGGTGCGTTCCGTGGCATGGGGGGTCCTGTCTGCGTCCGGCGGAGCCACATGGCGAGAACGTGTTGCAGTGGTAGCCCCAGTCGACCATGCGCCCGGGCCTGATGGCCAGTACCCGATCTCCGGAGGGTGCGCGGGAGCCGTGGACTCCTTGAACTGGAACTGGTATCAGTTCCGGAACGCCAAGCCGCAGGAGGCATCAGCCATGACCGAGCGCGTGGACCACGGACAGCTGTTCATCGGCGGGGAATGGGCGGATCCGCTGGGCGCCGGGACGATCGAGGTCGTCTCCCCGCACACCGAGCAGGTCATCGGCAGCGTCCCCCACGCCTCCCGGGGCGACGTGGACCGCGCGGTGGCCGCCGCCCGCCGGGCCTTCGACGAGGGCCCCTGGCCGCGGATGCCGCTGGAGGAGCGGATCGCGGTCGTGGCGCGGATCAAGGACGCCTTCGCCGTCCGCCACGAGGAGATCGCCCGCTCGATCAGCTCCCAGAACGGCTCCCCGTACTCCTGGAGCATCCTCGCCCAGGCGCTCGGTCCGATGATGGTCTACGACGCCGCGATACAGGTGGCGCGGGCCTTCCCGTTCGAGGAGCGCCGCCAGGGGGCGCTCGGGCCGATCCTGGTGCGGCGGGAGCCGGTCGGCGTGGTCGCGGCCGTCATCCCGTGGAACGTCCCCCAGTTCGTGGCCGCGGCGAAGCTGGCGCCCGCGCTGCTGACAGGGTCGTCAGTGGTGCTGAAGCCGTCCCCCGAGTCGCCCCTGGACTCGTACCTGCTGGCCGGCATCGCCCGGGAGGCCGGGCTGCCGGAGGGGGTGCTGTCCGTACTGCCCGCCGACCGGGAGGTGAGCGAGTACCTGGTGGGGCACCCGGGCGTGGACAAGGTCTCCTTCACCGGCTCCGCGGCCGCCGGCCGGCGCGTGATGGAGGTGGCCGCGCGGAACCTGGCGCGGGTCACGCTGGAGCTGGGCGGCAAGTCCGCCGCCGTGATCCTGCCCGACGCCGACCTCGACGCGGCCCTGGCCGGGATCGTGCCCGCCGCCTGGATGAACAACGGGCAGGCGTGCGTGGCCCAGACCCGGATCCTCGCGCCGCGCAGCCGCTACGGCGAGATCGCCGAGGCGCTCGCCGCGGCCGCCGGGGCGCTCGTCGTCGGCGACCCCCTCGACCCCGCGACGCAGGTCGGCCCGCTGGTCGCCGAGCGGCAGCGGCGCAGGTCGCTGGAGTACATCCGGATCGGGCAGGAGGAGGGCGCGAAGGTCCTGGCCGGCGGCGGCCGGCCCGCCGGCCAGGAGCGCGGCTGGTACGTCGAGCCGACCCTCTTCGGGGAGGTGGACAACGCGATGCGGATCGCCCGGGAGGAGATCTTCGGGCCGGTGGTCTGCCTCATCCCGTACGGGGACGAGGCGGAGGCGCTGCGGATCGCGGACGACTCCGAGTTCGGGCTGAGCGGCAGCGTGTGGACAGCGGATGTCGAGCGGGGCGTCGACTTCGCCCGCGGCGTGCGGACGGGCACCTTCAACGTGAACACCTTCAGCCTGGACGTGCTCGGGCCGTTCGGCGGCTACAAGAACAGCGGGCTGGGCCGGGAGTTCGGGCCGGAGGGGTTCGGCGAGTACCTGGAGCACAAGATGGTCCACCTGCCGGCCGGGTACGCGGCGGGGGCCTGAGCCGTGGGCGACCGGTGGCGGGTGGAGGTCGACCGGACCGTGTGCATCGGCTCCGGCATGTGCGCGGGCCTGGCCCCCGAGGGCTTCGCCCTGGACGCGGCGCGGCAGTCGCACCCGCGCCGGGAGGAGGCCGACGCGAGCGAGCCGGTCCTTGCGGCGGCCGAGGGCTGTCCCGTCGAGGCCATCTCGATCACGCTCGCGGGGACCGGGGAGGCGGTGTTCCCGCCCGAGGAGTGAGGCGCGCGGGGCGGGCGGGGCGCGGGCACCCGCCCGGGACGCCCGCCCGGCCCCCCGCCGACGGCGGGTTCAGGCCTTTTCGGGCGGGGCCGTCAGCTCGATCAGCCGACAGACCGTCTCGATGTCGATCTTCACCTGGGCGATCGAGGCCCGCCCCGACAGCCACGTGATCAGCGCGGAGTGCCAGGTGTGCTCGATGACGCGGACCGCCGAGAGCTGCTCCGCGGTCGGCGGCGCGTCCAGGCCCATCGCGTCCAGGATGATCGCGGTCGTCAGGCGCGAGACGGTGTCCACCTCCGGGCTGACGCTGCGGTCCGCGAAGGTCAGCGCGCGCACCATCGCGTCCGCGAGGTGCGGCTCGCGCTGGAGGGCGCGGAAGGCGCGCATCAGCGTCTCGGCCACCCGGGCCGCGGGGTCCTCCGCGGCCGGCGGGCGCTTGCGGAGCGTGGCGTGCATGTGCTGGAGCTGGTCCTGCATCGTGGCGACGAGCAGGTGCACCTTGGAGGGGAAGTAGCGGTAGAGGGTGCCGAGGGCGACCCCCGCGGCCTCCGCGACCTCGCGCATCTGGACGGCGTCGAAGCCGCCCCGGCCCGCCAGCTGTGCGCTGGCCTGCAGGATGCGGCGGCGGCGCGCCTCCTGGCGCTCGGTCAGGGGAGGGGACGCCGGTGTGGTGACGGCCTTCGCTTCCGCTGTCATGTGCCCCGTTCCGTGGTGTGCCGCTGGCTGGGAGAGCCCCGCAGGTGCGGGGGCGTTTCCGGGCTGGTGCGGGCCCAGCATGGCAGGCGCCGCGTGGTGGCGCGAATCACCTGCTCCGCCTCTTACGGTGGGGTTTCCGGCCGGTAGATTCAATGGTCCGCGACGGATCAACTCTGAAACTTGTTCTACATTATCCGAGCGGTTACGCTCCGGCGAAAGTTGCAGCCAGAAAGGGGCCGAGAGTGACCGCTGAGGCCGTGGTGACGAGCCCTTTCGCAGGGTCTGTGACGGACGGTGACCGGCCGTTGCGCATCGCACTCCTGACGTACAAGGGGAACCCGTTCTGCGGGGGCCAGGGCGTCTACGTGCGGCACCTCTCGCGGGAACTCGCCCGGCTCGGCCACTCCGTCGAGGTGATCGGCGCCCAGCCCTATCCGGTCCTCGACGAGGGCGCCTCCCTGACCGAGCTGCCCAGCCTCGACCTCTACCGCCAGCCCGACCCCTTCCGCACCCCGCGGCGCGAGGAGTTCCGCGACTGGATCGACGCCCTGGAGGTCGCCACCATGTGGACCGGCGGCTTCCCCGAGCCGCTGACCTTCTCCCTGCGCGCCCGCCGCCACCTCGCGGCCCGCGCCGGCGAGTTCGACGTCATCCACGACAACCAGACCCTCGGCTACGGCCTCCTCGGCGACCTCGGCGCCCCACTGGTCACCACGATCCACCACCCGATCACCGTCGACCGGCAGCTGGAGCTCGACGCCGCCCCCGACCGCAAGCGGCGCCTCTCCGTCCGCCGCTGGTACGCCTTCACGCGCATGCAGGCCCGCGTCGCCCGCCGCCTGCCGTCCGTGCTGACCGTCTCCGGCTCCTCCAAGCAGGAGATCGCCGAGCACCTCGGCGTGCGCGGCGAGCGCATCCACGTCGTCCACATCGGCGCCGACACCGACCTGTGGTCGCCCGACCCCGCGGTCGCCGAGGTGCCCGGCCGGATCGTCACCACCTCCAGCGCCGACGTGCCCCTCAAGGGCCTGGTGTTCCTCGTCGAGGCCCTCGCCAAGCTGCGCACCGAGCAGCCCGCCGCGCACCTCGTCGTCGTCGGCAAGCGCGCCGAGGAGGGGCCCGTCGCCCGCGCCATCGAGACGTACGGCCTCCAGGACGCCGTCCGCTTCGTCAAGGGCGTCACCGACGCCGAACTCGTCGACCTCGTGCGCAGCGCCCAGGTCGCCTGCGTGCCCTCCCTCTACGAGGGGTTCTCGCTGCCCGCCGCCGAGGCCATGGCCACCGGCACCCCGCTGGTCGCCACCACGGGCGGTGCGATCCCCGAGGTCGCCGGACCCGACGGCGAGACCTGCCTCGCGGTGCCGCCCGGCGACGCCGGCGCCCTGGCCGCCGCGCTCGGCCGGCTCCTCGGCGACCCGCAGCTCCGCGCCCGGCTCGGCGCCGCCGGCCGCGAGCGGGTCCTCGCCCGGTTCACCTGGGCCAAGGCCGCCGAAGGCACCGCCGCCCACTACCGGGCCGCGATCGCGCAGGCCCGCCGCACCCGCTGAATGTTCCCCCACCCCCGCGACAGCGAAGGCAGGACCCCGTGCTGACCGTCGATTTCTCCCGGTTCCCGCTCGCCGCCGGCGACCGCGTGCTCGATCTGGGCTGCGGCGCAGGCCGGCACGCCTTCGAGTGCTACCGGCGCGGCGCGCAGGTCGTCGCCGTCGACCGCAACGGCGAGGAGATCCGCGAGGTCGCCAAGTGGTTCGCCGCCATGAAGGAGGCCGGCGAGGCCCCGGCCGGCGCCACCGCCACCGCGATGGAGGGCGACGCCCTCGCACTGCCCTTCCCCGACGACTCCTTCGACGTCGTCATCATCTCCGAGGTGATGGAGCACATCCCCGACGACAAGGGCGTCCTCGCCGAGATGGTCCGCGTCCTCAAGCCCGGCGGGCGCATCGCCGTCACCGTCCCCCGCTACGGCCCGGAGAAGGTCTGCTGGGCGCTCAGCGACGCCTACCACGAGGTCGAGGGCGGCCACATCCGCATCTACAAGGCCGACGAGCTGCTCGGCAGGATGCGGGCCGCCGGCCTCAAGCCGTACGGCACCCACCACGCCCACGGCCTGCACTCCCCGTACTGGTGGCTCAAGTGCGCCTTCGGCGTCGACAACGACAAGGCCCTGCCCGTCCGCGCCTACCACAAGCTGCTGGTCTGGGACATCATGAAGAAGCCGCTCGCGACGCGCCTCGCCGAGCAGGCCCTGAACCCCCTCATCGGCAAGAGCTTCGTCGTGTACGCGACCAAGCCGCACCTTCCCGTCGGCGCCGCCCAGTGAGCTCCACCGGGCGCACCGAACGCCTCGCCCTGGACGGGGTGCTGACGGCGCAGCAGGCCGCGGAGACCGTCGCCGGGATCCTCGCCGTGCAGCGCTCCGACGGCGCGATCCCCTGGTTCCGCGGCCACCACCTGGACCCGTGGGACCACACCGAGGCCGCCATGGCGCTCGACGCGGCCGGCGAGCACGCCGCCGCCGAGCGCGCCTACCGGTGGCTGGCCCGGCACCAGAACACCGACGGCTCCTGGTACGCGGCGTACGCCGACCGGCCGGGCGGCGTCGACACCGTGAGCCCGCAGGACGCCGGGCGGGAGACCAACTTCACCGCGTACGTGGCGGTCGGGGTGTGGCACCACTACCTGGCCACCGGCGACGACCGGTTCCTCGAGCTCATGTGGCCCGTCGTGTACGCGGCCGTGGAGTTCGTCCTGGACCTCCAGCAGCCCGGCGGCGAGATCGGCTGGAAGCGCGAGGCAGACGGCACGCCCGTCGCGGACGCGCTGCTCACCGGCTCCTCCTCCATCCACCAGGCGCTGCGGTGCGCGCTGGCGATCGCCGAGCACCGGGAGGACCCCCAGCCGGACTGGGAGCTGGCGGCCGGCGCGCTCGGGCACGCGATACGCAGCCACCCGGAGCGGTTCCTGGACAAGTCCCGCTACTCGATGGACTGGTACTACCCCGTCCTCGGCGGGGCCGTGACGGGCGCGGCGGCCAAGGCGCGCATCGAGGAGCGGTGGGACGAGTTCGTCGTCCCCGGCCTCGGGGTGCGCTGCGTGCTGCCCAACCCGTGGGTGACCGGCGGCGAGTCCTGCGAGCTGGCGCTCGCCCTGTGGGCGGTCGGCGAGTCGGACCGGGCCCTGGAGATCCTGCGCTCCATCACGCACCTGCGCGCCGAGAACGGCATGTACTGGACCGGGTACGTCTTTGAGGACGAGGCGGTCTGGCCGGTGGAGCAGACGACGTGGACGGCGGGATCGCTTCTGCTGGCTGCCGCCGCGCTCGGCGGCGACGAGGCCACCACGGCCGTGTTCGGGGGGCTCTCGCTGCCCGCCGGGCTGGAGCCGGACTGCTGCGGACGCCCCTGACGGGCCCGCCCGTCGCCGGGTGCGGCAGGGGATGGTGCGGGCGGAGGGCCGCCCGCGCCACCCGGGTGGGCCGATCGGGTGGCCCGAGTGGCGGGGGGCGGGTCCGGGGGTGACGCTGCCGGGGACACCCCACTCCACCGGGAGGCAACCGTGTCGATACGCAGGAGCATCCGATTCAGCCGCGGCCTGACGGCGCTCGCGCTGTCGGGCGCGCTGGTCGCCGGGGGCGCCGCGTGCGGCGGTCCGGCGGCCGACGGGGCGAGGGGCCAGGGCGGGCAGGCCGCCGCCGGGGGCGTCGCGGCCGCCCGGATCCTCGGGAACGCGGAGCAGGCCGGGGTCCTGCGGGAGCAGGCCGCGCACGCCGAGGCCCGGGCCGCCGCCCCGGAGGCCGAGCCGACGCCCACCACCTCCGCCGAGCGGCAGCGGTTCGCCAAGACCCGGTTCGTCGCCAACGCGGGGCTCGCGGCCGGCGCCACCTACCAGTGGATCGTCAAGCCGTACCAGCAGGGCAAGTTCCGCAAGGGCGCGAGCGGCCGCACCTTCACGCTGATCAAGGCGGCCCTCGCGGGCGCCTTCGCGTACAACCGGCTGAAGGCGGCCGTCGGCAACGCCCAGGCCGACCCGCTGCTGTCGAAGGCGCTCGCCCCGCTGACCGCGGGCATCGAATCCCTGAAGGAGATGGGGACGAAGCTGCGCAAGGGCGAGGTCGCCGACGCCGACATCACCTCGTTCCAGAACGTCATCAACGGCGTGAAGGACGCCGGCAAGAGCGTCGGCGCGCCCGTCAAGGACCAGGTGCCCAGCGTGTCCGAGCTCGGCGGGTAGCCTGCGCCGCCCGGCCGGGGCCCCTCCCGGCCGGGCCGGTCACAGCACCAGCTCCGCGAGGACGCGCAGGGTGTGCGGGTCGGGGGCCGTGACCAGCAGGTCGGTGACCGGGCCGCGGCGCCACAGCTCCAGCCGCTCGGCGATCCGCTCGCGCGGCCCCACCAGGCTGACCTCGTCGGCGAACGCGTCGGGCACGGCCAGGACGGCCTCGTTGCGGCGTCCGGCGAGGAACAGCTCCTGGACACGGCGGGCCTCCTCCGCGAAGCCCATGCGGGCCATGAGGTCGGCGTGGAAGTTGCGGGCGGCGTGGCCCATGCCGCCGATGTAGAAGCCGAGCATGGCCTTGACCGGCAGCAGGCCCTCGGCGACGTCGTCGCACACCCGGGCGCGGGCCATCGGCGCGATCAGGAAGCCCTCGGGCAGGTCGGCGAGGGCCTCCCGGAAGGCGCCGGTCCGCAGCGGCGACCAGTACAGGGGCAGCCAGCCGTCGGCGATGCGGACGGTCTGGGCGACGTTGCGCGGGCCCTCCGCGCCGAGGAGCAGCGGCAGGTCGGCGCGGAGCGGGTGGGTGATCGGCCGCAGGGGCCGGCCGAGGCCGGTGGCGTCGGGGCCGAGGTAGGGGTGGCTGTGGAAGCGGCCCTCCAGGGCGACGGGTGCCTCGCGGCGCAGGACCTGGCGGACGACGTCGACGTACTCGCGGGTGGCGGTCAGCGGGCTCGCCGGGAACGGGCGCCCGTACCAGCCCTCCACGACCTGCGGTCCGGACAGGCCGAGGCCCAGCATCATGCGGCCGCCGGAGAGGTGGTCCAGGGTGAGGGCGTGCATGGCGGTGGCGGTCGGGCTGCGGGCGGCCATCTGCGCCACGGCCGTGCCGAGGAGGATGCGGGAGGTGTGCGCGGCGATCCAGGTGAGCGGGGTGAAGGCGTCCGAGCCCCAGGCCTCGGCGGTCCACACCGAGGAGTAGCCGAGGCGCTCGGCCTCGGTGGCGAGGGCGAGGTGGGCGGGGTCGGGGCCGCGGCCCCAGTAGCCGAGTGCGAGTCCGAGGCGCATGAGCGGTCCCTTCGCCGACGTTCCTGACGGTACGTCAGTGAACGGGGCGACTGTAGGACAACGGCCCCCCGCCCGGAAGGGCGGAGGGCCGTCGGGACCGCATGCGGCGCGTCAGCCGCGCTGGATGCCGGAGGTGTCGTTGAGGACGCCGCGGCGGCCGTCCTGCGTCTGGGCGATCAGCGTGGACGGGCCGCGCTGGTCCACCGCCAGGTACCAGGTGCCGGGGGCGAGTTCGGCGATCGGGGACGGCGAGCCGTCCTCCGCGTACAGGGGGCGGGCCACCGGCACCGCGAACCAGAACGGGGCGAAGTCCGCCGCCGGGGCGGGTGCCGCGTCCTGCGGGCCCGGGGTGCCGCCGTACGGCGGGGCGGGCTGCGGGGTGGTGCCGTAGCCGGGGGGCTGCTGGCCGCCCGGGTAGCCGTACCCGGCGCCCGGCTGCGGCTGGCCGCCGTACGGCGCCGGCGCGGCCGGGCGGGCCTCCGGGAGCAGCGGGCCGGCGAGCGCCGGGACCTTCCCGCCGAACAGGGCGGTGCCGGCCAGGAGGAGGGTGGCGAGGAAGGCGATGATGCAGCCCGCGCCCAGGTCGGCACCGCTCGGGCTGGTGATGAGCGACCACAGCGACGACCAGGCGGCGGAGACCGCGAGGACCGTCCCCCACGCCGACAGCGGCAGGCCGGCGAGCTGGCGGCCCGCCGGCAGGAAGCGGCCGGCGACGAGCAGGCCGGCGGCGATGAAGCCCAGCAGGAAGACGGACGGCAGCGCCAGCCGGTAGATGTCGGTGTCCCACACGCTCGGCAGGTCCAGGCCGGTCGCGGAGTAGAAGTCGAGGAACGAGGCGATGAACAGCAGCACCGCTGCTCCGATCACCACGCCGTCGCCTCGAGTGAGGGAGCGGATGTTCACGTCTTAGGTGTCCTTCTCGGTCTCGGTCGTCTCGTGGTGCGGTCGTGCAACCAGGAGCAGGGGGCGGGCTGGACCATGGTACGGAGGTTTCCCGCGGCCGAGAGGACGGGGGCGGAGGGCCGCCCCTCCCCGGAGGACTACCCCCCGAGGAAGCCGACAATCCCGTCCGCGATGCCCTGCGCGGCCTTCTGCCGCCACTGCGGACTCGTCAGCAGCGCCGCGTCCTTGCTGTCACGCATGTTGCCGCATTCGACGAACACCTTGGGCCGGGTCGAGAGATTGAGGCCGCCGAGGTCGTCGCGGACGACCAACCCCGTGCCGCCGCCGAGGTAGTTGGCGGGTCCGGTGCCGGTGGTTCGGGCGAAGTTCGCGGCGATCCGCTCCCCGAGCGTCCGGGACGGGCCGACGATCGCGGCGGTGTCCGCGGCGCCGCCCTTGACCTTGGCGGGCAGGATGACGTGGTAGCCGCGGCTGCCCTCGGAGACGCCGTCCGCGTGCACGGAGACGACGGCGTCGGCGCTCGCCTCATTGCCGATGCGGGCCCGCTCGGTGATGCAGGGGCCCCAGGCGCGGTCGGCCTCGTGCGTGAACACCACCTTCAGGCCGCGGTCTTCGAGGAGCGTGCGCAGCCGGCGGGACACGTCGAGGGTGAACTCGGCTTCCTTGTAGCCGGAGCGGGTGGTGGTGCCGGTGGTGTCGCACTCCTTGCGGGCGGTGCCGATGTCGACCTGCTGGTTGATCTCGCGGGTGTGGTCGAAGTTGCCGGTGTTGTGCCCGGGGTCGATGACCACGGTCTTGCCGGCGAGGGGCGCGGTGGCGCCGGGGGCGGGCGCGCCGCTCGCCGGGGCGCCGGCGCTCGGGTCGGAGCCCGGGGAGGCGGAGGCGGGCGGGGCGGCCGCGGGGGTGGCGGTCGCGGCCGCTGCCGCCGCGATACGGGGCGGACGGGCGTCGTCCGCCCCGGCGCCGGTGCCGACCTGGACCAGGACCCAGCCGGCCAGGGTGGTCGGGGCGATCACCGCCGCGGCGACGGCGAGGGCGGAGCGGCGAGCGAAGGGCCGCCGGTCCGCGGCGGGCGCGGAGGCGGTCTCGGGCTGCGGGGAGCTGTCGTCGTTGCGCACGGCGCGATGCTAGACCCGGCCCCCGGGCAGGACCGGGCACTGGGCCGTCCGAGGGCGCGGTGCGATCGTAGGGTGATATGCCCGGTGCGCCCCCGGTGGCCGCGCCGCGGTCAGATGCCGGGCCCGGTGCGGCGCAGGATCCGCAGCGAGTCGGTCGCCGAGACCTCCTCGAAGGCGCCGGAGGCCAGGGCGCGCAGGTAGATCCGGTACGGGGCCTGCCCGCCGTCGGCCGGGTCGGGGAAGACGTCGTGGATGGCGAGGGTGCCGCCCTCGGCCAGGTGCGGGGCCCAGCCCTCGTAGTCGCCGGCGGCGTGCTCGTCGGTGTGGCCGCCGTCGATGAAGACGAAGCCCAGCTGCCCGCCCCAGACGGCGGCGACCTGCGGGGACCGCCCCACGACGGCGATGGCGTGCTCCTCCAGCCCCGCCCGGTGCAGGGTGCGGCGGAAGGTCGGCAGGGTGTCCATCAGCCCGATCTCGGGGTCCACGACGGACGGGTCGTGGTACTCCCAGCCGGGCTGCTGCTCCTCGCTGCCGCGGTGGTGGTCGACGGTGACGGCGCTGACGCCGGCCTCGCGGGCGGCGTCGGCCAGCAGGATCGTCGAGCGCCCGCAGTACGTGCCCACCTCCAGCAGCGGCAGCCCCAGGGCCGCGGCCGCGGCGGCGGCCTCGTACAGGGCGAGCCCCTCGCGCAGGGGCATGAAGCCCTTGGCGGCCTCGAAGGCGGCGAGGGTCTCCGGCTTGGGGGTGGCGGCGGGGGCCATGGGTTCCTCCTGTGCTGCGCGTGGGCGGAGCCCATGCTGCCCTACCGCCCGGTAGGCCGCCACGGCCGGGTCGGCCGCGGGGCCGCGGGGGCGGCGGGCGGCAGCAGCAGGGCCGAGGCGTGGTCCACGAGGCGCCGCAGCGCCGGCAGGTACCGCTCGTGGCCGCCGAGCCGGGCGAGGGCGCGGTGGGCGCGAGCGCGGAACGCGCCGAGGCCGGCGCCGTAGCGGTGGAGCACGGCCGGCGCGAGGAGGGCCGCCGTGAGCTCGGAGCGGGCGGCGGCGGACCGGCGCGCGGCCTCGCACAGGGCGATGAGGCGGTCCCGGCCGGCGGGCGAGGCGGCTCCTTCGAGGGCGCAGGCGAGCAGGTAGGTCGGTGTGCCGTTGCGGAGGTCCTCGTGGCGGCCGGTGAGGATGTCCTCCTGGTCGTTGAACAGCTGCCAGAGGACGCCGAACACGGTGCCGAACTCGCGCCAGGACTCCACCCTCCCCGGCTCCGCCCCCGCCAGCTCCGCCGCCATCGCCGTGATCATCGCGAAGGGGCCGCCGGACTTCCCGCGGTAGGCGGCCACCGCGGATTCCCGGGTGGCGTGCGCGGCGGCCGTGCCGATGTCGGCCAGCTGCCCCTCCGCGGCGGCCGTCCAGGCGGTCAGCACCTCGGATGCCAGGACCGCGCGCACCTCCGGCGGGGCGGGCAGCGCCTCGACGATGCGCAGCGGCAGGACGCTCCCGGCGAGGAAGGCGGCCATCAGCTCTTCGCTCGGGCCGGGCCCGGGCCCGGGCCCGGGCGCAGGCTCCCCGGGGCCCGCACGGCCGGGGGCGTCGGCCAGGTCGTCGAGGTGGCAGGCGGAGGTCCACCACAGCACGTGCAGGGCGGCCAGCGGGACGGCGGGGGCGGCGTCGCCGGTCTCCGCGCCGTGGACGAGCGGCGGCAGTACCCACAGGGGGTGCCGGAGCGGGTGGCGGCGCAGGAGCCCCGCGACCGCGCCGCGGGCGGCGCGGGTGTCCGCCTCCGGCCCCAGCCGCCGGATGGCGGCGTCCAGTTCCGCCTCGACGTCGAGGGGGACCAGCGCGTGGAGGTCCGCGTACGGAAGGGGGTGCACGGGTCGTTTCCTTCCCGGGGGCTGCTGCGAGGGGCGGCGGCCTGGGCCGCCCCCGATTCGATCATTCGGGGCGGGCCGGATCCAGAGCGATTTCCGGACGCGGCCGTTCGCGGTGTCCGGGCCGCGGCCGCCCCCCGACGTGCATCTGACCTTCCGTCAGAATGGAACGTGTTCTACCCTGGCCCGCGGCCGAGGCGCCGGACACCCCCGGCGCGGCCGCCGGGACGCCGGACGTCGGAGAGGCGGCAGGATCCGCATGGGCATCGCCATCACGCAGGAGCAGCAGGACCTGGCCGCCGCCGTGCGCGGCTGGGCCGCCCGCCACGTCCCGCCCGAACGCGTCCGCGCCCTGATGGACGCACCGCCCCGCACCGGGGAGCGCCCCGCCTGGTGGGACGGCCTCGCCGCGGCCGGGCTCCTCGCCCCCCACCTGGAGGGCGGAACCCTCCTCGACCTGGCCGTCGCCGTCGAGGAGGCCGCCCGCGCCGCGCTGCCCGGCCCGTTCCTGCCCAACTCCCTCGCCTCCGCCCTGCTGGACCGGGCCGGAGCCGCCGACCTGGCCGCCGCCCTCGCCGACGGCACCCGGATCGGGGCCGTCGCCCTCGGCCCCGGCACCCTGGCCGCCGCCCCCGCCCCGCACGGGGGACACCTCCTCGACGGCCTCGCCCCGCCCGTCCTCGGCGCCGGCGAGGCCGACCTCGTCCTCCTCGCCGCCGCCACCCCCGCCGGCACCCGCTGGTTCGCCGTCGACACCGCCGGTCTCGCCGTGCGCACCCACACCGCCGCCGACCCGACGCGCCCCACCGCCGAGGTGCGGGCCCTGCGCGCCGCCGTGCCGCCCGACCGGCTCCTCGACCTCGACGACGGCCTCGTCCGCGACCTCGCCCGGACCCTCTTCGCCGCCGACGCCTGCGGCACCGCCGCCTGGGCCGTGCACACCGCCGCCGAACACGCCAAGGTCCGCGAGCAGTTCGGCCGGCCCATCGGCCGCTTCCAGGGCGTCAAGCACCTGTGCGCCGACATGCTCGTCCGCCTGGAGCAGGCCCGCGCCCTCGCCTGGGACGCCGCCCGCGCCGCCGACGGGCCGCCCGGCGGCCGCCCGCTCGCCGCCGCCCTCGCCGCCGCCACCGCCCTGGACGCCTCGTACGGATGCGCCAAGGACTGCATCCAGATCCTCGGCGGCACCGGCTTCACCTGGGAGCACGACGCCCACCTCCACCTTCGGCGCGCCCTCGTGGCCCGGCAGCTCCTCGGCCCCGGCGACGAGCACCGGCTGCACGCCGCGGACCTCGCCGCCGCCGGCGCCCGCCGCGAGGTCCGCACCGACCTCCCCCGGCAGGCCGAGCGGTACCGGCCCGCCGCCCGCCGCGCCGCCGAGGGCGCCCGCGGCCTCGACCCGGCCGCGGCCCGCCGCGCCCTGGCCCCCACCGGGTACGCGGCCCCCCACCTGCCGCCGCCCTGGGGGCTCGGCGCCGGGCCCCTGGAGCAGCTCGTCGTCGCGCAGGAGCTGGCCCGGGCCGGCGTACGGATCTCCGACCTCGGGATCGCCACCTGGGTCGTGCCCTCCCTGATCGCCCACGGCACCCCCGAGCAGCAGGCCGCGTACCTCCCCGCCACCCTGCTCGGCGACCTCGCCTGGTGCCAGCTCTTCTCCGAGCCCGGCGCCGGATCCGACCTCGCCTCCCTGCGCACCCGGGCCGAGCGGACCGGCCCGGACGGCTCCTGGCGCATCACCGGCCAGAAGGTCTGGACGAGCGCCGCCCGCAGCGCCGACCACGGCATCCTCCTCGCCCGCACCGACCCCGACGCCCCCCGCCACCGCGGCCTCGGCTGCTTCCTCGTCGACATGCGCACCACCCCCGGCATCGACATCCGGCCGCTGCGGGAGATCACCGGTGACACCCTCTTCAACGAGGTCTGGTTCGACGGCGCGCTGCTGCCCGCCGACGCCCTCCTCGGCAGGCCCGGCGACGGCTGGGCGGTCGCCCGCACCACCCTCGGCAACGAGCGCGTCCACATGGCCGACCAGGTCGCCTTCGACACCGGCCTGGAGGTGCTCCTCGCCCGCGCCCCCGGCCTCGACGGCGCCCGCCGCGCCCGCATCGGGGCGCTCGCCGCCGAAGCCCACGCCCTGGCCTGCATCGGGCTGCGCACCACGCTCCGGCAGGTGTCCGGACGGGAGCCCGGCGCCGGCGCCTCGATCCGCAAGCTCGTCCAGACCGCGCACCAGCAGCGGGTCGCCGAGCTCGCCCTCGAACTCCTCGGCCCCGAGGGCGCCGTACGGGAGGGGCCGGGGGAGCGGGCCGTCCACGGGATGCTGCTGTCCCGCTGCCTGACCATCGCCGGGGGCACCACGCAGGTCCAGCTGAACGTCGTCGCCGAGCGGATCCTCGGCCTCCCCAGGGACTGAAGGAAGGGACGGGCATGAAGCCGTACGTCGCCGGAGTCGGGATGACCCGCTTCGAGAAGCCCGAAACGGCCGACCGGCCGTACTGGGAGCTCGCCGAGGAGGCGGGGCGGGCCGCCCTCGCGGACGCCGGGATCGGATACGAGCAGGTCGAGCACGTCCCCGTCGGCTACTGCTTCCAGCCCTCCACCGCCGGCCAGCGCGCCGCGTACGGGCTGGGGCTGACCGGCGTGCCCGTCTACAACGTGAACAACAACTGCGCGACCGGCGCCACCGCCCTGGTGATGGCCCGGCAGCTCGTCGCGGGCGGCCTCGCCGACTGCGTGCTGGCCCTCGGCTTCGAGAAGATGAAGAAGGGCTCCCTCGGCTCCGGCGCCGGCGCGGGCGACTTCGGGGCCTCCCCGGTCGCCCGGCATTACGGGATCATGGCCGCCCGCCACGGCTTCGGGCAGTCGCCGCCCACCGCGCAGCTCTTCGGCAACGCGGCCCGCGAGCACATGGAGCGGTACGGCACCACCCCGGCGCAGCTCGCGGCGGTCGCCGCGAAGAACCACCGGCACTCCGCGGACAACCCGTACGCCCAGTTCCGCGACGTGTACACGGTGGCGGAGGTCCTTGCGGCGAAGCCCGTCCACGAGCCGCTGACCCGGCTCCAGTGCTCGCCGACCTCGGACGGCGCCGCCGCGGCCGTCGTCGTCTCCGAGCGGTTCCTCGTACGGCACGGGCTGCACGCCAAGGCCGTCGAGATCGCCGGGCAGGCGATGGCCACCGACACGCCCGCGTCCTTCGCCTCCGGCTCGTGCATCGACGTCGTCGGCAAACCGGTGACGACCGCCGCGGCCCGCCAGGCGTACGCGGCCTCCGGCCTGGGCATCGAGGACGTCGACGTCGTCGAACTCCACGACTGCTTCTCCGTCAACGAACTCCTCACCTACGAGGCCCTCGGCATGTGTGCCGACGGAGACTCGGGCGCCCTCGTGGAGAGCGGCGCGACGACGTACGGCGGGCGCTGGGTCGTCAACCCCTCCGGCGGGCTGATCTCCAAGGGGCACCCGCTGGGCGCCACCGGGCTCGCGCAGACCGCCGAACTGGTGTGGCAGCTGCGCGGGGAGGCCGGCGCCCGGCAGGTCCCCGGGGCCGCGGTCGGCCTGGCCCACAACATCGGCCTGGGCGGCGCGGCCGTCGTCACCCTGTTGCGCCGCTGAGCCCCCCGGAGCCCGGGCCCTCGGCGGGTCCGGGGCCCGGGCGCGGGGCGGCCGCCAGGGCGGGGTCGACCACGGTCTCGCCGCGGGAGGCGCGCCGGAGGGCGTCCGCCAGCTCCTCCAGCGGCCCGTCCCGCACCACCAGCCCGGCCGCGCCCGCCGCCAGCGCCGCGTCCAGCAGTCCGGGGTGCGCCGAGCCGGCCATCACCAGCACCCGGCACTCGGGATCCTCCTCCAGCAGCGCCGTGACCGCCGACAGCTCCTCGACGAGCGCCACCGCGGGCCGGGCCAGCGCGGAGCCGACCATCTCGATGTCCGGCTGGAGCCCCAGGCGCAGCGCCAGCGCCGCGTCCGGGGGGAAGAGGAGCACCCGCAGGGACTTGGCGGGGCGGCGGGCCACGGGCATTTCGTCCACGCCGCCACCCTAGGGGCGGCGGCCGGTCCGGCTGCGCAACACGCACCCGGACACCTCCATCTGACACGCAGTCAGCGGCCTTCCCAAGTGGTGGGGCGTGCGTTATACATGCCTCACCGGTGGACACTGGAACGCGTTCTAGAACCGGTCCCGCATGCGACCTCGGTGCGGCCGACGGTGCGGACGACCGCGCCGAGGTCTTCCACGGACAAGGAGCACCATCCCCATGCCGATCGACGCCGCCAGGGCCCTCGCCGCCGAACCCCGCCGCGGGGACATCGCCTGGGACCGCAAGGACATCCAGCTCTACCACCTGGGCCTCGGCGCTGGGATCCCCGCCACCGACCCCGACGAGCTCCGCTACACCCTGGAGTCCCGCCTCCACGTCCTGCCCAGCTTCGCCACCGTCGCCGGCGCCGGCATGGCCATGCTCGGCGGGCTCTCCGCACCCGGGATCGAGGTCGACCTCGCAGCCGTCCTGCACGGCGGCCACTCCATCGAGCTGCACCGGCCGATCCCCGTCACCGGCAGGGCCACGGCCACCTCCAAGGTCGCCGCCGTCTGGGACAAGGGCAAGGCCGCGGTCATCGTGCTGCGCTCGGAGGCCGCGGACGCCGACGGCCCGCTGTGGACCAGCGACGCGCAGATCTTCGTCCGCGGTGAGGGCGGCTTCGGCGGCGACCGCGGCCCCTCCGCCAGCGCCGAGGCACCCGACCGCACCCCCGACCGGGTCGTGGAGAGGCCCGTCCGCGAGGAGCAGGCGCTGCTCTACCGGCTCTCCGGGGACTGGAACCCGCTGCACGCCGACCCCGAGTTCGCCAAGGCGGCCGGCTTCGACCGGCCGATCCTGCACGGCCTGTGCTCGTACGGGATGGCCCTCAAGGCCGTCGTCGACACCGCGCTCGGCGGGGACGTCACCCGCGTCCGCGCCTACCGCACCCGGTTCGCCGGCGTCGCCTACCCGGGCGAGACGCTGCGGATCCGGATGTGGGAGGAGCCCGGCCGGGTGCGCGTCGCGGTGGGCGCCGCGGAGCGGGACGACGCCCCCGTCCTCGCGGACACCGTCGTCGAGCACGGTTAAGGACCTGTCGCCCCCGCACCCCCGCACCCCCGTAGCCCCAAGCCGAGGAGCCGCACCGTGCGCGCAGCGCTGCAGAGCGAGATAGGCCAGGAGAAGCTCGAGGTAGTCGACGACATGGAGGCCGTGGGCTTCGGGCCCGGCCGGGTGCGGATCCGCATCAGGGCCACCGGCCTGTGCCACTCCGACCTGTCCGCGATGAGCGGGGTGCTGCCGCAGCCCGCACCGTTCGTCCCCGGGCACGAGGCCGCGGGCGAGATCACCGACGTCGGGGACGGGGTCACCACCCACGCCGTCGGCGACCGCGTCCTCGTCTGCTGGCTGCCGCCCTGCCGGGACTGCCCCGCGTGCCGGCGCGGCCAGGGGCACCTGTGCCTGGCGGCATTCGGGAACGCCGCCACCCCCAACTTCCGGCGCACCGGCGGCGGCGACGTCTTCGGCTTCGCCGGCACCGGCACCTTCGCCGAGGAGCTCGTCGTCCCGGCCGCCTGCGCGGTGAAGATCCCCGACGACGTGCCGTACGACATCGCCGCGCTGATCGGCTGCGGCGTCACCACCGGGCTCGGCGCGGCGATCAACACGGCGAAGGTGGAGGCCGGGTCGTCCGTCGCCGTCATCGGCTGCGGCGGCGTCGGCATCTCCGTCGTCCAGGGCGCCAAGGTGCAGGGCGCCGCGCAGGTCGTCGCCGTCGACCCGGTCGCCGCCCGGCGCGAGGCGGCGCTGCGGTTCGGCGCCACCGAGGCGGTCGCGCCGGAGGCCTTCGCCGACGCGCGGCAGCGGATCACCGGGGGCGAAGGCTTCGACTGCGTCTTCGAGGTCGTGGGCAGGTCCGCGACCGTGCGGACCGCGTACGAGATGACCCGGCGCGGCGGCTCCGTCGTCGTGGTCGGCGCGGGCGCCCTCGACGACGACTACTGCGTCAACATGTTCTCGCTGTTCTTCGACGAGAAGCGGATCCTGCCGTCGATGTACGGCGGCGGGGACGTGCTCCGGTCCTACGAGCGCACGATCGCCCTCTGGCGGGCGGGCCGCGTCGACCTGGCCGGGCTGATCACCCACCGGGTGCGGCTCGCCGACGTCAACGACGCCCTGGACCAGATGCGCACCGGGACGGCCCTGCGCACCTGCATCGAACTCTGAGCGGCGCGGCGCCGTCGCCCCTCGACCGCCCCTTCAGGCCCGTACGCCCTTACGCCCGTCGGAGAGGAACCCGCAGATGCCGCTGCCACTCGAGGGACTGTCCGCCGTCGTCACCGGCGCCGGCCGGGGCCTCGGCCGTGCCGAGGCGCTGGAACTGGCCCGCCTCGGCGCCGCCGTGGTCGTCAACGACCTGGGCCGGTCCGGCCGCGACGGATCGGGCGACGCGTCCGCCGGCCCGGCGCAGGAGGTCGTCGACGAGATCCGAGCGGCGGGCGGCCGGGCCGTGGCGCACGCCGGGGACGTCGCCGACTTCGGGCAGGCCCGCGAACTCGTCGAGCTGGCGGTGGACACCTTCGGCCGGCTGGACGTCCTGGTCAACAACGCGGGGATCCTCCGCGACCGGATGGTGTTCTCCATGTCGGAGGACGAGTGGGACTCGGTCGTCCGCGTCCACCTCAAAGGCCACTTCAACACCACCCGCTTCGCCGCTGCGCACTGGCGGGAGCGGTCGAAGGCGGCGGGCGGCCCGGTCTTCGGGCGGATCGTCAACACCTCCTCCGAGGCCTTCCTCGGCGGCTCGGCCGGCCAGCCGAACTACGCGGCAGCCAAGGGCGGCATCGTCGGCCTGACGACCTCGACCGCCCTCGCCCTCGCCAAGTACGGGGTCACCGCGAACGCGATCTGCCCGCGGGCGCGGACGCGGATGACGGAGGACGTCTTCGCCGGGTTCGGGGTGCCGGACGATGGCCGCCCCGATCCGCTGGCCCCCGAGCACGTCGCCCCGCTCGTCGGATACCTGGCCTCGCCGGCCGCGGGCCGGGTGAACGGGCAGCTGTTCGTCGTCCACGGCGGCATCGTCGCGGTGATGGAGCGGCCCAGGGTGGCGGCCGTGTTCGACACCGCCAAGGACGTCTTCTCGTACGAGGAGCTGGACTCGCTCCTGACACCGCACTACGCGGGCCGCCCGGAGGGCGAGTCCTTCGCCGCGGCCGAGGTGTTCGGCCTGCGGCACGGCCGGGCGGCGGCCGGGTAGGCGCGACCGGACAGGGCCGGTCAGCGCGCGGCGCTCCGGAGCGGAGCCTGCTGGAGCGGGGCCTGCTGGAGCGGCACCGGGCGGGGCGGCACCGGGCGGGGCGCCGCCTCCGGCCCGGCCGGCTCCGCGGGCGGCGACTCGACCCGGACCGGTCGCGGCGGCGCGTCCGGCACAGCCACCCCGGCGATCCCGCAGGGCACCTCGGGCGTGGAGAAAGGCAGCCGCAGGCGGCCCTCGGGGCTCCACACGCCGGTGCCGAGCCAGCCGGCGGGCGCGGCGAGGCGGAAGACGCGCCGGTCGGCGGGCCGCCACAGGGCGACGTCGCCCCAGCCGCCGGAGCCGTCCGCCGGGTCCTCCAGCCGGAACGCGACCCCGCACGTCTCCGGCATCAGCGCCTGGCCCGGCTGGACCGCGAACGGCGTCGCCGGCAGGCCGCGCAGGCACTCGGGGAAGCGGACGGGCCGGGCACTGCCGAGGACGCCCCAGCCCAGCCGGGGCTCACCCGCGGCGTCCGACCGGATCAGCAGCAGCCCGCTGTCGGGGTCGGCGAACAGCAGCCGGTCCTCGCTGCCGTCCGCGATCTGGAGCAGCGGGGTCGCCTCGCCGCGCCCCAGGTCCACGGTGACGGCCTTGACGGTGCCCTCCCGCTCGCGGTCCAGGGCCAGTATGCGGCCGCCGCGGTCCAGCCAGACGCCGCCGGTGCAGCGGCCGGGGATCCGGGCCACGGGCCCGAACGGGCCGCCCGCCACCTGCCAGACGGCCGAGCCGGCGGCCGACGACGCCAGCGCGAAGGCGCCGGCCCCGCCGGGCGGCGGTGGCAGCAGGGACACCCGTACGTCCTCCCGCTTGGGGACCACGGAGCCCAGCGCGAGCTCGCCCGTCCGCGGGCCGGCCCCGACACCGCCCGTCGGGTACAGCAGGGCGAAGGCGTGCCGGTCCGCGACCCGCCGGTGGATCAGGACCCGCCCGTCGGCGAGCGGCAGCACCTCGCTGTCGGCCTCCTCCGGCTGGGCCAGCGGCAGCGGCACCGCGTACGGCTCGGGGCCGGCCAGGGTCCAGCGCTCCGGGTAGCGCGCCTCGCCGCTCCCGGCGAGCCGGGCGGCGTACGAGCCGTCCGCGGCGATGGTGAAGGGGGCAGCCGTCGCGATCTCGATGGCACAGACAGTCATCCGTGCGTCACCTCCGGTGAGGAAGCTAGTTTTCGCACTACCAGCCGAACAACACGACCTCCCCGGCTTCACCCTTAAGGGTGGCCGGGCGCCGTTTCCCGCCGGGCCGCACCGCCGCCTGTGCTGCCCGCCGGGGGCCGGCGGCCGGGCACCGCGGGCGGACCTTTTCGTTTCCGTACGGACGGTAGCCTTGGCCTGTGCCCCGTCTCTCTGAAGTCATCGCCGCGCTGGACGCTCTCTGGCCCCCCTCGCGGGCCGAGCAGTGGGACGCGGTCGGAACCGTCTGCGGCGACCCCGATGCCGAGGTCGCGCGGGTCCTGTTCGCGGTCGACCCCGTGCAGGAGGTCGTCGAGGAGGCGGTGAAGCTGGGCGCCGACCTGCTCGTCACCCACCACCCCCTCTACCTCCGCGGCACGACCACGGTCTCCGCCGGCACCTTCAAGGGCCGCGCCGTGCACACGCTGATCAAGAACGACATCGCGCTGCACGTCGCCCACACCAACGCCGACACGGCCGACCCCGGCGTCTCCGACGCGCTCGCCGGCGCGCTCGACCTGCGGATCACCGGCCCGCTGGTGCCGGACCCGACCGACCCGCAGGGCCGCCGCGGCCTCGGCCGGATCTGCGAACTCGACCACCCGGAGACGCTCCGCGAGTTCGCGGCGCGCGCCGCCGCCCGGCTGCCGCGCACCGCGCAGGGCATCCGCGTCGCCGGCGACCCCGACATGACCGTCCGCACCGTCGCCGTCAGCGGCGGCTCCGGCGACAGCCTGTTCGCGCAGGTACGGGCGGCCGGCGTGGACGTCTTCCTCACCGCCGACCTGCGCCACCACCCGGCGTCCGAGGCCCGCGAGCAGAGCCCGCTCGCGCTCGTCGACGCCGCCCACTGGGCCACCGAGTGGCCCTGGTGCGAGCAGGCCGCGGCCCAGCTCGACTCCGTCTCCGAGCGGCACGGCTGGGGCCTGCGCACCCATGTGTCCCGCACGGTCACCGACCCCTGGACGGCGCACGCGCCGTCCGCAACCTCCCCGACTACCCCTGGAGCCCCCAACTGAACGCCGAGCCCGCCGACCAGATCCGACTCCTCGACGTCCAGGCCCTGGACGTGCGGCTGTCCCAGCTCGCCCACAAGCGGACGTCGCTGCCGGAGCACGCCGAGGTCGACTCGCTGACCAAGGACCTCTCCCAGCAGCGCGACCTGCTCGTGGCGGCGCAGACGCAGGCGAGCGACGCCGCCCGCGAGCAGACCAAGGCCGAGCAGGACGTCGACCAGGTCCGCCAGCGGGCCGCCCGCGACCAGCAGCGGCTCGACTCGGGCGCCGGCATGTCCCCGCGCGACCTGGCGAACCTGCAGAGCGAGGTCGTCTCGCTCGCCAAGCGCCAGGCCGACCTGGAGGACGTCGTCCTCGAGGTGATGGAGCGCCTGGAGGCCGCGCAGGAGCGGGTCGGCGAACTGACCGAGCGGGTCTCCGCCCTGGAGGCCAAGCTCGCCGACGCCACCTCGCGGCGCGACGCCGCCACCGGCGAACTCGACGCGGAGACCGCCCGCATCACGAAGGAGCGCGAGCTCGTCGCCGCCTCCCTCCCCGCGGACCTGGTGGCCCTGTACGAGAAGATCCGCGCCAAGCAGGGCGGCGTCGGCGCGGCCCGCCTGTACCAGCGCCGCTGCGAGGGCTGCCGGCTGGAGCTCGACATGGCCGAGGTCAACGAGATCAAGGCCGCGGCCGCGAACCGGGTCGTCCGGCACGACAACTGCGGCCGCATCCTGGTCCGTACGGCGGACTCGGGCATCTGATGCCCCGGCTGGTCGTGGAGGCGGACGGCGGATCCCGGGGCAACCCGGGGCCCGCCGGCTACGGCGCGGTCGTCCTGGACCCCGCGACGGGCGAGACGCTGGCGGAGCGCGCCGAGTACATCGGCGTCGCCACGAACAACGTGGCCGAGTACCGGGGCCTGATCGCCGGGTTGAAGGCCGCCCGCGAGCTGGACCCCGAGGCGGCGGTCGAGGTCCGCATGGACTCCAAGCTCGTCGTCGAGCAGATGTCGGGCCGCTGGAAGATCAAGCACCCCGACATGAAGCCGCTCGCGGCGGAGGCGGCGGCGGTCCTGCCGCGCGGCCGGGTGACGTACGAGTGGATCCCGCGCGAGCGGAACCGGCACGCCGACAGGCTCGCCAACGAGGCGATGGACGCGGGGCGGGCCGGCCGGCAGTGGGAGCCGTCCGCGTCCGCGGCCGCCCTGGACGCCTCGGCGGCCCGCACTCTGGCCACACCGCCCCCGGCGGGCCCGCCGGGCGACGCCACGGCAGGCGCCGCCGCGGTCCGCGCAGCCCTCGCCGCCTCGGCGGCGGCCGCGGGGTCCGCGTCCGCACCCGCGCCTGCCGCGGGGTCCGCTGCCGCGCCTGCCGCGGCGGCGCCGGGGACCGCCGCCCCCACGACCGCCGTCCTTCCGGCGCCGGCAGCCGAAGCGGGGCCGGCCGCCGCCGCGCCGAAGGCCGGCCGGGGCTGGGGCCCCGACCTCGGGCCCCCGTCGACGTTCGTCCTGCTCCGGCACGGCGAGACCGCCCTCACCCCGCAGAAGCGCTTCTCCGGCAGCGGCGGCAGCGACCCCGAACTGTCCCCCGCCGGCCGCCGGCAGGCCTACGCGGTGGCCGAGGCGCTGGCCGCGCGCGGCACCATCCAGACGGTCGTCAGCTCGCCGCTGCGCCGCTGCCGGGAGACCGCGCAGACGGTCGCCGACCGGCTCGGCCTCGCCGTCACCGTCGAAGAGGGCCTGCGCGAGGTCGACTTCGGCGCCTGGGAGGGGCTGACGTTCGGCGAGGTGCAGGAGCGCCACCCGGACGACCTCCAGGCCTGGCTGGACTCCCCGAAGGCCGCCCCGACGGGCGGCGGCGAGAGCTTCGCGGCCGCCACCCGGCGGATCTCCGCGGCCCGCGACCGGCTGCTGGCCGCGCACCGGGGCCGCACCGTGCTGCTGGTCACGCACGTCACCCCGGTGAAGATCCTGGTCCGCCTGGCCCTCGGCGCCCCGCCGGAGTCCCTGTTCCGCATGGAGCTGGCGGCGGCGTCCCTCTCCGCGGTCGCCTACTACGGCGACGGCAACGCCTCCCTCCGCCTCCTCAACGACACGTCCCACCTCCGCTGACCCCGCCCCCGGCGCGCCCCCGCGCGCGCCGGGGCGCGCAGGCCGCCGTACGGCGCCGCCGTGGCGACACCTTCTTGTGCAATGCCCGCAGGACCCCGCCGACGCCTCGCCGGGAGCCGCTACCCTCCGGGACATGGACGACGAACCGCTGTCCGAGTGGGCCGAGCGCCGAGACGCGAAGACCGGTCGTCTGCGGGCCGTGCCCCTCGCCCCCGGCGGCGGCCCGAGGGCGGCGCACGTCAACCCCGGTGCTCCGCGCGCGGTCGAGCGCTGGAACGGGCACACCTGGGAGCCGTACGCGTTCACGCCCGACCTCGCGGCGGCCAAGCGCCTCCTCTACCCCGAGGCCGACACCCCGCCCACCGGCCCCGCCGGCCCGCCCCTGGCCCCGGGCACCGGCCGCCACCGCAAGCCCTGATCTCCGCCGCCCCCCGCTCCGGACGGTCTCCCCCCGGCGGCGCCGGACGCCAGATGACCGGCGGACGGCCCGGCCGGGCCGTCCGCCACACGGTCCCGGCGCCGCCGACCCACGTCAGGCGGCGGTGCGGGCCGTCAGTGGATCTGGGTCACGACCACGTCGAGCGCCCACGGCCGTCCGCCCCGTGCAGGGGCTTCCCCCTCCACCGCGTACCCCAGCTCCCGCAGCGCCTCGACCAGCTCCGCCGGGTCCGCCGGTTCAGCCCCTGCGGCCAGGAGATCCCGTACCAGCCGCCCCTTGGTCGCCTTGTTGAAGTGGCTCACCACGGACCGCTTCTCCACGCCGTCCACGACCTGCGAGTGCAGCACCCGCACGGTGGCCGTCCTCCCCGCAACCTCCCCCTTCGGCTTCCAGGCGGACGCGTACGCCGCCGACCGCAGGTCCAGCACGAGCCCGTCCCCGGCGGCTTCCGGCATGGCCTCGGCCATCGGCTCCCGCCAGTACGCGCCGAGCGCGCCCAGCCCGGGCAGCTTGACGCCCATCGAGCACCGGTACGACGGAATCCGGTCGGTCACCCGCACGGCACCCCACAGGCCGGAGAAGACGAGCAGGGACCGCTCGGCCCGCGCCCGCGCCGCGGCGGGCAGGTCGGCGAGGCCGAGCGCGTCGTACAGCACGCCGGTGTACAGCTCCCCGGCGGGCAGCGCGGCCGCGTCCCGCAGCCCGGCGTTCTTCGCGACCTCCCCGCGGAGCCCTTCGCTCAGCCCGAGCACCTCGCGCGCCTTCGGCTCGTCGCCCGCGCACAGGTCGACGAGCTCGGCGAGTACGGCTTCCCGCGCCGCCGCCAGCCCCGGCAGCGACAGCGTCCCCGCGTCCAGCGGCGCGCCGGTCCCGCCGGCGGCCTTTCCCTCGGACGGCGGCAGCAGCACGAGCACGGTGTATCTCCTCAAGACCGGAACGGAAAGGGGATGCGGCCCCGCCCCAGCGTAGACCGCTCGCCGTGCCGCCCCCGCCGTCCCGCCCTACGCTCGACCCATGCCACGCCGTCATCTGCACATGACCGGCGCAGACGGGGCTGCCCTGCGGGCCGCGCTGCGCGACCTGCGGGCCAGGCTGGACGTGCCGCGGGAGTTCCCGCCGCCGGTGCTGGCCGAGGCGGAGCAGGCCGTACGCACCCCCCGCCTCCCGGACGAGGACGCGACCGACCTCCCCCTGTTCACGATCGACCCGCCGTCCTCCCGCGACCTGGACCAGGCGATGCACCTGGCCCGCCGCGCCGGCGGCGGGTACGCCGTCCACTACGCCATCGCGGACCCGGCCGCCTTCGTCACCCCGGGCGGGCCCGTCGACGCGGAGGCGCACCGCCGGGTCACCACCCTGTACTTCCCGGACGGGCGCGTCCCGCTGCTCCCGCCGGCCCTGTCCGAGGGCGCGGCCAGCCTGCTGCCCGGCCAGACCTGCCCGGCCCTGCTGTGGCGGCTCGACCTGGACTCCGCGGGCCGGGTGGAGCGCACGGGGATCCGCCGGGCCCTGGTCCGCAGCCGGGCCCGCCTCGACGGCGAAGGGGCGCAGCAGGCGATCGACTCCGGCACCGCGGAGGAGCCGCTGGCGCTGCTGCGCGAGGTGGGCCGGCTGCGGGAGGAGCAGGAGCGCGAGCGGGGCGGGGTGTCCCTGAACGTGCCCGAGCAGGAGATCGTCGCGCACGACGGCTCGTACGGCCTGGCCTACCGCGCCCCGCTGCCCGCGGACGGCTGGAACGCGCAGGTGTCCCTCATGACCGGGATGGCCGCCGCCGACCTGATGCTGGCCTCCGGGACGGGCGTCCTGCGCACCCTGCCGACGGCCCCCGACGGGGCGGTGGGCCGGCTGCGGCGCGCCGCGCAGGCCCTGGGGATCGACTGGCCGCACCACGTCCCGTACGCCGAGCTGGTCCGCTCCCTGGACGCGCACCGGCCGGCGCACGCCGCGTTCCTGCAGGAGTGCACGGCCCTGCTGCGGGGCGCCGGATACACGGTCTTCACCGGCGGCGCGCCCGACGGGCCGGTCGTGCACGCGGCGGTCGCGGCGCCGTACGCGCACTGCACCGCGCCCCTGCGCCGCCTCGCCGACCGCTACACGGCCGAGCTGTGCCTGGCCGCGGCGAGCGGGGCCGGGGCCCCGCAGTGGGTGCTGGCGGGCCTGGAGGAGCTGCCGCGGCGCATGGCGGGCGGCATGCGCCAGGCCAACACGGTGGAGCGGGAGTGCGTGGACCTCGTGGAGGCGGCCCTGATGAAGGACCGCGTCGGGGAGGCCTTCGACGCGGTGGTGATCGACACCGACGACCGCGACGCCCGCTCAGGGACGGTCCACCTGGCCGAGCCGGCGGTCGTCGGCCGCGTGGAGTCCCCGACCGGCGACCTCCCGCTGGGCGACCGCATCCGCGTACGCCTCACGCGGGCGGACCCGGGCCGCGCCAAGATCCTGTTCACCGCGGATCCGGCGTGACCGCAGGACCCTGCAGGGCGGCGACGAGGGCGCGCGGATCATCGGCGTGGAAGCGGACCGTACGGGCCGCGCCCCGCGCGCCCAGCGGCCGGGTGAAGCCGACGGGCCGGGACAGTTCGACGGTCACGGTGGTCTGGCCGCCGACGACCAGGTCGAGCACCCCGTCCTCGGACAGGTCCACCAGCCGGCCCTGCGGGTAGCGGCGGTCCACGCGGGCCGAGGCGATGGCGTCCGCCGGGACGGCCAGGTCGAACAGGGCGCCGTAGCGCAGCCGCAGCGAGCCGTCGGCGCCGACGACGTGCGGGCGGGTCACGCACGCGGCGTGCATCCCGAGGAGGAACAGCACCGCGTACACGTCGAGGACGAGCACCGCGCGGTGCACGACCGGCCACGGGATGAGCAGGGCGAGCACGACGGTCTCGACGAGCGAGACGAACACCATCCCGTACACCATCGCGGTCTGCGGCCCGGTGTACGCGGCCGGCAGGCCGCCCGCGGCGACACCGTGCGGGGGGCGGCGCAGCACCCACCGCACGAGACAGGCCCCGGTCCGCAGCTCGTGCAGCAGCAGCCGGCGCGCGGCGGCGGGGACGACGGCCCGCACCGCGGCCCGCAGGGCCTCACCCGGGACGGCGCCGCGGGCACGCTCGGCGGCGTACAGCGACCGCAGCACCCACGCCTCCAGCAGCAGGACGGCGGCGGCGAAAGCTTGCCGTTGCGGCAAGGTCAAGCGGCGGCGCGGGGCCGGGTAGCATGGTCGGCACGGCAGACGAGCCGGCCGGACGGCCGCGTCGGGATCCCCGGATCCCGCCGAGGAACGTCCGGGCTCCACAGGGCAGGGTGGTGGGTAACGCCCACCCGGGGTGACCCGCGGGACAGTGCCACAGAAAACAGACCGCCGGGGGCTTCGGCCTCCGGTAAGGGTGAAACGGTGGTGTAAGAGACCACCAGCGCCTGGGGTGACCCAGGCGGCTAGGTAAACCCCACTCGGAGCAAGGTCAAAAGGAGCCGTCCCCGGACGGCTCTGCGCGGACGATCGAGGGCTGCCCGCCCGAGTCCGCGGGTAGACCGCACGAGGCCGGCGGCAACGCCGGTCCTAGATGGATGGCCGTCTCCCCGGCGGCCGCGAGGCCGCCGGGTGACAGAACCCGGCGTACAGGCCGACTCGTCTGCCGCCTGCACCGCCTGACCCGGGAAAGCCCTCGGGCCAGGGCGGTCTCCACCGGCCTTCACGACCCGCGCCTCCCCGGTTTTCTCAGTGGTGGAGGGGCCAGGCCTCGGTCGGGGCGGCGGCGTGTTCCGCGCAGGCGTCCGTCAGGGTTTCCAGGAGGGTCAGCGGGTCCGGCAGGGGGTGTTCCATGCCGCGGACCCATGCCACCGCGTGGTCGCCCGGGAGGGCTGCCGGGGGGACGAGGACGTAGCTGCCGCGGCAGTGCCAGCGCAGGCCCGGGTGTTCGTCCATGGTCTCCGGGTGGCAGTCCAGTTCGCACGGCCACCACTCGTCCTCGTCCTCGGGGGTGCCGCGGGTGGCGGTGAAGAAGAGCATGCGGGCCTGGTCGCCCGTGCCGCCCGACTCGGCGACCGGGCCGACGTCGATGCCGGCGGCGAGGAGGCGTTCGAGGGCCTTGGCGCCGGCTTCCAGCGGGACGTCGAGGACGTCGTGGACCATGCCGGTCGCGGTGATGAAGTTGGCCTGCGGCTGGTTGCGCGCCCAGCGTTCGATCTGCGCCCGGTCGGTGGTCGACTGGGTCTGCCAGGCGAAGGAGAGGGGGTGCCGCGCCGGGGTGGGACAGCCGATCCGGTCGCAGGAGCACCGGTAGCCGACCGGGTGGGCGGCGGGAGCGAGCGGCAGGCCCGCGGCGGCCGCGGAGAGCAGGAGTGCCTCGCGTACCCGGCCGGGGTCCTCCGGTGCGGACTTCGGGCGCCGGCGCAGCCACTGCGAGATCCTGCTCTGCTCGCCGCGTTTGACGCGGCCGGACTCAGACCCCATCTATCCCCTCACCTCAGCGTTGGCCCCGGCAGACCCTGACATCGTCCCACCATCCTGCGGTCCGGGTGACCGCTCTCCTCAAGGACGGGTCCCTGCTCGGAGCCCGGAATATCGCCATTTAGGTGGTGGAATCCGGTCATTCACATGTCGGGGGGTGCGGGGGGCGGCGTCGGTGACGTTCGCCACCCCCGGCTGGTCACCCGGTTTCCGGGGCCGGGGCGAGGCCCGCCACCACGCGGTCGACGACCTCGTCCGCGAAGGCGTGGGTCAGGGGGCCGGTGCGCAGCAGCCACCGGTAGGTGAGGGGACCCAGCAGCATCTCCACCGCCACCCGCAGGTCGGTGCGGGGGTCGATGAGCCCGGTGTCGCGGGCGGACCGCAGGCGCTCCTCGTAGAGGGCGAGCTGGGGCTCCAGCAGCTGCTCCGTGAAGCGGGCGCCGAGGTCGGGGTCGGTGGCCCCGGCGGCGGTGAGGGCGCGCGCGGGCGCCGCGTACTTCTCGTCGGCCAACTCGTCGACGGTCGCCCGCATGACGGTCTTCAGGTCGGCGGCGAGGTCGCCGGTGTCGGGGAAGCCGGTCCAGCCGCCCCCGTCCGCGGCCTCGCCGGAGAGCGTGAGCGAGGCGTCCAGCAGGACGGCCGCCTTCGACGGCCACCACCGGTAGATCGTCTGCTTGCCGACCCCGGCGCGGGCCGCGATCGCCTCGACGGTCAGCTTGTTGTAGCCCACCTCGCCGACCAGGGCGAGGGCCGCGTCGAGGATGGCCCGCCGGGAGCGCTCGCTGCGGCGGCTCGCGTCGGGGGCCTTCGCGTCAGGGTTCTTGCTGGTCATTCGGACAAATTACCAACCGGAACGTCTCGTCTTTCAGTCAATGTGCGAACCACCCGGTCAGTCCACTGCGCGGTGCCCCCGGAGGAGAGACGATTCCCCCACCAGTCCGTGAGTCGTGAGGAGCCTTCTTTGCGCAGAGACGCCACACCCCGGCGCTACCTGATGTGCCCACCGGCGCACTTCAAGGTCACGTACTCCATCAACCCGTGGATGGACCCCGCGAAACCGGTGGACCTCCCCCTGGCCATGGCCCAGTGGGAAGACCTCAGGGACCGCTACCTCGCCCTCGGGCACACCGTCGAGACCCTGGAACCGCACCCGGGCCTCCCCGACATGGTCTTCGCCGCGAACGGCGCCGTCGTCATCGACGGCCGGGTCCTCGGCGCCCGGTTCGCGCACGCGGAGCGCACCGGCGAGGCGGAGATCCACCGCGCCTGGTTCCGCTCGCACGGCTTCCGGGACGTCCACGAGCCGGCCCACGTCAACGAGGGCGAGGGCGACTTCGCCGTCACGGCCAGCTGGATCCTGGCCGGGCGGGGCTTCCGCTCCAGCCCGCTCTCCCACGACGAGGCGCAGGAGTTCTTCGGCCGGCCCGTCATCGGACTGGACCTGGTCGACCCGCGGTACTACCACCTCGACACCGCGCTGTGCGTCCTGGACGGCGACGAGGTGATGTACCACCCGGAGGCGTTCTCCCCGGGCAGCCGGGCCGTGCTGCGGCGGCTCTTCCCCGACGCGCTGATCGCGGGCGCCGAGGACGCGGCCGCGCTCGGGCTGAACGCGGTCAGCGACGGACGGCACGTCCTGCTGCCGCAGGCGGCCGCCGGGCTGTTCCGCCCGCTGCGGGAGCGGGGCTTCGAGCCGGTGCCGATGGACCTGGGCGAGCTGCTCAAGGGCGGCGGCAGCGTGAAGTGCTGCACGCAGGAGCTGCGGATGTAGGGGGAGCGGCGTCCCGTCCGCGGGCCGCCGTGTCCCGGTCTCCGGCCGCGGGTGTCAGCCCGCGGCCGGGGGCCACTCCCGGCCCCACTCCGCGTCCCGTGCCCGCTTGTAGAGGTCGCCGTGCCGCTTCGTCACGGTGGCCCGGACCAGGCCCTCGGCTTCGGGCCCGCACAGGTCGAGCAGGACGAGGCCCTTGCGGATCTGGGGCCTGCGCGTGATCCGGGCGGCGGCCGGCTCCGCCGGGAAGCGGGTGGCCGCCACGTAGCTGAACTTCTCGTCCTCGTACGGCAGCGAGCCGCCCTTGACCTGCCGGTGCAGCGAGGAGCGGCTGACCCGCGCCGAGAAGTGGCACCAGTCCTCGCCGACGCCGATCGGGCAGGTCCCGTCGTGCGGGCAGGGCGCGGCGACGTGCAGGCCGGCCGCGATCAGCTGGTCGCGGGCCTCGCGGATGCGCAGGTAGCCCTCGGGCGTGCCCGGCTCGATCAGGACGACGGCCTGCCCGGCGCGGGCGGCTTCGGCGACGACGGCGCGCCGGGCCTCCGGGGTGAGCTCCCCGAGGACGTACGAGACGGTGACGAGGTCCGCGGCGGGCAGGGCGAGGGCCGAGCCGATGACGGCACGCCGCCACTCGGCGCCCCGCAGGACCGGCGAGCCGGACGCCCCGGCCAGTTCGCGGCCGAGGGCGAGCGCGGGCTCCGCCCAGTCCAGGACGGTCGTCCCGCGCGGGCCGTCCCAGGTGGCGTCGACCGCCCAGGTCGCCGCACCGGTGCCGCCGCCGACGTCCACGTGGGAGCCGGGCGTCCAGTCCGGGGCGGCCTCGGCGAGGCCGGCGAGCGCGGAGCGGACCGCCTCGAAGGTGGCGGGCATCCGGTACGCCGCGTACGCCGCCACGTCGGAGCGGTCCCGCAGGACGGGGGCGTCGGTCGGGGTGCGCCCCCGGTAGTTGGCGATCAGCCGCTCGACGGCGGCCGCGGCCTGCTTCGGCGGCAGCCCGTCGAGGAGTCCGGCCAGCGCGGACCGGAGGGTTTCGGCGGTGGTGGGGGCGGAGGCGTTCACCTGCGAAGTTTACGGCGCCCCCGGCCCCCGGCTCACGCCGCGGCGGCGGCACCCCGGTTGCGCCAGGGCCGGCACAGGCCGAGGAAGCAGCCCGCGGCGAGGAGCGAGCAGCAGACCTGGACCACCGCCATGGGCACGGCGGTGTCCTCCCCGGCGATGCCGACGAGCGGCGAGGCGGCCGCGCCGACGAGGAAGGAGGAGGTGCCGAGCAGCGCCGACGCCGATCCGGCGGCCTGCGGGGTGCGCATCAGGGCCAGCGCGTTGGTGTTCGGCAGGACCAGGCCCATCGCGGACATCAGCACGAACAGGGCTGCGGCGACCGGCGCCAGCCCGACCGGGCCGAACGCGCCCGCCGACATCAGCAGCAGGGCGGCGGACGCGGCGACGGTGACGGCGATCCCGCAGGCGAGGACCTTGTCGAGGCTGACACGGCCGACGAGCAGCTTGCCGTTGACCTGCCCGGCGACGATCAGGCCGACCGAGTTGAGGCCGAACAGCAGGCTGAACGTCTGCGCGGAGGCCCCGTGGATCTCCTGGACGACGAACGGGGAGGCCGCGATGTACGCGAACAGCGTGGCGAAGGCGAAGCCGCCGGCCAGCACGTACCCGGCGAAGACGCGGTCGCCCAGCAGCCCGCGCATGGTCCGCAGGGCGGCGCCGACCCCGCCGGTGTGCCGCTGCGCCGGCGGCAGCGTCTCGTCGAGGCGGCGCCACACGAGGAGGGTGAGGGCGAGGCCGACGGCGGCGAGGACGACGAAGACGCCGCGCCAGTCGGCGAAGCGGAGCACCTGGGCCCCGATGAGGGGGGCGACGATGGGCGCCACCCCGGAGATCAGCATCAGGCTGGAGAAGAACTTCGCCATCTCCACGCCCTCGTACAGGTCGCGGACGACGGCGCGGGCGATGACGATGCCGGCGGACCCGGCCAGGCCCTGGAGCAGGCGGAAGCCGATCAGCAGCTCGGCGGTCGGGGCGAGCGCGCAGACGGCGGTCGCGAGGACGTAGAGGGCCATGCCGGCGAGGAGCGGCCGGCGGCGGCCCCACTTGTCGCTCATCGGGCCGATGACGAGCTGGCCGAGGGCCATGCCGGCGAGGCAGGCGGTCAGGGTGAGCTGGATGGTGGCGGCGGGGCTGGACAGGGCGGACGCGACCTCCGGCAGGGCCGGCAGGTACATGTCCATGGAGAGCGGGGGGAGGGCGCTGAGCCCGCCGAGGACGACCATGACGAGCAGCCCGGTGCGGCGGGCGGCGGCGATGCCGCCGCGCGGGGCGGGCGCGGCCTCCGGGCGCGGGGCCGGGAGGGCTGCGCCGGCGCGGCCGGGGCCGGAGTCGGAGCCGGAGCCCGGGGCGGGGGCCGGGCGGGGGTCGGGGGTGGAAGCGGTCGGCGCGGCGGGCGGCGTCTTCGGCGACGGCTCGTGCGCGGCCGTCGCAGGCCCTGTCTCCGGCATGCGGACTCCAGTCTTCTCGTCGTCTTTTCACACCCCTGGCCGGTCCATGCTCTCAGCCGGCGGAACGTCCTCCGGCGCGCCCGGCTCCTGCCGTACCCTGCGGCCCCATGAACGCACCTGGCAAGAAGACCGCCGTGGTCACCGGGGCCGGCTCCGGCATCGGCCGCTCCGTCGCCCTCGCCCTCGCCGGCGCCGGATGGGCCGTGGCCGCCGCCGGCCGCCGGGCCGCCCCGCTGGAGGAGACCGCGCGGGCGGCCGGGCCCGGGGCGGACGTGCTGTGCGTCCCCGCCGACGTGACCTCCCCGCAGGATGTCGCCGCACTCTTCGCGGCCGTCCGCGAGCGGTACGGCCGCCTCGACCTCCTCTTCAACAACGCGGGCACCTTCGGCCCCGGCGGCGTGCCCCTGGAGGACCTCGCGTACGAGGACTGGCGGCGGGTCGTGGACGTCAACCTCACCGGCTCCTTCCTGTGCGCGCAGGCCGCTTTCCGGCAGATGAAGGAGCAGGACCCGCAAGGAGGCCGCATCATCAACAACGGCTCCGTCTCCGCGCACGCCCCCCGGCCCCACTCGGTCGCGTACACGGCGACCAAGCACGCCATGACCGGCCTGACGAAGTCGCTCTCCCTGGACGGGCGCCCGTACCGGATCGCCTGCGGGCAGATCGACATCGGCAACGCGGCCACCGAGATGACCGAGCGGATGCAGACCGGGATCCTCCAGGCGAACGGGCAGCTCGCGGCGGAGCCCGTGATGGACGCCGCCGACGTGGCCCGCACCGTGCTGCACATGGCGGAGCTGCCGCTGGAGGCGAACGTGCAGTTCGCGACGGTGATGGCGACCGCCATGCCGTACATCGGGCGCGGCTGAGCGGGCCCCGCCGGGGGTGCCGCGGGCCGGGAATGCGCCGCGGCGCAGCGCAGTTGAGCCACAGCATGACGACCGAGGTACTGCGCTACACCGCTTTCTCCGACGACCCCGCGGGCGGCAACCCCGCCGGGGTCGTGCCCGATGCGAGCGGCCTGGACGACTCCGCGATGCTGCGGATCGCCGCCGAACTGGGCTACAGCGAGACCGCGTTCCTGACGGGGCCGCCGCAGGGCCTCGACGGCCCGCCCGGCCGGACCTTCACGCTCCGCTTCTTCAGCCCGAAGGCCGAGGTGTCCTTCTGCGGGCACGCGACCGTCGCCGCGTCCGTCGCGCTGGCCGAGCGGATCGGCCCGGGGGAGCTGGTCTTCGCCACCCCGGCCGGCACCGTGCCCGTCTCGGTCGCCGACACCGGTCGCGGCCTGCGCGCCGTCCTGACCAGCGTCGAACCGCACACCGAGGACATCGCCGGCGCCGACCTCGCCGAGGCGCTGGCCGCCCTGGACTGGCCGGCGGCCGACCTGGACCCCGCCCTCCCGCCGCGGATCGCCTTCGCCGGGGCCCGCCACCTCGTCCTCGGCGCCGCCACCCGCGCCCGCCTCGCCGACCTGGACTACGACTTCACCCGGCTGGAGGCGCTGATGCAGCGCCTGGACCTCACCACCGTGCAGCTGGTGCACCGGGCCGGCCCGGACACCTTCCACGTACGGGACCCCTTCCCGGTCGGCGGCGTCGTCGAGGACCCCGCCACCGGGGCCGCCGCGGCCGCCTTCGGCGCGTACGCCCGCGAGGCGGGGCTCGTACCGGAGGAGGCCGTCCTCACCCTCCACCAGGGCGAGGACATGGGCCGCCCCGGCGTGCTGACGGTGGAGCTGCGGCCCGGCGACCCCCGGGTGCGGGTCGGCGGCGCGGGCGTCCGGATCCCCGCATGACGGCGACGGTCGCAGCCTGGCCGGAGGCCGATCTGCCGGCCGGCCTCGCGGCGCAGGTCGCCGAGCTGGAGGCGCAGGCCTGGCCGGGCGCCGCCGCCGGGCACGATCCGGCGCTCGCCCCGCGGACCCTGCTGCTGCTCGACGCCTCGGGGACGGTCCTCGCGTCGCTGGCGCTGCTGTACAAGCGGGTCCGGCACGCGGGGCGGACCTACCGCGCGGCCGGGCTGAGTTCCGTCGTCACCCGGGAGGCGGTGCGCGGCCGCGGGTACGGGGGCCGGCTGGTCGCGGCCGCGCGGGCGGCGCTGGCAGCCGACCCGGCCGTGGACATAGTGCTGTTCAGCTGCGACCGGCCGCTCGCCGGGTTCTACGAGGCGGCCGGGTTCACCCGCCTGCCCGGGGCCGTGCTGGTGGGCGGCACGCCGGCGGAGCCGCTGGCCACGGACGCGCCCGGCTTCGACAAGGAGGTGCTCGGCTACTTCCCGCCGCGCGCCGGCGGCCGCACCGGGCGGCCCGAGGACTTCGCGGGGACCCGCATCGCCCTCCATCCGGGGGCGGTCGACCGGCTCTGGTAGCCGGCCCCGGGCGCCGCCGCCGTGGGCGCCGTCCGGGGGGCCCGGCGGCGGCGCGCAGCCCGCGGCCGGGCCGTGCTTGAATGCCCGCGTGAACGATCTCGACGTACTCAGGGTCTTCTGCGCGGGCGACGGGCGGTTCGGCAACCTGCTCGGCGTCGTCCGCGACGGCCGCACCTGCCCGGACGATGCGTCGCGGCAGGCCCTCGCCGCCGGACTCGGCTACAGCGAGACGGTGTTCGTCGACGACCCCGAGCGCGGGGTCGTCGACATCCGCACTCCGGGCACCCGGATGGCGTTCGCCGGGCACCCGCTGGTCGGGGTCGCCTGGCTGCTGGACATCGAGGAGCTGGAGCCGCCGGCCGGGCCCGTGTGGGCCCGCGACGACGGCGAGTTCACCTGGATCACGGTCCGGCCGGAGTGGGTCGAGGGCAAGCGAAGCCAGCAGTACGGGACGCCCGGGGAGGTCGACGCGCTGCCCGCCCCGCCGCCCGGCGAGGGCTGGCTCTACGCGTGGGCCTGGGAGGACGAGGCCGCGGGCCGGGTCCGCGCCCGCGGCTTCCCGCGGCGGCCCGACGGGGTCATCGCCGAGGACGAGGCCACCGGCTCGGCCGCGGCCCTGCTGACGGCGCAGCTCAACCGCGCCCTCAACATCAACCAGGGCGCCGGCTCGCAGATCCTCACCGCGCCCGGACCCGACGGCACCGTCGAGATCGGCGGGCGCGTCCGCTTCGCCGCCCCGCCCCAGCCGGTCAGGCGCTGAGCGGGAACTCCGCGCCCAGCTCGCGGAAGACGGCCCCGTTGTAGTCGAAGGCCCGCTTGCACTCGTCGATGATGCGCTGCTTCTCCAGGTCGTCCGCGGCGATCGCGTCGAGGAGCTCGCGGTACTCGCGCTTGAAGGCGGCCGGGTTGGAGATGTCCGCGAAGACGTAGAAGCGGACGCCGTCGCCCTTGCGTGCGAAGCCCCACGTCCGCTCCGCCTTGTCGCGGATGATCTGGCCGCCGGAGAGGTCGCCCAGGTAGCGGGTGTAGTGGTGGGCGACGTACCCGCCCGGCCAGGTGGCCGCGCATGCGGCGACCCGGTCCGCGTACGCCCGCGTGGCGGGCAGCGCCACCAGCGTCTCGCGCCAGGACGGGCCCCGCAGGTACGCCAGGTCGCGCTCGATCTCGGCGACGCGCAGCAGCTCCGGACGGATGAACGGCCCCGCCACCGGGTCGTCCGCGAGGGCCTCGGCCGCGTCCTCCAGGGCCCGGTACACGAACCACAGCTGCTCGGTGTAGCGGGCGTACGCGTCGACTCCGAGCCGGCCGCCGAGCAGGTCGCTCATGAAGGAGGAGGACTCGGCCTCGGTGTGCTGCTCGTGCGACGCGACGCGGATGGCCGTGGAGAAGGCGTCCAAGACAGACCTCCGGGAAGGGGGGGACCGGGGGTGGGGGGGGGGGGGGACCCGCCCCCCCCCCCCCCCCCCCACCACCCCCCCCCCCCCCTCTCCCCCCCCCTCTTTTTTTC